>NZ_CEEDHK010000001.1:0-588220 GCF_979254655.1 Pseudomonas sp. AC229
AAGACGGCATACGCGATGTGCCGCTTCGTCTCGTGGGCTCGGAGATGTGTATAAGAGACAGGTCCTACACCTGTAGGAAAATAATCATTCCAAGACCCTTCCCACAAAACAAACATCCCCATCTGGCACCGACCTTCAAACCCCTCTTAACTTGCCCGTGCGCCATCAGCCCACGGAGCCACCGCCATGCCCGCACGCCTCGTCTTGCTATTTTCCCTGTTCACCGCCCTACCCGCCCTTGCCGACGGCGGCACCATCCGCTTCGAAGGCCAGATCGTCGAAGCCGCCTGTACGGTCAGCGCCGAGCCCACTGCAACGGCAAGCAACGTCCAGGTCATTACCCGCCCGGCAAACGACGCCTGCTCGCGCGGTGCCCCAGCCTTTACAACCCAGGTCGGCTCGCTCGACGGCAGCCAAACCGATCTCGACAACCCAGTGATCACCATCACCTACAACTAACCGCCACCGCTCTCGCCAAGCCACCGATCTATTTGTATTTGCCAGCGCGCCCGAGCGCTGGTATCTGTACATGCACACAGTGGTTTGGCGTACCGATGCACTCCCTCGACGATCCCCGTTTCTACTACCTGGCCAACTTTCATAAAGCGCTGGCATGGCTTGCTGCGCGCTACAGCGACCTGCTCAGCGCCGACGAGGCGGCCTTCGTGCGCGTGTTTGTCGAGTTACCGTTGCCCTCGCAAGCGCTGCTTACACGCATGATCATGCGCAAAGGGCCGCACTTTCGCGCCAGCAAGCTCAGCTATGAAGAAATCGGCTGTCCGCGCCAGGCCGCCGAGCCGCTGCTGGCCTGTGGTTGGGTGCATAACGAACATGCGTTGAGCCTCGCCGAGCTGTTCGCGTACCTGCGCAAAGACGAAGTGCTTAACCACTTCGGCACGTTGCTGCTCACCCGCACGGCCAACAAACCGCAACTGCTGGAGCAGCTCGAAGAGCACTTGCCCGGCGCGCGCCCGTTCAGTCAGTGGTGCCCGGCGCTGGACGATCCCTTGTTAACCCTGGCCATTGGCGAACTGATCGACCGCCTGCGTCTGATGTTCTTCGGCAATCTGCATCAGGACTGGGTGGAGTTCGTGCTCTCAGACCTAGGCATTTTCCGTTACGAACAGGTTGAGCTCAGCGCCGAGTCTCGCGGGTTCACGCGGCGTGACGACGTCGACACCTATATCCACCTGTGGAATTGCCGCCAGCGCTTTGAAGCGGGCGAGCCGCTGACCGAGGTGATCGAGCACATTGCCCAGGTGCACACCGACAACCCGCTGCTGCTGGAGCGACGCGGCAAATTGCTGTTTCGCATTGGCCAGCACTTGGAACGCCTCGGCGAGCTTGAACACGCCTTGGGGCTGTATGGCGTCAGCGGCTACCCGCAGGCGCGGCAGCGGCAGATTCGCGTGCTCGAGCGCCTCAGCCAGTTCGAGCAGGCGTATGCCCTGGCGCAGCAAGCCGCCGCCGCGCCGGTCAACGATGCCGAGGCGCAACTGGTGGGCCGCGCCCTTACCCGCTTGAACCGGCAGTTGGGCCTGGCCAAAGCCAGCCGACCGGCGAAGGTGGACGCCGGGCTGATCGAACTGAGCCTGCCGTTCCACCCCGACTTCAGCGTCGAACAGCGTGTGCAGTTGCACCTGAGCGAAGACGGCGCACCGGTGTATTACGTGGAGAACGCGCTGATTTGCAGCCTGTTCGGCTTGCTTTGCTGGCCGGCGATTTATGCGCCGCTGCCGGGCGCGTTTTTCCACCCGTTTCATGCAGGGCCCGTGGACTTGCTGCGCGCCGACTTCAGCCAACGCCGCGCCGCACAGTTTGCTGATTGCCTCGACGCCTTGAACAGCGACGCTTACCAGCAACGCATTCGTGCTACCTACGCGGAAAAATTCGGCATTCAGTCGCCCTTCGTGTATTGGGGCCTGCTCAGCGAAGAACTGCTGGACCATGCCCTGCTCTGCCTGCCCGCGGCGCACCTGCGCGCTTGGTTTCAGCGCTTGCTGGGCGACATCAAAGCCAACCGCGCCGGCATGCCCGACCTGATCCAGTTCTGGCCCGCCGAACAGCGCTACCGCATGATCGAAGTGAAAGGCCCCGGCGACCGCCTGCAAGACAATCAAAAGCGCTGGCTGGCGTTCTGCGCCGAACACGGTATGCCGGTGGACGTTTGCTACGTGCAATGGAGTGAGGCGTGATTTATCAGGTGGCCGTGCGCGCCCTCTGCGAGTTCACCGCCAAACAAGGCGACCTCGACTTGCGCTTCACCCCCTCGCCCACGGCCCAGGAAGGCATCGCCGGGCACATGAGCGTGGTCGCCCGGCGCGGCTCGGGTTACATCGCCGAGCTGCCGCTGAGCGGCGAGTACGAAGGCTTGCTGGTACGCGGCCGCGCCGATGGCTACAACCCGGACGAGAACCTGCTGGAAGAAATCAAAACCCACCGCGGCGACATCTCGCGCATTCCAGACAACCACCGGCTGCTGCACTGGGCGCAGGTGAAGGTGTACGGCGCCTTGCTGTGCCGCGAGTACGAGCTGGAAGAAGTCGACCTCGCCGTGGTTTATTTCAATGTGCTCACCCACAAGGAAACCAGCTTCCGCGAAACCTTCAGTGCCAGCGCATTGCAGGCGTTTTTCGAGCTGCATTGTCAGCGCTTTATTACTTGGGCCAAGCAGGAGCAGGCGCACCGTATCGAGCGTGACGACAGCCTCGGCCATCTGCGTTTTCCCCACGCCACGTTTCGCAGCGGCCAGCGCCAGTTAGCGGAAGCGGTGTACCGCGCCGCCCGTGACGGCCACAGCCTGATGGCCCAGGCCACCACCGGCATTGGCAAAACCATCGGCACGCTGTTCCCGCAGCTAAAGGCCTTTCCCGAGCAGAAGCTTGATCGCCTGTTTTTCCTCACCGCGAAAACACCGGGCCGGCGATTGGCCCTCGATGCGCTCGAAACCCTGCGCGCCCAGGAACCGAAAATCGCCCTGCGCGTGCTCGAACACGTCGCGCGCGATAAAGCCTGCGAGCACCCCGACAAAGCCTGCCACGGCGATTCCTGTCCGTTGGCCAAAGGCTTCTACGACCGCCTGCCCGCCGCGCGCAAGGCCGCCCTCGACAGCCAGTGGTTGAACCAGAACGCCGTGCGCGACGTGGCCCTGGCGCACGGCATTTGCCCGTACTACCTGAGCCAGGAACTGTGTCGTTGGAGCGACGTGGTGGTCGGCGACTACAACTATTACTTCGACATGACCGCCCTGCTCTACGGCCTTACCCAGCTCAACGAATGGAAAGTGACGCTGCTGGTCGATGAAGCCCACAACCTGGTGGAGCGCGGGCGCGGCATGTACAGCGCCGAGCTGCAGCAAGCGCGCTTCAAGACCATGCGCGGCCTGGCGCCCAAAGCCCTGAAGAGCGTGCTGGACCGGGTAAACCGTCACTGGAACCAACTGCACAAAGACCAGGAAGCGCTGTATCAGGTGTACCCGGCCGCGCCGGACCTGTTCATCATGGCCCTGCAAAAAGCCGTGAGCGCGATCACCGATCACCTCACCGACCAGCCCACCGGCAACGAAGCCGAGCTGCTGCACTTCTACCTCGACGCCATGCTGTTCTGCCGCCTTGCGGAAGTGTTCGGCCCGCACTCGTTGTTCGACATCAGCCGCCACCTCGGCCCTGGTGGTACCGCGCAATCGACCCTGTGCATTCGCAACGTGGTGCCCGCGCCGTTTCTCGCCCCGCGACTGGCAGCGGCCCACAGCTGCACGCTGTTCTCCGCCACGTTGAGTCCCGCCAATTACTATGCCGACCTGCTCGGCCTGCCGGAACAAACGCCCTGGCTGGACGTGGAATCACCGTTTCTGGCCGAGCAATTGCACGTGCAGGCGGTGAGCAACCTGTCGACCCGTTATGTCGACCGAGAGCGTTCCCTGGCGCCAATCAGCGCGCTGATGGCCCGCCAGTTTGCCGAACGGCCGGGCAACTATCTGGCGTTTTTCAGCAGCTACGCCTACCTGGAACAAGTGCGCGATGAATTTATCGCCGCGCACCCGCTGGTGCCGATCTGGGTGCAATCGCGGCAAATGGACGAAGCCGAACGCCAACATTTTCTCGACCGTTTCCACGCCGACGGCCAGGGCATCGGCTTTGCAGTGCTGGGCGGCGCTTTTGGCGAAGGCATCGACCTGCCAGGCAATCGCCTGATCGGCGCCTTTATCGCCACCCTCGGGCTGCCGCAAATCAACCCGATCAACGAGCAGATCAAGCAACGCATGCAAGCGATGTTCGGCAGCGGCTACGACTACACCTACCTGTATCCCGGTTTGCAGAAAGTGGTGCAGGCCGCGGGCCGCGTGATCCGCACCCAGCAAGACAGTGGCGTGGTGTATTTGATGGACGACCGCTTCAGCCAAGCGGCCGTGCGGCGGTTATTGCCAACGTGGTGGGAAGTGCAGCGGTGTCGGTTGCCGACGGTGGACGCGGTGGTTTGTAGGAGCGACTTCAGCCGCGATGCTGTTGATCGTTACCCAAGCAACTCCGCAAACGCCTTGTCCGCTTCCAGCACGGCGGGCAATGCGGCAAACACGGCGTCCAGATCCAGCTCTTCCACCAATGGCCCGCTCAACGAGGCTTTGGCTTCCTCGGTGGCGCCGCCATGGGCTTTCATCGCTTCGGCAATCAGCACAGCTTGCGCCAGGGTTTTCGCCAGGGGTTGGTCGGCTGGCGCCTGTTGCGGATTGCCCTGCAGGGCAATGGCGGTCTGAATCAGTTTCGGCAGCTGCCAGCGACGCGCCAGTTCGGCGCCCACTTCCGGGTAGCCGAACCCTAACTGCAAGGTTTCATTGGCCGCGCGGCCAGCGGCGTTGGCGTGTTTGCTGTTGTTCAGTTGCGGTGCGTATTGCGGCGCGCCGGTTTGAATCAGCAGCTCGCCGATGTTGTGCATCATGCCGCAGGTGAAGGCGGTGTCGGCATCCTGGCCGGCCTGTTTGGCCAACAAACGGCTGATACTGGCGACCTGAAAGCTGTGAATCCAGAAGCCTTTGAGATCAAACGTGGCGTCGGCTTTAAAGGCGCCCGTTACCGCCGAGGCCATGACCAAGGTGCGCAAGGTGTTGAAGCCCAGGCGCGAGGCGGCGTCTTCGATGCTGGTGGACTCGCGTGCGCCGCGGTAGCGCGAGGAGTTCGCCAAACGCAGCACCTTCGCAGCGATCACCGGGTCCAGAGAGATATTGCGCGCCACGGCGTCCAGGCTGGACGAGGGGCTGTCAAATTGCTGAATCAGTTCCAGCGCCACCTTGGGAATGCTCGGCAGAGCGTGCAGGTCGGCAAACAGCGTTTCTATATCCATGAGCTCACTCTCAGTTAAACGGCGTGTAAGGACAGCATAGGCAAAGTTTTTTCCGCGTACCGACACCGCGTATGGGCCACACCATTGAAGCTAGCAAGGCGTCGCTGCCTGCGCTAGCGCTGAATCCGAAAGCCTTTGGGCGACAGCCCTGTGCCGCGCTTGAAGAAGCGCGAAAAATAAGCAGGATCGGAAAACCCCAAACGGTCAGAGACCTGATTAACGGTCATGGCGCTGTAAACCAGGCAGCGTTTGGCTTCTAAAAGTAGTCGCTGATTGATCATCTGCAACGCCGATTGCCCGGCCAAACGTCGGCACAGCGCATTCAGGTGGGCGGTGCTGATGTTCAGGGCGCTGGCGTAATGCTCAATCGGCAGGTGTTCGCGGTAATGGGCTTCGAGCAAACGGGTGAAAGCGTCCACATGCTCGCGCCCCCGGTCCGGCCCGTGCGCCAGCGATTGCGCCTGGGCGCGGCGGCCGAGCGACACCAGCAATACGCTGATCAAAGACTGCAACATCACATCACGGCCGCTTTGCTGCTGGTCGTACTCGGCGGCTATCGACTCGAACAGCGCGTCCAGATACCGCCCCTCACTGCCGCCCTCGCGGTCGATGGCGAAGCAGGCGGGCTGTCGCAGCACCTGGCTTTCCAGCGTGGCGGCCAGTTGTTCAGCCAAGGGTTGCGCCAGGCTCAGAATGTAGCCCTGCACATCGTCGGAAAAGCGAAAGCCGTGTACGCACAACGCCGGCACCACTTGTACCGAACTGCTGAGCACCTCGGTCAGCGAGCCCTCGATCTGCAACTGCGCCTGCCCGGATTGCACATACAACAGCTGCACCAGGTCGCCGTGGCGGTGCGGTTTGATTTCCCAGTGGTGCAACCGGCTGCGCGCCGGAATGGTCTCGCAATGAATCAGATCCGGCGTCGGCCAGGCCGCCGTTTCGCCATACAACTTGAACACCGGAACCGCATTTTCAGCAGATTTTAGCACAACCATCACCCACGAAAAGTACAGAAACGCGATCCGATATTGCCTTCCCGGCCAGCCTTTAACCACAAAAAATACAGGAGTCATAAAAACAACTAAGTGCTCTCGCCCACCGCAGAGCTGCACAGGACAACGCCCATGAAAACCCAGATCGCAATTATCGGTGCCGGCCCGTCCGGTTTGTTGCTCGGCCAGTTGCTGCACAAAGCCGGCATCGCCAACGTCATCATCGAACGCCAAACCCCCGATTACATCCTCGGCCGCATCCGCGCCGGCGTGCTCGAACAAGGCATGGTCGACCTGCTGCGCGAAGCCGGCGTCAACGAGCGCATGGACGCCGAAGGCCTGGTTCACGACGGTTTCGAACTGGCCTTCGACGGGCGCAGCGAACACATCGACCTCAAAGGCCTGACCGGCGGCAAAACCGTGATGGTGTACGGCCAGACCGAAGTGACCCGCGACCTCATGCAGGCCCGCCAGGCAGCCGGCGCGCAGACGTTCTACAGCGCCAGCAACGTGCAGCCGCACGATATGAAAAGCGCCCAGCCCTACGTCACCTTCGAACACAACGGCGAAACCTTGCGCCTGGACTGCGACTACATCGCCGGTTGCGACGGTTTTCACGGCGTCTCGCGTCAGTCCATTCCCGCCGGCGTGCTCAAGGAATTCGAGCGAATTTACCCGTTCGGCTGGCTGGGCATCCTGGCCGATACGCCGCCCGTAAACGAAGAACTGATCTACGCCAACCACGAACGCGGCTTTGCCCTGTGCAGCATGCGCTCGCCCACCCGCACCCGTTATTACGTGCAAGTGGGCGCCGATGAGCAGGTTGAAGACTGGTCTGACGAGCGCTTCTGGGACGAACTCAAACTTCGCCTTCCCGCTCCGGTAGCCGCGCGCTTGGTGACCGGCCCCTCAATCGAGAAAAGCATCGCGCCGCTGCGCAGTTTTGTCGTCGAGCCCATGCAATACGGCCGCCTGTTCCTGCTTGGCGACGCCGCGCACATCGTGCCGCCGACCGGCGCCAAGGGCTTGAACCTGGCGGCCAGCGACGTCAGCACGCTGTACCGCATTCTGCTCAAAGTGTATGGCGAAGGCCGCACCGATTTGCTCGAAAAATACTCGGAAATTTGCCTGCGCCGGGTGTGGAAAGCCGAGCGCTTTTCCTGGTGGATGACCTCGATGCTGCACCGTTTTCCCGACACCGATGCGTTCAGCCTGCGCATGCAGCAAACCGAGCTGGATTACTTCGTAAGCTCCGAGGCGGGACGCAAGACCATCGCCGAAAACTATGTGGGCTTGCCTTACGAGGCGATTGAGTAATACCCGGTGCGAGGCTGCAACAGATGATTCAGCGCGCTGCGACAGGTGTGTCACTCCCGACGCACCCTCTGCAACCGCCCCGCACGCCTTGCGCCGCGCTGGCTCGGGCCTCTTAGCCAGGCGCGGGGCTTTGGGCATGTCGCTTGCTGCAACCTCTGCATGCGACGGAAGGATGACTGCAAGCGGCGACCCATCAGGCTATGGTTGTGTCACCTGCGCAGCGTCTGCCCTGCTCTTAAGCACGACATTCCGGCGCCGATTCATCACAAGAACAAGAGGCCGATTCGCCCCACGACATCGGCCATCGGGAGTCCTGCTATGCCTTTGCATGCCGTGGAAACCAGCGCCAGTGAGCTGGCCGCTTTCGTCAGCGAAAACTTCCCCGAACGCGGTATTCGCCCCGACGGCGTTATCGCGCAATCCTGGTACCGCAGCGTTAACCAGCACCAACTCAACCCCCGTGCGGTAAACGTCAAACACATTCTCACCGCCGAAGAAATTCGCCAGCACCAGCAGCAACATCAGGAGTACCTGGCCATTGCCAGCCAGGGCGTCAGCGGCCTGGCCAAGCGGGTGGTGCAAGCCGGCTTCGCGGTATTACTGAGCGATGAAAAAGGCATCACCCTCGACTCGCGGTTGCCTCATCAGCGCGACCTGTACACCCAGTCGGGGCTGATCGTCGGCGCCCGTTGGGATGAGTCCGTAGCGGGCACCAACGGCATCGGCACCGCCCTGGCGGCCGAGCAAGCGATGACCATTCACCGGGAAGAACATTTCCTCACCTCGAACTTTCGCCTGAGCTGTTCGGTGGCGCCGATTTTCGACGCCCAAGGCGCACTGCGCGGCTGCCTGAACGCCACCAGCCTGAACAGCGACGGCCCAAAAGAAGCGCAGTACCTGACGCTGCAACTGGTGATCATGTATGCGCGCCTGATCGAGAACGCGCACTTTCGCCAGCGCTACCGCGACTGCCTGACCCTGGCGATCAAACCGCGCGACGACGTCACCGACCTAGCCAACGAGCAGTTGCTGGCCATCGACGAAGGCGGCCGCATCATCGGCGCCAACCGTGCGGCGTTTGTCGCTTACGACCAGTCCCAGAACCAGGCGCTGCTGAGCCGGCGCATCGACACGCTGCTGCCCGCCAGCGTCGACGAATTATTGAGCATGACCAGCGGCGGCGCCCGGGGCGTGCAAATGCGTGCGCTGGTGGACGAAGCGCTGGTGGACGTCGGCCTGCGCATTCCCGTCGGCCGTGTGCCAGCGCAGGGCAGCCCGGCCACCGTCACGCCAATTGCGCCGCGCCCCAGCGCCCAGCAGCACCCGCAACTCGATCAACTGGGCGGCAACGACCCGCTGCTTCAACAAGGTGTGCGGCGCATCCGCAAGGTGCTCGACAAAGGCATTGCCGTGCTGATTACCGGCGAAACCGGCACCGGCAAAGAAGCCTTTGCCCGCGCCATTCACCAGGCCAGCGCGCGGCGTAACGGTCCGTTCGTGGCGCTCAATTGCGCGGCCATTCCCGAAACCCTGATCGAGAGCGAGCTGTTCGGCTACCGCAGCGGCAGCTTCACCGGCGCCAACAAAAAAGGCATGAAGGGCAAGCTGGAATTGGCCAACGGCGGCACGCTGTTTCTCGATGAAATTGGCGACATGCCGGCGCACCTGCAAACCCGTTTATTGCGCGTATTGGCTGAGCGCGAGATCACCCCACTGGGTGCCGAAACGCCGGTCGGCCTGGATGTGCAAGTGGTGTCTGCCACTCACCAGCATCTGGCCAACATGATCAGCGCCAAGCAGTTTCGCGAAGATCTGTTCTACCGCTTGAGCGGCATGACCTTGCACTTGCCCGCCTTGCGCGAACGCAGCGACCGCGAGCAACTGATCGAGCACCTGTTGGCGGCGCAGCCGGGCGCTCAAGGGCTGCGACTGGATGAACAGGCACGGGCGCGTTTACTCGGCTACGCCTGGCCGGGAAATATCCGTCAGTTGCTCAACTGCCTGCGCTACGCCGTGGCCCTGGCCGAAGACGGCGTGATCGACAGCGATTGCCTGCCCGCCGAGCTGCAAGGGGCAATTGTCGCCGCGCCCATGCCGGTCGCCGCGCCGGTCAGCAACAACCTCGCCGAGCAACTGGAGGGCGATGAGGTGCGGCATTTGTATGCCACCTTGCGCCGGCATCAATGGAACATCACTGCCGCCGCCGAGAGCTTTGGCATCTCGCGCTCGACGCTTTACCGCAAGATGAAAAAGCACGGCATCGTGCAGCCCAACGAGGTGTTTTAACAGGCGCCTCAGCCCAGCAGCGGCGCCAGGGTTTTGCGTGAACGTGCAGGCACCGGGTGCCTGTCTTCACGCGGGCAACAGGCGAAGCGCGTGCGGTAGCAGCGGGAGAAATACGACTGCGATTCGAAGCCGCACGCCAGGCTGATTTCCAACACGCTCATGTCGGTCTGGCGCAGCAGTTGCCGGGCTTTTTCCAGGCGCAGGCGCAGGTAGAAATTCGACGGCGTGTCGTTGAGGTACAAGCGAAACAAGCGCTCCAATTGCCGCCGCGTCACCTGAATGCGCTCGGCCAATTCCAGGGTGTCGAGCGGCGGTTCGGTGTGTCGCTCCATATCGCCAATCACCTGCACCAGCTTGCGGTTACTGATGCCGTAGCGCGTGGCGATTTCCATGCGCTGGTGGTCCTGACGCGGACGAATGCGGCTGAGCACAAACTGCTCCGACACCTGCACCGCCAGCTCGGCGCCGTGGGCCTGGGCGATCAGGTCGAGCATCAGATCAATCGACGCCGTGCCGCCGGCGCAGGTGATGCGCGAGCGGTCCACTTCGAATAATTCCTGGGTCACGTGCAGGCGTGGGTACGACTCCTTGAAGGCGTCCAGCGCCTCCCAATGCAGCGTCACGGTGTGGCCGTCGAGCAGGCCGGCTTCGGCCAATACCACGGCGCCGGTGTCGATGCCGCCAAGCGTAACGCCCTCGCCATCCAGGCGTTTTAGCCACCGCGCCAGCGCCGGGCTGTAGGCCTGCAACGGCTCAAAACCGGCCACCAGCAGCAGCCGCGCAGTACGCGCGAGCGGCGCCAGGCCGCTGTCGGCGTTGATCGACATGCCATTGCTGGCCAATACCGGCCCGCCGTCCAGACTCATCACCTGCCACCGGTACAAATCGGCCTGAAAACGGTTGGCCACGCGCAACGGCTCCACCGCCGACAGAAAGCCGAGCATGGAAAAGCCCGGCAGCAGCAGAAACCAGAAGTCTTCAGTAACTGGAGTCGAAGGCATGACACGGCTCGGCAAGGGAATAGTCGTGGCTTACGCCGTTGCGGTGGCGTTGGCAATGCAGCAGGTCGCCTGAGTACAAATGCGGGTCGCTACCGTGTGATTTTGCCGCCAGCGCTGCCGGTAATTTGGCCCACAGCTGGCAAGGCATCGCTGGCTCCACTCGACAACAAGTATTCCCGTCAGCACCGCGCTGGCGAGAAATCAGCCACATGAGGAACACCGATGAAGACCGTACTCAGTTGCTGTTTGTTAGTGCTCGCCAGCCAGACCGCTTTCGCCGCCGACCCGGCCTCCTGCAAGAACGTGCGCCTGGGCGTGGTCAACTGGACCGACGTGATCGCCACCAGCGCCATGACCCAAGTGCTGCTCGACGGCCTGGGCTATGAAACCAAGCAAACCAGCGCCTCGCAGCAAATCATTTTCGCCGGCATCCGCGACAAACGCCTGGACCTGTTCCTCGGCTACTGGAACCCGATCATGACCCGCACCATCACGCCGTTTATCGAGGCCAAGCAGGTGCGTGTGCTCGACAAACCCAGCCTCGACGACGCCCGCGCCACCCTCGCCGTCCCCACCTACCTGGCCGACAAAGGCCTGAAAACCTTCGCCGATATCGCCACGTTCGAGAAGGAGCTGGGCGGGAAAATCTACGGCATCGAACCGGGCTCAGGCGCTAACACGCAGATCAAGGAAATGATCGCCAAAAACCAGTTCGGCCTGGGCAAATTCCAGTTGGTGGAATCCAGCGAAGCCGGCATGTTGTCCGCCGTCAGCCGTGCGGTAAAACGCAAGGAAGCCGTGGTCTTCTTCGGCTGGGCGCCGCACCCCATGAACGTCAACCAGGACATGACCTACCTGTCCGGCAGCCAGGACGCCCTCGGCCCGGACGAAGGCCGCGCAACGGTGTGGACCGTTACCGCGCCGGACTACGCCAGCCGCTGCCCGAACGTCGACAAACTGCTCAACAACCTGCATTTCACCGCCGCCGACGAGAGCCGCATGATGCAGCCCTTGCTCGACCACAAAGACCCGCTCGAATCGGCCAAGCAATGGCTCAAGGATCACCCGCAAGACCAGCAGCGCTGGCTTGAAGGCGTGACCACCCTCGACGGCCGCCCGGCCAGCGAACACCTGAAACTCAGCACCAACCCCTGACCGCTCCCCAACCGCCGCGCAGCCCACCGTGACTGCGCAGCGGCTTGCCCTGCCTGCTTGTTGAAGGACATGCCATGAACCACGACGTGATCATTACCTGCGCCCTGACCGGTGCCGGCGACACCACCGGCAAAAGCCATCTGGTGCCCATCACCCCCAAACAAATTGCCGCCGCTGCCGTGGAAGCCGCCAAGGCCGGCGCGACGGTGGTGCACTGCCACGTGCGCGACCCCGACACCGGCAAATTCAGCCGCGATGTGGCGCTGTACCGCGAAGTGATGGAACGCATCCGCGAGGCCGACGTAGACATCATCGTCAACCTCACCGCCGGCATGGGCGGCGACCTGGAAATCGGCGCGGGCGAAACGCCCATGGAATTCGGCCCCAACACCGACTTGGTCGGCCCGCTCACCCGCCTGGCCCATGTGGAAGAACTGCTGCCGGAAATCTGCACCCTGGACTGCGGCACGCTCAACTTCGGCGACGGCGACACCATCTACGTTTCCACCCCCGCCCAACTGCGCGCCGGCGCCAAACGCATCACCGAACTGGGGGTGAAAGCCGAACTGGAAATTTTCGACACCGGCCACCTGTGGTTCGCCAAACAGATGATCAAGGAAGGCCTGCTGCACGACCCGCTGTTCCAACTGTGCCTGGGCATTCCCTGGGGCGCGCCGGCCGACACCACCACCATGAAAGCCATGGTCGACAACCTGCCCGCCGACTGCACCTGGGCCGGCTTTGGCATCGGCCGGATGCAAATGCCCATGGCCGCACAAGCCGTGCTGCTGGGCGGCAACGTGCGGGTTGGGCTGGAAGACAACCTGTGGCTGGACAAAGGCGTGCTGGCCAGTAATGGCGCGCTGGTCGAACGGGTCAGCGAAATTCTGACCCGCCTTGGCGCACGCATTCTGACGCCGGCCGAAGGCCGGGCAAAAATGAACCTCAGCCGTCGCGGCTGACCCACTTTTCTACTGCTGGAGTGGCTATGAGCTTTATCACCGACATCAAGGTTTTCGCAGCCCTGGGCAGCGGCGTAATCGGCAGCGGCTGGGTTGCCCGCGCCCTCGCCCATGGCCTCGACGTAGTCGCCTGGGATCCCGCCCCCGGCGCCGAAGCGGCCTTGCGCCAGCGCGTCGCCAATGCCTGGCCGGCGCTGGTCAAACAAGGCGTGGCAGAAGGCGCGAGCCTGGAGCGATTGCGCGTTGTCGACAGCATTGAAGCCTGTGTGCGCGACGCCGACTTCATCCAGGAAAGCGCCCCGGAACGCCTCGACCTGAAACTCGACCTGCACGCCAAAATCAGCGCCGCAGCCAAGCCCAACGCATTGATCGCCTCGTCCACGTCTGGCCTGTTACCCAGCGACTTCTACGCCGACGCCACGCACCCGGAACGCTGCGTAGTCGGCCACCCGTTCAACCCCGTTTACCTGCTGCCGCTGGTGGAAGTGGTCGGCGGCCAACACACCGCGCCGGCAGCCGTTCAGGCCGCCATCGAGGTGTACCAACGTCTTGGCATGCGGCCCTTGCACGTACGCAAAGAAGTGCCCGGCTTTATCGCCGACCGACTGCTCGAAGCGCTGTGGCGCGAAGCCCTGCACCTGGTCAACGACGGCGTCGCCACGACCGGCGAAATCGACGATGCGATTCGCTTTGGCGCCGGTTTGCGCTGGTCCTTCATGGGCACCTTCCTGACTTACACCCTGGCGGGTGGCGACGCCGGCATGCGCCACTTCATGGCCCAATTCGGCCCGGCCCTGCAACTGCCCTGGACCTACTTGCCCGCCCCCGAGCTGACCGAAAAACTCATCGACGACGTGGTTGCCGGCACCACCGACCAGCAAGGCCAACGCTCCATCGCCGAACTGGAACGCTACCGCGACGACTGCCTGATGGCCGTGCTGGAGGCCGTCAAAACCTGCAAAACAAAACACGGCTTCGCCTTCGCCGACTGAGGACCGCGCCCATGGAACACCGCCTTTTTCGCACCCACATCGGCGCCGACTGGGTCGACTACAACGGCCACCTGCGCGACGCCTACTACCTGCTGATCTTCAGCCAGGCCGTCGACGCGCTGATGGACACCCTCGGCCTCGACGCCAGCGCCCGCGAAGCCAGCGGCCGCAGCCTGTTCACCCTGGAAGTGCACCTCAACTACCTGCACGAAGTGAAAGAAAACCAAACCGTAGAGGTGCGTTTGCAAGTGCTCGGGCATGACCAAAAACGGCTGCACCTGTACCTGAGCCTATACCGCGAAGGCCAGGAAAATGCCGTGGCCGTGAGTGAACAGATGCTGCTGCACGTGGACACCCATGGGCCGAAATCGGCTCCGTTTAGCGCCACGACATTGGCCAGGATTGAAGGGCTGGTGATCGCGCAAGGCGAGATGGAAAAGCCCGAATATGCCGGCCGGATAATCAGTCTTCCGGCGCAAAAGCATCGCGGCTAATCGGAATGCCGCCCAGCCGCTCCTACAAAAAAGCAAAGCAGCGCCACCACCCTTTTGTAGGAGCGGCTTCAGCCGCGAGATGTTGACCTACCGCTTTTGATCTCGCTTGTGATCCACCCCGCCCCGTTTATCGCAGGCCGAGTGGAGTCGACGCGTAGGGGGTTGAGCGGCCGGGAGCCGCGAAAGGCGTGTCGGGCCATGGATGGCCCGTCTCGCCGGCCCCCGGAGCGGCGACGGAGCGAGGGCACCCGTAGCGCAGCGTAGGGCCAAGGTAGGGGCTAGCGTTTTTGGTTACTTTTGTCGCAATGACAAAAGTGACTCGCGCGTAAGGCGCGAAACAAGAACGTTCAGCGCACGCGGTAATGAATACCTCCACAACTGCGTTCGACTGGAGATTCTGGATCCCCGCGTGCGCGAGGATGACGGGGGTTTGTGCCGCTACCGCGCTTGACTGGAGATTCTGGATTCCGAATCGTGGGACCGCCGCCTGCGCGGGAATGACGGAGGTTTGTGCTGCTACCACGTTTGACTGGAGATTCTGGATTCCCGCTTGCGCGGGAATGACGGGGGGTTTGTGCTGCCACCGCACTTGATTGGAAATTCTGGATCCCCGCGTGCGCGAGGATGACGCGGGGTTTGTGTTGCCACCGCGCTTGACTGGAAATTGTGGATTCCGAATCGTCGGACCGCCGCCTGCGCGGGAATGACGGAGATTTGGGCCGCCGCCTGCGCCAAACGACTATCCAACACCCAAAAAAAAGCCCCCCGAAAAGCCGACACAGCACGGGGGGCCAAAATGCTTCTAACAGGGAGCGCCAACGTCGAACCGGACAACCTCGATCAGGTGACCAAACCCAACCAAAACAGCCAACGCCCGCCAATCAAGGCTGACACTCTGGCCGCCATTGTGCCCATCACGAACGACCGGGAATTAGTTGAAAACGACCTCTTCATGCATATAACAGCCATCGCCCTTGAAGCCAGCCCAACCCCTCACCAGAATCGACCCCACCTCCCCCGCAACAAGGACCACGGCCATGATGCACGCTGACCTGATCGACCAGGACGACCTGCGCGAACGCCTGCAAACCCTGGGCTTCGCCGTGCCGCCCGGCGCTTCGCCGGAACAGGCCTGCGAGCACGCTGTACTCGGCCTCGACGGCCCGCGCGCGTTGGCGCTGCGCAAGCTCGTCGAGCAAATGCTCGGCAGCGGCGCCGTCATGCTACCGGCCGTGCGTGAAGCCATTTCCCGGCAATTGCTGCCCGCCCTCGCCCAGTACAAAGAAAACCACGGATAAAAAAATCCCCGGCATAACCGGGGATTTTCACGTCAACCGCTGGGCCATTACTGCCCCGGAATATCCTTGCGCAGCTTCACCGCTTCATTCTTTTTGCGATCACGCACGGTGCGCATTTTGATGTTCACCGCTTCCACCGCCAGCGAGAACGCCATGGCGAAGTACACGTAGCCCTTCGGCGCATGCACATCAAAGGCTTCGGCAATCAACACCGTGCCGACCATGATCAGGAACGACAGGGCGAGCATTTTCAGCGACGGGTGCTTGTCGATGAACGCGCTGATGGTGCCGGCGGCGAGCATCATCACCATCACGGCCACGACGATGGCGGCAATCATGACCGGTACATGGGACACCATGCCGACGGCGGTGATAACCGAGTCCAGCGAGAACACGATATCGATGATGGCGATCTGAATGATGGTGCCGATAAAGCCGCTGCCCATGCCTTTGGGCGCGTCGTTGGTTTCGTCTTCACCTTCCAGGCTCTGGTACATCTCGGTGCTGCTTTTCCACAACAGAAACAGGCCACCGAAGAACAGAATCAAGTCACGCCCGGAGAAGCCGTGACCCATGATGCTGAACAGGTCAGCGGTCAGGCGCATCACCCAGGTGATCGACAGCAGCAGCAGAATTCGCGTGACCATGGCCAGCGCCAAACCGAAGAAACGGGTCTTGGGCTGCATGTCTTTGGGCATACGGCTGACCAAGATCGAAATCATGATGATGTTGTCGATCCCGAGCACAATCTCCAGCGCCGTCAGGGTAAAAAATGCAATCCAGATTTCCGGGCTGGTCAGCCATTCCATGTACAGCGTCCTCGTGTTTCCAACATAACGTGAAGTTCAAACCCTGTAGGAGCCAACAAGCTGGCTCTTACAAAAATGCCTAGCCGCCAAACACTGGGAAAATTCCCATCAGCAGCGCGGCGACAAGGATACACAGGCAAACCAGAACTGCCCATTTCAGGGTAAAGCGCTGATGGTCACCAAACTCGATGCCGGCCAGGCCCACCAACAAATAGGTCGAAGGCACCAACGGGCTGAGCAAGTGCACCGGCTGGCCAACGATTGAAGCCCGGGCCATTTCAACGGCACTGATGCCATAGTGGCTCGCGGCTTCGGCCAACACCGGCAGAACACCGTAGTAGAAGGCGTCGTTCGACATAAAGAACGTGAACGGCATGCTCACCACGGCCGTGATCACCGCCAGATACGGGCCCATGGCGGTGGGAATAACGGCCAGCAAACTTTTCGACATGGCGTCGACCATGCCGGTTCCAGAAAGAATGCCGGTGAAAATACCCGCCGCGAAAATCAACCCAACCACCGCCAGCACGTTGGCCGAGTGAGCCGCTACGCGCTCTTTTTGCTGCTGCAGGCAGGGGTAGTTGACGATCATGGCGATGCCGAACGCGAGCATAAACAGCACCGGCAGCGGCAGCAGGCCTTGAATCAGCGCGACCATCAAGGCCACGGTCAGCGCGGCGTTGAACCACAGCAGTTTCGGCCGGCGTGCGTCGGGAAATTGCGACACGCTGATCTCGGCGCCGCCCACGGCGTCGCTCGGCAAATGCAGTTCACCCAAGCGCGCACGCTCGCGTTTGCCGTAGAAATAGGCGATGGCCAGAATTGCCAGGACGCCAGCGGCCATGGCCGGAATCATCGGCACGAAAATATCCGAGGGGTCGACATGCAGTGCACTGGCCGCGCGGGCGGTGGGTCCGCCCCACGGGGTCATGTTCATCACCCCGCCGGCCAGAATAATCAGACCGGCCATGATCCGTGGGCTCATGCCCAGGCGCTGGTAAAGCGGCAGCATGGCGGCTACGCAGATCATGTAAGTGGTAGCGCCGTCGCCATCCATCGACACCACTAGCGCCAGCACGGCGGTGCCCACTGACACTTTCAGCGGGTCGCCTTTGACCAGTTTTAGAATCTTGCGCACGGCCGGGTCGAACAGGCCGGAATCGATCATCAGGGCGAAGTAGAGAATGGCGAACATCAGCATCACGCCGGTGGGCGCGAGCTTGGTGATGCCTTCGAGCATCATCGGGCCGATCTGCCCGGCAAAGCCGCCAACCAGCGCGTAAACGATCGGGATGATGATCAAGGCGATCAGCGCCGACAGGCGTTTGCTCATGATCAGGTACATGAACGTGATGACCATGGCGAAGCCAAGGAGGGTCAACATAGGAATTCTCCGTGCATTAGCGGGCGTGGTGGCGGGCGGCCGTCAGGGTGACGGGCTCAGCGACAGGCTCGAGGGGGACGGAGAACAGGTGCAGAAACAGCGCAGCGGGGCATGGCAATCACCAATTTTTATTGTTGGAAGTCTCGCCAGCACGCACACAGCGGCCGGCGGCCGGTCGAGTGCCGGCGGTGGTGGGATGCTAAGCGGCGAAACTTTCAGCCAGCTTTCAATGCGCAGCGGGCTTAACCGAGCAGGGTCAGAACCAGCAGCAGGCTGACGGCAGCGAACAAGGTTTGCAGGGTGATGATGCCGGCCATGAGTTGGCTGTCGCCGCCCAGCTGGCGGGTGAGCACGTAGGAGGTCGGCGCGGTAGGCAGGGCAAAAAACAGGATCAGCACGCTGCTTGGCAACGGCGGCAGGCTCAACGCGCGGGCCACTGCAAAGGCCAGCAGCGGCATCAGCAGCAAGCGAACCACACAGTTCCACGCCAACGCCGACGCCTCGCCGGCCAGCTCTTGCGGGCGCAGGGCCGCGCCGACGCAGAGCAAGCCAAGCGGCAAACTGGCGACGGCCAGCAGGTTGAGTAGGCGGTCGCTGCCACCGGGCAAGCCAATGCCCAACACGTTGACCAGCGCGCCAGCGGCGCAGGCGAGAATCAGCGGATTGCGCACAATCGGCAGCAGCAAGTTGCGCGCGCTAACGCCCCGCTCCGCCGTCAGCGCCCAAACCGACAATAGGTTCACGGCCGGCACCATCATTGCCAGCATCAAGGCGGCAAGCGTCAGCCCTTCCTTGCCATACAAGCTGCCCACGGCGGCGAGTCCCAGATAGGTGTTGAACCGCAGCACGCCCTGGCTGATGGCGCCGAAGCGCGCGGCCGTCCACTTGCGCAAACGCTTGCACAGCAGCAGCGCCGCCCACGCCACGCCCAAGCCCAGCAGCACGGCCAAGGCCAGGCGCGGTAACGCCGGATCGCCCAGGGGCGCGGTAGCTAAATTGCTGAACAACAGGGCTGGAAAGAGAACGAAGTAATTGAGACGTTCCGCCGTGGGCCAGAACTCGTCACCGGCAAAGCGCAGGCGACGCAGGGCGAAACCGGCGATGATCAAGGCGAACAACGGCCACAAGGCCAACCACAACTGCAACACGACACACTCCCCGATTGGCTCGAGCCGGCATCTTGCGCAGCCCAGGCGCGAGGCGCAACACGAACCGGGCGGCGTGTCGGTCATTGAGGAGAGCCATCCATGACGGACATCCACACCGGCGGCTGCCAATGCGGCGCGCTGCGCTACCGCTTCAACGCGCCATTGAACGACGTTGCCCACTGCCATTGCAGCATGTGCCGGCGCACCAGCGGCGCCGTGGTCACCACCTGGTTTACCGTGCCGCTGGAGCGTTTCGAATGGACCCAGGGCACACCGCAGGGCTTCGTTTCTTCGCCCGGCTGTACCCGTTCATTTTGTCCCACCTGCGGCGCGCACCTGACGTTTCATACCGAGCACAGCCCGCAAACCATCGACATCACGGTCGGCACCCTCGACCACCCCGACCAGGCCAAACCTGATCGGCACATCTGGGTCACCACGCGTTTGCCGTGGCTGCATCTGGATGAACACTTGCCGTCGGAAGATGGCGAAAGCACCTGAGGCTTAAGGCAGCACCAGACCGCCGGACGCTTTGTGCAGCGCGCGCAGGTGCTCGCTAAGCAGTTTCAGGTTGGCGTCCCCGGCATCCAGCGCGGCCAGGCGCTGGGGTTCGAGCAGGCTGCGCACTTGGCCGTCGAGGTCGTCGCTAAGCTGGCGAAGTTCTTTCTGGCGACTGTCGCTCTCGGCTTGCAGCTTCTGCCATTCGCTGGCCTGCGGCAGGCCGTAGCCACCGTCAAGCAGCTCCGCCGGGCGGCTTAGAAAGCCGCTGTTGGCGAGGATTTTCTCCAGGGTTTTACCCGCTTCACCACTGCTGCCGTCGGCCAGTGCCCGGCTGCTGAGGTAGCGACGCTTGAGTTCGTCTTGCGCCAGTAACAACTGCCGGCGCTGCGCGGCCTGTTCGAGCAACAGCATGGCGGCGCTGGCCCGCAGATCGGCCTTGGCAAACCAGGCGCGGCGCTGCTCGGCGGGCAGGCTTATCCAGTCATCCACGGCTTGCTGCGGGATGGGCAGGCGCTCTTTGAGCACCTCGAACATGGCCTGGTAACGGTCGCGAAACGAGTCGAATCGGTAGCCGCGACGCAACGCTTCGCGGCGATCATCGAGCACGCTGAGGTCAGCCAGATTTCGCCCGGCCAGTACTTCCAGCAGGCCGTTGGGCATGATGTTGTCGAGGGTTTGCAGCTGCGCCTGATCGGTGCCGCTGCGCAGCAGTTTCAAGGTTTCCACGGCGCAGTTATTGGACAGGAAGTAGTAGTTGCCGTCGTAACTCCAATGTTGCTCGGCGGCGCGTTCGACGAGCGCTTCGAGCTGCGGGCGATCGAGCTTGAGCGGCACCGACACCAGGCCGCGCAGCTCCACTTTGGTGTACTCCTCGATCACCTGGCTGAGCGGCAGCACAAACAGGCGCGACGGGTACACGCCGGTGAGGCCGTCCCAGCTCGACAGCTGCAAATCGCCAACAAAGGCGCGGTAGGACAAGACCAGGTGCTGATCCATATCCAGCCGACAATCCGGGCCGCGCGGGCGGCCTGGGGCGCAAATCACCAGGCGCAACATGCTATGGCCCCAGCGGCTGGCCCACTCGTCGTTAGCCTCGGCGAGCAGGTAATCAACCTCGTATACGCGCTCGGGATCCAGCTTGCCCAACGGCTGACGGGCGAAATCGCGGCCGGCATTCAGGTAAGCAAACGTGCTCGGGCAAGGCTCGGCATTGGCCGGCGCCCAGCCGTCGAACTGTTCGCGGTAGTAGCGATTGAGCGCCGGACGACGGCAGGCGTAAGCCGGGTCGAGGAGGAAATACTCCATGTTCACGGCCACGAATTCGCGCGGGTTGCTCAGCTCGTAGATGTCCGGACTGCGCGCCACCTGGCCGTTATGCGCTTCACGCTCGCCACGTCGGCCGACGTATTGCGGCCAGCCGGCGAGGTCGAGCAGGCGCGGATCGTCGCTGAGGGTAAAGCGCCGCTCGGATTGGCCTCGGCAATCGTTCATCTGGCCAATCACGCCCTGGCTTTTGACTTGGCGTTGGCAACGCAGCAGCAGCGTTTTTTCAGCCGGCGACCACAGCCGCGCACGGTCGTAAATATGAGTGAGCTCATGCAGCACAGTGGCGAGCAGTTCCTGGCGCACCGTGCCGTGGGGGCGATTGGTTTGTTCGCGGGCGGCCGAGCCGTCAGTCAGCGCGGGCAACAGCCGTTGGTTGAGCACCAGCAGGGTCGCATTGCGGGCCTGACCGTAGGCGTTGCTTTGCAACTCGTCGGTCCAGCGCACCCGCACCGACCGGTCGAGGCGCTGAACGAACGCCGGCGGTAGCGCCGCCATGGCCTCGTCAAGCAGTGCCTGACTGGCCTGCTGCTGGTTCGCATCCAACCCGTCACGTTGCAGCTCAAGGCGCAGTTGCGCCTGGGCCAGGCTCGCGCCGCACAGCAGCGCGGCGCCTAACAGCCAGGCGCCGCCTCGAACTAAAAGGCGTTTCACAGGGCGAGAATAGCCTCGGCCAGCGTTTGGTCGCTGGCATCGCGGGCTTCGGGAACGCGGTCGCGCAGGGTGGTGAACGCCGCTTCCAATTGGGCGCCACGAATGGAGCCTTCGCTGGCAACAAAGCTGGCAGCGTCATCACGGGCTTCGAGCACCACTTTGGAATCGCGCACGGAAGTGGTGGTGTCGGAGGTGAAATCGATAGTACGGCCGAAGGCGCGAACGATGATTTCGCTGGTTTCCACCAAGGTGTGGGCCTGGGCAGCACCGGTGGCGAGCAGCAAAGCGAAAGCGGCGAGCGGAAGCGGACGGCGCATAGAGAAATCTCCGAAACAAATGCGGGAAAAATGACTTGATAGCGAGTGAAACACTTGGACGAGTTTGGACAGAGCCAGTTCCAAGCCAATTGTGGCTATTTGATGGCGGTCGCAAAAACGCCCGCAACGGCGGGCGCCAAGGCTAGCTGAAGGCGCGACGTGGGGCCAGCGTCGCGCCGTGTCGGCGGGCTTACAAAACCAGAATGGACTGGGCCAGTTGCAAGTCGCTGCTGGCTTGCAACTGCGGCGCTTGTTGACGGATATGCGCCAGGGCGGCTTCCAGGCGCGCGCCACGGAGATCACCGGCGGTGGCGACAAAGCTGGCAGCGTCTTCGCGGGCAGCGAGGACGATTTTGTCGTCGCCAAAGGAGGAGGAAAGATCCGACGTGACATCGGACGTGCCTTTAACGGCGCCGACCACGGCATCGGTGGTGTAAACAAAGCTGGTGGCCGAAGCGCTGGCGGCGACGGTTAGCAGTGCGGCAGCGGTTAGCAGGCGCAGGGTGGTCATGGCGGTACTCCAAGTGAAGACGAAAGGTGATATCGAGAAACAGACTAGCGCAGCGGCGGCGCTTGGGTCGCACTTGGAGGGGCATGAATAAGGAAGGTTCGCACGCGGAAAAGAAAAGGTTCGCGACCGCAGGTTGGGTTGAGCCTCTGGCGAAGCCCAACACAAGGCGAACCCTGGCGCTCACTCGCGCCAGAACGGTTTGCTCAGCTCCACTTCCCGATCACACAAGCTGATGCCGGCATCCGCCAATTGGCGTTCATCCAGCCGCGCCAACTGCCGGCGGGTATGGGCATTACGCAGCCACAGGGCGATGGCGCCGGCAACGCGTTTAATAAAAGGACGCCGTTGGGCAAGGGTGGGCAGAAGAGCGGCGGTTTGGCCGAGTGCGCGTTCCATGGCACGTTCCTTCTCGCTGTATCGCGAGTGCTGGGTATGGGAAAACATGGTCCCCCAGCGGCGCGTAACCGGGCAGTGACAGTCATCCAGAATTGTACTGCTTCAGTTGACTTAGTTTTAAAACTGTACCGCTCTTCCCGCAGATAGCTGTTTAACCGGCTTTTTCACACCCGGAAACGACGAAGCCCGCCGGCAGTTTCCTGCGGCGGGCTTCGTTTATTCAATTCAGTGGCTGGTGCGAAAAAATGCCTCAGCCAGTCACAACACTTAACGCCAGAACGGCTTGCTCAGCTCGGCGAAGCGCTGGGCTTCACTGATACCGGCGTCTGCCAGCAGACGTGGATCCAGGCGGGCCAACTGGTGGCGGCTGGACATGCGGCGTTGCCAGAGCAGCAGATTGGAGACGATGCGCAGTGGCAGAGCAGCTTGGGCTTTCGAACTTTTTTCGCTTACGAACATGTCGGAACTGAGGGTACGTTCCATGGTTTGCTTCCTTCCGCTTATGGCGGGACTGGTTATTTAACTGAAGCGTATGTTGCGCCTCGCACAGCTGACCTTGTAGTCACAGTTCCCTCAAATTGTGCTGGTGGTGGGAAGTTTATACACAAACTGTTTTATCCATAACGGTGCAAACTGTATCGGTACGCCCGATTTTGAGGCGTTTTTACTCAAAAAATCCTGTCGAGTTCGCCAGGTTCTGCGAAGACGGCCGCTGTCGACCAGTACAGTTTTCAATTTCCTACAGGTGTTTTCTCTGTTGATGCGAAGGGAAAACAGATTTTTTCCGGTTTCGCGGCAACTGTTCAGGTAGGGGCGCCCTGCCATTTTTTGCATCTTATTGCGCCAAGCAACAGAAACCCGCAAAAAAGGACGCGAATAGGCGCTGAACACCGACTTTCTGTTGCGCGTTTTCTGGCAATAGCGCTGTTGTCTAGAGGCGCGCTATATGCGCACCTCGCCCGAGCACCTAACCGATTTCTTCCAAACTGATAGGCCGTTGAAGTGCTTCGCGTAACAGATGTCGCTAACCGCCTATGCCAGTACCTATATAGATGTCATGCAGCCGACCTTTGGAATCGCTTCGACAAATTCACCTCAACGAACACTGGCGTGGCGAAAATCGGCGGTTGGCAGCCGTAGCTTCGGCGCGGCCTTGCACAAGACATAAAAAAACCCGCGGGGAGCGGGTTAAAAGTTCACGCAGGAAATCAGTCGAAGCGGTATCAGCTCGCCGCTTGCTCGAAAATCACATAGACCTTGCGGGTCGCTTCCAGCACTTCCCAGGTTCCGGAGAAGCCAGCCGGGATAACAAAACGGTCGCCGGTGCGCAGGGTTTTGGCGTTGCCTTCGCCGTCACGCAGCACCGACACGCCTTGCAGAATTTCGCAGTATTCATGCTCGCTGTAATTCACCGTCCACTGCCCCACGGCGCCTTCCCAGATGCCGCTGGCAAACTGGCCGCACGGGCTGGCGTAGTGGTTGCGCACGCTTTGCTCGGGGTCGCCCTTGAGCACCTTTTCTGCGGCGGGGCGGTAGTGCTCGGCGGCAGTGGTGGCAGTGGCGAAGTCGACGACGGCGGCAATATTCATTGGTCTGGTCCCAGTCCAAGCGCGTAAGTAAGTGTGTGTTTTTCTGCGCAGCCCTCGTGGCCAGCACAGCCGCTCAATGCCTTGAACGTCGAGACGACGCCCTGTGCAGCGGAGCGTCGCAGTCTATGTTTAATAAAACGAACATGACAAGGGTGTTTATTGCCTCCGTGTAAAAAATATTGGAAAGGCGCTGTGCTCTGGTTTAGTGTGGCCGGCACCGGCGAGCCGAGTAGGCTTGCAGAATTTTTGACAGGCGCGCGTGCATGCAACGCCTGTTTCGTCTTGATAAAGCTCAACTAATAAGAGGACGCACACATGACTACCTTGAGCCGCGCCGATTGGGAAAAACGCGCCCAGGATCTGAAAATCGAAGGCCGCGCCTTTATCCACGGTGAATACACCGCTGCGGTATCGGGCGACACCTTCGACTGCGTCAGCCCGGTCGACGGCCGTGTGCTGGGCCAAGTCGCCAGCTGTGACCAGGCCGATGCCGACCTCGCCGTCAAAGATGCCCGCGCCACGTTCAATTCCGGCGTGTGGTCGCGCAAAGCGCCGGTTGAGCGCAAAGCAATCATGATCCGCTTTGCCGCCCTGCTCGATCAGCACGCCGAAGAGCTGGCCCTGCTCGAAACCCTGGACATGGGCAAGCCCATCAGCGACTCGCTGAACATCGACGTACCGGGTGCCGCCCGCGCGCTGTCGTGGAGCGGTGAAGCCATCGACAAAATTTACGACGAAGTGGCCGCCACCGCGCACAACGAACTGGGCTTGGTAACGCGCGAGCCAATCGGTGTAGTGGGCGCCATCGTGCCGTGGAACTTCCCGCTGATGATGGCCTGCTGGAAACTCGGCCCAGCGCTGTCCACCGGTAACTCGGTGGTGCTCAAGCCTTCCGAAAAATCGCCGTTGACCGCCATTCGCATCGCTCAATTGGCCATCGAAGCCGGCATTCCGGCTGGCGTGCTGAACGTGCTGCCGGGCTACGGCCACACCGTTGGCAAGGCATTGGCGCTGCACATGGATGTCGACACCATCGTATTTACCGGCTCGACCAAAATCGCTAAGCAACTGATGGTGTATGCGGGCGAATCGAACATGAAACGCGTATGGCTGGAAGCCGGCGGCAAGAGCCCCAACATCGTCTTTGCCGACGCGCCAGACCTGCAAGCGGCGGCTGAATCCGCTGCTGGCGCCATCGCCTTCAACCAGGGCGAAGTGTGCACCGCTGGTTCGCGTCTGCTGGTCGAGCGTTCGATCAAAGACAAATTCGTGCCGATGGTGATCGACGCCTTGAAAGGCTGGAAAGCCGGCAACCCGCTGGACCCGGAAACCAACGTCGGTGCACTGGTCGACACCCAGCAAATGAACAACGTGCTGAGCTACATCGAAGCCGGCCACGCCGACGGCGCCAAGCTGGTGGCAGGCGGCAAGCGCACGCTGGAATCCACTGGCGGCACCTACGTTGAGCCGACCATTTTCGACGGCGTGACCAACTCCATGCGTATCGCCCAGGAAGAAATCTTCGGCCCTGTGCTGTCGGTTATCGCCTTCGACACCGCCGAAGAAGCCGTCGAAATTGCCAACGACAGCATCTACGGCCTGGCCGCTGCGGTCTGGACCAGCAACATCTCCAAAGCCCACCTCACCGCCAAGGCCCTGCGCGCCGGCAGCGTGTGGGTGAACCAGTACGACGGCGGCGACATGACCGCTCCGTTCGGCGGCTTCAAGCAGTCGGGTAATGGTCGGGACAAGTCGCTGCATGCTTTCGATAAGTACACCGAGCTGAAATCGACTTGGATCAAGCTGTAAGCGATATCGGGACGGTCTCCGGGTCGTCGGCCAGGCTGCGTTGCCTGACCTTAGCCCCGGAAACCTTTATCGCGGTGCGTTGGATTTACGACATTAAGGTCCGCTCTTAACGAGCCGGCTCTTGGAGCCATACCTGCGGCCGGGTTTCTGCGAAGAGACCCGGCCGTTTTATTTTGTGGCCCGACTGGAGGGAGAAAGTCCGTGGTGATGCGTTGGGGAACCTATTTCGCCGTGGTGGCCGCGGTAGTCAGCATCGGCTTGGCGCTGGGCGTGACCATGCCGTTGGTGTCGCTGCGTTTGGAGGGCTGGGGTTACGGCAACTTCGCCATCGGTGTAATGGCGGCGATGCCGGCGGTGGGCGTGTTGCTCGGCTCGGTATTGGCCGGCCGCTTGGCGGCGCGTTTTGGCACCACGGGCTTGATGCAAATCTGTTTTCTGATCAGCGCTCTGGGGGTATCCACCATGGCGTTGTTGCCCAGCTATCCGGTTTGGCTGGTGCTGCGCTTGCTCTTGGGCGTCGCGCTGACGGTGGTGTTTATCCTCGGCGAAAGCTGGATCAATCAACTGGCCGTCGACCGCTGGCGCGGGCGCCTGGTGGCGCTGTATGGCACAGGCTACGCGCTGAGCCAACTGTGTGGACCGCTGGTGTTAAGCCTGCTGGGCACCGCCACCGATCTGGGTTTCTGGACCGGCACCGGCTTGTTGATTGGCGGCTCACTGATGCTGATAGGCCGCACCGGCGCGCCCAAGGTCGACGGCCATAGCGCCTCGGGTCGCGGCCTGTGGGCATTTTGCGCCAGCATGCCGGCGATTGCCTGGGCGGTCAGTTTGTTTGCGGCGTTCGAGGCGATGATGCTGACCCTGCTGCCGGTCTACGGCTTGCGTCAGGGTTTCAGTCAGGAAACCGCGCTGCTGATGGCCAGCGTGGTGGTGGTGGGCGATGCGCTGCTGCAATTGCCCATCGGCTGGCTGGCCGATCGTATGTCGCGCGAGCGCCTGTTCCTCGGCTGTGGCGTGGTGCTGCTGATCTCCAGCTTGTGCGTGCCAGTGCTGTTGCATACGCCATTGATCTGGCCGGTGTGGGTGCTGTTCGGCGCCAGTGCGGGCGGGCTGTTTACGCTGTCGCTGATTCTGATCGGCGAGCGTTTTCGCGATGACCAACTGGTGCGCGCCAATGCCCACATTTCGCAGCTTTGGGGTATTGGCTGCCTGATCGGGCCGCTGCTGACGGGCGCCGTTAGCCAGTGGATTAGCGGCCATGCGTTGCCGCTGCTGATGGCCGTGGGCGCGGCGGGGTTTGTGCTGTTGTTGTGGCGGGGGAATGGGTTGGGCGAGCACGCGCCCTCTAATGCGGTCGGGGGGAAATGATCGCGTCAGCCGCTTGCCCTCACCCCAACCCTCTCCCATAAACGGGAGAGGGAGCTGACCGCGCTGTTCCGTCCCCCTCGCCCGCTTGCGGGAGAGGGGCTAGGGGTGAGGGGCTTTTAGCGGTCAGGCATGCTCCGCCAACAACCGCGCCACCGTCTCCCCTACCACCTTCACCGCCGCCTCCGTCTTGGCGTCTGGCTTGCTGGCGTAGCTCATGCGCAAGCAGTTGCGGTATTTGCCCGCCGCCGAAAAGATGCTGCCTGGTGCGATCTGAATTTTGTGCGCTTTCAGTTCCCGGTTCAGGCGCAGGCTGTCGAAGCCTTCGGGCATTTCCACCCAAATCATAAAGCTGCCTTGCGGCCGACTCACCCGCGTACCGGCCGGAAAATAGCGGCGTACCCATTCGGTCATCTGGTCGCGACCACGGGCGTATTGCGCGCGCATCCGGCGGATATGCGGCTCGTAATGACCGCCTTCAATAAACTCGGTCAGCGCCAGTTGCGGCAGCTGCGCCGTGGTGCCCGTGCCCATGTATTTCATGTGCAGCACGCGCTCGAGATAGCGCCCGGGCGCGATCCAGCCGATGCGCAATCCGGGCACCACGGTTTTTGAAAATGAGCTGCACAGCAGCACGCGACCGTCATCGTCGTAAGACTTGATCGTGCGCGGACGCGGGTAGTGGTAGGCCAGTTCGCCGTACACGTCGTCCTCGATAATCGCCACGTCATAGCGCTGGGCCAGGGCGATCAAGGCGCGTTTGTTGGCGTCCGGCATGATGTAGCCCATGGGGTTATTGCAGGTGGGCGTCAGTTGAATGGCCTTGATCGGCCACTGTTCCAATGCCAGCTCAAGCGCCTCCAGGCTGATGCCAGTGAGTGGATCGGTGGGCAGTTCCAGGGCTTTCATGCCAAAGCCTTTCAGCGCCTGCATGACGCCGTGAAAGCTGGGTGAATCCACCGCGACGATGTCACCCGGCTCGCAAATGGCGCGAATGGCGGCCGACAACGCCTCGTGACATCCGGTGGTCACCACCACGTCTTCGGCGGGAATCTGGCAGCCGGAGTCGAGCATGAGCCGGGAAATTTGCTGACGCAGCGGCAAGTGGCCGCGAATGCAGCCGTAGGTGAGGCCGTTGAGGTCTTGCCGGCGACTGAGGCGCGACAGCGAACGCAGTAACGGCTTGAGCGTCGGGCTGGTGTGATCCGGCCGGCCCCGGCCCAGTTGAATAAGGCCATCGCTGCCGGGCGCCACGCTGATCAGTTCCAGCACCTGATCCCACTGCGACACCTCGACCGGCCGCTGCGCCGTGCGCGACACCATCGGCAACGCCGGCTGTTCACGTTCCTCGGGCACGTAATAGCCCGACTTCGGACGCGGCAGCGCCAGGCCCTGATCCTCCAGATGACGGTAAGCCTGTTGCACCGTGCTCAGGCTCACGCCGTGCTCGGCGCTCAGGGCGCGCACTGACGGCAGGCGATCGCCCGGGCGGTACAAGCCCTGTTCAATACGGGCACCGAGCAATTCGGCAAGGTTTACATAAAGGGTCATGGCGGAAAGCCTGCGCACGCGTGGAAAGCACAGATCGTGCGTTTTGTGCGGCGTTTTGGCAACACCCATACAGATGCCACACAAAAACGCCATTCAGCTCAGCGGGTGGTTTATCTGTATGGAGCAAATACCCATTTTTTGAATCTGTCGGGTTTCTGTTCGGCTCGGCATCATGCTTCCCACATACACACAGAAGCAGGTGAGGGAAATGAATGGGCTTAGCGATGTTCGGTTGACCTTGGGTCAAAATGAGTTAGTTGGCAGGTTGGCGCACGCCAAGGCAGCGGCGTTCAACACCGCCGTGGCGGCGCCGCACGGCTCGCGTTGGAGCGCCTTCTGGCGGCGACTGACCACCCGCCGCGCGCTGCTGAATTTGACCGACGCCCAACTTGCCGACATCGGCATTACCCGCGCTGAAGCCAACCATGAGGCGCTGCGTCCGTTCTGGACGCTCTGATCTGTATGGTTCACCGCCGCCGTTTTGTCTGCCCGCAGGCAAAACGGCGCTTCAATACCCCTGCATATCCTCGTCTTTAAACAAGCGCCGCACCTCGCTGCCCAGTACCGTTTGCAGCAGGTTGTTCATGCTCGGCAAATCGTTATCGAAGCCGCCATGGCTGCGACTGCTGCTCTGCGCGCTGGCACTGCTGGCAACCACCAATGTGCTGTTTTTCGGCTGGCGCTCCGGCTGAAACGCTTCCATGCCCAGAATCGGAACGCGCGCGGTTTTGTTGTCGTAGGCGTTGGAGACCAGGTACAGCAGCGACTTTCTGTACACCTGGCCGACGTTGTCGTCCTCCTCCGCCTGGTCAGACAGCACCAGCAGCTTTTGCTGGGCAATGGTTTTGCCCAACGCCGGCAGAATGGTTTGCTCATACAGCGCCACGCTGCACGCCGGGGCGAACAACAGCAAGTTGGCAATCTGCGGCCCGCCTTGGGCCTGCCAGCGCTGCAATAGATGGGCGTGCCAGATCGAACCGGCGCTGTGCCCTGCCAAGTGCACTTTAGGCGCCGCGCTGCCCTGCCCCGCCAACCACGCAATCAAGCGCTTCAGCACCTGGGTGCCGGCGCCCTGCGGCACGAACGCGCGCTGGGCATCGAGCTTCATTTCCTGCCACAGCGAAAAGCCCAACGGCTGGGTGAGTTTTTCCACTTGGTTGTCCCACCACGAACTGGCCGCGCCGACGCGTTCGTCCACCGCCGGTTTTTTGATGCGCAGTAAATCGCCCAGCTCGCTCCACAAGCCGGTCTCCCAGATGAAATGCACTTCAAAAATGCCATTGGCCTCGAACACCGGCCGCCATTTGAAGGCGCGCATGGCCGAGCCTTCCACCGCATTCAGGCCGCCGTGGGCATACAGCACGATGTGCTTGGGCTGGGTGGCTTGCAGCGAGGCGATAATGGCGTCCAGCTGCGTGGCGTCGGAGGCGTATTGGCCCTGGTCGTCGAAGCGGCCGTTGTCGATGTGCAGGTAATGCAGGTAAATCGATTCCTGAGGCGGCGCCGGTTGCGCAGCGCGTGCGACGCCGCCATCGGCGGTGTAGCGGCTGGCGGTGTCGGTGACCTGGAAATTGACCTTGACCCCCAACTGCGCCACCCACACGTCCCAGATGTTGGCTTCAAAGTCGGCATAGCTCCACAGCGCCACGCCGGGATAGGTGTGCTGGCCAACGGTGAAACCGCCCCAGTCGCTCCAGGAGTTCTGCACCAGAAATCCGTCGCGGGTGTAGCCGACGATGGCGAAGGCGTGACCGCCGTCTTCTTCCCCGGCTTGCGGGCGCCAGGCAATCGCGCCATCGCGCGGCGCCTCCCAGCCGCCATGGGTTTGCGCCGAGGCAAACACCACGCCCACATCGCGCAAGGCGGCCTGCACGTCGTTGATGCGCGAGAACACCCGAAAATAGGCGCCGAGGGGAATGTCCAAGGCTTCCTGCTGAATCGCCGGGGTGATGCCGGCTTTGCGCGTCAACGGCCAGCTGGCCTCCAGACACACACCGTGTTTGTGCCAGCCTTTCATGGCCCCGCGAGCGCTGCTGTAGTCGTAGCGCTCGCCCGGCCACTGGTCGTAGCGGCGCGCCATGGCGAACAGCATGGCCGGGCTGACCAAGCCCTGCTGGCCTCGGCTGGCGCGCAAATAATTGACCGTGGCGGCCAGGCCAAAACCGGTGCAGGCGCCTTGCGTACCCTGGTCGAGAATCGTCAGGTGCGGCCACACCGGGTACAACTCATCGGGTAACGGCGTGAGCGAGGCGCTGTAGGTGAGGTCGCGAAAATCCATGGAATCGCGGCGCACGTCCAACGTTTGCGGGGCGCTTCTTTTCTTAGAGGGCTTCTTGGCGGGGCTTTTCGTGGCGGCAGCTTTTTTGCGGGTGCTCGCTGCGGTTGCAGGCGCGCCGGAGGCAACAGGACGCTTGGCCATGACCGTTCCTTGTCCAGAGGTGGGAAACACTGCTGCTGCCAAGCATTGACCGCTTTTCCCCAGAGTCAAACCGCAGCGGCGGCACCCGACCAAAGGCCTGCGTTTCGCCTCAAAACAAACTCAACTGATCCTGCTCGCCTGCCGGTTTGTTCTCCGGGCTTTTCGCCGGCGCGGGCGCGGGTTCGGCCGCATCCACCGGCGCCACAAACCCGTCCACGCGCAAGCGCTCCGCCAACCCCGCCGCCCGCTCGGCACGGGTGCTGACGGCTTCCATCAAGCGCGCCGGCAAGGCCCAGATTTCCACCTTGTGCTTGGCGCGGGTAATGCCGGTGTAGAACAGCGAGCGGGTGAGCAACGGGCTGGCCGTGTCGGGCAGCGCCAGCAGCACTTCGCTGAATTCCGAGCCTTGGCTTTTGTGCACGGTCATGGCGAACGCGCTGTCGTGGCTGGGCAAGCGCGCCGGGGAAAATGGGCGGAAGGTCGGTTCGGTTTCGCCGGCGCTTTCAAAAAACACGCGCAGGCCATTTTCGCTGGCCAGACAGATGCCGATGTCGCCGTTGAACAAGCCAAGGGCGTAGTCGTTCTGGCGCACCATCACCGCCCGACCGGGATACCAACGCTCGCGGCTCGGCAGGCTGAAGCGCCGTTTGAACCGCGCTTCCAGCGCCTCGTTGATGCCTTCAACGCCCCAGGCACCCTGGCGTTGCGCGGTCAGGGCGCGGAAGCCGTTGAAGGCGGCAAACGCCGCCGCCACGTCGCCGCTGCGCGCGGCCGCCAGGAACGGCGCATAGCCATTGTCCAGACGTTCGAGCAAGGCGCTGGGTGTCGGTTCGTATTCCCAGGCCAGGTCTGCCCTGCCCTCTTTCAGCAGGTTGATCGTGCCGGTGGCATCGCCGCTGTTGATGCGGCGGGCCAGTTCGCCGATGCCGCTATCACCGGCAAAACGGTGACTGTGGGTAAGCAGCACCACGGCATCGCCCAAGCGTGAACCGGGGGTTTGCGCTGCTACGGGTTGGCCGGTAAGCCGTTGCAAGTCGGCGGCGGTTTCGGCAGTAAAGCCTCGGCCTTCGCACAGCTCGGCAAACACGGCGCCTGCTTCCACGGCAGACAGCTGATCTTTGTCGCCTAGCAAAATCAGGCGCGCATGAATAGGCAGCGCGTCGAGCAGTTTGGCCATGAGCGCCAGGTCGACCATCGACGCTTCGTCCACCACCAGCACATCCAGCGGCAGCGGACTGGCCGCCGTGTGGCGCACGCGCGGCGTGTCGCCCCGGCTGCCGAGCAACCGGTGCAAGGTGCGCGCTTCTTCCGGCAAAGCCGCCTTGATCGCCTCGCTCACCGGCAGCTCGGCCTTGGCGTTACGAATGGCTTCGGCCATGCGCGCGGCGGCTTTGCCCGTCGGCGCTGCCAGGCCAATGGCCAAGCGTTCGCCGCCCGGTTGTTCAAGTAACGCGGCGAGCAGGCGCACCACCGTGGTGGTTTTGCCCGTGCCGGGGCCGCCGGAAATAACCGCCAGGTTACGGCGCACCGCTTGCGCGGCGGCCAGACGCTGCCAGTCCGGCCCAGCTTGATTGTTGTTGCGGGCAAACAAGCGCGCCAGGCCGTCGGCCAGCACGGTCTCGTCTACTTCCGGATTAGCGCCGCCTCGGGCCAACAGCTGCGCCGCCAGCTGCGTTTCGTAGTGGTGATAACGCGCCAGATACAGGCGCTCGCCGTCGAGTATCAGCGGCGCAAACTCGCCCGGCGCGCCCACCAGGGGCGAGGCCCGCAGTTGCTCGACCCAGAGCGCCAACGCCGGCACCAGCAAACCGCCGCCCACTTCCGGCCACGCCCGCTGCCCGGCCCAGCGCCGCAGCAGCAGGCACACATCGCCGTTGCCCAACGCCGCGCAGGTCAGCGCCGCGGCCAGTAGCACCGGCTCGCTGGCGTCTTCGTCCAAGCGCTGCAAGCTGGCGACAAATGCGCGCTCCAATGGCCCAAGGGGCAGATCGGCAAGGCTCATGGCTGCTCCTCATTGAACAACTGATCGAGGGCATCGAGCAGGCTGTCGGCGGGCCGCGAAAAGTACACGCCCGCTGTAGGCATGCCGCGCAGGAACAGGTAATAGGCGCCGCCCAGTTGCGCGTCGGTGAAGTCGGTCAGGCGCTGGCGCAGGAAGCGCCGCAGCGCGACCAAATAGATGAGGTATTGCAGGTAGTAATGCTCGCCGGCCAGCGCTTGCAACAGGCGCTCGCCGCTGTAGAAGCTGGCGTCCGGGCCGAGCCAGTTGGACTTGTAGTCGGCGATGTACCAGCGCCCTTCATGCTCGAAGGTCAGGTCGATAAAGCCTTTCAGAAAGCCTTTGAGGCTGTCGAATTCCAGACGCTGCGCCGCTTCGCGCATGGGTGCGGCCAGGCCGTGTTGCGGGTCGGCGAGAATGGCGCGCAGGCGATACACATCCAGATGCGCCACCGGAAAGGTAAAGCCCAGCTCAGGCAAACGCCGCGCCGATACCAGGCTGGCCAGGGTCAGGCCGTGGCCGTCGAGGTCGGTGTCGAGCACGCGTTGCAAATGGTCGGCGGCCAGCTCAGTCCAATCGCGCGACAGGCCATGGTCGGTCAGCGCGTGTTCTACCAGCACCGGCAGTTCGCCTTTGCCCCGCGCCCAGTCTTCCAATACCGCGTGCAGGCAGGTACCGGCGCGAGCGCCACGGGGAAAGGCGAAAAAGCCCAGGCCCGGATCGCTGGCGTCAGGAATGCTCAGGTTGTCGCGGTCGGGCGCTTCCATGTGCATGCCCGCCGACAGCCCGGAAAAGCTGCCGATACGCCAGGCGCTGTGCAGGCTGCGCTCAAATTGCCCGAGCTGCTGCGGCGCCGGTGCGCGCTGCTCGCCCGCGGCCGAGGCTTCGCTATTAAGCAGCGGCACGCGCGCAACGGTGCCGCCGCTTACGCCTACCAGCCCATCAATTTCGCTGGCTAAGGCTTCGCCGCTGCGCTCGTTCAGGTGCTGCGCCAACTCGCCCAGCGCGTCGGCGCCGGCCAGTTCGCGGCCATGGAGCAACCACGCCAGGGCGCTGCTGTGCAGGCCTTCTTCGGGCAGCAAACCGGTTTTCTTCACCGGCGCCGGCACCGCCACCGGGCCCCAGTGCAACCACAGGCGATCGCGGGCGCGGGTGAGCGCCACATAGGCCAGACGCAGTTGCTCGGCGAACACTTCTTCGCGGGCGCGCTGCAGGTTGCTGTCGAGGTTTTCGCTGCCCATGTCGAGCATCGGCTGGCCGTGCTCGTCGTGGCAGGTGGCGCTGTCTTTGTGCTGCCCCAGCAGCCGGCCATTCCACAGATACGGGCAGAACACCAACGGGTATTCCAGCCCTTTACTGGTATGGATGGTGACGATCTGCACGCGCTCGGCATCGCTTTCCAAGCGCAGCAAGGCATCTTCGCCGGCGCCTTCGCTGCCGCGTTGGGCATTGAGCCATGCCAGCAACGGTTCAAAGCCAGGACGCTGCTGGCTCTCGGCTTGCAGCAGTTCGGCCAGATGCAGCACGTTGGTCAGCCGCCGCTCGCCATCGGGCGCTGCCAGCAGGCGCTCGGCCACTTGCTCTTGATCGAGCCAGGCGCGGAAGGCGCGCATAAACCCTTGTTGCTGCCAGAGCTGGTGATAAAGCTCGGCGTCTTCGCGCTCACGGTCCCAGGCGCGCTCGTCGTCCTGACAGCGCGCCAGTTGCTGAGCGTCGCGGCCGAGCAAACGCGTGGACAACGCATAACGCAGCACGCCCTCACGGCCGGGTTCCGCATAGGCCGCCAGCACCGCAGCCAGCTCGGCCGCTTCCTCGCTGTGCCACACGCTCTGATTCCCGCGCCGCACGCTGGGCACGCCGCGCGCCACCAACTGCTCGGCCACTTCCGAGGCTTGCCGGTGGTTGGACACCAGCACGGCAATGTCGCCGCCTTTGAGCGGCGTGCGCGTGCCGTCTTTGTCGAAATACGCCTGCCCCTGGGCGCTGGCAGCCAGCAGCGTGGCGATGCGTTGCGCGGTATCGACCGCCACCAGCGCATCGGCGCGGCCTTTGTTCAGCGGTTCATCGCCGAGCCATACCAGCGATAACGGCGCTTCATTGCCCGGTGGCAACACCAGTTGCGAGCGTGCCTTGATGCCAGCCCTCACCTCTGGATAGTCCAAGCCCTCGACCGCGAAGGGCTGCGGCCGCGCGAACAGCAGGTTCAGGGCGGCAATCAGGTCGGCCGTGGAGCGGTAGTTGAAGGGCAAGTCGTAGCGCCGCTCGGCGGCGGCGCGGGCGGTTAAGTAGGTGGCCAGGTCGGCGCCGCGAAACGCATAAATCGCCTGCTTGGGATCGCCGACAAAACACAGGTCGCCGCCGTCTCGGTAGATGCGGTCGAAAATCTGGTACTGCACCGGATCGGTGTCTTGAAACTCATCGATCAACGCCACCGGATAACGGCTGCGCAAGGTCTGCGCCAGGGTCTCGGCCACCGGGCCTTGCAGGGCGTCGTTCAAGCGGTTGAGCAAATCGTCGAACGCCAACATGCGCTGGGCGGCTTTGCGTGCCGGCAGCTCGGCGTTGAGGCGATCGAGCAGACGAACTTGCAAGGCAATCAAGCGTTGCTCGCCAGCCGGAAGCGCGTCGGCGATGGCCAGCAACAGCGTGTCGAACGCTTCGGCAACGGCGCTGACCGGCGGGTTATGGCCTTTCTTGGTGGCCTTGAACAACGCGCTGCCAGTCAGCTTGCCCAGGCCAATCGGCGCATCGAACAGCGCCGCCGGGTCGGCGAAATAGCTGTCCAGTTCGGCCGACCACAGCGGCAGCTTCGCCACTTTGTGGGTGCTCTGGCTCAAGCCGCCGTGTTCTTGCAGTTCTTCGATCCAGCCATAGCCGCCACGGCGCCACAGCTCGGCGGCGCTATGCCACGCCTGGCTGGCAGCCGCCAGTTCATCGGACGCTGGCGCGGGTTCAGCCAGGCGTGGCTCGATACGCAAATAGGGTTTGCCCAAATGCGGACGCAAGCGCTGGCGCAACAACGCCGGGGTGATTTTTTTCTTCGCCAGAAAGCGCGCCCAGGCCGGATCGGCCGATGCCAATTCATGGCGCCAGGCGTCGGTGAGCAAGGCGTCCAGCACCTCGCGATCGTCGCTGGCCAGTTCGCTGTCGAAATCGCCACCGGCTTCAAACGCGGCGTCTTGCAGGGCGCGCTGGCAGAACCCGTGAATGGTGAAAATGGCGGCTTCATCGAAGCCATGCACGGCCAGCAGCAAACGGCGCCGCGCCTCTTCGCCGGGGTATTGGGCGTGCAGGCGCGTGAGGAAGTCGTCGCCGCTGGGCGTGCCTTCGTAAACCGCCAGCAATTCGGCCAGACGCCCGCGAATCCGTTCACGCAATTCCGCCGTGGCGGCGGTGGTGTAGGTGACCACCAGAATCTGCCCGACGCCCAGTTGCCGCTCCAGCAGCAAGCGCGCGTAGAGCGCGGTGAGCGTCCAGGTTTTACCGGTGCCGGCGCTGGCTTCAATCAGCGAACGGCCAGCGAATGATGAGGTGTGAAGGTCGAGGCTCATTCTTCGTCCTCCCCTTCCGGTGCCAAGGCTTGCAGCGCGGGCAGAATCAGCGCGTGGGCCAAGGCCTCGAAGCGCTCGCCGAGCACCTCGCGGTCACGGAACGCCAGGGCGTACCACGGGTCTTGCGACTCGCCGGGCAGGGGGCTGAAGTCCGCACCTTCCCAGGCCACTTTGGCCTTAAAGCGCGCCGCCTCGACGGGCTCTTTGCGCCCTGGCTTGAGCAATCCCTCGGCAAAGCCATAGCTGCTTTTCAGCATCAGCGGCAGCGGTTCGCACAGCGCCTCGCGGTAGGCCAACAGCCAGGGTTCCAGCAGTTCGCGCGGGTTGGCCAGCGGGCCAAGTTGCCAATCGTGGACGGGGGAAATCAGCAGGCTTTCGCGGGCGATATCCGCCGTGGCGCTGAGGTTGAGCAGCACATGACGCAGCCAGAACGAGGGCAAATCCCAGGCGCTCGGTGCGTTGAGGCGCCATTCAAACAAGCCGCTGGAGGTCACGCCGTCGAGCCAACCGTGGATATGCACGCCGGCCAATTGCACGTCGACCAACAGCGGCTGCGGCTGTTCTTCCGGGCGCGCTTCAAACAGGCGGGGCGCAAAGGCACGCACCGGGCCGCGCAGCTTGCCCCACAGCGCCTGGCCCAACTCGCCGGTGGGCAGCCAGCCGGCGGCGCGGGCGATGTCGCGTTCCTGCTCCAGCGTCCAGTCGCGCTCCACCGCTTCCAGCGCCAACTGGCGCAGGCCACGCCACGCCGGGCCTTCGAGAACGAAGGGTTCGTCGCTGGCCAAGGCTTCGTCGCTGTCGGCCAGGCGCAAGCCCAGGCGTTGTTCCAAGAGAAACCGCGCCGGGTGGCGGAAGCATTGCAGCAGCTGCGACGGCTCGATGTGCAGCCAATCGGCGTCCGGCTCCGGCAAGCGCCCGGCAAACGCTGCCGGGCTGCTTTGCGGCGGCTCGGCCAGCCGCTGGGCGGCGCGGAACCATGACGCGGCATAGCTGCGCTGGGCGCCGCCGGCAAAGTTGCCGGGCGAGAACGGTTGCAAGGGGTGGGCGATGGTCAGGTGTCTGCTGGCGAGCTCCTGAGCCTGGGAGTCAGCTTCAAGGGCATCGCGGCTGAAGCCGCTCTTACCGGGCAGGTGGGCGGTGAGGTCGACGGCTTCGAGCACTTCGCTGATCAGTACCGATGGCGGCAGTTCGGCGTTGTTGCGTGGGTCGCGACCGACGTAGCTGAGGTACAGGGCATCGCGCGCCGACAGCAGAATTTCCAGCAGCAGATAACGGTCATCCAGGCGCCGCGCGCGGTCGCCGCGACGGGGGTGTTGGGTAATCAGGTCGAAGCCGGCAGCCGGCGTGCGCCGGGGCAGCGCGCCATCGTCCAGACCCAGCAAACAGACCAGACGGAACGGCAGGCTGCGCATCGGCACCATGGTGCAGAAGGTCACGGCGCCGGTCAGAAAACCCGAGGCGCCACTGCCCTGCTCCAGCGCTGTGCTCAATTGCTGGCGCACCAGCGCCAGTTCAAGCGGCCGCTCGATGCCGGCGGCCTGTGCCTGGTCACGCAACGCGGCGCAGGCCTGGCTTAGCAATAACAAGGTGTCGCCGGCTTCGCGCTCGTCGAACAGGGCGTCGATCATCGCTTGCAGGGTGTCGGCCCAGGCGGCCAGGGAGCGCGGACGTTGCAGGTCTTCGGCCAGGGAAGCCAGGCGCTGAACGAAACCAGCCAGGCGGCCGAGCAGTTGCGCGCGAGCGCCTTCGAGGGCATCCAGCGGCCAGGTGTCGCCCAGCAGTGGCGCGGCATCGCCAGCCAATTGTGGCGGCGCGGCAAAGCCCAGCAGCAGGCGGTCCAGGCCCTGGCGCCAGGTGAAGGCGGCATCGGCAGGCAAGCCGAGTTGCTCGCGGTGCTCGCTGTCGCGGCCCCAGCGCACGCCGGCTTCGCGCAGCCAGTCGCGCAGCAGCGGCAAATCTTCGTTTTCGATACCGGCACGGCGGGCAATCGACGGCTGCTCCAGCCAGGTGAGAATTTCTTCGGCGCCGAAGCGGCTTTGCTCCAGGGTCAGCAGCGCGAGGAAGGCTTCGATAATCGGCAGCTCGGCGCGCAGGCTCCGGTCGGCCAGGCTGAACGGAATACGCGGCGAGCGCGGGCCGCGACCGTGGCTGTCGCGGGTGGCAAACACGGCTTCGATAAAGGGCGCGTAGCGTTCGATATCGGGCGTCAACACCACCACCTGGTCGGGCGTCAGCGTGGGGTCGGCGGCAAAACGGGCGAGCAGTTGGTCGTGCAGAATTTCCACCTCGCGCAGCGGCGAATGGGCGATATGCACTTCCAGGGAGCGGTCGTCTTCACGCAGCACCAACCGCTCTTCGGGCTGGCGCGTGCGCAGGCGCAAAATATCGTTTTGCAGGGCGCGCAGCAGCGAGGTGTCGTGCAGGTCGGCGTCTTCGGAATACAGCCCTATTTCCTGGCCGCCGAGGCCGAACAGCGCGTCGAAAAAGTCGCGCCCTTGTTTGCCGAGACTGGCGAGCAGCGGGTGGCCGACGTCCAGGTACCAATCATCAGCAGCGGTGGCGCTATTGAGCACCGGCTGGCGCGCCAGTTCGCGCACGTCACGAATATCGCCCCAGGCTTCGCGGCACGGGTTAAGGGCGCAAACCACCACCTCAACGTGCCGAGCCAGCCCGTCGAGCACACGCATGTGGTGCGGCGGCAAACTGCTGATGCCGAACACCAGCAAGCGTTCGGGCAGGCCGGCGATGGGCGTGTCGTCGTGCAGGCGGCGCAGTAAATCGTCGAGCAAGCGCGCGCGGTGCGGGTGGCCTTCGCGGGTCAGTTCACGCCAGAGCAAGGCTTGCCAACCTTCGTCGGCGCCAAGGTCGAGCAACTCGTTGCGCTCCCAGGCGGCGAGCCAGTCGTCGCGGTACAACAGGTATTGGTCGAAGACGTCGGCAATGCGAGCGCCGAGCGACAATCGCCGACGCTCATCGCCGCCTTCCAGGTACTGCGCCAGCCGCGGCGCTTGTTCCAGGTTGCTCGGTTCGCACAGCCAGTCGTACAGACGCCACGTTAATGTGGTGGGGGAAAACGCCGATTGCTCCGGCAGCTTATTGATGAGGTCGCCCAATACCAGCCGGGAAATTTCCCAAACAAATTTGGCCGGAAGTTGCACCTCCAGCTGCATGGCGATGCCTTGTTTGCGCGCCAGCTCCAGCGTCAGCCAACGGCCCATGCCCTGGCTCGGCACCACGACCAACGCGGGGGCAAACGGCTCGCGCTGCGGTTGGGCCAACAGGGTGGTGGCCAACGCGCCAAGGGTTTCCAGATCGGGGGCGTGGTAGAGCGTGAGCATGGGCGCCGTCGCTTGCAAAGATGGCACGTAGGTTAACAGCTCGGCAGGCCGTTCGGGACCGGCAAATCGCGCATGGAAACTGGCGTGAAGCGCATTCGCCAACTACAGCTAACTGCATGGCGCACAAGAAAAAATCGAACGCGGGCCGTTTACTTCCGGTCCACTGCCCATATTCGCCATGCTGCCAGGGAGGCCGCGCTTATGCTGACCCTGCTCAACCTGCTTTCTGCCGTCGCCCTGCTGATTTGGGGCACCCATATTGTGCGAACCGGCATCCTTCGGGTGTACGGCTCGCAACTGCGCAAAGTACTCAGCCACAACATGGATACGCGCCCGCTGGCCTTCGCGGCCGGTATCGGCGTGACCGCGCTGGTGCAAAGCAGCAACGCCACCGCACTGCTGGTGACCTCGTTCGTGGGCCAGGGACTGATGGCGCTTACGCCGGCGCTGACGATCATGCTCGGCGCCGATGTCGGTACCGCGTTGATGGCGCGGGTGCTGACGCTGGATTTGTCCTGGCTGTCGCCGCTGCTGATTTTCCTCGGCGTTATTTTTTTCCTCTCGCGCAAACAGAGCCGCGCCGGCCAGTTAGGGCGCGTGGCGATTGGCTTGGGGTTGATTGTGTTGGCGCTGCAATTAATCGTCAGCGCCGCCCTGCCGATCACCGAAGCCCACGGCATTAAAGTGCTGTTTTCCTCGCTGACCGGCGACGTGCTGCTCGATGCGCTAGTAGGTGCGTTGTTTGCGCTGATTTCCTATTCCAGCCTGGCCGCCGTGCTCTTGACCGCGACCATGGCCAGCGCCGGTTTGATCAGCCTGCCGGTGGCGCTGGGTTTGGTGATCGGCGCCAATATCGGCAGCGGCATTCTGGCCCTGCTTACCAGCAGCATGCAGACCGAAGCGGGCCGCCGCGTGGCGCTGGGCAGCCTGCTGTACAAAATCATCGGCCTGCTGCTGATCAGCCCGTTTATTCACCCGTTAGTGCACTGGCTGAGCACCTTGAAAATGAGCCCGCAAACCTTGGTGATCGGCTTTCACCTGGCCTACAACACCACGCGCTGCCTGCTGATGCTGCCGACGGTTCATGTCATGGCGCGGTTTTGCAATTGGCTGCTGCCTGACCGTCAGCTGGACAACGGCATCGCCAAACCCCGTCACCTCGACATGACCGCCCTGGACACACCCAGCCTGGCGCTGAACAACGCCGTGCGCGAAACCCTGCGCATCGGCGACCTGATCGAAACCATGCTCAGCCATTTCCTCGCCGTGTTGCGCGGTCCGCAGCCGCTGGCAGGTAAGGAGCTGCGGCGACTCGGTGATGACGTCGACGCGCTCTATAACGCCGTGAAGCTCTACCTGGCGCAGGTGCCAGGCGAGGCGCTGGGCGAGCACGATCGCCGGCGCTGGGCGGAAATCATTGAGCTGACCGTGGACTTGCAACAAGCGGCAGACCTGCTCGAACGCATGCTCGGCAAAGTGCAAAACCAGAAGACCGCCCAGCAACATTCGTTTTCTGAAGCTGGCCTGCAAGAACTGACCGAAATGCATCAGCAATTGGTGGCCAACCTGCGCTTGGGGCTGAGCGTGTTTTTGTCGGGCGACGCCCACAGCGCCCGCCAGTTGCTGCGCGAGAAACGCCGGTTCCGCGCGCAAGAGCGACGCATGGCCCACGCCCACGTGTACCGGCTGCATCACCACATTGTGCAAAGCATCGAAACCAGCTCACTGCACTTGGAGCTGATCGCGGACATGAAGCGTCTTAACTCGCTGTTCTGCAGCAGCGCCTATGCCGCGCTGGAGGCCCACGAACACGGTGCGTTGGCTGATGGCGATGACGATCACCCTGAGTCAGCCATGCAGCACGCCGACGACGGGCACGCTCACGAGGCAAAACCGGCGGCACGTTGAGCGCTGTCTTTTAACCGACGGCTTGGGCAGAATCTGGCGCCATGCCCAACGCCATCGATCCCCGCCACGCCTCCGTCAGCGCCAGCCTCACCCAGTCGGTGCTACACGCCGCTGCACGGCTGGGTTTGGACCGCAACGACTTGCTGGCCCAGTGCGGCTTGAACGAGCAGCAACTGAGCGATCCCGACGGCCGCGTTGCTTTCAGCGCCCATGAGCAGCTGTGGCAGGAATTGGACGATCGTCTGCAAGCCAGCGAGCCAGGTTTGCTGATCGGCGCCAATCTTGCGCCCGGCCCGTTCAGCGTCTTGGGTTACCTGCTGCAAAGCAGCGCCACCCTGGGCGATGCCCTGGCGGCGGCGCTGCGTTATCAACGTCTGGTTGGCGAAGGCGGCGAGCTGCACCTGCACGCTGAGGGGGATGAACTGCGCGTGATCTATCGCCCCGTGCACCCCGAGCTGCCCGCCACCCGTACGCGCGTGCTGGCGCTGATGGTTTTCTGGGTGCACATGATGGCGCCGCTGCTGCACACCTATCGCCTGCTTCGTGCCGAATTTACCCATCCGCAACCGCTTGATACGCAGCCCTACCTCGCCGCCTTCAATGCCGAACTTCGCTTCGGCTGCGCCGACTACGTACTGGTATTGCCATTGGCGCTTCGCAGTGCGCCGTTGATTCAAGCCAATCCACCGTTGCAAATCCTGCTGCGCCAGCACGCCGAAGCGCTACTAGCGCGCCTGCCCAGCGAAGGTTTAATCGCCCGGGTGGTCGCCCTACTCGGCGCCCAACTCGCCCATGGCGAACCGGACCGTGCCGATCTGGCGCGCACCCTCAACCTGAGCGAGCGAACCCTGCAACGCCGCCTGGCCGAAGAAGGCAGCAGCTACCAGCAGTTGCTTACCGACACCCGCCAGCAATTGGCCGAACGCTACCTCGACGATGGTCAATTGCCCGCTGCGGAAATTGCATTGTTATTGGGCTACTCGGAGCCGAGCGTGTTCTTTCGGGCGTTCAGAAATTGGACGGGGTTGACGCCGGGGGAGTATCGGTCGCGCATACGTTCGGTCTAGAGCACTCAGCGAGGCGCTACGTGCGAACAAAGGCAAAAAGGGCTTGGTAATCGCCTCTGTCGGCGGCCCGCAGCGCGTCGATGTACCTTTTTCGCACTGCGCCAGCCACCGCAAGACTAGCCGCGCTTCCCCATGAAAAGGCGCGATTGCCACATTGACGCAGTAGCAAGGCGGCCATCAGCCGAGCATGGCGTCCGTTGCCGTTGGCAAACGGGTGGAGCCATACGAGCTTGTGATGGAAGCGCGCGGCGGTCTCTTCGAGGGGGTAAACGTCGCTTTCGATCCAGTAGCTGACATTGCCAAGTAGTTGCCGGAGCTGCTCAGCAATCTGGGTCCATTCACAGCCGATATTCTTGCCGGTCTGGCGAAACCGCCCCGCCCATTCCCAGGTGTCGGAGAACATGCGGTTGTGCAGCTCGCGGCAAAACTGATCGGTGAGCACGTCGAGTTTTTTCTGTCGATCGAGCCAGCGGTGGGCGCTGTAGATATTCTCGGCCTCCCATTCATCCAGCTCGCTTTGAGTGCGGATATGAGTGGGCAACAGCCCCGCCGCCTCGTCGGGGTCGAGCGGAGTTTGACCTGGCTGCAACGCCACCGTCACCGCCACAAACGCGTCCATGAGCCGGACAACAACTCCTGTCGCCGATCCGCCACTTTGCGCTCGATGTAACTGTCCGAAGGCCGCTGATCTTCCAGCGCCATGGTGTGAGCGACGCCCATTACCTCTTGCCGCGCCAACGCGTCGGCTCGCGCTTCGATCATGTCGCCCAGCGGCTGGCGAGGGACTAAAGCGTACACAAGCTCGCAATCCAGCCCGGCCGCCAGTTTTCGAAGTTGACCGAGCGTGATGCGGTCGTTGGCCTCTGACACCTCGCATTTTTGCAGCGTGGAAGGCGATACCCCGACCAGTGCCGCCTGAACCCGAACCGAGCGGCCAAGCGATTCGCGAATGGCTTTTAACCACCCCCCGCGCGGTTTAGTCGTGCCTTGCACCAGCATGAAAGGCTCGACGGCACGTTCAATTTGATGGAGTCGAAGCTTGAAGAAAGAGAACGTCTGCATGGCGGCCCCCTGCGAACCAGAAGCGTGATCTGTATGTGTATACGCATACAACATACATGTTTATGTACGCCTATAGGCAATCAGTTAGCAATGTAGCGTGCACCTATAGGCGCACAGATGAACGAAAAAGGCGCGTCTATGGCGCAACGTGGATTCACCAAGGGTTTGGGTTGTAGAAGGGAAACGCTGGAGTTAACTGTGTGCAGACGGTCGTCACATCCTGGCGCCAAGTAGCTCACGCACACTGAGCTGGCTAGCTCTCACTAACGCACTGGCCATTTGGCTCAGCTGTTGAATCACGCCAGATTCGTGGGCCTTGTTGATAAAAGCGTCAGCGGTGGCAAGCGTTTCGACGTAAAGCATCAAGTCAGCGGCGCGCTCCAGCGCAGCTTCGATGGGCACACCGGCATTGACCGAGAACAGCGCAACCCCGTCTACGGTGTCGAAGGGTTGGGAGGTGGTTAAGGCGTTTTTCATCGTCATCTTCCTTAGCTCCGTTAAGCGGCCAAGCGAGCTGCAATTCGAGCGACGGCGAACTCTACGTCGTGACGCGGCGCGAATATGTCGGCTGCGACGGAAAAGGTCGCAGGCTAACGGGAACAAAATTGCCGTTTTGTGGCTGGGACAGGCGAAAAAAAACGCCGTCACAAGACGGCGCTTTCAGCGGGGTCGGAACTGCAACGGTGTTTAAAAAGTCATGCGCCATTCCGCTTGCAAACCATGGTTACGGGCGCTGCTACCCACATCGCCGACATACCCCACGCCAAGGTTTTGCGCGGGACTGATGCCCAGGTCGACGCCAGCTTCCAGCGTCATGCTATTGCGGTCCAGCGTGCTGCCGTAGACGTCAAAGGTGCTGCCGCCGGATCGGTAGGCCTGCTGAGTCACCACGTCGACATCGCCAAACAGGCGACGCCAGCCAGCGCTCGCATGGGGCGTGACGCTCATGCCGTTATCAAGCTGGCCGAGGTGTGCCAACCGCAGGCCAAGCGTAGCGCTGACATTGCTTTGCTGTTGGTCGTCGACGTGCAGCGCCGCTGCGCCACCCTTTTCATCGTAGGCGTCGCGGGCGTAGCGCTGGTAACCCAGGTTGAAAAACGGTTCTTTAAGCAACCGACCGCTGGCGGTTTGATAGGCGAATTCCACGAAGGCTTGCTGCCCTTTCGCCGAATATTCGCCACGTGGGGTGTCGCTGAATTGGTTAAAACTCAGCTCCCGTTTGCTGGTGCCGCTATGCCCGCTGTAGGCCATGCCCATACGCGTGGCTAGGGCGCCGTTCTGGTGTAGCGCATAGGCGCCGAGGTGGTAACTGTTGACGGCGCCGGTGAGATAACTGCCGGCGTCCAGGTCGGTTTTCGAGTAACCACTTACCACGCCCAGACGCCAGTCGCTGGTAACCGCCCAGTCGGCACCGACCAACGCGCCGCTGGTGCGCTGTTGCAGATCTGCGGGGTTGTCGTCCTGCTCGAAGGTGCCTTGGCTGCCAAGGGCCTGCAGCCACACGCGACCCTGCGCCTGCGGGTCTTGCAGGCCGCGTGCATCGTCTGGTGTGCCGGTGGCGACCAGCAGCGGGCCGTCATCGCGAAGCATCGCCGCTTGCAAGCTGTTGCCGCGGCTTTCGAGTTGTTGCATCGCCTGCAACATGCCGCTGCTGACTTGCCCGGTGCTGGCAAGCATGGCCGACACCCGGCTGGCATTGGCGGCGCCGGCCAGTTGTTCGAGGGCGACGCCGGCTGTATTAAAATCGCTCATCAGCAGATGATTGATCAGGCCTGGAGTCTTCACGCCCATGCTAGTGGCTGCATTGATCGCGCTCGGGCTGGTGGCGGCGGTAACAATCGATTTGTCGTTGCGATGCAGCTCCAGCTCAACCGAATGGCTGGTGTAGATCAGCTTCGGATCAAGGAAGTACAGATTGGTTTTCACGCCTTCGAACGTGCCGCCAACGCCAGCTCCGGCGGTGAGAATGGTGTACCGGGTATTCGGCTCGTAGGCGCCCATACCGGCCGCCACCTGCACGCTGGCGTTTTGAATGGTGACGTTGTCGCGCACATCCACCAGCCCGGCTTTGCCATCTGCGCCGGCGCTGACATAGAAGGTGGTGCCCAGCCCCATTTTCAGGCTGCCGTTGATGGTCAGGGTGTCGCTGGCAAACTCTGCACCCAGCGCCCCGCCCTTAATGACTTCCACGCTGCCCACCGTTCCTTTACCGCTCAACACGCCGCCGCTGTTGACGGTAACGGCGGAGTTGGCCAGCGTACCGTTAACGGTCAATTGCCCGCCGTTTACGCTGGTGGTGCCTGTCATGGCGCTGCCGTCGCCATTGAATGTCCATTCAAGCAGGCCGTCTTTAATCAGGCTAAGCGTGCCAGTGCCGCCATTTTCCAGCACACCGTCGAAGGCCGACGCTCCGAGTGCGCCGGTGTTGATGACCAACGTGCTATTGCCCTGCCCGCCACTACGAACGGTGCCCTCGCCCACCAAGCCACCCAACGTCATGCGCTGGCCGGCCAGTTGCAGGCTTGTTGCAGTGCCTTTGAGTTTCACCGCCACAATCTTGCTGGTGAGGTCTGCGCCTTCGAGTTTTAAATAACTGCTGTCGTTGAAAGTAAGTAAGCCGCCGACAATAGCGTCTTCGGCGGTAACGCGAATAAAACTTGCGTCGGAAAACGTAACTTGGGCGCCGTTTAGTGCACCTTTTTTTGAAGCTACAAGACTTGAATTATCTTTAAAGTATTGTTTACCCGCATTCACCGCATCGGCTTCGGACGCTTGTAATTGGCTATCACCGGAGAACTCTACCGAGGTGCCTGGTTTAAACGTATTTTTTATATTCGCCTGCACCACATCTTGCCCGGCGAAGCCCATATCCACGGCAATAGCGCCATCGGTGCTTGCGTTATAATCTGCGGCCAGCGCATGAGCGGCGATAACCTGAGCGATAACGGCGCATATAACAGACAACTTAAATGTATTCATAATTATTCCTTGAGTAAGCAACTTCACCGCGACACTTAATAGGCGAAACAATAAATTCGCTGCTGCCATTACGGCCGAAGCATTAGAAGAAAAGGGGGACTGAGGCAAACAACAGGCGCGGACGGTAACAACTTAAAAACTTAGTTGTCCACGCCAAGGAACTTCCCTACAAAACATTGAGATCGAAGAAAAACTAATCAGCCTGAAACCGAACTAAAACACTCACTTTCACACGACACTCGCACGTAATCTGCCGCCGCCAGACAGCGGCGTTCGCTGGCCGCCCCCGTCTATTTTCCGTACCATCCGCCCCCCTTTTTGCCGTACCGCAGCCGCTGCCATGAAACCCGCTCGCCTTCGCGCCGACCTCCTCGCCGGCCTCACTACGTCATTTGCTTTGGTGCCGGAGTGCATCGCCTTTGCCCTGGTGGCGCACCTCAATCCGCTAATGGGCCTTTATGGCGCCTTTATCATCTGCACGCTCACGGCCTTGTTTGGCGGGCGGCCTGGCATGGTGTCGGGGGCGGCGGGGTCGATGGCGGTGGTGATCGTGGCGCTGGTGGTGCAGCACGGCGTTCAATACTTGCTCGCAACGGTGTTGCTCGGCGGGGCGATCATGGTGCTGTTCGGGCTGTTGCGGCTCGGCAAGCTGGTGCGCATGGTGCCGCACCCGGTGATGCTGGGATTTGTGAATGGCTTGGCGATCATCATTGCGCTGGCCCAGTTAGAGCACTTCAAAAGCGGCGAGCAGTGGCTGAGCGGTTTGCCGTTGGCGCTGATGCTCGGCCTGGTGGCGCTGACCATGGCCATCGTCTATCTGCTGCCGCGCCTGACCCGCTCGGTGCCGCCGGCCTTGGTGGCGATTCTCAGCGTTGGCTTGGCGGTGTACCTGCTGAACCTGCCCACCCGCACCCTCGGCGACATGGCGCACATCGCCGGCGGCCTGCCGACGTTCGCGCTGCCCGCCCTGCCCTGGACCGTCGAGACGCTAAAAATCATCGCTCCCTATGCGCTGCTGATGGCCATGGTCGGCCTGCTGGAAACCCTGCTCACCCTTAACCTCACCGATGAAGTGACCGAAAGCCGTGGCTACCCCGACCGCGAATGCGTGGCGTTGGGCGCGGCGAACATGGTGTCGGGCGCGTTTGGCGGCATGGGTGGCTGCGCGATGATCGGGCAAACCGTCATCAACCTCAGTTCCGGCGGCCGTGGACGGCTGTCAGGCGTGGTCGCCGGGGTGATGATTCTGCTGTTCGTGCTGTTTCTGTCGCCGCTGATCGAGCGCATACCGCTGGCGGCGCTGGTGGGCGTGATGTTTGTGGTGTCGCAGCAGACTTTCGCCTGGGCCTCGCTGCGGGTACTGCACAAAGTGCCGCTGAATGATGTGCTGGTGATTGTCGCTGTCACGGTGATTACCGTGTTTACCGACCTGGCCACCGCCGTGCTGCTGGGCATCATCATTGCCGCGCTCAACTTCGCCTGGCAGCACGCCCGCGAACTGTACGCCGACATTCACCTGGAGCCCGACGGCAGCAAGCTGTACCGCCTGCACGGCACCTTGTTCTTTGCCTCGACGACGCCGTTCCTCAATCAGTTCGACCCTGCCCAAGACCCGGCGCACGTCACGCTCGACTGCCAGCACCTGAGCTTTGTCGACTACTCGGCCATTGCCGCGCTAAAAACCCTGCGCGAGCGCTACAGCAAAGCCGGCAAGCACCTGCGCGTGGTGCATTTGTCCGAACGCTGCAAGAAGCTGCTCAAGCGTGCCGGCGCCGAGCACGCGTAACGGCATTCAGGCGTCAGCCACCACCACTTCGAGGCCGACGCGTCGGTAGTCTTCGATGTCGCCAGAGGGCACGCGGGCTTCAGTGAACAGCGTGTGCACCCGGGAACACGGCGCGATGACGAAAGGCTCCACAGCGCCCAGTTTGTCGGCGGTGGTCACCGCGATCACCTGCGAGGCGCTGTTAAGCAGCGCCTGTTTCAACTCCACTTCTTCGAAGCGCGGCGTGGTCAGGCCGATGTCCGGGTGCAACGCGCACACGCCGGTAAACAGCAGGTCGGCCTTGACGCCGCGAATCAGCTCCAGCGCCTCGCGGCCGTAAGTGGCCATGGTGGTGGGATTGAGCTGCCCGCCCGCCACAATCACGTTGATGCCGGGGTACTCCGCCAGCGCTACGGCCGTCATCGGCGAAGCGGTAATCGCGGTCAGGCGAATATCCAGCGGCAGCGCGCGGGCGATGTGCAGCGGCGTGGTGCCGGAATCGAAAATCACCACTTGGCCGTCTTGCACGCGCTCGGCGGCCAATTGCGCCAGTTGGCGTTTCATGTCGTCGCTGTCGTTCAGCCGCGCGAAATAATCTTTCCCGGAATCCTTGGGCCGTGGCAGCGCGCCGCCATGTACGCGCTGCACCAGGCCGGCGCCGGCCAGCTCGGCCAGGTCGCGGCGAATGGTGTCTTCGGACACCTCGAAATGCGCGCTCAGTTCACTCGCCAATACGCGCCCATCGCGCTCAAGCATTAACAAAATCTTCTGCCGCCGGACCTGCGGTAAATCGGTGACGATGTGCTGGCTCTGCATGGTTATGCCTGCTTATGCGGGTTTGTGCGTTTTTCACTGAATAGGCGCAAGCCTAGCGGGGCATTCAGGCAAATACAACGGCGACCTTCCGGCGCTTTTTGCGATCAGCGCCGCCGCTCTTGTAGACTCCCCGGCCTTACTGGCCTCTGGTTTAGTCCCATGCAAGGTTGTTGCTTGAGTTGGCGGTGGTTGCTCAACGGCGTACTGCTGATGATTGCCCTGGGTTCGGCGCCGTTACGGGCGGCCGAGCCGCTGGACGTCGTCGTCGTGCGCGAACAACCGGCCTCGCTGACCGCCTTTATTGCCTTGCTGGAAGACCCCGCCGGCAACCTGACCCTCGCCGACGTGCAGCAGCCCGAATGGGCCAGCCGTTTCAGCACCGACTTGCCTGCCACCAGCGCCCTGGGGCTGGGCTTTACCCGTTCGGCGTACTGGTTGCGCGTGCCGCTGCGCAACACCAGCGGCACCACGCTGCACCGGATGCTAGCGGTGGAAAACCCGCGCATCTCCCATATTCAGGCGTACCTGCCCGACAGCCAGGGACAATACCGCGCCGTTATCACCGGCTCCGATGTCCCTGCCGACACGAAGGTGTACGCCAACCGCAACTTCATCTTCCCGCTGACGCTGGCCCCCAACAGCGAGCAGGTGATTTACCTGCGCATGCAATCGGCCGTTGGCTTGCTGATTCCGTTGCAGCTGTGGGCGCCCGAGGCGTTTCATGCCCACGAGCGTGACGACTATGCCGGCCAGGCGTGGTATTTCGGCATTGCCGTGGCGATGATCTTGTTCAACCTGATGCTGCTGGTGTCGCTGCGCGACCGCATCTATTTGCTCTATGTCACCTTTGCCACGCTGACGTTTGCCGCCCTGGCAATCAAAAACGGCCTGGCGCCGGACCTGCAACTGGCCGGCGTGCCGCTTAACGCCAACGTGATGTATTACTCGGCCACGTCGCTGGCACTGGCCGCCATGCTGCTGTTTATGCGGCGCATGCTCGCCACCGCGCAGTTGCTGCCGCGCACCGACCGCGTGCTGGTCGGTTTTATCGCGCTGTACCTGCTAACGCCCATCGCCTATGCCGTAGCGTTGCCGCTGTTTTCCCGCGCCGGCATTGTGCTCAACCTCGTCACTGCGCTGGTGGTGGTAGGCGTGGGCATCGCGGCGGCGTTAAAGCGCCAGCGCAGCGCTTATTTCTTTCTCGGTGCGTTTGCTTTGCTCATGCTCGGCGGGGCCATGACCTCGCTACGCGCCATGGGCATCCTGCCCACCAACCTGTTTACCGTAGACGGTTTGCAACTCGGCTCGGCCCTAGAAATGTTGCTGTTGGCCTTTGCCCTCGCCGACCGCTACAACGTGCTGCGCCGGGAAAAAGCCCGCGTGCGCGAGCAATTGCTGCACACCCAGGAACAACTGGTGCACACCCTGCAGCACTCCGAACGCGAACTGGAACAGCGCGTGGCCGAGCGCACCGAGCAGTTGCAAGCGCTCAACATCCAACTGGAAACCCTGAGTCTTACCGACGCCCTCACCGGCATCGCCAACCGTCGCCGATTCGACGAGGTGCTGACCCAGGAATGGGCGCGCGCGCAACGCATCGGCTCGCCGTTGGGCCTGGCGATTCTCGATGTCGACTGGTTCAAGCCCTACAACGACCACTACGGCCACCCCGCCGGCGATGCCTGCTTGCAGCAAATCGGCAAGGCGCTGGCCGCCACCGTGTGCCGCGCCAGTGATCTGGTGGCGCGCTACGGCGGCGAAGAGTTCGTGTTCCTTGCGCCCATGACCGACAGTGCCGGCGCCCAGGCCATGGCGCGCAAAGTGGTGCAGGCCATCGCCGCCTTGCAACTGCCCCATGCGGCCTCGCCGCTGGGCCATGTGACGGTAAGCGTTGGCGTGGTCAGCCTGGAACCGAGCGCCGACACGTCGCCGCAGTTGCTGGTGCAACAGGCCGACGCCGCCTTGTACGAAGCGAAAAAGCAGGGCCGTAATCGCATCAGCGCGCCGTAGCCGGGCCTGTGTGGCTTTGCGGTCGATTTCAGCGAACGGCCGTCCGGCAACGCCCTTTTGATCCTACGCCGCGCTGATCACCTTCCTCTTCCGAGCCTTGCGCGGTGCGCGCCACTCTGCGTACGCGCACTTCGCGCTACAACGGAAAGGACTCGCCGCATGACCAAGCACTGCATCACCACTGAACACGGCCACCGCTTCCATTCCACCGGCCAGGTCGAATATTCACGCGGGCTGTTTAGCGTAACGCCCGATGTGCCGCTGCTCGACGCCCTGCACAGCGTGTCGTGCCTGCTCACCAGCATGGAAGACGGCATTCTCGACGCCGCCGTCGGCAACCTGCCGCTGCAAGACAACGCCGCCTGGCTGACCCACCACACCTTGCAGTCCGCCAAAACGGTGGTCGACTCGCTGATTGGCAGCATGACCTCACCGGCATCGGCGATGCTTGGCAGCCAATCGGCCTGGACGCGCGAAGCCGGCTACCTGTCGTATTTCATCCTCGATGACATGCATGTGCAGCGCGCGCCGTTCGGGCGCTTCGGGCCGTTCCCCAGCGCCAATGCCATGCGCGAGGCGCTGGACCGCATTGAACGCAAGGTGCCCGACATTATTCTGGTCAGCCGCAAAGCCCGCCTGGCAGCGGACCTGATTGGCGAGTCGGAGTTAAACGAAGAGCACGCCAAGACGTTAGCGAAGATCGACGCGCTGACGGCATAAGCGCGCGGGCAACGGACGGGCGCACTCAGTCCAACTGGTTGCGCAGCGTCCGTTCCTTCAACCGATAAAACTGCGCCGAGCCACCATTGCCGGCGCTCTCGTAACGCGCAGCCACCGCCGCCGCAGCATCGGCAGCCACGTCGAACGCATCGATCAGCGTTTGCCGGTCGTCGCTCGCCACCACCTTGCCATGATCGAAACGGCCCGCCATAAATCCGCCTTCGGGCAAATCGAGCACACCCTGTTGCAGCTCGCCATGGGCGGCGCGACCGAAGACCAATCGCTTCACCTGCGCGCCCTGCACTTCCTTCAAAACCCCCAAGCCATCGGCTACGTTGCCGGCGCATTCACCGTCCCAGCGCGCCGACCCTGCGGGCCAGTCAGCGGGCAAGGTGGTTACCGTGCAGGCTGCGACAGCCAACGGCGAAAGCAGGGAAACACTCGCCGCCAGGAACAGGCGGCTTGGCAAACGGCTAACGCTGAAATCCATGGGAGCAACTCGCGGCAGATAAGGGCCTGGCTATTTAAGCAGACGCCCTGGCGGGGCAACACAGCGCAGCGGACTCAAATGCCCGCCCAAGGTTTGGCAAAAATTCTTGAAACCTCTGCGCAAACTATCGAGTCAGAACTCTCAATAGGGAGTGCCATTTCCGAGGCGCTCTGGCACCACTGGAGCACGCTCATGTTGATACTCACCCGCCGCGTTGGCGAAACACTTCAGATTGGTACTGACATCTCGGTCACCGTGGTGGAGGTTAATGGCAACCAAGTGCGTATCGGCATTGCTGCGCCTAAAGAAGTGGCGATCATGCGGGACGACGCGAAAAAGCGACAACCCTCCACTGCCCCCGCCTGACTCAATGAGAGCCACCCATGTCGCGCCGCATTCTGCATGAGGGCCCCGCCGATATTATTTTCTGCTTCGCTCAAGGGTCCATCGAGCTGAGCAAACCCACCGTTATTCGCGAAGAGCGGTTAGGCGTTTATTCCGCCGCCGCCACCGACTGGGAATTACCCACCGGTGCCAGCTACGTGATTGTGCGCTTTGCCGGGGAAGAGCTCTCCGGCACAGTCACTCAGCAGGCCAAGACCACCCTGTATTTCTCCTGACCCGCCTCGTTCGCGTTACGCGCCGATCACCCCGCCATCCAGCCGGGTGATTAGCAGCGTGGTCGAGCGCGGGCGGGTTTTGCCGTCGCTGGCCGGAAAGCTGATGCCGGGGTGCTGGATGTTCGCCCACATCGCCTTGCCATCCGGGCTCCAGGCCAAGCCGGTGATTTCGCAGCCACGCGGCCCGACCAGAAAACGCCGCACCTCACGGCTCGACGGATCCGCACACAGCAACTGATTGCAGCCCATGTTCTGCATGGCCGGGTCGACGTCGTCGTAGTCGGTCTGAATCCACAGGCGCCCCGCCTCATCGAATGCCAGGCCATCGGGCGAGGACAACACGTCGCCATTAATGGTGCCCGTCAGGTTGGCCGCCACCGGCTTGCCATCTTTGCCCTTGCTGCCCTGCGCTTCGCCGGCCAGCAAAAACAGCTCCCAAGTAAACGTGGCAGCCGTCGGATTGGCGTCTTTTTCGTTAAACCGCAGGATGTGCCCGTGCAGGTTTTGCGCACGCGGGTTGGCTTTGTCCAACGGCTGTTTAGTGCCGCGTCCGTCGTTGTTGGTGAGGGTCACGTACACCTCGCGGGTACGCGGATGCACGGCCGCCCATTCGGGGCGGTCCATGGGCGTGGCGCCGGCTTTGTCGGCCGCCGCGCGGGCATTGACCAGCACCTCGGCCTGACTGGCAAAACCGTTCTCGGCGCTTAGCCCATTCTGCCCGTGCACCAGCGCCAGCCACTCGCCACTGCCGTCGGCGTTGAGCTTGGCGACGTACAGCGTGCCGCTGTCGAGCAGGTCGCGGCTGGCTTTGGGGTTGCTGGCGTCGTGCTTACCCGTCGGCACGAATTTGTAGATGTATTCGCCTTTGGCGTCATCGCCTGAATAGAACGCCATCTTGCCGTCGTCGCCCAGGCTCATCGCGGCGCACTCACGGCTGAAGCGGCCGAAGGCGGTGCGTTTGATCGGCTGCGCTGCGGGGTCGAACGGATCGATTTCCACCACCCAGCCGAAACGGTTGGGCTCATTCACATGGCCGCCGTGGGGTTGGCTGGCGTCTGGCGTGGCGTCGAAGCGCGGGTCGGCGGTTTCCCAGGCGTAGTTTTTACTGGTGCCGCTGCTCGCCAGGCCATAGCGCTTATGGGCGACGCGCTGGGCGAAGTCAGCCTGGTCACGGTTGATAAAGTAATTCGGCCAGTTCTCTTCGCAGGTCAAAAACGTGCCCCACGGCGTGACCCCGGTGGCGCAGTTATTCAAGGTGCCGAGCACTTCCAAACCGCTCGGATCGCTGGCGGTTTGCATCAGCGCATGACCGGCCAACGGGCCCGCCAAACGCATGGGGGTGAGCATGCTGATGCGCCGGTTGTAGGCGGAATCCAGCACGCGCTGCCATTGGCCATCGGCGCCCTTCTTCACCTCGATCACCGACACACCGTGGGCCGCCTGTTCCTTGCGCACTTCGTTGAGCGGGCGCGGCTTGCTCTGGTCGATGGTGCTGGAAGGATGCAGATGCGGGTTGATGTATTCGTGGTTCATCACCAGCAGGCCACGGTCGGTTTCGCCGGGGAAGGCGAAGAAGTCCATGCCGTCGTGGTTGTCGCCGGCCTGTTTCAACTGCGCTTGCCAGTCGTCGCTGGCGTCGGCATTCCACGCCGGCGCGCCCGCCTCCACCGGATCGCCCCACGAGAAAAACGGCACGGCGCGATACCCCTCGGCCACCAGCACGCGGTCGAAGTTCGGGTCGAGCTGCACGGGCACGCCTTTGAAGTTCAGCAACGGACTGGCGCCCGCTTTGCTGCACGCACCCAGGCCACCGAAGAAGCCCAGAATCGCCACGCTCAGCCCGCCCTTGAGCACATTGCGGCGGCTGGGATTCAACAGCTCGGCCAGGCTCGGGTTGCTGCTGGGGTTGATGGCGATGTCGTCGTGGCTTTCCAGTTGTTGATGAAACTGCTGGTGATCGTGGCGCATGGCAAGGCTCGCAAATAAAGATAAAAACAGTCCGGCACGCGGACTACTCGATTCGGTAGTGAAAGGTGTTTTTCACGTTGGCCACGCTCACGGCCTGGCCGTCGACGATACGTGGCTGGTAACGAAAGGTGCGCGCGGCGGCGAGCGATGGCCGCACCAGCAGCGGGTGGCATTGCCCCAGCACTTGCGGGTTATCCACCCGGCCTTGGGGCGTGACGGTGTAGGTGACGGTGCAGTCGCCTTCGATACCTTTCTCCAGCGCTTTGTCCGGGTACTCGGGGGCTTCCTTGCTCACCGGCAGATACGGGCGACTCTCGGCCGCCAGCTTCTCGGCGGCAGCGCGGGCGCTGGCTTCGCGTACCGCAGCGGCGGCTTGCTGTTGGCGTTGCTGTTCGGCCTGGCGTTGCTGCTCCATCTGGCGCGCTTGGGCCTGTTGCTCACGCTGCTGTTGCTGCGCTTTTTCCTGCTCCTGCACGCGCTTGCGCGCCAGGGCGGCGTGGTCAATAACCGGCGTGGGCTTGGCCGGCGTTTTAACCGGCTCAACGGGTTTGGCGACCTCGACCGGCTGCGGTGGTGGGCTGATGATTTCGGCCGGCGCCGACGCCTGAACTGGCTCAGGCAAAGGCGCAGGCGGTGCCAAGGTAATCAATTGGGTGGTCAGCGTTTGCACCTGCGGCTCAGGCGGCGGCGTGGGCTGCCAATGGCTGACCAACGCCACGATCGCCAAGCCATGCACGCCAGCGGCGACGGCCATCGCCAATGCTTGCCGCAGCCATTTGCGGTTGGGCAATTGCAGGCTCGGCATCGGTTGCAGGCTTGGCATTAGCGCAGCACTCATTGCGGCGCCTCGGTGATCAGGCCGAGGTTGCGCACGCCGCCTTTTTGCAGCGCCGCCATGCCGGCCACCACCGTGGCGTAGTCGGTGTTGTGGTCCGCGCGGATGTACACCTGAGTGTCGCCGCGACTGGCAATGATGGCGCCGACCTTAGCGGTCATTTCCTCCAAGCCCACGGCGCTGTCTTGCTGCTCGTGGCTGTCCAACTCAGCGCCGACATTCCAGTAGTAGCCGCCGTCGGCCTTTACCGAGAGCGTCAGGATCTGCTGCTGGCTGGTGGTCGCCAGCGCCTGGGCGGCCACCTTGGGCAGTTCGATTTTTACGCCCTGGGTGAGCATCGGCGCGGTGACCATAAAGATCACCAGCAGCACCAGCATCACGTCGATGTAGGGCACCACGTTCATTTCCGCTTTCGGGCCGTGCTTGCGTTGAGGCTTGCGCATGGCGAATTCCTCAGGCCGCGTGCGCGAGGCGCGTGGAGGCTTGCAAGGCGCGGTGCAGGCGGCCTTGCAGCTCATTGCCAAAGCTGTAGAAACGCGTGCTCAAGGTTTCCACGCGGGCGGCAAAACGGTTGTAGGCGATCACCGCCGGAATGGCCGCGAACAGGCCGATGGCGGTGGCGATCAGCGCTTCGGCAATGCCCGGCGCCACAGTGCCGAGCGTGGCCTGTTGCACCTGCGACAAACCGATAAACGAATTCATGATCCCCCACACCGTACCGAACAGGCCGATGTACGGGCTCACCGAGCCGACGGTGGCGAGAAAGGCCAAGCCCTTCTCCAAGCGTTCCTGCTCTTCGCTGATGCTCACCAGCAAGCGTCGCTCCACGCCATCGACCACGGCTTCAGGCGTAATGCCTGGCTCGCGGCGCAGGTGGCTGTATTCGCTGAAGCCTTCGTGAAAAATGCGCTGCAAACCGGCGTCGTCGTCGGCGTTTTCGCCGCTGTCGCGGTGCAGTTGCGCCAGGTCGTTGCTGTTGCGAAAGCGCAGTTGAAACGCTTTAAGCAGGCGCTCGGTACGACCCAGCAGCAGGCTGCGCTGCACGATCAGGTACCAGCTGACCAACGAGGCCAGCAGCAGAATCAGCATCACGCCTTTAACCAGCAGCGAGGCATCGTTGATCAGGCTCCAGACGCTCATCTGTTCGAGGGTGCTGTGCATGGTGCGGCTCCTTCTTTTCTAACCCCGCCGTGACGGGGTTGTGATCGGCTATTCGATTACGTTGATGTTGCGAACTGATGACAGCCCACTACGGCAGGCGCAGCGCCTTGGCGACATCACTCCAGGGCACCAGCTTGAAGTTCTGCGTGCTCTCGGGCATGCGCTTGCGGCCGTCTTGCACCACCAGCAACCCCTCGCTCCAGGCACCGCCGAGGTTGGCGCCAGTCACTTCCAGGCCATCGGTTTCCGAGGCGCCGTCGATGCCCAATGCACCGTTGAGGCCGACGCGAAACGCGCCGCGCACGGCGAACGGCGGCTGCGCATCGAGCAGCACATAGCTGTCGTTGCCCTGGCTCGACACCACCAAGTAATTGCCGCGCGGCCCGTGGTACAGGCCCATGCCTTCAACGTCGGCCTTGAGCACATCGCCAACCTTGAGCACGCTGGTCAGCTCGCCCGAGGCGTCCGGGCGCGCGTCCAGCGTCCACACGCCAACGTCTTCCTCGCCAATAAACAAACGCTGCTGGCGGTCATCGGCGACGCAGCCTTCTGGCTGGCTGTCGACCTTGAAGCGCCGCACCTGCTGGCCCTGAATCTGGCCCTGCACGTCGCTCAGGCGGTACTGCAGAAAGGTGCCGTCTTTGCCGTTGGCGAAGGCATACAGCTCGCCGGGCGCCGGCTGGAACAGGCAGATGCCGTAGATTTCCGCCAGCGGCGTGCGCACTTCGCCGGCCTCGCGCAGCACACCCGTGGCGCGGTCGATGGCGAACAGGCTGATGCTGTTGCGATCGCGATTGCTGGCCACTGCCAGGTCAATCGGTTTGCCCGCCAGGGTAAAACCGGCGCGCACATCGACGTTGTTCAAACGGCCCACCGGCAGCTCTTGCAGCAAGCGGCCGTCGAGGTCATACGCCAACAGGCCCTGCTTTTTATTGGTGCCGAGCACGCGGGACAAGTGCGGCTGCGTCGGGTGCAGCCACACGGCCGGATCATCCGCCGCATCGCCCTGGCGCCCGACCGGTTCGGTCTGGCGCAGCGCCGGCACAGCGGGCAGTCGCGGTGGCAAGAGTTGCGGCGTGGGCTTCCAGTTGAGCTGGCCGAGATAGACGCGCTTTTGCTCGCCGTCTTCCACCAACAATTCCACGCCGTTGGCAGTCACGCGGGCGTCGAGGCGCTCGGGCTCCGTGAGGCCATCAAGGTGCAGGCTGGCGACGCTTTTCCACTGCTCGGCGTCTTGCTGATACAGATTCAGCGTGGCGCTTTCGGCGTCCAGCGCCACCAGGCCACCGGGCAGGCTGACCATCGCTTGCGGGCTGCCGGCCAGCGTGCCGAAGGGCGCGCGAAAATCGACCGGCACCCGCGCGGTGTCGGCTTCCGGCGCTGCGGAGTAGGCCCACAGGCCGACGTTTTCCTCGTTCACATACAGGCGATTGGCGGCGTCATCGGCATGGCAATACTCGGCGCCTGGCGGCGTCGGCAGGCCGCGCAGGCGCAACGGCTCCTTGTTCATGTGCGCGCCGCTGCCCACCAGCCATTGCTCGCCCTTGCCGTCTTCGCCGAGCAGAAACAGGTGCAGGTTGGCGGCTTCGTCGCGGTACAGACACAGGCCCGACACGGCGTAATCGCGCGCCGGCAATAACAGCGGTTTGCCCCACTGACGCGTGCGCGGGTCGAGCACCACCAATGCCGCTTGTTGGGTAGCGCCGTCGACGCTGGCCACCAGCACGTCGTTGCCCAGAGAGCGGCTGTCGAGCCCGCTATAAGCGCCCGGCAAACGTGCCAGCTCGGTGCCGTCGCCGGTCAGCAACAGCAAACCATTGCGCTCGCTGGCGGCCAGGCGCAGGTCGCCACTGCCTGGAACATCGGCCGGCAAAAAGCGCACGTCTTCGGCCTTCACTTTTGCCGACGCGCCCCAGGGCGACAGGCTGACGGCGGGCTTGGTTTCGGATGTTTTCGGCAGCCCATCGCAGCCGGCCAGCAGCAACGCGGCGGCCAGCAAGGTAGGAGCAAACCAGGGAGTGCTAAACAACGGTGTCATTCACGGTGTCCTTAAACAAAACGCACACGCCACAGCGCCCCGCACGGGGGCGCGCGGGCGGGATCAGAAGTGGGTGAAGGTCAGGCCGAGCTTGTAGGTCGGACCGTATTCTTCGTACTGCGCGTTGTAAGAACGGCTGCCGGTGTACACGTAGTACGACTCGTCGGTGAGGTTCTGCGCCTCGAACGACAACTGCAGGTTCTTGGTCAGGAAATAGCGCGCGGTGAAGTCGACAAAGGTTTGATCGTCCACGTGCAGGTCGTGGGCTTTGTCGTCGACCGAAGCGACTTCGAACAGGTAGTCGGATTTGTAGTTGGCCGACAGGCGCAGACTGAGCGTGTCGTTTTCCCAACCGAGCATCAGGTTGCCGACGCTGTCGGACTGAAACGGCAAGTCGATATCGCGCTTTTGTCCTTGCCCTTCAATCTGCGCATCGGAGCGGCTGAAGGTGGCGTTGGCGCCCATTAGCAAGCCATTCCACGGCGCCGGCAGGCTGCTGAACTTCTGCTGCCACGCCAGTTCCAGGCCGTACAGATCGGCGCTGTTGCCGTTGGCAAACGTATTCGCTTGATCGAACGCGGCCCAGCGACCGGTGCCGGCCAGGTCGGTGTTGTAGACAAAGTTTTCGATGTCTTTGTAGAACACGAAAGCCGAGACCACGCCGTCGTCATTCAGGTAGTGCTCAATGCCTAAATCGAAGTTGCTCGACTCCAGCGCGTCGAGGTCGGGGTTACCGAATTCGGCCTCATCGCCATCAATCACAAACCCCGGCGCCAGTTGCTCGAAGGTCGGGCGCACCACGGTGTTGGTCCAGGCGAAACGCACCTGGGTTTGCTTGTCGATCTGGTAACGCACGTGCAGGCCCGGCAACCAGTGGTCGTACTTTCTGTCGGCTTCGCTGGAGACGAAATCGCCGTCTTCAATGCCGGTGCCTTTGGCTTTGAACTCGGTGCCCTCGTAGCGCAGGCCGGTGATGATGCGCCAGTCGTCGACGTCGACGGTGTGCATCAGGTACGCGGCGTTGATGTCTTCGCTCATGTCGAAGTCGTTTACCCGCGACTGTTCCTCGTCGTAAAACTCGCTGCGGTCCAGCCGACCGAGCAGGTTTTTGATCGAGCCGGCGCTGATGCCGGGGCCGAAATTGTCCAGACCGTAGTGCACGGTGCCCTTGGTGAATTGAGTCAGCGACAGCTCGTCGTCGGTGATGCCGAAGTTGTCGAAGTCTTCATAAGCCCAGCTGTCGGTGTCGTTATCTTTGTCGCGGCGGCTGAGTTTGCCGCCGAACTTCACCTGCGCCGTGTTGCCGGCCAGCTCGTAGTCGCGGGCGAAATCGAGCTTGATGTTTTTCTCGGTGTCGGTGGTGTTCTGCTCTTCCCACTCGACGCTGTCGAGTTCGAAGTTGGCCGGGTTGTAGAAGTCGCTGCCAATGTTCAAACGCGGTTTGCGCGTGCTGCTAAAACCGCTGTCGGCGAAATCGTCGGTGCCCTCAAACGTGGCCGAGGCGATATGGCCGGGGCTGTCTTCACTGGACTCGCTCCAACCGGCCTGGGCGTTGATGGTCCAGTCGCCACGCAGGTGTTCGCTGCCGAGCACGTAGCTCTGAATCTTTTGCGTTTCTTCGCGGCTTTTCAGCTCGCGCCAGCCTTCGCTTTCGCCCAGCTCGCCAGCGGCTTGCGCGTCGGCAAATTCGACGCCGGCGGCGTTGCGGGTTTCGCTGTCTTTGTAGCGGCTGTAAAGGGTGCGCAGGTAATAGCTGTTGTAGTCGTCGGCCTGGTAGTCGAAGTTCAGGCCCAGGCCGGTGCGCTCGCGGGTGATGTCGTAATCGCGCTGTTCGAATTCTTCCAGCTTGGCGCCATCGGTGAAGTCCCAGGCGCCGCCGGTTTCGACGTTGTCGGAGCCAAAGTCACGCTTGCCCCAGCTCACCGCTGCCGCCACGCCGAAATTGTTGGTGCCCTCGCCCAGGCTGAAACGGTCGCTCACCGCGCCGGACACTTTCGGGCTGTTCTGGGCCGTGTTGTCGTCGTGACTGCCTTCAACGCTGCCGGTGTAGAACAGGCCCTTATGGTCGAACGCGGAAAGACTCTGTACCTCAATGGTGCCGCCGAGCGAGTTGGCGTCCATGTCCGGGGTAAGGGTTTTGATCACGCTCAGCGACTGCACCAATTCCGAGGGCAACACGTCCAACGCCACCGCGCGGGTGCCGCTGTTGGGCGAGGGAATCAGCGTGCCGTTGATGCTCACGCTGTTCAGGTCTGGCCCCAGCCCGCGCACGCTGACAAACCGCCCCTCGCCCTGGTCGCGCTCAACGCTCACGCCCGGCAACCGCTGCGCCGCTTCAGCGACGTTCTCATCGGGCAACTGGGCGACGCCGTCGGCACTGACCACGCTTTTCACGGCATCGGAGGTGCGCTGTTCCTTGATGGCTTTGTCCATGCTCACGGCCTGGCCGACCACGTTGACGTGCTCGGTTTCCGACGGCTCGACGGCGCACGCGGCGCTGGCGGCCATCGCCAGGGTTAGCGCACTAAGGGCATGCCCGGCGCGGCGGGCGTGGCGAAAACTTCTGGTCATCGGTAACTCCCCAAGAGGCCGGCAGGACCCGGCAAGTGGAGCGACACGCTAGGCAGCGGCCATGACGCTTCTGTGACAGCGCGGGACGCCAACCCAGTAAAACCGGGGGTTTGACGGGGTTACACAGGGTAAATGGGCTGAAATGACCCGCCGTTTTCCGGCCACGGGCCACGGCTTATGGCGGCAAGTAGCCGCAGCACAAAAAAACCGCACGAATGCCTGAGCCCAATTGACCTCCCCCGCTGCAACCTGAGCGTCATAAAGCGCTGGTTAGCTGAGCGGCATCAGTTCGGCAACCTGGCTTTTCAAGGGCTCGGGTCCGCCGCCTTCCGGGAGCCCGTCGATGTCCAACCTTCTTCACCACCACCGCCTGAAACTCACGGCGCTGTTTCTGGCCGCCAACCTCGGTTTGCTGTTGCACCTGGCGGCGGGCGATTTAAAAGCCATGGCCGAATGGGTGTGGCTCGATGTGGTCGGCGAAGGCGGTTCGGCGTTGTTGGCGCTGGTGTGGTTGGGGCTGATCCTGAAAAGCCGGCCGGCCGGACGGGTGACTAACCTGCTCGCCATCGGCCTGAGCTGTGTATTTTTTTCCTGGTGGATCGACCTGCTCGACGAATTTATTCGCCTGCCCGACAGCGTGGTTTGGGATCACTGGCTGGAGTCGGGGCCGATGCCCATCGGTTTGCTGTTCCTGACCTATGGCATCTACCACTGGCACCACGAGCAGTTGGCCATTTCTCAACAAATGGAAAAGCGCGAGCGCCTGTTTCGCGAGCATCGGCTGTTCGACAAACTCACCCCGCTGGGCGGTGCCGACTACCTGCGTCGGCAGTTGGAATTGAGCGTGCAGCACAGCGCCCAGGCGCAACAGCCCCTGTCGTTGGTGGTGGTGGATATCAATAATTTCGACGGCATTAACCAGCGCTACGGCCACGACGAAGGCGACCGCGTGTTGCAAGCCATGACCCAACTGCTGCTGCTCAACGTGCGCCAACAAGACCTGCTCTGCCGCCTGGCTGGCGACCGCTTTGTGGTGCTGCTGCCGGCCACTGGCGAAACCCTCGCCAGCCAGTTCGCCGGCGAGCTGGCCGAGGCCGTGCGGCACCTGGCGCATAAGTCGCGTCAGCACGGCGAGCGCATTCAACTGAGCGCCACCGTGGCCACGGTCATGGCCCTGCAGGAAACCCCGGACAGCCTGCTGCAACGGCTGAACCTGGCGTTGGCCAAAGCCAAGCGGCCGTTGGCCCTGAGCGCGTGAGGCAGCCATGACCCTGGCCTGCCCCTGGTACGAATGCGACAGCCGCCTCATCGCCGCGCATCAACAGCCAGCGACATTGATCGAGCTGTGCCTGTCGCGCGGCATCGACAGCCACCGGCTGCTGCGCGGCACCGGGCTGTTTATCGAAGACGTGCCCAACGCCGACACGCTGATCAGCCCCACGCAATTTCTTACCCTGATCGACAACGCCCAGCGCTTGCTCGGCGCTGACGACTCCAGCTTTTTGTTCGGCCAACGCCTGCTGCCCGGCCATCACGGCGCCGCCAGCCAGGCCCTGGCGCTGGCCAACAACCTGCAACAAGCCCTGGAACTGCTCGGCGAATTACGCGCCCTGCTCTCGCCCCTGCTGAGCCCGCGCTTATTGCTGGATGAACAGCACGCCTACGTGTACTGGCTCGACAGCTGCGGCGCCGGCAGCCAAGCGCGGTTTCTGCTGGAAGCCAACATGACCGCCGTGGTCGCCATGAGCCGGCGTCTGGGCGGTGAGCACCTGCCCTGGCAATGCCACTTCCGCCAGGCGCCGCCGCGCTATATCGAGCAGTACTGGGTCAACCTTGGCGAAGACCTGCACTTCAACCGGCCCTACAACCTGCTGCGCCTGCCCCGCGAATGCCTCACCCGCGCCTGGCCGCAAACCGTACAGAGCACCGCGCAGGTCGCCTGCCAACAAGCGCGTCAACAGTTGCATGACTTGGGTGCCGAGGCGAGCTTGCTCGACACCTTGCAACGCTGGTTATTTCGCCACGTACGCGAAGCGCCCAACCTCGACCACGCGGCCGCCGCGTTTGCCATGAGCCCGGCCACGATGAAACGCAAATTGCACAAACACGGCACCAGTTATCAGGAGCAACACGACCAGATTCGGATGCTGGTGGCGTTGTATCTGTATCAGGTGAAGGGCTACAGCAATGATGAGGTGGCCAGTCATTTACGCTTTCACGATGCGACGAATTTTCGGCGTTCGTTTAAGCGCTGGACGGGGTTGGCGCCCAGTGCCTTGTTGGCGGTTTTGCGGGGGTGAAGGTCAAGGGCATCGCGGCTAAAGCCGCTCCCACAAGATCAGCGGCAGAGTCAAACTTGTTGTTGATCTGCTCTTGATCCGCTTTTGATCTGGCTTGTGATTTACCCCGCACCGTTTATCGCAGGCCGAGTGGAGTCGACGCGTAGGGGGTTGAGCGGCCGGGAGCCGCGAGAGGCGCATCGGGCCATGGATGGCCCGTTGCGCCGCGCCCCCGGAGCGGCGACGGAAGGAGGGAACCCGCAGCGCAGCGGAGGGCCAAGGTAGGGGCTAGACCTTTTGGTTACTTTTGTGGCAATGACAAAAGTGACTCGCGCGTAAGGCGCGAAACAAAAACGTCCAGCACACGCGCAAACGAATACCTTCGCCGATCCACCGTGTACGGCTTGAAATACTGGATCCCCGCGTTCGCGAGGATGACGGAGGATCTGATAACGAGCGCGGTAGAGAGCTCGCGCGTAAGGCACGAAACAAAAACCCTCAGCACACTCGGTAATGAATACCACCACACCTCGCAGCGCTGGGCTTCGCCTATGGCACAACCCTCACCGCTCCCGCAACGCCTCAGCCTTGGCGCGCAAAATCGGCTTCAGCAAATAGCTCAAGATGCTCTTCTTACCGGTGATGATGTCCACCGACGCGACCATGCCGGGAATAATCAGCAGGGGTTTTTCCTCCGTGCCGAGGTGGCTTTTGTCGGTGCGCAGTTTGATCAGGTAGTACGTGGTTTTGCCGTCTTCGTCGGTCACCGTGTCGGCGCCGATCTGTTCGAGTTTGGCTTTCAGGCCACCGTAAATCGTGTAGTCGTAGGCGGTAAATTTCACTACCGCTTCCTGGCCGGGATGCAGGAAGGCGATGTCTTGCGGACGAATGCGCGCTTCTACCAAAAGGGTGTCGTCCAGCGGCACCACTTCGGCCAAGTCGCTGCCCGGCTGGATCACGCCGCCGATGGTGTTGACCAGCAAACTCTTGACGATGCCGCGCACCGGCGAGGTCACCAGGGTGCGGTTTACACGGTCTTCCAGGGCCCGGCCGGTGGCTTGCGATTTCGACAGTTCGGTGCGCGCTTCGTTAAGTTGGGTAAGCGCGTCGCTGCGGAATTTGCCGCGGGTTTCGTCGATTTTGCGCTCGGCTTCGGTGATGGCCGATTTTGCGCGGGGAATGGCCAGGCTGGTGGCGTCCATCTGCCCACGGTTTTCCACTTCGGCGCGTTTGAGGCGCAGCACTTCCACTTGCGAAATCGCGCCCTGGGCCACCAGCGGCTCGGACATGGCGATTTCCTGGCGCAGCAGGGTCAGGCTGTTGCGGTATTGCTCCTGCTTGGATTGAAACTCGCGCAGTTCCTGTTGCTTCTGCACCAGCTGCTGCTGCAGGCCAGCCACTTCGTCGCTGAGTTGCTGTTGGCGGCTTTGGTACAAGGCCAGTTCACTGGCGGCCTGGCTTGGCACTTTGCTGCTGATTTCCGGGTTGATGACCAAGGGCTTGCCTTCGGTTTCCGCCACCAGACGGTCGACGCGCAGTTGCCAGCCGAGGCGCTCGGCTTCGGTTTCGCCGACGTTGGAAACAAAGCGGGTGTCGTCGAGGCGCACCAGCGGGTCGCCGACTTTGACGATCTGCCCTTCGTGCACAAACAGCTCGGCAACGATGCCGCCTTCCAGATTCTGGATCTTCTGAATTTTTGACGACGGAATGGCTTTGCCGTCGCCACGCGTCACTTCATCGATCTGGGCGAAATGCGCCCAGCCGAACATAAATACGAAGAACGCGATCAGACCCCAAATGGTCAGCCGCACCACGCGCGGCGCATCTTCCACCAGGGCTTTGCTGAGTTCCGGCAGCGGCTCACCTTCGAGCGAGTCACGGCCTTTGAAGTAACGGGCGAGGCTTTTAAGCGACACTGATTTGCCCCTTCTTCAGAGCGTCCATAACAGCACCTTTTGGCCCGTCGGCAATGATCTGGCCTTTGTCGATAATCAGCAGGCGATCCACCAGATCCAGCATGGAAGAACGGTGGGTAATCAGCAGCACGGTCTTGTTGGCGATCATCGCTTGCAGGCGTTGTTTGAGGTGCACTTCGCCGGTGTTGTCCATGCCGCTGGTGGGTTCGTCGAGCAGCAGAATCGGCGGATCTAGCAGCAGTGCGCGGGCCAGGGCGACGTTCTGGCGCTGGCCGCCGGACAGCTGATGGCCGCGCTCGCCTACTTGCAGTTCGTAACCTTGCGGGTGCAGGCGGGCAAATTCATGCACGCCGGCCAGTTCGGCCGCTTGCAGCACCAGCTCGTCTTCCACGTAGCGGGCGCCACTGACCAGGTTGTCACGCAGCGTGCCGCTGAACAGGTGGATGTCTTGTGGCACGTAGCCGATGTTGTGCCGCAGTTCGCTGATGTCGAGCTGACGCATGTCGACACCGTCGATCAGCAGGCTGCCGGAGTCGGCCTGGTGCAGGCCGACGATCAGCTTGGCCAGCGAGCTTTTGCCCGAGCCGCTGCGCCCGATGATGCCGACCTTCTCGCCCGGACGAATCACCAGGTTCATGTTGATCAGCGCGGTGTTTTGCTGCTGCGGGTAGTTGAAGTTGAGCTGACGCAGTTCGATGGCGCCTTGCACGCGCTGACGGGTGAGCGGGCGGTCGTCGGCCTGGCGCTCTTGCGGCAGGTCCATCATCTGGTCGACCGAGGCCATGGTGACCTTGGCTTGCTGATAACGGCTGAGCAGACCGGAGAGTTGCGACAACGGGCCCAGCGCGCGGCCGCTGAGCATGTAGCAGGCGATCAGGCCGCCCATGCTGAGGTTGCCGTCGATGATTTGGTACACGCCGAAAATAATCATGATCACCCCGGCCAATTGCTGAATCAGCATGGTCGAGTTCATCGCCAGGTTCGACAGCATGCGCGCCTTCAGCTCCAGACGGCTGAGGGTGCCGATGGTTTGCTCCCACTGGTATTGGCGTTCGCTTTCGGCGTTGTTGACCTTCACCGCGTCGAGGCCGGCGAGGGTTTCGATCAGGCTGGATTGCCGCTCAGCGGACAGCGCCATGCTGCGCTCGATAGTTTCGGTCAGCGGCTTTTGCAGCGCCCAACTGATGAGCAAGGCCAGCGGGAAGGCCATCACCGGAATCCAAACCAGATGCCCGCCCAGCAGCGCAATCACCAGCAGCACCAGCAAGGTAAAAGGCAGGTCGATCAGGCTGGTAAGGGTCAGCGAGGCGAGGAAGTCGCGCAGGGTCTGAAATTCATGAATGTTCTGGGCAAAGCTGCCGACGCGCTTGGGGCGGTATTTCATCGACATGCCGACGATGCGTTCGAATAGCGTGGCGGAAATGATCAGGTCGGTTTTCTTGCCGGCCAGGTCCAGGCACAGCCCGCGCAGGCTTTTCAGCAGGATGTCGAACAGGTAGGCGCCACTGATGCCGATAGCCAGCACCCACAAGGTGGCGGCGGCCTGGTTGGGCACTACGCGGTCGTACACGTTCATCACGAACAGCGGCGCGCCGAGCGAGATGACGTTGATCAGCAGGCTGGCGGCGATGGCGTCGGCATACAGCCAGCGCGAGCGTTTGAGGGTGTCGCGAAACCACGACGAGGTGCGCGGAATAAGCGAGCCGTTGTCCGCGTCGAATTTGTGTTGCGGCTGGGCGAAGAACACTTGGCCGCTGTAGTCGGCCTGCAGTTTTTCCACGGCCACTTGCACTTCGCCGCCGTCGCTTTCGCTCAGCAGCAGGCGTGCGTAGGTGGCGTCGATGGCCACCAGAATGGCGCTGCGGCCATCTTTGAGCAGCAGCATGGCCGGCAATGCCATTGCAGGAATTTGCGCCAGTTTGCGTTGCAATAAACGGCCTTGCAGCCCGGCACGGGCAGCGGCGCGCGGCAACAAATCGGCGCTCAGGCGCTGGGCCGGCAGCGGCAAACCGGTGGTGAGCATGGCGCGGCTGACCGGTTTCTGATGCAGCGCGCACAGCGACAAGAGGCTGTCGAGCAAAGGGTCGTCATGCTGAGCACGGGGATCATGGTGAGGCTGGGTGGGGCGAACGTCTGATTCCACGCTAAACACTCTTGACGCTGAAAGTGGGGTGTACTTGAGCCAGTTGTATCGGCAACGTCGGATGACGACGTAGGGCAATGCAACAAGGGTGCCTGGACTTTAGCTGGTTGTCGGCGAGGGGGCGAGGTGCGAGATATCTGGAAGGTAAACGCGGGTGGCCGAGGTATGGCCATTCCCCTTCAAGACTCTGGATTCCCGCCTGCGCGGGAATGACGGTGAATTCTTATCTCACTCCGTCATTCCCGCGCAGGCGGCGGTCCGACGATTCGGAATCCAGAATTTCGGCTATGGCATGGACATCCAACACGAACGCGATCCCCACCCAGGCGCAGATCGCTTTTGTTCCAGCCCTTAATTCAACCCCGGCAACGCAATCTTCGGCTTCACGTCGTTCTGCACCACCGTCTCCATCGGCGCCACAACGCCTTGGCTTTTCAGCAAGGTGCCGAGGGTGGCTTGCAGGCGGTACTGGGTGTATTGCTCGGCCAGTTTGATTTCGGCCAGACGGCGCTGGGCGCTGAACAGCTCGTTTTCGCTGTCGAGCAAGTCCAGCAGGGTGCGTTCGCCCAGACCAAATTGTTTCTGGTAGGCGTTGCGCACTTCGCTGGTTTCGTCGACGTATTTCTGTGCGATCGGCAGCTGGGCGCGGGCGTTGCTCAGGGCGTTCCAGGCCAGGCCCAGTTCTTCGTTGAGCTGGCGCAGGGCGTTGTTGCGGATGTCCAGCGCCTCACCGGCCTGGTAGGAGCGCGCTTCCAGGGTGGCCTTGTCGCTGCCGCCGCTGTAGAGGTTGTAGCGCATGCGCACCATGGCTTCCCATTCGTTGTAGTGACCGTCCTGGCCGTCGATGTCGTTGTTGGCGGAGCGGCCCAACTCGGCGTCGAAACGTGGGTAGTAGGTGGATTTGGCAGCGTTGTATTGCTCTTCAGCGGCCGCGATATCCGCTTCGGCCGAGCGCAGCACGGGGCTGTTTTCGATCAGTTGCTGACGCGCCTGCGCCAGGGTTTCCGGCAGTTGCACGCCGGTGGCGGGCTGTTGCAGGTCAACCGGGTCGGCGCCCACGGCGCTGTAGAAGTTGGTTTGCGCATCGACCAGGTTGGTCTGCTCGGTGATCAGGTTGTTGCGGGCCTGGGCCAGGCGCGCTTCGGCCTGGTTGAGGTCGGCCAGACGCCCTACGCCACGGTCGGTGCGCAGGCGAATCTGGTCGTGAATGCGTTCGTGGCTGGTGAGGTTGTCTTGGGCCAAGCGCACCAGTTCCTGACGGGTGAGCATCTCCAGGTACACCTGGGCAACGCTCAGCGCCGTGCGCTCGGAGGTGTTGAGCAAGGCGTAAGCGCGAGAGTTGACGGTGGCTTTGTTGCGGCCGATTTCGCTGGAGGTGGCGAAACCGTCGAACAGCATTTGGCTCAAGCGCACGGTCGATTCACCGCGGTTCAGGGTATTCCAATCGTTGCTGCCAGCCTCGGCGCGGCTGGAGGGATTGTCGGTGCCTTCGCGGCCATAACCGGCCAGCACATCCACTTTGGGCAGGTAGCCGCCTTGGGCAGCACGCAAGCCGGAGTCAGCGGCCAGGCGCCGGTTAACTGCCGCGTGAACCTCAGGGTGCTCGGTGACCGCTTGCTGCATGGCCTCCTGAAGCGACTGAGCGGACACAGAAAAGCTGGCACTTACCGCAAGCGGCAGCAACGCAAAAAGACCAAAACGCATGGTGAGTATTTCCCCTGAAACCTACTACGGACGCCAACTACAGGCTTGTGATGGGCACGACAGCGGCAGATGTTTTACTGGTTTTGATGCCAAAAAATAAGTGAGACCGGCTTCTCAATTCCAACCGTCCGATTCCACACTACTATCAAAGTGACATTACGGAATGGATTGTTTAGGATGTCGCAAAATTGGTCAATAGTTTGGCAAAAAGATGAACAAATCGACATTTACGCCAAGTTACTGACGCCAATTTTAAGACTATTTGTACTGGCAAGATCCTTGCCTTATTCGCTGCTATTCGTTCGGCCGCTTGACCCAAACCACCCCTTTGCACTGCCGTTTACCTGAGTTTCCAGGGAGAGTCTTCACATGAGCACCGTCGTCGCCATCGTTAAAAGCATTGTTGGCCAAGTCATCGCGACATCCGCCGAGGGCGCTCATCGCGTGCTGGTTGAAGGCGACCGTTTGTATGTAGGCGACACCTTGGATACCGGTGCCGGCGGCATGGTCACACTGGAGTTGGCCGACGGCCGCATGCTCGACCTGGGCCGCGACACGCAGTGGAGCAGCGCCGATGCCGCGAGCCCCATCACCGAAGCGACGGCCCAAAGCGCCGCCGAGGCCCGCGCCGAAGTGGTGGATGTGCAGCGCGCCATCGTCGCCGGCGCCGACCCGACTCAAGACCTCCCGGCTACCGCTGCCGGCCCTGGCGCGGGTGGCGCGGCCGGTGGTGCAGCCGGTGGTGGCCGCAGCTTCGTACTGCTGAGCGAAACCGCAGGCGAAGTGCAGCCTGAGATCGGTATCAATTTCAGCAACACGACGGACGGTGATGGGGTTGTTCAGCAGCAAGCGTTCGGCGCCGAGCAAAACGTGGCGCCGCGTTTCGTCACTGCCGACGGAAATGATGCAAGTTCGACAATTAATGTCACTACCGACGAAGACGTGGCCTTTAACGGCGCCTTCACCGCTGTTGATAACAACGGCGACGCATTGACGTACACCCTGGTGGGCACCGGCCCGGCGAACGGTTCTTTGACGCTGAGCCCGCAAGGCGTCTGGGTGTACACCCCGGTGGCCAACTACAACGGCCCCGACAGTTTTCAGGTGGTGGTGACCGATGGCCGTGGCGCCAGCGACACCCTGACCGTGAACATCGGCGTCACGCCGGTTAACGATGCACCGGTTGCCGATGCCGCCAACGGCAGCGCCACAGAAGACGGCGCCATCGTCTCTGGCCAACTGACCGCCAGCGACGTCGATACCGGCGACACCCAAACCTTCACCCTGCAAGCCGGCGCCACCGCGCCAGCCGGTTTCACCCTGAACGGCAACGGCACCTGGTCCATCGACCCGAGTAACGCGGCGTACCAGAACCTGGCGGCCGGCGAGCAGCTGACCCTTAACGTGCCGTTCACCGTCACCGACAGCGGCGGCCTGACCAGCAACAACGTGCTGACCCTGACCATCACCGGCGTAAACGATGCCCCGGTGGTGAGCGGCGATGTCACCGTCACCACCAACGAAGACGCCGGCGGCCTGACGGTCGACCTGCTGGCCAACGCCAGCGATGTCGACAAGGGCGATGTGGTCAGCGTGACCAATGTTGCCCAGTCCGGCGCAGGCGATGCTTCAGGCGTCACCATCAATGCCAACGGCACCCTGAGCGTGACCCCCGGCGCCTACAACTACCTGGCCGCCGGCGAGAGCGTCACCCTCACCTACACCTATAACGTGGTCGACCAGAACGGCGGCGTTACCCCGGCCAGCGCCACTATCACCATCGACGGCGTTAACGACGCCCCAGTGGTCAGTGCTGCTGTGAGTGCCGCGACCAACGAAGACGCTGCCCCGCTCACCGTTAACCTGCTGCAAAACGCCAGCGACGTAGACCTGAGCGACAGCCTCAGCGTGGCCAATCTGCAGGAAACCAGCGGCGGCAACACTGCCGGCGTATCGCTGAATGCAGACGGCACCCTGAGCGTCAACCCGAACGCCTACACCTATTTGGCTGCCGGCCAGCAGGTGGTGCTGAACTACACCTACGACGTCATCGACAGCAACGGCGGCGTTACGCCAACGACGGCCACCATCACCATCGACGGCCGCAACGATGCACCGGTAGCCGTGGCCGATGTGAAGTCGGGCAGCGAAGACACCGTGATCACCGGCAACGTGATCAGCAACGACAGCGACGTGGACGCAGGCGCCGTGCTGTCGGTAACCAAGTTCAGCTATTCGGTTGGCCCGTTTACCTTCAGCGCCAACGCCGGCGACACCCTGAACACGATCGTCGGCAAGCTGACCATCAGCGCCAACGGTGATTTCACCTTTACCCCGGTTGCCAACTACAACGGCCCGGTGCCGACCGTCACTTACACCTTGAGCGACGGCACTGCCACCAGCACCGCCACGCTAAATATCAACGTCACGCTGGTCAACGACGCGCCATTCATTACCGCGCCGAGCAGCGTGCAAGTGACCAGCGAAGACACCAGCAAAGTGTTCTCAGTGCTGCGTGGCAACAGCATCGCCACTGGCGACATCGACAGCGCCAACCTCACCACCACCTTGAATGTCGACCACGGCACCCTGACGCTCGGCCCAGTGGCCGGCGGCGTGACCGTGACCGGCAATGGCACCGGCAGCCTGGTGCTCAGCGGCAGCTCGGCGGCCATCAACGCCGCCTTGCAAGGCCTGAACTACAAGCCGACCGCCGACTACAACGGCGTCGACAACCTGAAAATCAGCAGCACCGACGGCAGCCTGACCACCAACAGCAACGTCGCCATTCGCGTTGATGCCGTGGCCGACATCCGCCCGGATACCGTCAGCGTCAACGAAGACAACGTGCTCACCTTCAACGCCATTACCGGCGTGGGCGGCGGCACTGCCGACAATTTCGAAAACGCCGGCCGTGCCGTGACTTCGGTAACCCAGGGCGCCCATGGCAGCGTGACCTTCAACGCCGACGGCACGCTGGTGTACACACCAGCCGCCAACTACAACGGCACCGACACCTTCACCTACACCGTGACCTCGGGCGGCGTGACTGAAACCGCGACCGTGACCGTGAACGTCAACCCGGTCAACGATGCTGCCGTGCTCACCCCGGCGAACGTGGCCGTGGCCGAAACCGATGCCGCCATCACCACCGGCGGCACGCTGAGCATTAGCGACATCGACAGCCCGGCCACCTTCGCCGCGCAAACCAACACCGCTGGCACCTACGGCACCTTTAGCGTCAACGCCAACGGCGCGTGGACCTACCAGGCCAACTCGGCCTACAACAACCTGAACGTCGGCCAGAGCGTCAGCGACACCTTCACCGTAGTCAGTGCCGATGGCACGCCGACCACCGTGACCGTGACCATCAACGGCACCAACGACGCACCGGTTGCCAGCAGCACCGTGGTCGCCAGCGGCAATGAAGATTCGGCAGCGCCGATTGCCGTCACCCTGGCCGGCAGCGACGTCGACGGCACCGTCACCAGCTACTCGATTGAATCGCTCCCGGACCACGGCACCCTGTATTCCGATGCAGCCGGCACGCAAGCCATCAGCGTTGGCCAAGTGGTCAGCGGCCCGGTGTATTTCGTGCCCACCGCCAACTGGGGCGGCAGCACCACCTTCGACTTCAAAGCCATCGACAACAATGGCGCCAGCTCCACCACTGGCAGCGCCGCCATCAACGTCACGCCAGTGGCCGATGCGCCTACCCTGACCTTCGGTGCCGGCAGCCAACTGGCGTCCACCGACTTCCAGGAAATCAACCTGAGCGGCGGTTTCAGCAACAGCGTTTCCGAGGGCTCGCTGGGCGGCGGCCAATGGCACACCGATAACAGCGGCAACGCTGTGGAAGTCGGTAGCGAAGGCACTTACATCAACGGCGGCAGCGGCAGCAACCAGGTCATTGAACTGGAACGCAACCCAGGCGATGCCAGCAACCTGAACACCACCGTGGCCGCGCAAGCCGGCGACACCTTCGTGGTGCAACTGCAGTACTCGCCACGCAGCGGTTCCGAAGCAAACTCCAGCATCGACGTGTTCTGGGGCGGCGTAAAAGTCGGCACCCTGAGCGGCACCACCGCCGGGCTGACCAATTACAGCTTCACCCTGCCAGCCGACACCGCTGGCAACTACACCCTGGAATTCCGCGCCACCGACAGCAACTCGGTCGGCGGCCTGCTCGACAACATCAGCCTCGGTCAGCAGGTCAATGTTGGCCTGGAAGATCACGCCATTCGCTTGTCGAGCATTACTGCTGCGGTGACCGACACCGACGGTTCGGAAAGCATCAGCAAAATCACCATCGACGACGCGCCGGCCGGCTCGGTACTCAGCGACGGCAACGGCAACACCGTGACCAGCACCGGCAGCCCGGTGGACATCACCGGCTGGGCCAAAGGCAGCCTGACGCTCACGCCGCCGGCGAACTTCAACGGCACCATCGTGCTGCACGTTAGCGCCACGTCCACCGAAGCGACTGGCGGCAGCGCCACCACGACCCTGCCGCTGACGGTTACCGTGCGCCCGGAAAACGACGCACCGACCGCCACCAACCAAAGCCTGACCACCGAAGAAGACACCCCACTGACCGGCACCGTAACCGGCAGTGATGTTGACGGCGACACGCTGACCTACAGCTTGGTCACCGCTCCGGCTCACGGCACCCTGACGCTCAACACCAACGGCAGCTTCACCTACACGCCCGCGAAGGACTACACCGGCCCGGACAGCTTCCAGGCCCTGGTCAGCGACGGCAAAGGCGGCACCACCACCAGCATCATCAGCATTGGTGTAACGCCCGATAACGACGCGCCGATTGTTGGCAACCAAACACTGACCACCGCCGAAGACACCCCGTTGACCGGCGCCGTAACCGGCAGCGATGCCGATGGCGACAGCCTCAGCTACACCGTGAAAACTCCGGCTGCTAATGGCAACGTCGCGCTGAATGCCGACGGCACGTTCACCTATACGCCGAATAGCAACTACAACGGCTCCGACACCTTCACCGTCACCGTTTCCGACGGCAAAGGCGGCACGGTTGATAGCGTGATCAGCATCGGCGTCACGCCGGTAAACGACGCGCCGACCAGCGCCAACCAGTCGCTGACCACCGCCGAAGACACCCCGCTGAACGGCGCTGTGACCGGCACTGATGTAGACGGCGACACCCTCAGCTACACCGTGAAAACTCCGGCCGCTAACGGCAACGTCGCGCTGAATGCCGACGGCACGTTCACCTACACGCCGAACGGCAACTACAACGGCTCCGACAGCTTCACCGTCACTGTTTCCGACGGAAAAGGCGGCACGGTTGATAGCGTGATCAGCATCGGCGTTACGCCGGTGAACGATGCGCCGACTAGCGCCAACCAATCGCTGACCACCGCCGAAGACACCCCGCTGACCGGCGCCGTAACTGGCACTGATGTAGACGGCGACAGCCTCAGCTACAACGTGAAAACGCCGGCCGCTAACGGCAACGTCGCGCTTAATGCCGACGGCACTTTCACCTACACGCCGAACAGCAACTACAACGGCGGCGACAGCTTCACCGTCACCATTGCCGACGGCAAAGGCGGCACGGTTGATAGCGTGATCAGCATCGGCGTAACGCCGGTGAACGATGCGCCGACCAGCGCCAACCAATCGCTGACCACTGCCGAAGACACTCCGCTGAACGGCACCGTCACCGGTACTGATGTCGACGGCGACACCCTCAGCTACACCGTGAAAACCCCGGCCGCTAACGGCAACGTCGCGCTGAATGCCGACGGCACGTTTACCTATACGCCGAACAGCAACTACAACGGCGGCGACAGCTTCACCGTCACTGTTTCCGACGGAAAAGGCGGCACTGTTGATAGTGTGATCAGCATCGGCGTAACGCCGGTAAATGATGCACCGACTGCTGCTAACCAAACCCTGACCACCGCTGAAGACACCCCGCTGAACGGCGCTGTAACCGGCACTGATGTAGACGGCGACAGCCTCAGCTACAACGTGAAAACCCCGGCAGCCAACGGCACCGTAACGCTTAACGCCGACGGCACGTTCACCTACACGCCGAACAGTAACTACAACGGTTCCGACACCTTCACCGTCGCTGTTTCCGACGGAAAAGGCGGCACTGTTGATAGCGTGATCAGCGTCGGCGTTACGCCGGTAAACGATGCGCCGACCAGCGCCAACCAATCGCTGACCACGGCCGAAGACACCCCGCTGACCGGCGCCGTGACCGCCAGCGATGCCGATGGCGACACCCTCAGCTACAACGTGAAAACGCCGGCCGCTAATGGCAACGTCGCGCTAAATGCCGACGGCACGTTCACCTACACGCCGAACAGCAACTACAACGGTTCCGACACCTTCACCGTCACTGTTTCCGACGGAAAAGGCGGCACCGTTGATAGCGTGATCAGCATCGGCGTAACGCCGGTAAACGATGCACCGACCAGCGCTAACCAAACCCTGACGACCGCGGAAGACACCCCGCTGAACGGCGCCGTAACCGGCACTGATGTAGACGGCGACAGCCTCAGCTACACCGTGAAAACCCCGGCCGCCAACGGCAACGTCGCGCTGAATGCCGACGGCACGTTCACCTATACGCCGAACAGCAACTACAACGGTTCCGACACCTTCACCGTCACCGTTTCCGACGGCAAAGGCGGCGCTGTTGATAGCGTGATCAGCGTCGGCGTTACGCCGGTAAACGACGCGCCGACCAGCGCCAACCAATCGCTGACCACCGTTGAAGACACGCCGCTGACCGGCGCCGTGACCGGTACTGATGTCGACGGCGACACCCTCAGCTACACCGTGAAAACTCCGGCAGCTAACGGCAACGTCGCGCTGAATGCCGACGGCACGTTCACCTACACGCCGAATAGCAACTACAACGGTTCCGACAGCTTCACCGTCACCGTTTCCGACGGCAAAGGCGGCACTGTTGATAGCGTGATCAGCATCGGCGTAACGCCGGTAAACGACGCACCGACTACTGCCAACCAATCGCTTACCACCGCCGAAGACACCCCGCTGAACGGCACCGTGACCGGAACTGATGTAGACGGCGACAGCCTCAGCTACACCGTGAAAACGCCGGCGGCCAACGGCAACGTAACGCTTAACGCCGACGGCACTTTCACCTACACGCCGAACAGCAACTACAACGGTTCCGACAGCTTCACTGTCACCGTTGCCGACGGAAAAGGCGGCACGGTTGATAGCGTGATCAGCATCGGCGTCACGCCGGTAAACGATGCACCGACTACTGCCAACCAAACGCTTACCACCGCCGAAGACACCCCGCTGAACGGCGCTGTAACCGGCACTGATGTAGACGGCGACAGCCTCAGCTACAACGTGAAAACCCCGGCAGCCAACGGCACCGTAACGCTTAACGCCGACGGCACGTTCACCTACACGCCGAACAGTAACTACAACGGTTCCGACACCTTCACCGTCGCTGTTTCCGACGGAAAAGGCGGCACTGTTGATAGCGTGATCAGCATCGGTGTAACGCCGGTAAACGACGCCCCGACTACTGCCAACCAATCGCTGACCACCGCTGAAGACACGCCGCTGACCGGCGCCGTAACCGGCAGCGATGCCGATGGCGACACGCTCAGCTACACCCTGAAAACCGGTCCGGCCAACGGCACGGTGCTGGTGGGTACAGACGGTAAGTTCACTTATTCGCCAGCCAGCAATTACAACGGCGCTGACACCTTCACCGTGACCGTTTCCGACGGTAAAGGCGGCACGGTTGATAGCGTGATCAACATCGGCGTTACGCCGGTTAACGACGCGCCAGTGGTCACCTCCTCCCCGGCCGCTGCGACCGGCACTGCGGTGGAAGCCGGCAATACCGATGCTGGCGCCACCGTGGCGGGTACGCCGAGCGTGACCGGCACGCTGACTGCCAGTGATGTGGATCAGGGTTCGGTCACTACCTGGACTGTCGCCAACGGCGCCGGCAACTACGGCACTCTGGCAATCACAGCGGCGGGCGTATGGACTTACACGCTGGATAACGCCAAGGCTGCGACCCAGGCGTTGGCCGAAGGCCAGACCGGTAAAGAAACCTTTACCGCGACCGTGTCCGATGGCCAGGGCGGCACCGCTACCCAAGTCATTACGGTTGATGTCACCGGCACCAACGATTCGCCAGTCGTGGCTGCTGCACTGACAGCGGCGGTCGCCGAGGATGGCGCCGCTATCGTCGTTAACCTGCTCAGCGGTGCCAGCGATGTGGATGCCGGCGCCCTGCTGAAAGTCAGCGGCGTCAGCGCCTTGCCGGCCGGTGTGAGCCTGTCGGGCAGCACCTTGACCGTGAACCCGAGCAACGCCAGCTTCCAGTCGTTGGCGCAGGGCGAAACCAAGGTCATCACCGTGACCTACAACGTCGAAGACGACAAAGGCGCCGTTACCCCACAAACCGCGACCATCACCGTGACCGGCACCAACGACGCGCCAACCGTTAGCGGCACTGTGACCGCGACGGGCGCTGAAGACAGTGCCAGCTTCAACGTCAACCTGCTGACCAATGCCAGCGATGTTGATAACGGTGCTGCGCTGAGCGTGACCGATGTCGGCACCTTGCCGGCGGGCGTCACCCGTTCGGGCTCGACCCTTACCGTTAACCCATCCGACAGCAGCTTCCAGTCGTTGGCGGTGGGCGAGTCGAAAGTGCTGACGATCAATTACAGCGTGACCGATCAGTTTGGCGCCAAGACAGCACAAACCGCCGTCATCACCATCACCGGCACCAACGATGCGCCAGTAGTCACCTCTTCCGCCGCTGCCGCCACCGGCACCGTAGTGGAAGCCGGCAATACCGATCCGGGCGCTGTGGTAGCAGGCACGCCGTCGGCCACTGGCACGCTGACCGCAAGCGATGTCGACAACAATTCCAGCACCACCTGGAGCCTGCCAAACGGCGGCGCCGGCAGCTTCGGTACGCTGGCACTCACCGCCGCCGGCGTGTGGACGTACAGCCTGGACAATGCCAAGGCCGCGACCCAAGCGCTGGCAGAAGGTCAGGTTGGCAAAGAAACGTTTACGGCCCTCGTCTCCGACGGCCAGGGCGGCACGGCGACTCAGGTAATCACCGTTAACGTCACCGGCACCAACGATTCGCCTGTAGTCAGCGGCGCAGTCACCGCCTCGGGCGTGGAAGACGGTGCCAGCTTCACCGTCAACCTGCTGGCCGGCGCCAGCGATGTGGACAGCGGTTCCAGCCTCAGCGTGGCCAACGTCGGCACCTTGCCGGCAGGCGTTTCCCGCGTGGGCAGCGTGCTGACCGTGGACCCAAGCAATGCCGCGTTCCAGGCCTTGAAAGCCGGCGAGCAGCAGACGCTGACCGTCACTTACAACGTGGTCGATGACAAAGGCGCGGTGGTGGCGCAAACCGCCGTAATCACCGTCACCGGCACCAACGACGCACCGGTTATCACCTCGAACGCTGCCGCCGCAGCCGGTACCGTCACCGAAGCCGGTCTGACCCCGGCCGGTGCTGCCACTGCTGGCACCGCCACGGCCAGCGGCACCCTGACGGCCACCGACGTGGACCACGATTCCAGCACCAGCTGGAGCCTGGCCAGCGGCACCGGCACTGGCACCTACGGTTCGCTGACCCTGAGCGCCGCTGGCGCCTGGACGTACACCCTGGATAACAGCAAGCCGGCCACCCAAGCGTTGGCGGTAGGCGAGAGCCGTACCGAAACCTTCAACGCCACCGTGTCCGACGGCCAGGGCGGCAGCAAGGTGCAAGTCATCACCGTTACCGTTAACGGCACTAACGATGCACCGGTGGTTACCTCCGCCGCCAGCGCCGCGACCGGCACTGTGGTCGAGGCCGGCCTGACGCCTGCGGGCGCTGCCACGGCGGGCACCCCGTCGGCCACCGGCACTCTTACGGCCAGCGATGCGGACCACGGTTCAAGCACCACCTGGAGCGTGGCCAACGGCACCGGCACTTACGGTTCGCTGACCATGAGCAGCGCCGGCGTGTGGACTTACACCCTGGACAACAGCAAGCCAGCCACCCAAGCCTTGGGCGCGGGCAGCACCGGCACGGAAACCTTTACGGCGACCGTGTCCGACGGCTTGGGCGGCACCACCACGCAGGTGATCAACGTCAACGTCACCGGCACCAACGATGCGCCAGTGGCCGTGGCTGACACCTATGTGCTGGGCCTGACGGGCCAGTACTACGGTTATGCACAGGGCAACGGCGCCAACCTGGCGACCATTTCTCAGGTCGAGTCGCTGATCGCCGGCAAAACCCCGGATGCCACCTTTGTTTCCACCAACCTGAACTACGGCGGCGTCAGCACCAACCTGGGTGAAGGCACCAACCTGCAAACGTTCCTGGGCAATGACAAGGCCAGCCTGTCGACCGACCCGGGTAACACCAGCGACGCGATCATCAAGCTCAGCGGCCAGATCAGCCTGGCGGCCGGCAACTACACCTTCAAAGTGACCTCGGACGACGGGTTTATCCTGCGTATCGATGGTCAGGACGTGGTCAAGTTCGACGGCAACCGCAGTGCTGCTTCCACCACTGCCAACTTCACGATTCCCACCGGCGGCGCGCACCAGATCGAGATCGTTTATTGGGACCAAGGCGGCAACGCCGCGCTGAAAGTGGAAGTGAAAGCAGCCGGCGCTGCCGACACCGCTTACACCGTGCTCGGCGCCAGCGGCAACACCGGCTCCTTGGTGACAGCCGAAGACACCGCGTTGACCATCAACGCCAGCACCTTGCTGAAGAACGATTCCGACGTGGACGGCAACGCCCTCACGCTGACCAGCGTGCAGAACGCCACCCACGGCACCGTTGCGTTGAACAACGGCGTGATCACCTTCACCCCGGAAGCCAACTACAACGGCGAAGCGACCTTCCAGTACAGCGTTAGCGACGGCAAAGGCGGCACCGCCAGCGCCACCGTAACGATGTACGTGACGCCGGTAAACGATGCGCCAGTGGTGGCAGTAACGCCGGTCGCCCTGAGTGGCGACGAAGACACTTCCATCACCATTACCTCGGCGCAACTGCTGGGCAATGCCACCGACCCGGACGGCAACGCGCTAACCGTGGTGGGCCTGAGCAAAACCTCCGGCGAAGGCACGCTGGTCGTCAATGCTGATGGCACCTGGACATTCACGCCGACCAAAGACTGGAACGGCGAGGTCAAGTTCAGCTACACCGTCAGCGATGGCACCGTGGCCACTGCCGACAGCGCTGTGCTCACCGTTAAACCGGTGGCCGATATCAAGGCCGACACGGGTGTGACAGACGAAGACACCGCCATCACCCTCAACGTGCTGGGCAACGACAACTTCAGCAACACCGCCACCATCAGCGCCATCAACGGCACCAGCATTGCCAACAATGGCTCGGTGACGGTGGACCACGGTTCGGTGAAATTGGTTAACGGCCAGTTGCTGTTTACCCCGACTGCCGATTACCACGGCCAGTCGAATTTCACCTACACCGTGACGTCCGGCGGCGTGACCGAAACCTCGACCGTCAGCCTGATGGTCAACTCGGTCAGCGATGCGGCTATTCCAACCGTCAGCGTGACGCCAAAGGGTTACTGGACTTTCGATTCGACCACCAGCAGCGGCTCGGTTGTCACCAACGAGATCACCAAACAGACCGGCACGCTGGCCGATGCCGACAGCAATAAAACCGTCGACCTGCCGCAGCTGAGTTCCACCAGCCGCGCCGAGGGCGCCGGCAAGAATCTGGTGTTCAACTCGGGCAGCGACACCGGTGACCACATCGATGTCAGCACCTCGGTAACGGCAGCGCTGATGGGCACCGCCACGCTGACGTTCTGGATCAATACCGCCCAGGCAGGCAACGCCAACGGCGCCGGCAGCGCGTGGAGCAACCCGAGCATTATCGGCAGCGAACAAGTGAGTGGCGGCAACGACATTCAGTGGGGCGCCATCAACGCCGCCGGCAAAATCGGTTTCGGTCTGGGCAACGTCGACGGCGTGTACAGCACCACCTCGGTTAACGACAGCCAGTGGCACAACGTGGCCATCTCTCGCGACTCCTCCACGGGCCTGGTGAACGTGTATGTGGACGGCAAACTGGAAGCCACCGGCAGCCCGGTCGACGCCGCCTTCACCGGCGCGCTGAATCAGTTGCTGGAAATTGGCGCGACCAATGCTTTCACCGGCAACGGTAAAGATGCCAACGACACGAGCTACTTCAAGGGCGCGTTGGACGACCTGCGCATTTACAGCGGCGTGTTGAGCGCTGACCAAGTGGCTGCCATCCACCACGTGGAAAACGGCTACCAGGGCACCGCGATTGCCAACGCCACCACCACTAACGAAAGCACCCTGAGCCTGAGCGTGACCGACAACGCCAGCGTGCTGAAAGTGAGCGGCCTGGAAGCCGGCATGATCATCAGCGACGGTAACGGCCACACCGCGACCTCGACCGGCGTTGACTCGCTGATCGACCTGAGCAACTGGACCACCAGCAACCTGACCCTCGGCCACACCGGCACCGACTCGGGCACGCTGATCTTCACCGGCACCAACACCGCCGCCAATGGCGATGTGAGCACCACCTACCAGGCGCTGACACTGGCCAACGGCACGTCGGTGCTGGCCACCGGCACGGCGGGCGCCGACACCCTCACCGGCTCGACAGCGGCTGATCTGCTGCGTGGCGGTGACGGCAACGACACCTTGCACGGCCTGGCCGGCAACGATCGTCTGGAAGGCGGCAACGGCAACGACTCGCTGTTTGGCGGCGCCGGTAACGACTTGCTTATCGGCGGTGCCGGCGACGACATCCTGTACGGCGGCAGCGGCAACAATATCCTTACTGGCGGTGCCAATGCAGACACCTTCACCTGGCAGGCCGGCGATGTCGGTAAATCGACCATCACCGACTTCAACGCCAGCGAAGGCGACCGCATCAACCTCAGCGACTTGCTGCCGGATATCACCGACACCAACGTGCTGAGCTACCTGAAAGTGGACACTGCGACGTCGACCATTCAGGTCAGCACCAGCGGCCATATCGATCAGGGTTCGGATGTGAGCATTACCCTGCAAGGTGTGGACTTGAACAACTACGGTTCAAGCTCGGCCGACATCATCAAGTCGTTGGTGGCAGGTACCGATCCGGTGGTGAAAACCGACCACCATTAATTAGGGCGGGACTAAACGGCGCGTTCTCTAGCAGTGTGGAGTTCGCGCCGTTTTTTTGCCTGGCAAGAAAGCGTTGCAGGCGCTACACACTACTGGCAGGGTCTGCGGCTCTGTCTTCCAACCCAACGTGTTGCACGAAACCAAGAGGGATTTGCGGATGCTGTATATCCAGCGCAATGAGCAGGGCCAGCTGACGCGCGTCGAAGCCGCCGAGTTCGAGGGCATGAACGGCACCTTGCCGGCAGACGATCAAGAGGCATTGGCCTGGTATTCGAACCAGACCGTCGAAAGCAACCTGATGCAACTCAAGCAGAGCGACCTGGAGATGATCCGGGTAATCGACGACTTGATTTCAGTGCTGATGAATAAAGGCGTGCTGCGCATCACCGATTTGCCGCCGGCGGCGCAGAGCAAACTGCTCAGCCGTACCCAATCGCGTGAGGCGTTGGGCGGGCTGCATAAGCTGATTAACGATGACGATACCGGGGTGATCTAACCCCGCTTACTGGCTGCCAAACATGGCGGTCCAATAAATACCGGCGTCGCTGCGTGGGTCCAGTGCGTAGGCGGCGCCCAGCTCGCGGTATTGCGGGTTCATCAGGTTGGCGCAGTGGCCGGGGCTGGCCAGCCAGCCGTCGAGCACTTTGCGCGGGCTGTCGTTGCCAGCGGCGATGTTCTCGCCGATGGCTAGACCGGCATAGCCAGCCAGCTCGGCGCGGTCGCCGGGCGTGCGGCCGTCGCGGTCTTTGTGATCGAAGAAATTGCCATTGGCCATGGCCCGGCTATGGGCTTCGGCGGCGCCGGCCAGGGTGTTGTTCCAACTCAAGGGCGCGGCCGCCGCGTAGGCCTGGGTGCCGCACTGGCGCGCCTGGTTGCGGGCGCTGTTGATCATTTGCAGTAACTGTTGGCCCTGACTTTGCCAGTCGCCCATGCGCGCCGTGAGCATTGGGCGAGCCAGGGTGATGCGCCACAAATCGCCTTCGCGGCGCACGCCGATGTCCACGAATTGTGGATCCAGAATCACCCGGCAGAAACTTTCCTGAACGGCTTTCATGGCCGCCGCGCTGTCACGCGCGCCCGCTAGACTGATGGCCTGCACATTGACCATGGGGTAGCCGTTCTTGGCCAGTGCCGTCTGCAAACCGCCGAAGCTGTCCGAGCGCAGGCGCAGGCGCGGGTCGTCGGCCAGCGGCGGCAGCTCTGGCGAGGCCTGGCCTTCGCAGCGCTGAACCTGGCCGCGATAGGCGTTGATGGCCTGTACCAGTTGCGTTTCATCATCAGCCCACACCGGCGTGGTAGTGAGTACGGACAACGACAACAACACGACTGGCACAACGGTTGAACGGACGCGCATGTAACTCTCCCTTTGAGCGGACTGCCCCCATGATCAGCGATTTCGCCTGGCCCTGCCCCGGTCAAACCGCCGGAACTTCAGCGGCCAGCTTATTAGCAGAGCGTATAACGGCATGCAGGTTTATATGCCTAATCAGAGCGCAGCGGGGCGGGTAAGGTTCACCCATGCCACTGTGCCATGAGTGTCGGCGAACACGGCGCCACACGCTATAGCCCGATAGACAACGGAGCGTTTCACCCCGGCAAGTGTCTAGCATAGGACTTGGCCATCTGCCGGCCGCAAGATATCAATCGCTACCCGCCGAATTTCTTTCGCCCACGTTTTGCGTATTTGGAGGTTTTCATGCTCACCATTGGTTATGCCGCCCAAACGGCCAAATCGCCCCTGGCCCCATTCAAATTCGAGCGCCGCGCCCTGCGCCCGAACGACGTCGCGATGGAAATTCTCTACTGCGGCGTGTGCCATTCCGACTTGCACCAGGCACGGGATGACTGGGGCTTCAGCACCTTCCCAATCGTGCCGGGCCACGAAATTGTCGGCCGCGTCACCGAGGTGGGCAGCGCAGTGAAACGCTACAAGGTCGGCGATGCCGTGGCCGTGGGCTGCATGGTCGACTCCTGCCAGGAGTGCGACCAATGCCGCAAAGGCGAAGAGCAGCTGTGTCGACAGGCCAATACCCAGACCTACAACAGCCGCGACCGCATCACCAAAGAGCCCACCTACGGCGGTTACTCCAAACATTTGGTGGTGCGTGAAGAGTTCGTGCTGCGCGTGCCCGACGCGCTGGACCTGGCCAAAGCCGCGCCGCTGTTGTGCGCAGGCATCACCACCTATTCGCCGCTGCGCACCTGGAATGTTGGGCCCGGCAGTCGCGTTGGGGTCATCGGCCTGGGCGGCCTGGGCCACATGGCGGTGAAACTGGCGGCCGGCATGGGCGCGCAAGTGACCGTGCTCAGCCGCAGCAGTGACAAACAAGCCGACGCTCTGGAGCTGGGTGCCGACGCGCTGCTGGTGTCATCCGACAAAGACGCCATGAAAAAAGCCGCGTCCAGCTTTGACCTGATCATCGACACCGTGCCGGTGCGCCACGACGTGTCGCCATACATGTCGCTGCTGGATGTCGACGGCACGCTGGTGATCGTCGGCCAGATCGGCCCCATCGACCAACAGCTGACCCTGCCCTTCGTGCTGGGTCGTCGCCGCTTGGCCGGTTCGCCCATTGGCGGCATTGCCGAGACCCAGGAAATGCTGGATTTCTGCGCACGGAAAAACATCCTTCCGGACTGCGAAATGATCCGCATGGATGAGATCAACGAAGCCTTCGAACGCATGGAGCGCTCGGACGTGCGCTATCGCTTCGTGATCGACATGGCCTCGCTGGCCTGACCCAGCCTGGCGCTGCGCCCGCGCAGCGGCAGATAAAAAGCCATGGGCAAGGCCCGGGCGGGCTGGCTATGATCGGACCCCATGAACAGCGCCACGCCAATCCGCCAACCCTGCCCGCCCGGTGTCTGCATTTGCCGGCTGGAAGAATTGCGCACGGCCGCTGATGCCGACCTGCGCATCGTGCGGCTCACCCGCCTGGAAGAGAAAAAACTGCTCGAACGCCTGGAGCGCATCGACAGCCTGGCCGACCTTGAACACATGTGCCGGCGCATGCACGAGCAATTGGGCATTCGCCTGGACATCGGCCCCGGCCACACCGAAGTGCGCACCATGCGCGGCATTGCCATCTATGTGCACGACCTGCCAGGCCTGTGCCGCAAAACCCGCCAAGCCATTCCAGCCGCCATTCGCCGTGGCCTGGAACACACTCCCCAAATCGCCTTCGACCTGCTTAACGCCAACGACCTGCTACGCGACGCTTGAACGTGTTTAGCGGCGCCGGCCCGACGGTGTCAGGGCGGCGGCCAGCGCCTCCAGCAACGCACTGACTTTCGGTAGGTTTTGCCGGGTTTTCAGCCACACCAGGTTGATCGGCGAGCCCTCCAACGCCAAGTCCGGCAGCACTTGCACCAGGCTGCCGCTGTGCAATTGATCCTGCACCAGCCACAGCGGCAACTGCGCGATGCCCTGCCCCGCGAGCACGGCGACCACCTGCGCTTCGCCATCGCCCACGGCAATCCGCCCGGGCATCACGCGGCGCTCGCGGTCGCCGGCGTGCTCGCCGGAAAACAGCCACGGGTTCACGCCGCCGTCGCTGCGCCCATACACCACGCAGCTGTGCTGCTCGAGGTCGTGCACGGTGCGCGGTTCGCCGTGCTCGGCCAAGTAACGTGGCGCGGCGCAGAAAATAAGGCGTTCGGCACCCAGGTAACGGTGGCCGAGCGCCACGGGCCACTCATCCGAGCCGCCGATGCGCACAAGGATGTCGATGCCCTCTTCCACCGGATCGACGAAACGGTCGGAGAACGACACATGCGGGTGCAACAGCCCGTGCTCGGCGACGAAGTCAAGAATCACCGGCAGCACATGCAGGCGGCCGAACGAGGCGGGCAAATCAACCCGCACTTTGCCGCACGGTTCGCCATGTTCGGTGTGCAGCGCCAGCTCGGCTTCTTCCAGTTCGGCCAACACGGCGGTGCAGGTGCGATAGAAATCCACGCCCGCTTCGGTGAGCGCCAGGCGCCGGGTGGTGCGCTGAAACAGCCGGGTGTCGAGGCGCGATTCGAGCCGCGCGATGCCTTTGCTCACCGCCGAACTGGTGAGGTTCATGCGCTCGGCCGCGGCGGTAAAGCTGCCGGCATCGGCCACGCAGACGAACAGGTCGATGCCTTTCAAGCGTTCAGAAGAAAACATGGTGCGCCCACATTAAGGAATTTTGGTCACAGCAGTTGGGATAAACCAGCGTAAATCGGAACTGCGTTCGCCAATAAGCTTGCCGCCTGGTTTTCTCAAGAGCAACTGACGATGCGAACTTCCACCTCTACGGCGTGCCCCACTGCGCCTTCCTGCGCTGCACCGCGCGCCGGGCTGTCTATTCTGATTCTGGCCGTCGCCGGCTTCATTATTCTGACCACCGAATTCCTCATTCTTGGCTTGCTACCAGCCTTGGCGCGGGACCTGAATATCTCCATTCCTCTGGCCGGCCAATTGGTCACCTTGTTCGCGTTCACCGTGATGCTGTTCGGCCCGCTGCTCACGGCCAAACTGGCGCACCTGCCGCGCAAAAAACTCTTTGTGTTCGTGTTGCTGGTGTTCGTGGCGTCCAACGCGCTGGCCGCCGCGTCGTCGTCCATTTGGGTGCTGGCGGTGGCGCGTTTTATGGCCGCGCTGTTCTTGCCGGTGTTCTGGAGCACGGCCAGCGAAACCGCTGGGCAGCTCGCCGGGCCGGGCAACAGTGGCAAGGCGGTGGCGCAGGTGTACATGGGTATTTCTGCCGCCTTTGTGTTCGGCATTCCGCTGGGCACCTTGGCCGCCGACGCGCTGGGCTGGCGCGGCAGCTTCTGGCTGCTGGCCGGCGCCGCGTTGTTGATCGCCCTGCTCATTCAGCTGGTGATGCCCGCCATGCCCGCTGCGCCGGTGCAAGCCAGCGGCAAACGCCAGACCGACATCCTTAAACAACCGCGCTTCCTGGCCCACGTGTTGCTCTCGACGCTGGCCTTCACCGCCATGTTCACCGCTTACACCTACCTGGCCGACACCCTTGAACGCCTGGCGGCGATTCCGGCAGCCCAGGTGGGCTGGTGGCTGATGGGCTTTGGCGCCGTCGGCATGCTCGGCAATCACCTCGGCGGGAAAATGGTTGATCGCAACCCGCTGGCCGCCATGGTGCTGTTTCTGCTGATGCTGGCTGCCGGCATGCTCGCCGCCGTGCCCGCTGCCGGACACACGTTCTGGCTGGTGGTGGCGCTCACCGCGTGGGGCGTTGCCCATACGGCGCTGTTCCCCATTTGCCAGGTGCGCGTCATGCAGGCCGGTGCCAGTGCGCAGGCCTTGGCGGCGAGCATGAACATTTCCGCCGCCAACGCCGGCATTGGCCTTGGCGCTATTTTCGGTGGTCTGGGTATTCGCCACCTCGGCCTTGAAAGCCTCGGCGTACTGGCGACGGTGGGCGCAGCGGCAGCCGTTGGGGTGGCGTTGCTGATGATGCGGCGTTCGGCTTAGCCGCTTCATGCGATTTGCATGGCGGCCTCAAGGCAATCGTGCAAATTGCTAATGGCAGGCTGATTGCAAAAAACGCCCAACCCGCGAATTTGCTGGGCTGCGAGCAGTTTCAAAAGTTGGCACGTCTGCTGCTCTATGTTCTGCAACGACTAAAACCCCATGGAGCGGTGAAAAATGAAATATCCCGTTAAGCACCTGTTCAACGCCTTCCCGACTTACGAAATCACCTTCAGCCCACGTCCAGACACCTCGGTGCTGTTGACCCTGAAAAACGCCCGCGAGACCTTCACCAAGGTGATCGAGCCGGCGATGATTTTTAACGAGAAGATGGTCGGCCGCCTGATTCGCGAACTGCGTCGTGACATGCGCATCGCCAGTGGCGCCCTGACCCTGAATGTTGAACAAGGTGCTTTCCTGGCCAACCGTGCCAACGAAGCCGCCCGCGCTCAACGCCAGGCCCACGCTCCTCGCGAGTGGCTGCGCGCTCAAGCTTAAGTTCTCTGCCCGCTGCGGCGTGCACGCGCCGCGCGGTTGTACTGTTTTGGATGCACTGCTTAACGGATGGCTTAACGGACAAAGCCTTGCTCACGGATGAGCCCGATGCAGCTTTCTACCCCCTCCTTGTGCCTTCAGCGCCCGCTCGCCATTCTTCGGTGAAGCGCCGGTGCATCGTTCATATTTCCTGAACTAAAGTGACCCCTCGTGGCCTACGCGTTAGCGAGGCAACAGGCGGTGTTCGTGTGTGTGTTGGATACACTTTCCTGCGCAAGATGCGAACACTTCTTTACCGGAAGCCCGCCTTGCTGTATTTCGTCAACACCTTCTTTAGGGTGAAGGCCGTGTGCCATCAATGACACCGTCTGCGCCCGCCACTGCACCTATTAAAAGAACAGCCAACACAGGAGTTTCAGCATGGCCGCACTGGGTCAAGATGCCGTTCAGAAAATCAAAGCCGCCGAGTCGCAGCTGTCCCAAGAGTGGATCGCCTCGCTGCAAGCCACAGGCGGCACCCGCAATCTGAAAGAAGACGAACTCAAAGCCGACACCCGCGAATTCCTCAAGCTGATCAGCACCGCACTGGAAAACGGCGCCAGCGCCGCCATCGGCACTGCGCAGTGGGAAGACACCCGTCAGTTCCTCGAACGCCTGTCGCGCAGCCGCGCTCAGTTGGGGCAGGACTCCAGCCAGACCGCCAACTTTATTTTTGCTCTTAAAGGTCCGTTTTTTACCCTGCTGCAAAAAGAGTTCGGTGACCAACCCGCTCTGTTCGCGCAGCAACTGCTGCAAGCCTCGGAGCTGTTCGACGCGCTCGGCCTGCACACCATCCGCACCTACCAGGCTTCGCGCGAAGCGGTAATCCGTCGCCAGCAAGAAGAGCTGCTGGAACTGTCGACCCCGGTGGTGAAACTGTGGGACGGCGTGCTGGCGCTGCCAATGATCGGCACCCTAGATTCGCAACGCACCCAAGTGGTCATGGAATCGCTGCTGCAACGCATCGTCGACACTGGTTCGGAAATCGCCATCATCGACATCACCGGCGTGCCCACCGTTGACACCCTGGTTGCCCAACACCTGCTGAAAACCGTGACGGCCATCCGCCTGATGGGCGCGGACTGCATCATCAGTGGCGTGCGCCCACAAATTGCGCAAACCATCGTGCACCTGGGTCTGGATCTGCAAGGCGTAGTCACCAAAGCCAACCTGGCCGACGCGCTGGCATTGGCATTGCGCCGCCTGGGCGCCACCGTGACCAAGGCGCAGTAATCATGGAGCGCATCCCCATTCTGCAGATGGGTCAGTTCCTGCTGGTCACCATTCAGGTGGACATGCATGACCAACTGGCCATGACCCTGCAAGACGACTTGTCCGAACGCATCAGCGCCACGTCGGCGCGTGGTGTTCTTATCGATATCTCGGCGCTGGACATGGTCGACTCGTTTATCGGCCGCATGATCGGCACCATCTCCGGCCTGTCGCGCATCATGGACGCCGAAACCGTGGTGGTCGGTTTGCAGCCGGCTGTAGCCATCACCCTCGTGGAGTTGGGGCTGACCCTGCCGGGCGTGAGCACCGCGCTGAACGTCGAGCGCGGCATGAAGCTCTTGCGTGAGCGAGTTGGCGCGCAATGAACGTGCGCAGCAGCGGCACGCAACCGGTACGCATTGAGCAAGACGTGGTAATGGCTCGGCAGACGTCACGAAAGCTGGCCCAGGAATGCGGTATGCGCTTGATCGACCTGACCAAGCTGGTGACCGCCGTCAGCGAGCTGGCGCGCAACACCGTGGTGTATGGCGGTGGCGGCGACATGGACTGGCAAGTGCTGGACGACGGCGGCCGCACCGGCCTGCGCCTGACCTTCCGCGACGAAGGCCCCGGCATTCCCGACCTCAAGTTGGCAATGACCGATGGCTGGACGTCCGGCAGCGGCATGGGCCTTGGGCTGACCGGCGCCAAGCGTCTGGTCGACGAGTTCGAGCTGGACACGGCGCCTGGCAAAGGCACCCGCGTGACGATCACCCGATGGACGTGAACCTAGGCAGCTCCCTCACCCTGGTGCTGCATGTAGATGACGAAAGCCAGGTCGGGCACGCCCGCCGCGTGGTGCAGAAGCTCGCTGAAGACAGCGGCTTCAACGCCAACGATGCGGGCCGCGCGGCCCTGGTGGCCACCGAACTCACCAGCAACCTGCTCAAGCACGCCGGCCGTGGTGAGCTGCATGTGCGCACGCTGCCGTTTTCCGAGTCCACCGGCATCGAGCTGGTGGCGGTGGATCGCGGGCCGGGCTTCGACGTGCACAACTGCCTGGCCGATGGTTTTTCCACCGGCGGCACGCAAGGCATTGGCATGGGCGCGGTGGATCGGCAGTCGGATGTCTTCGATGTATTTGCCGACGCCCGTGGTGCGGTGCTGATGGCGCGGTTGTACCCGCGCGGCAAACACAGCGCCGACCTGCGCTTTGGCGTCACCCAGCATTCGCTGCACAACGTACCGGCGTGCGGCGATACCTGGCACCTGGTGGTCAAGGACAACCATGTCAGCGCAATGATCATCGACGGTCTCGGCCATGGCGAAGAAGCCGAAGAAGCCTCACGTGCTGGCGAAGTCGCTTTCGCCGCCTCGCCATTTTCAGTACCGGTGGTGCTAATTGACGATATGCACCGGGCCATGTGCGGAACCCGAGGTGGCGCGGGCGCCGTGGCGCAATACAACGCTAACACCGGCAGCCTGCATTTCGCTGGCATCGGCAATATCGGCGCTACGCTTATAACGGCCGACAAAAGCCGTGGCCTGGCTTCGCACCCTGGCATTCTTGGCGCCCAGTTTCGCAAGGCACAGGGTTTCGACTTCGCCGACTGCGGCGGCCAGCTGCTGGTGATGTTCAGCGACGGCCTGCAGTCGCGCTGGAACCTGCGTGACTACCCAGGTCTGGTGCACCGCCACCCCGCCGTGGTCGCCGCCGTACTGCACCGTGACTTCTGCCGGGGCCGTGATGATGTAACCGTATTGGTCGTTCCACTGGAGGCAGCCAATGGCTGACAGCGATATTCAGGCGCGCCTGCACGCCGTGCTGGCTGAAAACGAAGCGCTGCGCGCCGAGCTCGAAGAAACCAATCAGGGCGTGCTGGCCTTGTATGCCGAGTTGGATACGCAGGCCGATGAGTTGCGCCAAGCGTCGGATTTGAAAAGCCGTTTCCTCTCGTACATGAGCCACGAATTCCGCACGCCGCTGGGCTCGATTCTGAGCATCACCAGCCTGCTGGATGACGAACTGGACGGGCCATTGAGTCCCGAGCAGCACAAGCAGGTGGGCTTTGTGCGCACCGCCGCCAGCGAGCTCAGCGACATGGTCGACGACCTGCTCGACCTGGCGAAAATCGAGGCCGGGCGCATCAGCATTTCGCCGGACTGGTTCGATATGTTCGATCTGTTCTCGGCGCTTCGCGGCATGTTCCGCCCCATCGTCGATGGCAGGTCGGTGGACCTGGTGTTTGCCGAACCGGTGAACATGCCCAGGCTCTACACCGACGATAAAAAGCTGGCGCAGATTCTGCGCAATTTCATTTCCAACTCGTTGAAGTTCACCCAGCGCGGCGAAGTGCGCGTGTCCGCGCGTCTGGAAAGCGACACCGAAGTGCGTTTTGCCGTGTCGGATACGGGGATTGGCATACCGGCAGAAATGCACGGCACGCTATTTGAAGATTTCTCGCAAGTGGACTCACCGCTGCAAAAACGTTTCCGTGGCACCGGCCTGGGTCTGTCATTGTGCAAACGCTTCGCCGGTTTGCTGGGCGGACGCGTTGGGGTGGAAAGCGAACCCGGCGTCGGCTCGACTTTCTACGTGATTATTCCCTTTGCAATTGGTCAGGAAAAACCCGATGAAGACTGACGTTCATTTGCTGATCGTCGACGACAACGTAGCGACGCGGTATGCCTTGCGGCGCCGCCTTGAGCAGCAAGGCTATGTCATCGACGAAGCCGGCACAGGTGCTGAAGGCCTGGCGCTGATTGCAGCAAATGAGTACGACGGGTTGATTCTCGACGTGAACCTGCCGGACATGACCGGCTTCGACATCGTGCGCGAGATCCGCCAGCACACGCGAACCGAACTGGTGCCGGTCATTCACGTATCGGCTGCCTCGATTCAGACCCACGATATCGTCACCGGCCTTGAGACCGGCGCCGACGCCTACCTGACGCACCCCATCGACCCCGAGGTGCTGATGGCCACGCTGCGCACTTTGCTGCGTGTGCGTGACAGCGAAAACGCCCTGCGCGAAAGCGAAGCGCGCTTCCGCGAGATTTTCCGCAACGTGTCGGCGCCCATTGCGGTGATCGACGAACAGCTCAACGTCATCGAAAGCAACCAGGCGTTTGCCCAGTTGCTTCACGGCGACGAACGCCTGCTCGAACACATCGGCGCGGGCCAGGACGAGCCGTTGATCGAACTGCGCAAACAGGTGCTGGCCGGCGAACGCTGGAAAGGCACCCTCACGCTGCAGGTCAACGGCGAAAATCGCGAGACCGAGTGGCAGGTATCGCCCTATCGCCTGCCCGGCCACAGCCTGGCATTTGTTGAAGACGTGACCGAACACCGCGAACGAGATCGCGCCCAGCGCCAGCAGTTGGACAAAGCCCACAGTCGCATCGCCCAGGAAGTCGCCGAGCGTGCGCGTACCGAAGAACAACTGCTGCAAGCGCAAAAAATGGATGCCCTCGGCAAGCTCACTGGCGGCATCGCCCACGACTTCAACAACATGCTCACCGGCATTATTGCCGCCGTGGAATTGATGAAGCGTCGCGTTGAAGACCAGCGCTACGACACCCTGATGCGCTACGCCGACGCCGCGCTAAGCTCGGCCAACAGTGCCGCCGCACTCACCCATCGCCTGCTTGCCTTTGCCCGCCAGCAGCCGCTGGACACACGCCCTATCGATATCAACGAGCACGTGCTGTCGCTAGAGGAAATGCTGCGTCGCACTATTGGCGAACGCATTTCCCTGACGCTGGAACTCACCGCCGGCACCTCGATCGCGATGGTCGACCCGTTCCAGTTCGAGAGTTCGGTACTCAACCTCATCATCAACGCGCGCGACGCGCTGCCCAAAGGCGGCAGCATTCGCATTGCTACCTACGCGACGGTGGTTTCAGGCAACGCCAAGTTGGAAGACGGCACCTATATCGCCCTGTCGGTTCGTGACGATGGCGTGGGTATCGATGAGTCAGTGATCGGCAAAGTCTTCGACCCGTTCTTCAGCACCAAACCGGTCGGCCAAGGCACCGGCCTGGGCCTGTCGAGTATTTATGGCTTTGCCCGCCAGTCGGGCGGCGATGTGAGCATTCGCAGCCGCATCAACAAAGGCACCGAAGTGGTGTTGCTGTTGCCGGCTGGCGATGCTTTGCCCGCCACTGAGGCCGCGCCTGCGACCAAGCCGCAACAAGGCAGCGGCGAGCATGTGCTGATCGTTGAAGACCTGGCCTCGGTCAGCGCGCTGATGTCGGAAATTCTCAGCGATGCCGGCTACACGTTCACCCAGGTGTACGACGCGGAAGGCGCGGTGCAAGCGCTCAAGCAGGACCCCTCCATCGACCTGCTGCTCACCGACATCGGCCTGCCGCGCATGGACGGCCGCGACCTGGCCGCCCTCGCCCGCACCATGCGCGCTGGCTTGCCGGTGCTGTATGTGTCGGGCTACGCCGAAAACGCCCTGGACCGCCAGGACCTGGCCGGCACCGGCATGGACATGCTCAGCAAGCCGTTCAACAGCAACGACCTGCTCGAACGCATCCGCGCCCTGCTAGACCGCTAGGCCGTTTCGCGCCATCCATCGACGGGCTCGATGAATCTGCGCCCATAAAAAAGCCGCCCACAGGAGGCGGCAAATAAAACCAAAGGTGATGAAGGGAGCAATGCACTGAATTAGTCTCTGAATTCAGTGCGTTGGGGATTCATCGCGGCCAAGAGTAAGGCCCAGCCCGCCAAACGCACCATTAATAGCGTCGATAGTAAAAATTGAAATAAGCAGTTTTACCGATGGTTTCAAACCGCGTATTTATCCCATCCGCTGCATAGGCTGGGACTTCCTATAGCTCAATAACGTCCCGCCCGTGGTTTGCCTGCTCGCCAGGCTGACCCGAAGCGCCGTGCAGCGCCTGCCGCCTTTAGCAACAACAACACATGCCAAGAACCGTTATTGGGAGCACCTATGTTCAATCGCACACGCATCGCGCTGGCCTGCGCGCTGGCCTCGCTGAGTCTTTCCCCGGCGTTTGCCAGTGAGCAATCCGAGTCCAAGGGCTTCGTTGAAGACAGCAGCCTCAACCTGCTGCTGCGCAACGCCTACTTCAACCGTGACTACAAAAATGGCGCCGCCGATCGCAAGGTTTGGGGCCAGGGCTTTATCGGCACGTTCGAGTCCGGTTTCACCCAGGGCACGGTCGGCTTCGGCGTTGATGCCTACGGCCTGCTGGGCATCAAGCTCGACAGCGGCCGTGGTCGCAATTACGGCGCCTTCTTCGACACCGATAGCGACGGCCACCCGGTAGACGACCTGTCTGAAGCAGGCGGCGTGGTGAAGCTGCGTATCTCCAACACCGTGCTGCGTTACGGCAACCAGTTCCCATCGTTGCCGGTATTGGCGTACGACGATTCGCGCCTGCTGCCACAAGCCTTCACCGGCACCCTGGTGACCAGCAAGGAAATCGAAGGCCTGGAACTGAACGCCGGCCGCTTCACCGCGGACAGCCCAATGGGCGACGCCGCGCGCGACCCGAACCGTCTGAAAAGCATCGACGTGATCGGCGGCAGCTATGTCGTGAACGACGCCCTGAGCGTGGCCGCTTACCACTCCGATGTGGAAGACACCTTCAAGAAGTACTACGGCAACGTGAACTTCACCCAGGTGCTGAGCGAGAACCAGGCGCTGAACTTCGACTTCAACATCTACCGCACCGATTACGACGACAACGCCCAAGCGGCGCTGGATTTCGGCGGCGACGGCAACAACGACAGCAACACCTTGTGGAGCCTGGCGGCCAAGTACAGCGTCGGCGCTCACGCCTTTATCGTGGCGCACCAGCGCAGCAGCGGCGACGCGGGCTACGCCTATGACTACGGCGACGGCGGCAGCACCATTTACGTGGCCAACTCCTACTACTCCGACTTCAACCTGAAAGATGAAGAGTCGTGGCAGGTCAGCTACGAGCTGGACTTCACCGAGTACGGCGTCGCCGGCCTGAGCTACAAAACCGCCTACGTGCGCGGCAGCAACATTGATGCCGGTGGCGAGCAGGACGGCACCGAGCGCGAATTCTTCAACCAGGTGAAATACGTGGTGCAGGACGGCTCGTTGAAAAACCTGTCGCTGAAACTGCGTAACTCGATCTACCGTGCCGACCGCGACGTCGGCCCGAACCTGAACGAAGTTCGCGCGTTTGTGGAATACCCGCTGGAAATCTTCTGACAACCGCGCCGGCATCGCTCGGCGCCACGTTGACAGCGTACGGGGTGAGCAGTGGGAAACCGCTGTTCACCCCGTTTTCGTTTCAGCACATCGGTGCAAGCAGCCAGCGCCTTAACCCGCCACTATCGAGCCTTCCCAAATGGGCCTGCGTGCCCACCTGACAGAGGCTCGCCATGCTCACCACTCGCTCGAACGCCGCGTTGTTGCTCACTCCGTTTCTGCTGCTGGGCGCCGCCTTGGCACCGCTGGCCGCGCTGGCAACACCGCCTGCACAGATAAAAACCCAAGCGCCCGGCTACCAGCGCTTGGCGGTGGGCGACTATGAAGTGACCGCGTTGTTTGATGGCTACAACGACCTCGGACCGTCGTTGCTCAAAGGCTTGTCGCAGAAAGAAATTCGCGCACTGCTGGCACGCAAAAACATCACCTCGGTCGGCGTGCAAACGGCGTTCAACGCCTTTCTGATCAACACCGGCAAGAACCTGGTTCTCGTCGACACCGGCGCCGGCAAATGCATCGGCCCAACGGCCGGCGGCTTGCCGGACGTTATTCGCGCGGCGGGCTACAGCCCGGAGCAGGTCGACACCGTATTGCTCACCCACATGCACCTGGACCACGTGTGCGGCCTGGTTGACGACAAGGGCGCGGCGGTATTTGCCAACGCCGATGTGTACGCGGCAAAAGCCGAAGCCGACTTCTGGCTGAGCAAGGAAAACCTCACGAAAGCACCGAAAGAAGCGCAGGGCTTCTTCCAGATCGCGCAGAACTCCACCGCGCCGTATGCAGCAGCCGGCCACCTGAAAACCTTCACGCCGGGCCAGGAGCCGATTGCTGGCGTAAGCACCCTGAACCTGGCCGGCCACACGCCGGGCAGCACTGGCTATGCCTTCGAGTCGAACGGGCAACGCATCATTTTTATGGGCGACATCATTCACAGCTTCGCCGTGCAGTTTGCCCATCCGGAAGTGAGCATCGGCTTTGATAACAACGGCACCGAAGCCATTGCTGCGCGCAAAAAGCTGTTCACCCAAGTGGCGCGGGACAACACGTGGGTAGCTGCGGCGCACCTACCGTTTCCGGCCATCGGCCATATCCGCGTAGAGGGCAAAGGCTTCGCCTGGGTGCCGGTGGAGTTCGGGCCGTATCAGCGCGCCGCGAAAGTGCCGCTGGTGGACTAACGCCTGGGCTCAGGCATTGCGCCCGCTGGTGAATTCGGTGAAGGCCACCAGCGGCAGCGGTTTGCTGAACAGGTAGCCCTGAAATTGCTGGCAACCGTTGTCGAGCAGAAATTGATGCTGGGCAGCGGTTTCCACGCCTTCGGCAATCACCGTCAGGCCCATGTTGCTGCCCAGGCCGATGACGGTGCGCACAATGGCTTCGCTGTTGTGGTCGGTGAGTACGTCGCAGACGAAGGATTGGTCGATCTTCAGCTTGGTCAACGGCAACTGCTTGAGGTGGCTGAGCGATGAGTAGCCGGTGCCAAAATCGTCCAGCGCGAAGGTGATGCCATGGCTGACCAGATTGGCCATCTTGCGCGACAGCTCTTCCATGTCTTTGACCACCATGGTTTCGGTCACTTCCAGCTCAAGTCGGCTGGGGTCAATGCCGGAGCGTTTGATGAGCGCCAGCATGTCGGATTCGAAACTGGCCTGGTTGAACTGCTTCTGGCTGATGTTCACCGCCAGACACAGATGCTGCATGCCCGGTTCGTCCATCCAGATGCGCAGTTGCGCGCACGCCGTTTCCAGCACCCACTTGCCAATTGGAATGATCAGACCGGTTTCTTCGGCATGGGGAATGAACTTGCCCGGCGCGATCATGCCGCGCTTGGGGTGAAACCAGCGCAGTAAGCCTTCGGCGCCGATAACCCGGCCGTGACTGTTGAGCTGCGGCTGGTAGTGCAGCTGAAACTGGCCGGTGGATAGCGCTTCCAATAGCTCGCTTTCCCAGGCCGACCGTTGCACAGCATCGGTTTGCAGCACATGCAGCATGGCGAACAGCGAAAGGATGGCTGCGCAGGTGTTCACCCAGGTGCCGGGGCCGCGCGTGGCGTCCGGCAGGCTGTGACCGGGCAGCGGCGTCCAGTAACTGCCGGCCAGCCCGATAAAGCTCAGCAGACACACCGCAATGACGCTGTAGCGCAGCCAGCGCGGCTCGTCGCGGAACGCCATCATGGCGGCCACGCCCAAGGGCAATAGATACAGATGCGTGGAGCGCGGAATGCTGGCGTTGGGGACGTCCAGCACCAGCGAAATGCCAATAATCACTAGCAGCAACACGCCGAATAACAGCAACCGCGCGCTTCGGTCGTGGTGCACCCAGCTCAGCACGAACACGGCCACGCCCGTGCCCATCAGCACCAGGTCGATGCCGACAATCAACCAATGGCCGTGCAGGGAAAAATAGACCGCCCAGATGCCGCCCAGCACCCACATCACGAAGCTGGCCAGCACGCGCACACGTCTTTCGCGCCGGTGGTGGATAAGCGACAGGTCGGAGGAATTCCAGAATTGCTGTAAGCGTTTGCCAGCCATCAGCGGCGACCCATCTCAAGGAAAACCATGGTGGCAACACTCCAGAAACGCCGCTCGCGGACACGGCGAAAACAACGGAATAGGCGGTTGGAAGGGACTGAAGAGCACGCGCTTTCACGCTCGTGTTCAGTTAAGGAATATAGCCAGCCCCTCCCATTGCGCAATACACCCGTGGCGGCTCAGGGCGCCAATTGCTCGTAAGCCTCCAGCGCTTTGAGCGAGTACACGTAGGCGGCGCCGGCATTCAGGGAAATGGCCGTGGCCAGGGTTTGCGCCAGCTCTGCCTCGGTTGCTCCGGCCTTGCGCGCCGCTTGCACGTGCACACCAATACAGCCGTCGCAGCGGGTGGTGATGGCCACGGCGATGGCGATCAGCTCGCGGGTTTTTGCATCCAGCGCATCGCCTTCGGCCGCGGCGTCGCTCAAAGCGCCATAGGCCTGCAGCATTTTCGGGTGGGTTTTGCCGAGTTTGCCAAAGGCTTTTTTCACGGCGGGCACATATTCAGACCAGTTGAACAGCATGGTGGATTCTCCTATGTTGGCGGCGGGCTGCCGGTGGCCTCAAGGCCGACGAACACAGTGTCGGCCGTTCGCTTGGTGCGGTTTTTTCCGCAACGCCCATCCATTTGCCGAATCGTCCCAAATGCATGCCTTCGACCATCTGATTGCCCTGGCCAACCTGCGCGGCGTGCTCGACTTGCACTGCCAATTGCAAGGCGATTGGGCCTTGAACCACCCGCCGTTGCCCGCTGGGCAAGCCAGTTATCACGTGATTCTTGAAGGCCAATGCCGCCTGGAATTGCCCGGTCAGGCGCCCGTGCCACTGCGTGCCGGAGATGTGGTGTTGCTGCCACGCAGCGCTGTGCATGTGCTGGCAGCAGGCGATGCGGGACGAAGCAGCACGTCCGCGTTGCGCAAACTCGCCGAACCAGGGCGCATTACCCAATTGCGCAACGGCGCCGGCAGCGGCGAATTGAACATGCTGTGTGGGCGTATCGATTACTTGCCTAACGCCACCTTGCTGGCGGCACTGCCCGAGGTGCTGGTCATTAACGCCAGCGCGCCGCCCCAACACGAGCGACTCAACGCCCTTATCACCCTCATGCGCCTTGAAGCCGAGGGGCAGCAAGTGGCCAATCAGTCGGTGGTCGACGGGCTTTCGGTGATTCTGTTTACCCTGGTGTTGCGCCATGTCTGTGAGCACCAGCACGAACTGCCAGGCGTATTCGCGCTGCTGCGCGACAAGCGCCTGGCCAAGGCGGCGCAGGCATTACTGGCCGACTTGAGTCAGGCCTGGTCGGTGGAAAGTTTGGCGGAGTGCGCGAGCATGTCGCGCTCCAATTTCGTCCGTGCGTTCGTCGCCGCCACCGGCATTGCGCCGGCCACTTGGCTGATGCAACTACGCATCGAGCGCGCTCAGCTATTGTTAAAGCGAAGCGCTGCGCCGGTGAGTGACATCGCGCTGGCGGTGGGCTATCCCACCCTCAGCTCGTTCAGCCGAATGTTCAAACAGCAAACCGGCGAAACGCCCGCCCAGCACCGGCTACGGGTGACGACTGCCTCACAGCAACAATGAGCAGCCTGTCACATTCCGCGCCGTTGAATTATCCTTGGCTTCGTCGGATTTTTCCCAGAGGGTCATTAATGGCCAGAATGATCTTCCCTGCCGCTTGCGCCAGGTTACAAAACCACTTCGCGCCGCTTGGCTTCGAAGGCGTATTAAGCTCGCCGACCTCCATGACCGCCCGGGTCTACGACCCGCAAACGGGCGAAAATCTGGTGGTGATCACCTGCATTCCGTGCGGCGCCACGCTGTCGGAAGAAGACGTGGAAATCATCGCCCAGGCCATCGAAATCGAGATTGAAGTGCTGCAATTTCGCGCCAAGCGGGCAGGCGACAGCCGATCCGGTTAAGCCTCTCCGCCGCCCGGCCCGTTAAGCTTCTACAGATACGCCGCAATCGCGGCCATCGCCCGTTCCACGTAACCCTCTTTCTCTCCCACAGGCGCCACGTAATGGATGGCCGCTTCCGCCGCGTCGAGCCCTTCAAGGCGGGCGATGGTCCAGGCCGCCAAGTATTGCGACGCTAGGCAGCCTCCCGCCGTGGCGACGTTGCCATTGGCGAAGAACGGCTGGTTCAACACATCGACACCCGCCTCCATCACCCACGGTTTGGTAGTCAGGTCGGTGCAGGCCACGCCGCCCTGCAACAAACCAAGTTTGGCCAGAATCAATGTGCCGGAGCATTGCGCGCCGATCAGTTGTCGCGCGGGGTCCAGCTTCAGTTGCGCCATCAGCTCGGCGGACTGCACCACCTCGCGGGTGGCGATGCCGCTACCCACAAGCACCGCATCCGCTTCGCACGCCTGCTCCAGGGAAATGTGTGCATCCATCCACACGCCATTCATTGACCGCACCCGCGCCGACGGGCTGGCGATGGACACCGTCCAGCCAGGCGTTTTCACGCGCTGCAAAATGCCGAAAGGAATCAGGGAGTCGAGTTCGTTGAAACCGTCAAAGGTCAGAATGGCGATGTGCATGGAAGCGTCCGTTGGAGAGTGGCTCGCCGGCATCTTATTCAGCCTTGCTCAACGCAATCAACGAATGGTTGCATCAGCCCCGCTGCTATCATCCAGCCAGCAACTTCCTCGCAACGGCACAGGCGATTCCCATGCAACGCGCAGACAAAACCCGCCTCAGACCCTGGCTTATTTTCTGGCTGTACGCGGTGGCGGTCGGCCATCTGGTGGGCGGCTTGTTGATGACATACCTGGGCGATGCCGCCGCGTTGGCCGATTACCACCGCAACATCGAACTTGCGTTTCAGAGCGGCGGCACAGCGGCCAACCTGCACGGCCTGCAAGTGTGGTGGTTCGCCTTGTTCGGCGCCACGGTGCAAAGCTACGCGCTGTTTATGGGCGCATTGGTGTACCTGGGCAATCGCTACCGCAGCCGCGTGGCCTGGGGAGCAATGATCGCGGGCGTGGTGTTGTGGGGGCCACAAGACATCTGGATGTCCATGCAGGCGGGCGTGTGGTCACACGTCTGGGTCGACTGCTTCGCCATGGTTAGCTTGCTCGTGCCGCTGGTATGGCTGCTGCGCCAAGACAGTGCCCCGGCGGCGCTCAGCCAAGGCCTCAGTGCCCCAGCGCACAACCCCTTCACCGAACTTGCTCATCAGCGCGTATTGATCACCGGAGGTACCGGATTTATCGGTGAAACGCTGGTCAAGCAACTCTTGGACGGCGGGCACGAGGTCACCGTGTTCGCCCGTAACCCGCGGCGCGCCGCCTTCCAATTTAACGGTCGAGCACGATGCGTTAGCAGCCTTGCCGCGCTGACCGAATGGGACGCCTTCGACGCCGTCATTAACCTGGCCGGTGCGCCGGTGGCGGGGCCAAGATGGTCGGCCAAGCGTCAGGCGCAACTGCTCGCCAGCCGTGTGGGTGTCACCGACGCCTTGGTCGCCTGGCTGGAAAAAGCCCGGCACAAACCCAGCGTATGGCTGCAAGCCTCGGCCATCGGCTACTACGGCGTGCGCAGCCCGGACGAAGTGCTGACTGAAGACAGCGCAAAAGGCGGCGGATTTATGGCCGAACTCTGCGCCCGCTGGGAAGCCTCCGCCGCCGCTGTGCAAGCAGCTGGCGTGCGCCAAGTGGTGATGCGTTTGGGCGTGGTGTTTGGCCCCGGCGGCGCGCTGCAACCGTTGCTGCTGCCCCACCGTTTCGGCCTCGGCGGACGCCTGGGCAGCGGTAAACAAATGATGAGTTGGATCCACCGCGAAGACCTGCTGCGCCTATTCGCCCGTGCGCTCGCCGACTCCAACATGCACGGCACCTACAACGCCGTCGCCCCCGAAGCCATCAGCCAGGCGCAGTTTGCTGCCACCGCAGGCCGCTTGCTTAATCGGCCCGTGTGGCTGCACCTGCCGGCTGCCCCGGTTCGTCTACTGGCCGGTGAAATGGCGCAACTGTTTGTCGACGGCCAGAACGTAACGCCGGCTCGGCTGCTGAGCGAAGGCTTTAGCTTCCGTTATCCGAACCTTGAAGGTGCGCTGCGGGATCTGGCTTAGTCACTACTGGCTTGTTACCGAATTAGGAGGAAACGATGGGCACCCGAGGCAACGATAAGCAGATCGATAACATCGAGTTCAACGTCGCTGATATCGAACGCAGCAAAGTGTTTTACGGCAGCGTATTTGGCTGGACCTTCACCGACTACGGTCCAACCTATTGTGAATTCAGCGACGGCCGGCTCACCGGAGGCTTCACCACAGGCGAGCCCGTGCGCCCCGGTGGGCCGTTGGTGATCGTGTATGGCGAAGACCTGGCGGCCACGCAGGCCCGTGTGGAAGCAGCGGGCGGCACCGTCAGCAAAGCAGTATTCAGCTTTCCAGGCGGGCGCCGGTTTCAGTTTCTGGATTTGGATGGGTATGAGTTGGCGGTGTGGTCGGCGTAGCGTGCTTGTTCTGAATCGAAGCAGCGTCTGCGCGCTGCTTCGCCAGTGCGTCGAAGCCTTCTAGTATCTCCGTGAAGATATTACGGTCCGCCATGATTTGGCCGCTCAATAAGGAAAGGGCCGCTATCCTGCCCTTCCCTACGGCCGCGAGTCGACAGCAAACCTCACCTACCATCCGTTTCCCACGCAGCTCTGCGTAACGACTTAACTCGCCGCCATCCACCGCTTGTACTGACGCGTGCGGCGCAGTGTTTTCAGCTGTTCTAACACCAAGGCTTTAAGTGGCGAAACACCAGGCTTGGGCTGTTTGCCACGGCTGAGTTGGTTGAGCTGAAACTTCACCACTGCCATGTAGGCCAGCGAGGCGAACACTTTGTTTTTCCAGTTGATCGGCGCCAGTTCAGGGCTGCTGGCCTCGCCGGCCTGCCAGCGTTTGGGCAATGCAGGATCAATGGACAACGCCGTGGCAATGCCGGCCATGGCGACGCCGCTGGCCAGCACCTGTTCGACAACGGGCAAGCGGCGAATGCCGCCGGTGACCATCAGCGGCATGCGTGCGGTTTTGGCGATGTCGCTGGCGAACTCGAGGAAATACGCCTCACGCGCCAGCGTACGACCGTCGCGCGCCTGGCCTTGCATCGCGGGCGCTTCGTAGCTGCCGCCGGATAGCTCGACCAGGTCCACGGGCAACTCGTTGAGCAGTTCCACCACCTTCAACGCATCGGCGCCGTCGAAGCCGCCGCGTTGGAAATCGGCCGAGTTGAGTTTGACCGATACGCCGAACGCCGGGGCGACGACGGCACGCACTGCCTTCACCACTTCCACTAACACGCGCGCGCGATTTTCCAGGCTGCCGCCCCAGCGGTCGGTGCGTTGGTTGCTCAAGGGCGACAGGAATTGGCTGAGCAGGTAGCCGTGCGCGGCGTGGATTTGCACGCCGTTGAAGCCGGCTTGTTCGGCTAGCTGCGCACTGGTGGCGAAGCGTTGAATCAGCTCGGCGATGTCCGCCTCGCTCATTGGCTTGGGCTCGGCGAACATTTTCGACATGCCGCCCAGTTGCAGGGAAACAGCCGAAGGTGCGACGGTTTGCTGACCCAGGCTGGCCTGCATTTGACGGCCGGGGTGGTTGAGCTGCATCCACACCTGAGCGCCGTGGCTGCGGCTGATGCGCGCCCACTGACGGAATTTATCCAACTGCCGCGCGTCTTCCAGCACTACGCCGCCCGGGCCGGTCATGGCGCGGCGGTCGACCATCACGTTGCCGGTCAGAATCATCCCGGCGCCGCCTTCGGCCCAAGTCTGGTACAGGCGAAACAGTTCGGGCGATGGCCCCTGGTCCGCATCGGCCAGGTTTTCCTCCATCGCCGCTTTGCAAATGCGGTTGGGAACGGTGGTGCCGTTGGGCAATTGCAGCGGCGAAAAGACAGGCATCTCAAACTCCAGAGAAAAATGCAGTTGGCTGAAGACGCGAGCCTAAGGTTAAAGTCAGCTTTAAGGTCAACCCCTCTTTTATCGGGCGAAGCACCGCCTTGGAGTACTGATGAAAATTGGCGAACTGGCACAACGCACCCAACTGGCTCCGTCCCGCATTCGCTACTACGAAGCCAGCGGCCTGATCGCCGCGCAGCGCCACGCCAACGGCTACCGCCACTACCCGGCCCATACAGTGAGCACGCTGGAAATCATCCTCAACGCCCAGCGCGCCGGTTTCAGCCTGGAAGAAATCCGCCGCTTCCTGCCGGACAACAATCCGCAGGGGCTCGACCACGGCGAAATTCTTGTCAGCCTGCGCCGCAAAGTCGTCGAAATCGAAGACATGCAGCAGCGTCTGGCGCAGAACAAAGCGCGACTACTGGCGATCATTGGCGATATCGAAAACCGCCCCGAAGGCATGGGCTGCGGCGATAACGCTGAGCGGGTGCTGGAGAATATGCGGGAGGGGAAGACGGCAGATCGCAATCACGGCTAAAGCCGCTCCTACAGAGAAAAGCGTTGGCCTAGATGCGCGTGTGCTCTGCCTTCAGTGGGAGCGACTTTAGTCGCGATCTCTGCAAACGGTGAACGCCGGCAGACAATTGTTCGACGCCTATCCCACTCGCGCCAACGTCAACGGATCTGCATGCCCGGCAAAGAAATGCTCAAGCACCTGCGAGAAAATATTCGGCTCGTGGGTCAGCGTGGCGAACAGGGTCATGCAGGAGCACAACTTGGTGTCGTCGGGGCTGCCGAGAATGTCGCGGGCGCTGCGGTCGGGCCAGGCCAGCAATGCGTTGGTGCAGGCATGCAGGCGGGGGCCGAGGATGGGATGGGTGATGTAGGCGTTGGCCTCATCGAGGCCAGAGATTCCGTAGAACTCGGAATTGGCGCTGTGCCCCAGGCCTTTGAGCTGCGGGAAGATAAACCACATCCAGTGACTTCGTTTCTGTCCGGCCTGGATTTCGGCGAGGGCCTGATCGTAGGTGGAAGCTTGGGCGTCGACAAAGCGTTGCAGGTTGTGGATATCGGCCATTGGCTGGGCTCCGGAAGTGACGGTCTAGGGGGTTGGACCGAGCACGTTCCAGAGTGTGCGAACTTTAATTGATGGCCAAACGGCATCACCGGATGTGCGGTACGCCCCACACCCGGTGAATCACCTCACCACATCAAATCGTCGGGAATCTTGTACGCCGCGTACGGATCGTTGGCGTCGTCTTCCTCGGTTTGCACGTTCAGTTGCACGATGCGGCGCGGGTCGCGTTCCTGAATTTTCAGCGCGGCTTCGCGGGGAATCACTTCGTAACCGCCGCCATGTTGAACAATGGCCAGCGAGCCGCTGCTGAGCTTGTTGCGCATCAGTGCGTTGACGGAGATGCGCTTGACCTTCTTGTCGTCAACGAAGTTGTAGTAGTCCTCGGTGGTCAGCTTGGGCAGGCGGCTCGACTCGATCAATTGCTTGATCTGCGCGGCTTCGGCTTTCTTCTGCGCCTTTTCCTGCTGCTGACGATTGAGTTCCTGGTCGCGGGCAATCTTCTCAGCCTTGGCTTCGAGTGCAACGCGCTGCTGCGAGTCGTCGACCTCAACCTGGCCTTTGTGCTCGAGGCGCTTTTGCTTTTGCTTTTCCTTGCTGACCTGTTTGGCCTGCTTCTCGTTGACCAGGCCGGCTTTCAGCAACTGGTCACGCAATGACATGCTCATGCTTGATGACTCTCTCAAGGGCACCGGTAAAAAACGCCGCTATTCTTCCACAAGCCAGGGCGAACACCTACCCGGCCGACTCTTCTAACTGCCTATCCGCAACTGGCTATGCCTGCCTGCCGCTCTTCGCGTTTGGCTTGGCCCCAGATGGCGTCCAGCTCTTCCAGGCTACACGCCTGAATATCGCGGCCCTGCTCGCGCAGCACCTGCTCGATAAAACGGAAACGCCGCTCAAACTTGGCATTGGCGGCGCGCAATGCGGTTTCCGGGTCGGCCTTCAAGTGCCGCGCCAGGTTGACGACCACGAACAGCAAATCGCCGATTTCCTCGGCCATCGCGTCAGTGTCGTTGGCGCTCATGGCTTCCAAGACTTCGTCGAGTTCTTCACGCACTTTATCGACGACGGGCAACGCTTCGGGCCAATCGAAGCCGACCTGCGCCGCGCGCTTTTGCAGCTTGGCGGCGCGCGACAGCGAGGGCAGCGTGGTCGGCACATCGTCGAGCAACGACAACTGTTCCGGCGCTGCGGCTTTCTCGGCGCGTTCTTCGGCTTTGATTTCTTCCCAGCGCTGCTTCACGGCGGCTTCGCTTAGCCGCGCCATGTCGGGGGCGCCATAGAGGTCGCCGTCCGGGAACACGTGGGGATGGCGACGCACCAGCTTGCGGGTGATGGCATCGACCACCGAAGCGAACTCGAAGCGCCCCTCTTCTTTCGCCAGTTGGCTGTAATACACCACCTGAAAAAGCAGATCGCCCAACTCCCCCGGCAAATGCTCGAAATCGGCACGTTCAATGGCGTCGGCCACTTCGTAAGCTTCTTCGATGGTGTGCGGCACGATGCTGGCGTAGTTCTGTTGCAAGTCCCAAGGGCAGCCGTACTGCGGGTCGCGCAGACGGGCCATGAGGTGCAGGAGGTCAGGAAGTTGGTACATGAAAAACGTCCCAGGTAGCTGAGCGTAGCGAGTGCCGTAGGTCAGGAGGTTCGGTGGCGGCGCACTTCAATAATGTTCGGCAACTGCGAGATGCGACCGAGCAACCGGCCCAACGCATCCAACCCCGGAATCTCGATGGTCAGTGACATGGCCGCGGTGTTGTCTTCCTTGTTGGACCGAGTGTTAACCGCCAGCACGTTGATCTTCTCGTTGAGCAACACCTGCGACACGTCACGCAGCAGACCCGAGCGGTCGTAGGCGCGAATGATGATGTCCACCGGATAGGTTTGTACCGGCACCGGACCCCAGCTCACTTGAATGATGCGCTCGGGCTCGCGGCCGCCCAGTTGCAGCACCGAGGCGCAGTCTTGGCGGTGAATGCTGACGCCACGGCCCAGCGTGATGTAGCCAACGATGGCATCACCGGGCAATGGCTGGCAGCAGCCGGCCATTTGCGTGAGCAGGTTGCCGACGCCCTGAATCTGAATGTCGCCGCGCTTGCCCGGTTTGAAGGCGGTGTGACGGCGCGGAATCAGCTCAAGCTGTTCGTTGCCACGTTCCGGCTCGACCAATTGCTGCGCCGCATTAACCACCTGAGCCAGGCGCAAGTCGCCAGCGCCCAGCGCAGCGAACAGGTCGTCGGCGGTGCGCATGTTGGCCTTGTCCGCGACTTTGTCGAAGTCGACGCTGGGCAAAGCCAGACGCGCCAATTCACGCTCCAGCATCGAGCGACCAGCGGCCACGTTCTGGTCGCGGTCTTGCAGCTTGAACCAGTGAACAATCTTGGCCCGCGCCCGCGAGGTGGTGACGTAACCGAGGTTGCTATTCAGCCAGTCGCGGCTCGGCACGCCATGCTTGCTGGTGATGATTTCCACCTGCTCGCCGGTTTGCAGGCTGTAGTTGAGCGGCACGATGCGACCATTGATCTTCGCGCCCCGGCAGTTGTGGCCGATCTCGGTGTGCACGCGGTAGGCAAAGTCCAGCGGCGTAGCGCCTTTGGGCAGGTCGATGGCATGACCGTCGGGGGTAAATACGTACACGCGGTCGGGCTCGATATCCACCCGCAGCTGTTCGGCCAGGCCACCGATATCGCCCAACTCCTCATGCCATTCCAGCACTTGGCGCAGCCAGGAAATTTTCTCTTCGTAGTGATTGGAGCCGGATTTGACGTCGGTGCCCTTGTAGCGCCAGTGCGCGCAAACGCCGAGTTCCGCTTCTTCGTGCATGGCGTGGGTGCGAATTTGCACTTCCAGCACCTTGCCCTCCGGACCGATTACCGCAGTGTGCAAGGACCGGTAGCCGTTTTCCTTAGGATTGGCGATGTAATCGTCGAACTCCTTCGGAATATGCCGCCACAGGGTGTGGACGATGCCGAGCGCGGTGTAGCAATCGCGCATTTCCGGCACCAGCACACGCAGCGCTCGCACGTCGTAAATCTGGCTGAAGGCCAGCCCTTTGCGCTGCATTTTGCGCCAGATGGAATAGATGTGTTTGGCCCGGCCGCTGATGTCGGCCTGCACGCCCGTGGCCGCCAACTCGTCTTTGAGCTGGGCCATTACGTCAGTGATAAAGCGCTCGCGGTCCAGGCGCCGCTCATGCAGCAAGGTGGCGATCTGTTTGTACTGTTCGGGCTCGAGGTAGCGGAAAGACAGGTCTTCCAACTCCCATTTGATATGACCGATACCTAGCCGGTGGGCGAGCGGCGCGTAGATATCGAACACCTCGCGAGCCACGCGCTGGCGCTTTTCGTCGTCACCGTTTTTGATCGCACGAATGGCGCAGGTCCGTTCGGCCAGCTTGATCAGCGGCACGCGCACGTCATCGACCATCGCCACGAGCATTTTGCGCAGGTTGTCGACTTGCACTTGAGTGCCCAGCACCAGCGATTCACGCGGGTTGAGGCTGGCGCTGATGGCGGCCATGCGCAGCACGCCTTCGATCAGCTTGGCGACCACCGCACCGCAGCGCTGCTGCACGTTGGCCAGGGGAATTTGGCCCTCACGCACGCCGCGATACACAACGGCGGCCACCAAGGAGTCCTGGTCGAGTTTGAGGTCGGCGAGAATTTCGGCAATTTCCAGGCCCGTGCGAAAGCTGGATGTGCCTTCGGTCCACAGGTTCTGGGCCGCGTTGGCTTGCTGCTCGGCTTCGCGAGCGAACTCGCAGGCGGCTCGCAGGGCCTCTCGATCCAGCGCCGGGTCGACGCTCAGCACGTAATCGAGCCAGGCCTCTAGGTTGATGCTGCCATCCGTGTTGATCGGTTGCTGCGCTCTAACCTGTACCATCGTTTACCTTCCCTACGACGCGCAGTAAACGCGCCGAATACGCCGACCTCTGCGGGCCAGTCGGTTACGCGAACATCCTAGTCCGCCACAAATAACGCCATCGCCTCGACATGCGCCGTCTGCGGAAACATATCGAGGATTGCGGCACGTTTTAGCCGGTAACCCTGTTGCACCAATACCGCCGCGTCACGGGCCAGCGTGGCGGGGTTGCAAGACACATACAGCACACGCTTGGCACCCAATTTCGCCATGCCCTCAACGGCCTGCAATGCGCCGTCTCGCGGGGGGTCCAGCAGCACTGCAGAAAAACCTTGAGCGGCCCAGGGGGCGCCGGCAAGCGAGTTCGACAAGTCGGCCTGATAAAAGTGCGCGTTGCTCAGACCATTGGCCAAGGCATTGCTCGCCGCCCTCTCCACCATCACTTGCACGCCTTCCACCGCGACCACTTCCTGCGCCTGACGAGCCAGCGGCAAGCTGAAATTACCCAGGCCGCAAAACAAATCCAGCACCCGTTCGTGGGCTTGCGGTGCTAACCAGTCTAGCGCCTGGGCAATCATTGCCTCGTTAACCGGCGCGTTCACCTGCACAAAATCACCGGGGCGATAGGCTAGCTGCAAATCCCACTGCGCTAACCGGTACCCCAGTGCCAACGTGGTATCCAAAGGTTGCGGGTCGCCGGCGCCGTGTAGCCAAAGCTGCGCGTCATGCTCGGCGCAGAACGCCTGCAGCGCGGCCACGTCGGCCTCTGGCAACGGCGCGGTATGACGCACCAAAACGGCGCTGGCCGTTCCGCTGAACAACTCGACGTGGCCCAGCGCCTGCGGCTTGGACAACCCGCGCAACACCTGCGGTAACACTTGCACGATGGTCTGCAAGGGCTGTACCAGCACGGGGCATTCGCTGATGGCGATGATGTCTTGGCTGGCGGCAGCGCGAAAACCAACGTCCAGGCGCTTGGCTTTGACGTCCCAACGCACGGCGATACGCGCACGGCGGCGGTAGCCGAACTCCGGGCCAACCAGCGGCGGCGCCCACTCTTCGGGCTGCACACCGGCGATGCGGCTGAATTGCTCGGTCAACTGTTGTTGCTTCAACAGCAACTGTTGCTCGTGGGGCATGTGTTGCAGGCTGCAGCCGCCACATACCCTCGCATGCCGGCACGGCTCCGGGCGGCGTGACGGGGCGGCCACCAGAATACGTTCGGCGCGGGCATCAACGATTTGGCTGCGGGCGGCCAGCACCCGCGCTTCCACCTGTTCACCCGGCAAGGCGCCCGCGACGAACCAGGTGCGGTTCTCGAAAAAGCTGATGCCACGGCCGTCATTGGCCAGGCGTTCAATCTCCAGGCGCTGCTTTTTGCCGACCGGAATTTGCACGGCGCGCGTGCCGCCGCTGGGTTGAAAGCGCAGCCCCGTGGGTTTCTTAGCCATTAGCGTGGGTCATCGTAGACGCCAGTGGACAGGTAACGGTCGCCGCGGTCGCAGATGATCGCGACGATGGTGGCGTTCTCCACTTCTTGCGACAAACGCAACGCCGCCGCCACCGAACCGCCCGACGACACGCCGCAGAAAATGCCTTCTTCACGCGCCAGGCGGCGCATGGTGTCTTCGGCTTCGCGCTGGAGCATGTCGATGATGCGGTCGACGCGCTCGGCTTGGTAAATCTTCGGCAAATACTCTTGCGGCCAACGGCGGATGCCCGGAATGGCGGAGCCTTCCATGGGTTGCAGACCGACAATTTGAATGGCCGAGTTTTGTTCTTTCAGATAGCGCGAGGTGCCCATTATGGTGCCGGTGGTGCCCATGGAGCTGACGAAATGGGTAATGGTGCCCTGGGTCTGCCGCCAAATTTCCGGGCCGGTGCCGGTGTAGTGCGCAATGGGGTTGTCGCCGTTGGCGAACTGATCCAGCACGATGCCTTTGCCTTCGGCTTGCATACGCTCGGCCAGGTCTCGGGCGCCTTCCATGCCGTCTTCCTTGCTGACAATGATCAGCTCGGCACCGTAAGCGGTCATGGCCGCTTTGCGCTCGGCGCTCATGTTGTCCGGCATGATCAGAATCATGCGGTAGCCCTTGATCGCCGCGACCATGGCCAGGGCGATGCCGGTGTTGCCGGAAGTGGCTTCGATCAGCGTATCGCCAGGCTTCACCGCGCCACTGAGTTCGGCGCGGGTAATCATCGACAAGGCCGGACGGTCTTTTACCGAACCGGCGGGGTTATTGCCTTCCAACTTCACCAATAACGTATTGCTGGTGTTGCCCGGCAGGCGCTGCAAGCGCACCAGTGGGGTGTTGCCGACGGTGTCGGCGATCGTTGGGTAGGTAACAGGGGTAGTCATGAAAGCGGTCCGATCCGTTCCAGCGGGGGCGACATGATAGCGAGAAATTGCCTGCGCAACCTCCTGATCGTCCGCGAAAGGTCGCTTGGACGTGTGCGCCGTTCGGTAGGCAAACACCCCGTGCATCCGCGCAGGCGCCGCCGCAAGCGACGGGAGTTTGAGTAAAATTCAAACGTTACGAACAAAGCCCAGACGCTACACTGCGGGACGGGGCTTGGAGCCAGTATTTTCAGCGAGGGCGGTGTGTTCAAGGATCTCAGTATCAAGGGCCGCGTGCTGCTGCTCACTCTACTTCCCACCAGTTTGTTGGCATTGGTGTTGGGCGGCTATTTCACTTGGATGCAATTGTCTGACCTACAGGCGCAGTTGCTCCAACGTGGACAAATGACCATCGAGCAGTTGGCGCCGATTGCCGCGCCGGCCTTGGCGCGCAGCGATGCGGCCCTGCTGGAGCGCATCGCTAACGAGGTGCTTGAGCAACCTGACGTGCGCTCGGTGCACTTCCTCGGCGAAGACCATTCGCGCCTGGCCAACGCCGGCCCGAGCATGCTCAACCCGATGCCCGAGGGCGATAACCGCGTGCTGCAGCTGCGCAGCGGCCATGACGCCACGCGCTTTCTGCTGCCGGTATTCGGCCGCCATCGCAGCTTGTCGGGCGACCCGGTGGCGGACGATCCGGACCGCTTGCTCGGCTGGGTCGAGCTGGAGCTTTCCCACCACGGCACCTTGCTGCGCGGCTACCGCAGTTTGTTCGCCAGCCTGCTGTTAATCATCACCGGCCTGGGCGTCACGGCGTTGCTGGCGGTGCAGATGAGCCGCTCGATCAACGACCCGCTTCGACGCATCAAACAAGGCGTTGCGCTATTAAAAGAAGGCCGCCTGGAAACGCGCCTGCCGCCGCTGGGCAGTCACGAGATGGACGAGCTGGCCTCGGGCATCAATCGCATGGCCGAAACCCTGCAGAACGCCCAGGAAGAACTGCAACACAGCATCGATCAGGCCACCGAAGACGTGCGCCAGAACCTGGAAACCATCGAAATCCAGAACATCGAACTCGATTTCGCGCGCAAAGAGGCGCTGGAAGCCAGCCGCATCAAATCCGAGTTTTTGGCCAACATGAGCCACGAGATTCGCACCCCGCTCAACGGCATTCTCGGCTTCACCAACCTGCTGCAAAAAAGCGAGCTGACGCCGCGCCAGCAAGACTATCTGGGCACCATCGAGAAGTCCGCCGACAGCCTGTTAGGCATCATCAACGAGATTCTCGACTTCTCGAAAATCGAGGCCGGCAAGCTGGTACTGGAGAACATCCCCTTTAACCTGCGCGACGTCCTGCAAGACGCCCTCACCATTTTGGCCCCAACCGCCCATGCCAAGGGGCTGGAGCTGGTCAGTCTGGTCTATCGCGACACGCCAATCGCTCTGATCGGCGACCCGCAGCGCCTCAAGCAAGTGCTCACCAATTTGGTGAGCAACGCCATCAAATTCACCCGCGACGGCACCATCGCCATCCGCGCCATGGTCGAGGAAGACAGCGGCGATCGGGCGCAGCTACGCATCAGCGTGCAGGACACCGGCATCGGCTTATCGGATGAAGACCTGCGCGCACTGTTCCAGGCATTCAGCCAGGCCGACAACTCGCTGTCGCGCCAAGCCGGCGGTACGGGTTTGGGCCTGGTGATCTCCAAACGGCTGATCGAACAGATGGGCGGCGAGATTGGCGTGGCCAGCACGCCCGGGGAAGGTTCGGAATTTTGGGTCAGCCTGACCTTACCCAAGGCGCGAGAAGATGCCGAAGATCAACCGCAAGCGCCGCTGCTGGGTCGCACCGTGGCCGTGGTTGAACAGCACTCGCTGGCGCGCCAAGCGTTGCAACATCAACTGGAAGATTGCGGCCTGGTGGTGGTGCACCATCAACACCTGGACAGTCTGCTCAGCGCCGTGAGCACGCAGCAGTACACCGAAAGCGCCATCACCCTGGCGGTGCTGGGCGTGACCACCCAAGACTTGCCGCCGGAGCAGTTGAGCCAGCGGGTATGGGATCTGGAGCGCATCGGTTGCAAGAGCCTGGTGCTCTGCCCCACCACCGAGCAGGCGCTGTATCACGAGTCGCTGCCCGACGCGCACAGCCAGCTCCAGGCCAAGCCGGCGTGCACGCGCAAAATGCAGCGCGCGCTGATCGAGCTGCTCGGCCCCCGCCATCAACCCACCGAGCCACCCGCGCCGGCCGCCACCAGCCGGCCGCCGAAGCTGCTGTGCGTGGACGACAACCCGGCCAACCTCAAGCTGGTGTACACCTTGCTCAGCGACATGGGCGCCGACGTCACCGCCGTGGACAGCGGTTACGCGGCGGTTGAGGTGGTCAAGCACAAGACCTTCGACCTGATCTTTATGGACGTGCAAATGCCGGGCATGGACGGGCGCCAGGCCACCGAAGAAATCCGCCATTGGGAGGCCGAGCAGGAAGCCGTGCCCACGCCCATCATCGCCCTCACCGCTCATGCCCTGGCCAATGAAAAACGTGCGCTGCTGCAGGGCGGCATGGACGACTACCTGACCAAACCCATTAGTGAGCGGCAATTGGCGCAGGTGGTGCTGAAGTGGACAGGCCTGGGTTTGCGCAACCAAGGCAGCGAGCGCTCAACGGAAACGACGCCGCTCCACGCCGCGCCCCAGCACAAGGTGCTCGATGAAGAGGAAGGCTTGCGCCTGGCCGCTGGCAAAGCTGACTTGGCGGCGGACATGCTGGCGATGCTGCTGGCCTCGCTGGAGGGCGACCGGGAAACCATTCGCCAGGCCCGTGACAGTGACGATCGCGGCGCGCTGATCGAACGCGTGCATCGCCTGCATGGCGCCACCCGTTACTGCGGCGTGCCGCAATTACGCGCCGTCTGCCAACGCACGGAGACGCTGCTTAAACAAGCTGACCCGGCGTACCGCGAGGCACTCGATGAACTGGACGCGGCAATGCTCCGCCTGGCGCAAACGGCACATGCGATCTGACTCACCTGCCCGCCGCAGCCCGGCAGCCGGCAAGGCCCGTGCTACCATGCTGCCCTTGTTTTTCTGACCGAATTGAACCCGCACCATGGCCGAACACGACTTTCGCTACAACCTGCTCAACCCTGAACACACCCTGATCGAATGCCGTGCCCTGGTGCCCGGCCGCTACCAGGTCACTGGCAACGGCGGCTCGGTAAAAAGCGGCGACGTGCTGCTGGTAACCCTCAAAGGCAGCCGCGACTTGAGCATGCGCCTGAACGTCGACAAGGTTCGCCACCTGATCAACCCCACCGGCCAGTGGGTCGCCGTTGCGCAGGGGCCGGTGTTCACCGAATTGTCTATCCTCAACTGGCACGTGAAATGCGACAGCTGCGACAAACAGCTGGACTTTGAATTTGCCGTGGATGCGGCGCTTGGCAAGAAGGCCCATGCGCCGGCTGCCGAAGCCAGAATCGCCGAACTGCACTGGCAAAACCGCGACGGACGCCACCTGTGCCCGGCGTGCCAAACCAAGGACCAGTCGCAATAAGGACCCGTCATGAAAGCACCCCTCGCCCTCGGCGCGCTCGCCCTCAGCCTGCTCGGCTGCGCCAGCAGCACCCCGCAACTGCAACAGGACAGCGCCTATCAAGTGGAATGGATCGGTGAGCGTCCGCTGATCGACAACAGCCACCTGACCCTAACCCTGGGCGCAGACGGCCGTGCCTTTGGCAGCGCCGGCTGCAACCATTGGTTCGCGGCATACAGCCTCAAGGGGCAACAGATCAGCTTCAGCCAGGCCGGCAGCACCCGAAAAATGTGCGCCCCGGCCTTGATGGAGCAGGAACAACGCTTCCTGGATGCATTGAGTGCTGTTGAGCGTTGGGATATTTCGGCGATCGACCAACTGCAGCTGTGGCCGGCGCAGGGGAAGCCCATTCGGTTGTGGGCGGCGGAGTATTGAGGGTTGGGGGGTTGAGATGATTGTTTTACCGTCACCGTGACCACCCATCTTCAGAATGACAGAGAGTACTGAACACCCACCGTCATCCTCGCGAAGGCGGCGGTCCGACGATTCAGGATCCAGTATGTTTAGGTAACGGTGCTCGACGGACCACTCTGGATCCCCGCGTTCGCGAGGATGACGGTGGGTTTTGTATAAGCGCCGTACGGCTTGAGCGCGAGGATGACCATCTGCTGGAACCTCCACCGTCATCCCCGCGAATGCGGCGGTCCGACGATTCGGGATCCAGTATGTTTCAAGTAACGGTGCTCGCCGGGCGACTCTGGATTCCGAATCGTCGGACCGCCGCCAGTGCGGGAATGACGGTGGGTTTTGTAAGTCGCCGTAGGGCCCAAACGTTTGGAAACCACTTGTTTGCCCACCCACCGTCATCCTCGCGAATGCGGGGATCCAGTATCTTTCAAGTAACGGTGCTCGCCTGGCGACTCTGGATCCCGAATCGTCCAAGTGACGAGCAAATCAGCAAGCGCCCTGCTCATCACTCACCACTCACCGCTCAAACAACTCCAACTGCTCACTCACCCGCCGCAAATCAATCAACCGCACCCCCACCCCAATCAACCGCACCGGCTTCCCCCCGCGTTCAAACGCACTGCTGAGCAACTTCCGGTAACTGTCCAAATCCCGCCCGGCACCGGCCTGTTCCAACGTCGTCTGGGTAAAGTCATGGAATTTCAATTTCACCAGCGGTTTGTCCGGCCGGTAGCTGTCGTCGAGGCGTTGCATGCGGCGGTCGAGCTCGTCCAGAAGCCCAGGCAAGCGTTCCAGGCAGGCTTCAAGATCGGGCAGGTCTTTGTCGTAAGTGGTCTCCACACTCATGGTCTGGCGGCGGTGGTCTACCTGCACCTGACGCTCATCGATGCCGCGCGCCAGGTTCCACAGGCGCTCGCCAAAGCTGCCGAATTCGCGCGCCAGCTCAACCTTGCTCCACTCGCGTAGCTGCGCGCAGGTTTCAATGCCAAGGCGCAGCATTTTGTCGGCCGTCACCTTGCCCACGCCGTGCAGTTTGCTCACCGGCAGCACCGCGACAAACCCCTCGACTTCGTCCGGGGTGATCACAAACAGGCCGTTAGGTTTGCGCCAATCGCTGGCGATTTTGGCCAGAAACTTGTTAGGCGCCACGCCGGCCGACACGGTGATGTGCACCTGCATGGAAACACGGCGGCGAATGTCTTGGGCAATACGCGTGGCACTGCCGGCGAAGTGCGGACAATCGGAGACATCCAGATAGGCCTCGTCCAGCGACAGCGGTTCGATGATGTCGGTGTACTCGCGGAAGATCCCCTGTATCTCGCGGGACGCTTCCTTATAAACGTCCATGCGCGGCCGCACGATCAGCAGGTCGGGGCACAGCTTGAGCGCATGGCGGGAGGACATCGCGGAGCGAACGCCGTATGCGCGGGCTTCGTAGTTGCAGGTGGCGATCACCCCACGACGATCGGCCGAGCCGCCCACGGCAATCGGCCTATTGGCCAGACGCGGGTCGTCGCGCATCTCGATGGCTGCGTAAAAACAGTCACAATCCACGTGGATAATCTTGCGCACGAAAAGTCCGGTAAGCCCCGCCTGGCATGGGCTGGGAAGGCGCAGTGTAGCATCGCGGCTGCGCTAAGCATCTGAACAAACAACAGTTTTTCAAGATTAAAGGTTGACAGAGAAGACTTCGACTGTAGAATGTGCGGCGCGGGATGGAGCAGTCTGGTAGCTCGTCGGGCTCATAACCCGAAGGTCGTCGGTTCAAATCCGGCTCCCGCAACCAGACAAACAAAGGGCCACTTATCACTAAGTGGCCCTTTTTTGTTGCCCGGCGTTTTTGTTGGCGCATAACTCTTTGATAAAAAAGAAATTAACGGTTGACACAAACGCCTCGAACTGTAGAATTGCCGGCGCGGGATGGAGCAGTCTGGTAGCTCGTCGGGCTCATAACCCGAAGGTCGTCGGTTCAAATCCGGCTCCCGCAACCAAACATTTAAAGGCCACTTGGAAACAAGTGGCCTTTTGTGTTTCTGGCGTTTGGTAAACCCTGCCATGTTCGCCTCACCATCATCAGGCGGCAGCTTTTTCTTCTATATAGAAGGAGGGTTGCCGAGCGCCATGAAGCCTGCAGACAGCTCCCCTTTGAAACAAGCGCCGATGGAACGTGCAAACCGGTTGCTCCGCGCCGCTACGCAGCTGATCATTGCCGGGCTCGTTCGCCATAGGGAGTCATGCATGCTTTATCCAGGACCGCACCGCGCTTCGCGCCCCACCTGCGCTTCCCCATTCTGTCTCGCTTGCCTATCGGCTACTCATTGCACTGTTGAGGTGCCGGATGCGCGCTAACCCTCCCGATGCGCAACACCCGCCAGCGTCCGACGTTCATCCGTCACGCTTGCAGTGGATGGAGCGCCTGAGCAGATACCGCCAGCCCCTCGGCCTGGCCGTTACGCTGCTGTTATTTACCATTGCGCTGATTGCCTGCCGCCATTTGGTCAACGACCTGGATCCCGATTCCCTGCGCGAGTCGGTGCTGCATGTTCCCACCAGCGCCTTGCTCGGCGCGCTGGCGGCCACCGCCGTGGGTTTTGTCATTCTGCTCGGCTACGAATGGTCCGCTAGCCGTTTCGCCAATGTGAACCTGCCGCTGCCTGCCCTGGCGTTTGGCGGTTTTAACGCCTTTGCCATTGGCAACGCGGTGGGCCTGTCGATGCTCTCCGGCGGCTCGGTGCGCTACCGCTTGTACGCGCGGAACGGCCTTGGCCCTGGCGAAGTCGCGCGCATGACGCTGTTCGCCAGCCTCTCGCTGGGCTGCGCCTTACCGGTGTTGGCGGCGCTGGCGACCCTCAGCGACCTGCCCGCCGCCGCCAGCGCCCTGCGCCTGCCCGCTAGCGTGTTGGCGGCGATTGCCGTAGCGATTCTGCTGGGCTGCGGCGCACTGCTGGTGGCGATCAAGCGCCGTCGCCTGCCTGAACAACCCTTCCCCCATAACGTGCTGATTCAGCTCGGGCGCCGCACCCTGCGCTTGCCGGGCTGGCGATTGGCGGCGTTGCAGCTAGTGATCACCGCACTGGACGTGGCCGCAGCCGCCACCGTGTTGTACCTGCTGTTGCCCGAGGCACCGCCCTTCGGCGCGTTCTTGCTTATTTACTTGTTGGCCCTGGCCGCCGGCGTACTCAGCCACGTTCCAGGCGGCGTCGGCGTGTTCGAGGCAGTGTTGCTGGCCGCCTTTGCCGACCAACTTGGCAGCGCGCCGCTGGCCGCCGCGCTGCTGCTGTATCGCTTGATTTATGTGGTGCTGCCGCTGTTGGTGGCGTGCCTGTTGTTGCTGTGCAACGAGGCCTACCGGCTGATCGTCAAGCATCAGGCCGTGCGCGTCGCCTCGGGCCTGGCCGCGCCGGTGTTGGCGTTGCTGGTGTTTATCTCCGGCATGGTGCTGCTATTTTCCGGCGCAACGCCGGCCATCGACTCACGCATCGAAGACCTCGGCTTTCTGATTCCCCACCGCCTGATCGACGCCTCGCACTTGGGCGCCAGCCTGATCGGCGTGCTCTGCCTGCTGCTCGCTCAAGGCTTGCGTCGACGCTTGTCGGCAGCCTGGGTGCTGACCATGGTGTTGTTGCTGGTCGGCGCCTTGCTGTCGCTGATGAAGGGCTTCGATTGGGAAGAAGCCAGCCTGCTGATTCTCACCGCCAGCCTGCTCGCCGTGTTCCGCCGGTCGTTCTATCGCCCGAGCCGCTTGTTGGAATTGCCGTTTTCCTCTGTCTACCTGGTGGCCGCCCTGTGCGTGCTCGGCGCCTCGATCTGGCTGATGTTCTTCGCCTACCAGGACGTGCCGTACAACCATGAGCTGTGGTGGCAGTTCGCGCTCGACGCCGGCGCCCCGCGTGCGCTGCGCTCGGCATTGGGCAGCGCCTTGCTGCTGGTGATCGTGGTGCTGACCTGGCTGCTGCGTACCGAGCCACCGGAAATTCGCCTGCCTGACGAAGCCGAATTGGACAATGCGGCCCGCATCCTTCGCGCCTCCGACCAACCCGATGGCGGCCTGGCCCTGACCGGCGATAAAGCGCTGCTGTTCCACAAAGACAACGACGCGTTCCTGATGTACGCCCGCCGTGGCCGCAGCATGATCGCTCTGTACGACCCCATCGGCCCGGCGCAACAGCGCGCTGAGTTGATCTGGCAATTCCGCGACCTATGCGATTTGCACCACGCGCGCCCCGTGTTCTACCAAGTGCGTGCCGAGAACCTGCCGTTCTACATGGACATCGGCCTGACCGCCCTGAAGCTCGGCGAAGAGGCGCGCGTCGATCTGCCAGCCTTTGATCTCGAAGCCAAAGGCAAAGAGATGAAAGACCTGCGCTACACCTGGAACCGTGGCGGGCGCGACGGCCTGTCTCTGGAAATTTTCGAAGCCGGTGCCGCGCCGATGGACGAACTTCAAGCCATTTCGGCGGCCTGGGTCGAAGGCAAAAATGTGCGCGAGAAAGGCTTCTCTCTCGGCCGCTTTACCGAGTCGTACCTCAAGCATTTCCGCATTGCAGTGATTCGCTTCGAAGGCCGCGCGGTGGCATTCGCCAACCTGCTGGAAACCCAGAGCACGGAACTGGCCAGCCTGGACCTGATGCGCGCGCACCCCGAGGCGCCGAAGCTGACTATGGAATTCCTGATGCTCGGCCTGATCCTGCATTACAAGCAGGCCGGCTACAGCCGCTTCAGCCTGGGCATGGTGCCGCTGTCGGGTCTGCAACCACGGCGCGGCGCACCGCTGACGCAACGCTTGGGCGCCATGGTGTTCCGCCGTGGCGAGCAGTTGTATAACTTCCAGGGCCTGCGCCGCTTCAAAGACAAATTTCAGCCCGACTGGGAGCCGCGCTACATGGCCGTACCGGCCGGCCTCGACCCGCTGGTGGCATTGGCCGACACCGCTGCGCTGATTGCCGGCGGTTTAACAGGATTGGTGAAACGCTGATGACTCGACGCTACTGGCGACCGCTGTTGGTCGCACTGCTGATAACCGCAGTGGCCGTTGCCGCGCTGCTGTACAAAAGCGGCGGCGGCGCGCCGACCGTGGAACATCTGCAACTGAGCGATGGCAGCGCGTTGTCGCGGGCAGTGCCAGCCAAAGCGGCCAAGGCGCAAGTGGCGATCGGCGTGCCGGCCGACATGCAGTTGACCGACGCACAACTGCTGGCGCTGAGCCGCGACAGCCAGGCGCAAGTGGTGCAGTTCACCCTTGAGGGTAGCGACTGCGCGGTGCAACAAACGCGTCTGGAAGAAAGCCTGGCCCAACTGGACGGCCCCGCGACGCTGGTGGCCGGCATCGGCCCGGGCGCCACCCTGGCGTGGAACTGGCTGGCCGGGCAGACCAGCGATCAGGCCAAAGCGTTGTCGGTGGATTTCTCCATCGAAAAACCCGTCTGCCAACAACCGCTGAAAGCGCCCCACGGCCGCTGGGTAGCCGCCTGGAACGACAACCCGGACGACCCGAGCGCCGCCTTCGCACGCGAGCAAAGCAACGGCGTCACCAGCATCAGCGACTACGACACCACACTGCCGCAAGTGCTCGACAAAGAGTTGCGCAACCTGCTGCAAGGTGAAAGCGATGCCATGCCGGTGGTGGAAGTGCCAGCCGTGGATAGCGACAAAGCCTCCGATACCGTCAGCCTGTTCTACTCGGGCGATGGCGGCTGGCGCGACCTGGACCGCGACGTGGCCGAAGAAATGGCCAAGCGCAATTACCCGGTCGTGGGCGTTGATGCCCTGCGCTACTACTGGCAGCACAAAAGCCCGGAACAAAGCGCCGCCGACCTGGCCAAGCTGATGAAGCTGTACCGGGAAAAATGGGGTGCGAAGAACTTCGTGCTGATCGGCTATTCATTCGGCGCCGACGTGCTGCCCGCCATCTACAACCGCCTGCCAGCCGCGCAGCAGCAACAAGTGCGGGCCATTCAACTGATCGCCCTGGCGCGCAGCGGCAGCTTTGAAATTGAAGTGCAAGGTTGGCTCGGAACGGCGGGCAAAGAAGCCGCCACCGGCCCGGAAGTGGCGAAGCTGCCGGCCGCGAAAGTGCTGTGCGTATATGGCAAAGACGAAGCGAATGAAAGTGGCTGCACCGAAAGCACCACCGTCGGTGAGCGACTGGAATTGCCCGGCGGCCACCATTTCGACGAGGACTACCCGGCCCTCGCCGCACGCCTGATCAAAGACATCGAAAAGCGCCCCGCGCCGTAATCTTCGGTTTTTTCGTTTTGCCGGCTTCACAGACAGACGCCGGCAAAATGCTAAGGTCTCCTTTCAGCCCGCCGCAGAGCGGGCTTTTTGTCGAAAAGGAAAAACCTGATGAGCTGGAAAAACACCGAAGCGCGCTACGGCACTGCGAATATCACCCTGCACTGGCTGATGGTCATTCTGTTGGCGGCGGTCTACGCCTGCATCGAACTGCGCGGGATCTTTCCCAAAGACAGCGTGGAACGCGACCTGATGAAGCAGTTTCACTTCATGCTCGGCCTGAGCGTGTTCCTGCTGGTGTGGCTGCGCTTGCTGCTGCGCCTGATCAGCCCAACCCCGCTGATCGCGCCCGCGCCGCCCACTTGGCAAATGCTGGCCGCCAAGCTCGTACACGCGGCGCTCTATCTGTTGATGATCGGGCTGCCCTTCGCGGGCTGGCTGATCCTCAGCGCTGCCGGCAAACCGGTGCCGTTCTTCGGGCTTGAGCTGCCACCGCTGGTGGACAAGAACCCGGACCTGGCCAAGCAGATCAAGGAGTGGCACGAGTTAGGCGGTTCGGTGGGGTATTGGCTGATTGGCCTGCACGCCGTGGCTGGGCTGGCGCATCACTACGTGATTCGCGATAACACGCTGCGGCGCATGTTGCCGAGCCGACGCTGACAATGGCGTGGGCTTCCCCCATCAGCCCAACCTACAAAACCGTAGGTTGGGCTGAGAAAGGAAGCCCAACGTCTTTTACACGAGGTTAAATCTCGACCTGCGTCCCCAGCTCGATCACTCGATTAAGCGGCAGGTTGAAGAAGCGCAAGTTGCCGTTGGCGTTCTTTAGCAGAAAGGCAAACAGCATTTCCCGCCACCGCGCCATGCCCACCAACTTGGTGGAAATAATGGTTTCGCGACTCAGGAAGTACGTGGTGCGCATCGGGCTGAAGTCCAGCCCTTCGAGGTGACACAGGCCCAGCGCGGCCGGCACGTCGGTTTCGTCCATAAACCCAAAGTGCAGCACCACGCGGTAGAAGCCTTCGCCGAAGGCGTCCACCTCAAAGCGGCGCTCGTTGGGTACGCGCGGCTCGTCTTCGTTCATCACCGTCAGCAGCACCACCGTTCCGTGCAGCACCTGGTTGTGCAGCAGGTTATGCAACAGCGCGTGCGGTACCGCGTCGGCGCGGGCGGTGAGGAACACGGCGGTGCCCTGCACGCGATGCGGCGGTTGCACGCGAATACTGCTGATAAACAGCGGCAGCGGAATGGCACTTTCGTCGAGGCGATCCACGAGCAATTGGCGACCGCGCTTCCAGGTGGTCATCAGAATAAACAATGCGCTACCGGCAACCACCGGGAAGGCGCCGCCTTGCAGCACCTTGGGCAGGTTGGCGGCGAAGAACAGGCTATCGACCAGAAAGAACGCCAGCAGCATCGGCACCGACACCCACGGCGACCAACGCCACAGCAGCAGCACCACCGCCGACACCAGCAGCGTGTCGATCAACATGGTGCCCGTCACCGCCACGCCATACGCAGCAGCCAAGGCGCTGGACGATTCGAAACCCAGCACCAGCAACACCACGCCCACCATCAGCGTCCAGTTCACCGCGCCAATGTAGATTTGGCCCTGCTCGTGGCTAGAGGTGTGCTGAATAAACATGCGCGGCACGTACCCCAATTGAATGGCTTGACGCGTCAGGGAGAAGGCCCCGGAAATCACCGCCTGGGAGGCAATGATGGTGGCGAAGGTCGACAGCAGAATCATCGGCAGCAGCGCCCAGCTCGGCGCCAGCAAGTAGAACGGGTTGCGCGCCGCTTCCGGGTTTTGCAGCAGCAAGGCGCCCTGCCCGAAATAGTTCAGCGCCAAGCCCGGCAGCACCAACACAAACCAGGCGCGGGCAATGGGCTTGCGGCCGAAGTGGCCCATGTCGGCATACAGCGCCTCGGCGCCCGTCAGCGACAGCACCACCGCACCGAGAATGGTGATGCCAATGCCAGGATGGGAAATAAAGAAGTTAACGGCCCAATACGGGTTCAGCGCATGCAGCACTTCGGGGCTTTGCATGATGCCGTAGATGCCCAGCACGCTCAGGGCACTGAACCAGGTGAGCATCACCGGGCCGAACAGAATGCCGATGCGCGCGGTGCCGTGCTTCTGGATCAGAAACAACGCCACCAGCACCACCAGCGACAACGGCACCACCCAATGGTCGATGCCGTCGAACGCCAACTCCAGACCTTCTACCGCTGAGAGCACCGAGATGGCCGGCGTGATCATGCTGTCGCCGTAGAACAGCGCCGCGCCGAACAGGCCGAGCAGCACCAGCACATTGCGCAGTTTCGGGTAGTCATTGGCCGCACGACGGGCCAATGCGGTCAGGGCCATGACGCCGCCCTCGCCCTGGTTGTCGGCGCGCAGCATAAAGAGCACGTACTTGAGCGACACCACCCAGAACAGCGACCAGAAAATCAGCGACAGAATGCCGAGCACGCCGTCATGGTTGGCCTGCACGCCGTAGTGCGGGCTGAACACTTCTTTAAGGGTGTACAGCGGGCTGGTACCGATATCGCCAAACACTACACCGACGGCGGCGACCATCAAGCTGACGGTCGAAGACTTACCGGGCGCGGACTGCGCTTTGGACATGCACTAAGCTCCTGAGTGAATCGTGTGCACCTGAAACTGGGCGGCTTTATACCTGAAACTCCGCGTCCAGAGCACCTGTTTACGCTGGCTGAGCCGGCAAACCCGAACAAACAAACGCAGCTTTTCTATAAATGAACGACCGTTGCCCCAAGCAATTCAAGCGCGTCTGCCCGCGCAGCGCCCGCCCAGAGCATAGCTGAGGCGTTACCTGCCGGATGGAGGCTGTTCAAGCGGGTGGCCTGCCGCTAGAATTGCGCACTTTTTGACCAGAGGCGCCCAAAAAAGCGCCCGTCCAAACGCCTGAGGTTAGTCATGTCCACCGTCGCCACGCCGAAAGTCGGCTTCGTATCCCTGGGTTGCCCCAAGGCACTCGTCGATTCCGAACGCATCCTCACCCAGTTGCGCATGGAAGGCTACGAAGTCGTGGCGACCTATCAGGACGCCGACGTGGTGGTGGTCAACACCTGCGGTTTCATCGACACCGCGAAAGCGGAATCGTTGGAAGTGATCGGCGAAGCCATCGCCGAAAACGGCAAGGTTATTGTCACCGGCTGCATGGGCGTGGAAGAAAGCGCCATCCGCAACGTGCACCCCAGCGTATTGGCCGTTACCGGTCCGCAGCAGTACGAACAAGTGGTCAACGCCGTGCACGACGCGGTGCCGCCCCGTAAAGACCACAACCCGCTTATCGACCTGGTGCCGCCGCAAGGCATCAAGCTCACCCCACGCCACTACGCCTACCTGAAGATTTCCGAAGGCTGCAACCACAGTTGCAGCTTCTGCATTATTCCGTCGATGCGCGGCAAGCTGGTCAGCCGTCCGGTGGGCGAGGTGCTTAGCGAGGCTGAGCGTCTGGTTAAAGCGGGGGTCAAAGAGCTGCTGGTGATTTCGCAAGACACCAGCGCCTATGGCGTTGACGTGAAATACAAAACCGATTTCTGGAACGGCCAGCCGGTGAAAACCCGCATGCTCGAGCTGTGCCAAGCACTCAGCACATTGGGCGTGTGGGTGCGTTTGCACTACGTGTACCCGTACCCGAACGTCGACGACGTGATTCCGCTGATGGCGGCGGGCAAAATCCTGCCGTACCTGGACATCCCCTTCCAGCACGCCAGCCCGAAAATCCTCAAAGCTATGAAGCGCCCGGCGTTTGAAGACCGCACCCTGGCCCGCATCAAAAGCTGGCGCGAGCAGTGCCCGGAACTGATTATTCGCTCCACCTTTATCGTCGGCTTCCCCGGCGAAACCGAAGAAGACTTCCAGTACCTGCTCAACTGGCTGACCGAAGCCCAGCTCGACCGCGTCGGCTGCTTCCAGTACTCGCCCGTTGAAGGCGCTCCGGCCAACTTGCTGGATGCGCAAGTCGTGCCGGACGACGTCAAGCAATCGCGCTGGGACCGCTTCATGGAACACCAGCAAGCCATCAGCGCCGCCCGCCTGCAGCTGAAAATCGGCAAAGAGATCGAAGTGCTGATTGACGAAGTGGACGAGCAAGGCGCCATCGGCCGCAGCTTCTTCGACGCCCCGGAAATTGACGGCCGCGTGTATGTCGACAGCGACCAGGACCTCAAGCCCGGCGACAAAGTGATGTGCCGCGTCACCGACGCCGACGAGTACGACCTCTGGGCCGAAACCCTGTAAACAAAAAGCCCCGCCGATGCGGGGCTTTTTTATGGCTGGCCTTCACGGTGCGTGCTGCCGCGCCTGCGTAAACTGTGCGGTCCGTATCGGCGACTGGGTGGGCGATGATCTTAAATTTGCTGTCGCACGTCTCGATAACTGCGTTGCCTGGAGCCTCCCATGTCGCTGCGTTCCCACCGCTCTCCCTTTGCGTTCGTGCTGCTTATTAGCCTGGTGTTGCAAACGGCGTGTGCCGGCCCGTTGCTGGAGAAAATCAAAGAGCGCCGTGCCGAGCGCGAGCAAAGCAGTGAAACCAGCGCGGCGCTAAAACTGCCCGACGGCGCCACGGTCATCAAAGACCTTGCCTACGGACGCGACCTCCGCGAGCGCATGGATGTTTACCTGCCCAAGTCGCCCAGCGCCGCACCGATCATCTTCATGGTGCATGGCGGCGCCTGGCGCACCGGTGACAAAAGCGCCGAGCAAGTGGTGGCCAACAAGGTCGCGCGTTGGGTCAGCAAGGGCTTCATTCTGGTCAGCACCAATTACCCGCTGCTACCGGACACCAAACCGTTGCAGCAGGCCGAAGCGGTTGCCAAGGCGCTGGCCATGACCCAGGCAAAAGCAGCCAGTTGGGGCGGTTCGGCTGAGCACCTGATTGTGATTGGCCACTCGGCCGGGGCGCATCTGGTCGCGCTCCTGACCAGTTCGCCGTCGCTCGCTACCGCCCAGGGCGTAACGCCCTGGTTGGGCACGGTGGCGCTCGATAGCGCTGCGCTGGATGTGGAAACAATCATGCAGGCGCGGCACATGCGTTTTTACGACCAAGCGTTCGGTAGCGACCCCAGCTACTGGCAGCAAACGTCCCCCAATTACGTGCTGGCCAGTGGCGCGCCGCCCATGCTGGCGGTGTGCTCGACCCGGCGGGAGGTGTCCTGCGAGCAGGCGCAGCGGTTTGCCGACCACGGCGCAGCGCTGAACGTGCGCATCAGCGTGATGAAACAAGACATGAGCCATAAGGAAATCAACCAGCTGCTCGGTACGCCCGGCGCCTACACCGACGCGGTGGAACGCTTTATGACCGGGCTGGACCTCACCGTAGCTAAGCATTTGGCGCGCTAGAGGCGTCTAGACTGACAAGCGCCGCCGCGGCGATAGCGGCCTGGCCGTACGCTCGCCCGATACCAATCAGTCGGGCCTTACTCAGCCCAGGCGGGTACAATGCCCGCCCCCTACTTTTCGGCCCTCGTCATGACAGACCCCATTCGCCTTTCCAAACGCCTGATCGAAGTGATCGGCTGCTCGCGCCGCGAGGCCGAACTGTATATCGAGGGCGGCTGGGTGACGGTGGATGGCGAAGTCGTCGACGAGCCGCAATTCAAGGTCGGCGAGCAAACCGTCGCCCTGCTGCCGGACGCCGTGCTCACCCCGCCCGAGCCGGTCACCATCCTGTTCAACCAATTGCCCGATCTGGATATCGACAGCGCGCACGCGCTGATCAGCCCCGCCACCTTGTCGGCCGAACACCGCTTCGGCACTCGTCCGCTCAAGGGCCACTTCCTGCGCCTGAACAGCAGCGCACCGTTGCAGAAAAACGCGTCGGGCCTGTTGGTGTTTACCCAGGACTGGAAGATTTTGCGCAAGCTCACCGACGACCTGGCCAAGATCGAGCAGGAGTACGTGGTGGAAGTCAGCGGCGAAATGATCGAGCACGGCTTGAGCCGCCTCAACCAGGGCCGCACCCACAAAGGCCAGGTGCTGCCACCGGTTAAAGCCAGCTGGCAGAGCGAAACGCGCCTGCGCTTTGCGCTGAAGAATCCGGCGCCGGGCCTGGTTGCCGCGCTCTGCGCCAGCGTTGGCCTGACGCCGACCAGCATCAAGCGCATCCGCATCGGCGGCGTGTCGATGGGCAAGCTGCCTGCCGGGCAGTGGCGCTACCTGGCCAAAACCGAAAAATTCTAAGGCCGCCGCGCCGCCCTTTCCCTTTCAGGACCGCTTCCATGATTAATAACGACGTACTGCGCAGCGTGCGCTACATGCTCGACCTCAGCGACGCGAAAGTGGTGCAGGTCATCAAACTGTCCGGCCTGGACGTAGACCTCGACACCCTGCGCGCCTACCTGAAAAAGGACGACGAAGAGGGTTACCTGGAGTGCGACGATGATGTGCTCGCGCATTTCCTCGACGGCCTGATCGTGCACCTGCGCGGCAAAGACGACAGCCGCCCGGCGCAGCCCATCGAACTGCCGGTCACCAACAACATGGTGCTGAAGAAACTGCGTGTCGCCTTCGAGCTTAAAGAAGAAGACCTGCACGAGATTTTGCAGAGCGTGGATTTCCCCGTGAGCAAGCCGGAACTCAGCGCCTTGTTCCGCAAGTTCGGCCATAGCAACTACCGCACCTGTGGCGACCAGTTGCTGCGCAATTTCCTCAAAGGCTTGACCCAGCGCGTACGCGACAAATAACCCACTGTGGGAGCGGCTTCAGCCGCGATGCGTTAGCCATGAAACGCATCGCGACTGAAGCCGCTCCCACACGAACAGCGTTCTGCATAACCTCGCATTCTCAGCGGCAATAGTTCCTGCGCAATCGCGCCCCGCGCATTAGGGTAGTTGCACAACAACCCTGACAAGAGCGCTCCCCATGCATTCCTACTTTTCCCTGCAAGGCCGCACCGCGTTGGTGACCGGCGGCACCCGTGGTATTGGCAAGATGATCGCCAAAGCGTTCGTTGAAGCCGGCGCCCGCGTGTATGTATGCGCCCGCGATGGCGAAGCGTGCGCCGCCACGGCCGCCGAATTGTCGGCCTTTGGCGAGTGCCATGGCATCGCCGCCAACCTCGCCCACGAGGAAGGTGTGGTTGCCTTGGCCGAGCAGCTGAGCGGGCAAATCGACAAGCTCGACATCTTGGTCAACAACGCCGGCACCACCTGGGGCGCACCGCTGGAAACCTACCCGGTCAAAGGCTTCGAAAAGGTCATGCAGCTGAACGTAACCTCGGTGTTCCTCTGCATTCAAAAGCTCCTGCCGCTGCTGCGCAAAGCTGGCAACAGCGAAAGCCCGGCGCGGGTCATCAACATCGGCTCGGTGGCCGGCATTACCTCGTACGGCGAAGAAGCCTACGCCTACGGTCCGAGCAAGGCGGCGCTGCATCACTTGTCGCGCTCGCTGGCGCGGGACTTGGTGAGCCAGCACATCAACGTCAACGTCATCGCGCCGGGCCGTTTCCCGAGCAAGATGACCAGCCATATCGCCAACGATGAAGAAGCGCTGGCTGAAGACACCGCGATCATTCCGATGAAGCGTTGGGGACGTGAAGAGGAAATGGGCGCGTTGGCGATTGCGTTGGCGAGTAAGGCTGGCGCGTATATGACGGGCGCAGTAGTTCCCATCGACGGCGGTTTTGCGATGTAGACCGTAACGCTCCTCCGGTCGTCGACCATACGGCGTTGAAACCTCGTTTTGAATGCTCACGTACTGCAGTACGCTGCGCTTCAAAACGAGGTTTCGCCTTGTCTGGTCTTAGCCCGAAAGAGCGTGATTCAAGAGCCGAACAGCAGTTAGCCAACTCAAGCGCTTTTTCTAAACGTCAGATGTGACAGGTATGATTAGCCCGGTTTTCCACCGGGCTTTTTTATGTCTTATTCGGTTTCCCCCATCGGCGTGGTGCGCTCCTGCTTCAAGGAGAAGTTCGCCATTCCCCGCCAACCGCAACTGGCCCCCGCCGCGCGCGGGGTGTTGGAATTGCTGCCACCTTTCGACAGCGGCGAAGCCGTGGAAGGCTTGGAGCAGGTCAGCCACGTGTGGCTGCTATTCCTTTTTCACCAGGCCCTGGAAGACAAACCGCGCCTGAAAGTGCGCCCGCCGCGCCTGGGCGGCAACCAGTCCATGGGCGTATTCGCCACCCGCGCCACGCACAGGCCCAACGGCATCGGTCAATCGGTGGTGAAGCTTGAAAGGGTTGAAGCCGGCAAGCTCTGGTTGTCCGGCATCGACCTGCTCGACGGCACGCCGGTGCTGGATATCAAACCCTACGTGCCGTATGCCGACTCGGTGAGCGGCGCGTTCAACCACATGGCCGCTGGCGCGCCGACGCTGATAGATGTGGTGTGGAGCGATGCAGCGCTAGCTCAGGCGCTGGAGCACGGCCAGCAGTTGCAGCAACCGCTGCGTGAGCTGATCGAACAATGCCTGGCGCAAGATCCTCGGCCTGCGTATCAGCAGCCCGAGCCCAGCCGTATTTACGGCACGCAATTGTGGGACGTGCAGGTGCGCTGGCATTACCCGACGCCGGAGCAGATTTGTGTGGTTGAGGTGGTTGCAGCGTAACCGCCGTGCCGCTCTTCTGCGATTTCAGCATCACGCGTATCGAGATCGAGCGAGCTAGAGCAGTGCAAGGCAAAAATGTTTTTTAAAGCGCAGTTGGCTGTAGCCAATGAGCATTTAAAAAACATTTTTAACGCCGCAATGCCGACGCGCAGCCGATCGGTCAGTGATAAAAAAACCCGCCATATAGGCGGGTTTTTTATTATTCGCGATCACTTCTCTACAAATGCACGCTCGATCAGATAATCCCCCGGCTCACCCATGCGAGCCGAAATCTTCAGACCAAACCCATCCAGCACTTCGCTGGTCTCGTCCAACATGCTCGGGCTGCCGCAGATCATCGCGCGGTCGTCCTGCGGGTTGATCGGTGGCAGGCCGATGTCGGTGAACAGCTTGCCGCTGCGCATCAGGTCGGTGAGGCGGCCCATGTTCTCGAAAGGCTCGCGGGTCACGGTGGGGTAGTAGATCAGCTTTTCTTTCAGCGCTTCACCGAAGAATTCGTTCTTCGGCAGATGCTCGGTGATGAACTCGCGGTAGGCGACTTCGTTCACGTAGCGCACGCCGTGAATCAGGATGACCTTCTCGAAACGCTCGTAGGTTTCGGGGTCTTGAATCACGCTCATGAATGGCGCCAGACCGGTGCCGGTGCTTAGCAGGTAGAGGTGTTTGCCCGGCAGCAAATCGTCCAGCACCAGGGTGCCGGTGGGTTTGCGGCTGACCATCAGCTCGTCGCCGACTTTCAGGTGTTGCAGTTGGGAAGTCAGCGGACCATCCGGAACCTTGATGCTGAAGAACTCCAGGTGCTCTTCATAGTTCGGGCTGGCAATCGAGTAAGCTCGCATCAGCGGGCGACCGTTTTCCTGTTGCAGGCCGATCATTACGAACTGGCCGTTTTCAAAACGCAGGCCCGGGTTGCGGGTGGTTTTGAAGCTGAACAGGGTGTCGTTCCAGTGGTGGACGCTGAGCACACGCTCGACGTTCAAGTTGCTCATGCTTGCTTCCTCGATGAATCGCGCTCACCCGACCGACGGGTGCCAATGCGCGGCATTTTAAGGGCGACAACCATATCTGTTAAGTGGATTATTAAGATATAGGTTATCGGTTATATAGATATGCGATTCACACTCCGCCAACTTCAGGTTTTCGTCGCCGTCGCCCAACAGGAAAGCGTCTCACGGGCGGCTGAATCGTTGGCGCTGTCACAGTCTGCGGCGAGCACTGCGGTTACCGAACTGGAGCGCCAATCGGCCTGCCAGTTGTTCGACCGCGCGGGCAAACGCCTATCGCTCAACGCCTTGGGTCATCAGCTATTGCCGCAGGCGGTTGCGCTGCTCGATCAAGCCAAAGAGATCGAGCGCATGCTCAACGGTCAGGGCGGTTTCAGCTCGTTATCCGTGGGCGCCACGCTGACGGTCGGTAACTATCTGGCCACGTTGCTGATCGGCAGCTTCATGCAGCAACACCCCGAATGCCGCGTGAAGTTGCATGTGCAAAATACGGCGCACGTTGTACAGCAGGTAGCGCATTATGAAATTGATTTGGGACTGATCGAGGGCGACTGCCAGCACCCGGACATCGAAGTGCAGCCCTGGGTAGAAGACGAGTTGGTGGTGTTTTGCGCGCCGCAGCATCCGTTGGCCGCCAACGGCCGCGCTTCGCTGTTGGAGCTTACGCAGGAAGCCTGGATTCTTCGCGAACAAGGCTCCGGCACGCGGCTGACCTTCGACCAAGCCATGCGCCACCACCCCACCGCGCTGAACATTCGATTGGAGCTGGAACACACCGAAGCTATCAAGCGCGCAGTGGAATCGGGGCTGGGGATTGGTTGTATCTCCCGCTTGGCACTGCGCGATGCGTTTCGCCGCGGAAGCCTGGTGCCAGTGGAAACCCCCGAACTGGATCTGACGCGGCAGTTCTACTTCATCTGGCACAAGCAGAAGTACCAGACCAGCGCCATGCGCGAGTTTCTCGAGCAGTGCCGCAAGCTGACCGCCGGGGTGCGGCGCAGCGATGAGATTGTGTTGCCCTCGATTGCTTGAAAAGCATCGCGGCTGAAGCCGCTCCTACGAATCGCACAATTTGTGGGAGCGGCTTCAGCCGCGATGCTTTTTGCTTTCAACCCAGAAGAATTACCAACCAGACACTACCAATCAGGCTCAGCGCTACAAACTGCGCGGCGCTGCCCATATCTTTGGCATTTTTCGACAACGGATGCAGCTCCAGCGAAATACGGTCAATCGCCGCCTCTACTGCCGAGTTGAGCAACTCGACGATCAGCGCCACCAGGCACACGCCGATCATCAGGGCGCGTTCGCCGCGACTGACGTCAAACCAGAACGCCAGGGGAATCAACACCACATTGAGCAGCACCAACTGGCGAAACGCTGCTTCACCGGTGAAGGCGGCGCGCAGGCCGTCGAAGGAATAGCCGGTGGCGTTGAGAACACGTTTAAAGCCGGTCTGGCCTTTGAATGGCGACATGGGAAATACAACCAAAATTTGTGAGGCCGCAGGCTACGTCAAACGCGGTCAAAAATGCGTGAAAAACCAACGACCTGCTGACGCTTAGCTGGCGGGAATGGATTCCAGATGTTGCAACAGCAGCGCGGCTTGCGTGCGGGTGCGCACACCCAGTTTGCGGAAAATGGCGGTGACGTGAGCCTTGATGGTGGCCTCGGACACGTTCAGTTCATAGGCGATCTGCTTATTCAGCAAGCCATCGCACACCATGGTCAACACGCGAAACTGCTGCGGTGTCAGGCTGGCCAGACCGGCGCTTACTGCCTTCGCTTCGGCAGACAGACCCGCGCTTTCTTCCGATTGCGGCGGCCACCAGACGTCGCCGTCGAGCACCTCGCGCACCGCTTGCTGAATGGTTTCCAACGGGCTGGATTTGGGAATAAACCCGCTGGCGCCGAATTCACGGGCGCGGGCTACCACCGCTGCTTCTTCCTGTGCCGACACCATCACCACCGGCACCTGCGGATATTGCCCCCGCACCATCACCAAACCGGAAAACCCGTAGGCGCCGGGCATGTTGAGGTCGAGCAAGACCAGATCCCAATCCGACTTTTCCCCGAGTCGCGCTTCAAGCTCGGCGATGCTCGCCGCCTCAACCAGACGCACCTGCGGGCCGAGGCCCAACGTCAGGGCTTGGTGCAGCGCACTGCGAAACAGCGGGTGATCATCGGCAATCAGGATTTCGTAGTCGGCCATGGGCTGCTCTTGTTTTAAGGGGGCGCTTCTCGGTGTACGAAAGTACCGCCGCGCGGGGTGTGCAGCGCAGCGGCGGCGCCCAGCATGCCGAGCCAGAATGGGGTGGTCAAGCCTTTAGGTTTGCGGCACAGTTCGAGGCTTTTCCTGCCGAGACCGACCATGCGAAACCAAGCCCTGCGCGCCGACCTGTTAATGCTGACCACCGCGCTTATCTGGGGCAGCGCCTTCGTGGCGCAGCGCATGGGCATGGATTCCATCGGCCCATATTTATACTCCGGCCTGCGCTTCGCCTTGGGCACGCTGGTGTTGTTGCCGGTGGTCTACCTGCTCAGTCGTGGCAACAAACAACCGTTCAATCGCGGCTTATTTATAGGCGGCGGATTGATGGGCCTGGTTTTGGCCCTGGGCATTAACCTGCAGCAGGTGGGACTGCTGTTCACCAGCGTAACCAACGCCGGCTTTATCACCGGGTTGTACGTCATCATCGTGCCGCTGGTGGGCCTTTTTCTCGGCCACAAAACCGGCATCGGCACGTGGCTCGGTTGCGTGTTGGCGGTGATCGGCATGTTTCTGCTCAGCGTCGGCGACGGTTTCCACGTGGCCTCCGGCGATTGGCTGCAACTGGCGGGCGCATTTGTGTGGGGCACGCACGTTTTGCTCGTGGGCTATTTTGCTGGCCGCTTCGACCCGATCCGCTTGGCGGCCATTCAGTTCGCCGTCTGCGCCGTCATCAGCCTGGGCCTCGCCGTCACGCTGGAAGATATTCAAATGACCGGCATCATCACTGCCGGGCCATCGATCATTTATGGCGGGCTTATTTCGGTTGGCATCGCTTACACCTTGCAGGTGATTGCGCAGAAGCACGCCATCGCCTCGCACGCGGCGATCATCTTTTCGCTGGAAGCGGTGTTCGCCGCGGTAGCCGGAGCGCTGTTTCTCGATGAGTCGCTGCACCTGCGCGGCTATATCGGTTGCGCGCTGATGTTTGCCGGCATGTTGGTGGCGCAGCTTTGGCCGCGCAAGGTGGCGGAGGAAGTGGTTGAGGGGAAGGTGGTTTAGGGCGTTCCGGTTCGAAACCGCAGCCCCCTCTCCCCAGCCCTCTCCCCGAGGGGCGAGGGAGCTAATAGGCGATTCGGTCTGTCCCCTCGCCCGCCTGCGGGAGAGGGTTAGGGAGAGGGCAAGCGTTTAGCCGCTCACCCTACAAATACTCACCCATCCGCCGATGCACCTCATCCTCCAAATCCACCGGCCGCTGAAACTTCGCCCCCAGATAATGGGCGGTAAACACATCCAGATATGCATCCAGTGCCGCCCCGGCACGCGGCTCGCCCGCCAGCTCCAAACACAACGCCGCCACTTCCGACGTACACAAATGGTCGTCACGCTTGGACCGACGCAGGCGATAACGCGACAGCTGTTCGGGCTGCAAACTGAGCACCGGAAACTTGTCCAGATAGGGGCTCTTGCGAAACATCTTGCGGGCCTCGGTCCAGGTCGCGTCCAGCAAGATAAACAGAGGCCGCTTGCCCTCCTCCACCTTCACTTCAGTGACCACCCGCTCAGGCGCGACAAACTCACCGGGAAAGACCACGTACGGTTGCCATTGCGGGTCGTTGAGCAGCGCTGGAATTTCCGGCTCCACCGAGGTGCGAAACCAGCGGTAGGCGAACGTGTCGGTAACCAGGTCGGCGATCAGCCAGCCGGTGTTGGTCGGCTTCAACGGTTCGACGTCGTGCATCAGCAGAAACATGCCGGCATTGGTCGGCACCTTCGGCCGCAGCGCGCACAGGCAGTATTCCGGAATTACACGACAGCCCTCGCAACGCGGCGCTCGGGAACCACGCGCGGTGAACGGCTTGGTGCTGAGCTCCAGCCGCTCCAGGCGTAAACGCGAGACGGCGTGGCTCATTGCGGGCGGTCCGCGCGGGAAGAAAAGGAGATCATCGACTGCATCCGACCAGCAAAAAAGAAGCCGGCGAGTCTAGCAGAGGCGCTGGGCAAAACCGCAGCGGGCCTGAGGCGGGTCGACAGACGACCCGCCGGGCGAGGGGGTTAGAACGACTGGTTGAAGGCCAAGCCTACGAAGTGAATACGGGTTTCATACTCACCCTTGAAGTTGCCGCCGTTGCCGGTGCAACGCACGCCACTGTCGACGTAAAGACTGCCTCCGCCGGGCGCCCAGCCCGCTGGCGAGCAGCCGTCTTTGTAATCCATCTTGCCGCTGGCGAATTGCACGTAGCTGTAGGCGAGATCGACCGACGTGTCCTCGTCGAACTTGTAGTTGGCGCCGAAGGACAACCAGTAACGGTCGGCATCCGGGAACGCCGGGTGACGTTTATCGCTGCCGCTGACGGGGGATTTGTCGTAGGCGACGCCGGTGCGCAGCATCAGGTCTTTGTCCCATTGGTAGTTCATACCGAGGGAGATTTTGTAGGTGTCGTTCCAGTCTTGGTCGACCGTGGCGTCGCCCTCATTTACGCCGTTGAAGTAGGGGTAACCGTTTACCTGTTTGAGCTGAATACCGACCGTGTCGAGACGGGAATGCCGGGTCCAGGTGACGTCGCCCATGAAAGCGACTTTGTCGTTCAACTGGTGAAAGGCGTTGATCGACAGCGACTCAGGCGTGTCGATGTTGGTCTTGGCTGTGGAATTAGGATGAAGATTGGACGCCGCGAAATTGCCTGGATTGATCCAATTGTTTGGATCGAAGACCTGCTGCAACGACTCTCTTGGCGGCACATAGATATCGAAGATTGGGATCGTCACCCCACCGCTTAAGTCAGTCGCGGGTGAGGGCACCGAACCGCTTACATCGGCAAAGCTCCACTTGGTTTCGCCCTCCATCGTATGTTTGATATGAGACCGGTAGGCAATGCCAAAACGCGTGCTTTCAGTTGGCTCGAACATGTAACCAATGTTCCAGCCAAATCCCCAGTCATCACCTTTGACGCGGAAGTAACCATCGCCCTCGACGTTGTCTGCAAAATTTTGCGCGACGCAGTCGACAAACCCATCGCGGTCCGACACTCCACCGCAAGAAGTGATTTCATCAGGCACCGGCACGCCCGCGATCAGTCCTACCACGGGGCCTAAAATTGGATCCGCCGCGTTGCGGGTCGAATCGTAATTAGCCTCCACAAACTGCCCAGCCAACTGCCGCGAAGCCCCTTTCACATCTGCCGCCCCGCGCTGAATCGACTTGATGTACTGCGCCGACAGCCCAAAACCAATGCTGTGGTGCTCATTGAAGCGGTAGGCAATGCTCGGGTTGATGTTCACCGTTTCCAGGTTCGCCGACTGAATGCCGTAGCGACCGCTCCAGTTCTCCTTGTAATCAAGCTTGGCGCCGTAGGGCACGAAGATGCCAAGGCCGACGGTGACGTTGTCATTGATCTGGCTGGAAAAATAGAAGTCCGGTGCGGCTGCCGCATCTGGCAGGTAAGAACCCGCCCCGGTGCCACCGGAGGGATTACCGAAAACGTCGGTGCTGCCGGTGTCTTTAAAGCTGCCCTTGGGAATGACGATGGTGATGCCGTTGGTGACCTGGGTGCCGGGTAAGCGCGCAAGGCCTGCGGGGTTGTAGAAAATGGTCGAAGGGTCGACCGCTTCCGCGCCGTTCGCGTGGGCTGTGCCCTGGGCTGCCACCGACTGCGAACCAAAGTGGTAACCGGACGCCAGAGCTCCGGAGGTCCAAACCAACATCAAGCTCCCGCTGTAAAGCGCGGTCTGCCAGCAAGATGGGCGAGTTCTTATCATTATTCTCGACTCCTACACGCACGATATAAGCCGCGATACGTCTCCGGTTTAGGCCAACCGGAACTTCTGTAGCGCAGCGATAAAACCGACTTTCGAATGAAGCGGTATGCGACCTGTGACCGGCCGCCTTTGCTGACGATCCCCGATCCTTCGTACTGCCTACGGTCCTATCTGGCCTGGGCCGAGGTAACACCCGAGCCGCTGTGAACGTGGCCGGATTGCACCTGGCAAAACGTCGGTTTCCCCCGAGGCCCGCCGCCAGGGGCTTCAGGCCCCATGCGCCGGTGTAATAAAACCGTTACCGTTTCACACCAAGCCGTACAGATTTGTATGACTAAATAATTCAAAAAGATTCGGATATTTTCGCGAGCCCAAGGAACTTGGTCGTTTGCCGACGATATCGGCGCGCTGAGCGGCGTTGGTCGCAAATAAAGGAAGAACGCTTGTTGGGAATGCGCAGGTGGCGCGCTCGCGCTTGATCTGCCGCAGGCGGTTGGTCAGGATGCAACCCGGGCTGAGCGCTGGCCCACGTAATAGTTGCGGGCTAACGAACCTAGCCTTGAGGCCAGGGTCCAACCCGCTTTATGGATATGGAGACTTACATGCTGCGCTTCACGGCCCTGGCCTTTTGCTTCGCCCTTCCCGCTGCGCACGCGGCCTCGCTTCAGGATTTCGAGCTGAACAAGCTGCTCAATCAGGTGGCCACCCAAAGCAGCGAAGGCACACCGCGGGCTATCAACGAGGACATTCTCGATCAGGGCTACACCGTTGACGGCAACGTGCTGATCAACCACCTGAGCGTTCAGCCTGCGCACGCCGCACAAATGCGCGGCAATCCGGACGCCGTGCGCAAGCAACTGGGCGCCAGCGTCTGCCAGAACAACGGCTTCCGCCAATTGCTGGCCCGTGGCGCCGTGCTGCGTTACCAGTTCAGCGAATACAAAACCAACAACTACATCGCCGCCGAAAACTTCAGCAAAGCTGACTGCTCGATCAAATAAGCTTTACTTCAGGTTGGGTCGAGCCGCGATCGGCTTCACCCAACCTGCCGCTTCCGATCCAAGGTTCACCCTCAAGGAGCTGTTCCATGCCTTACGAACCGGACGATTACCTCAACCGTCATGTGCAAACCCCGAGCGTTGACCTGGCCGCCAAAGTCGACGAATTGCTCGCCCTCGCCACGCCTGATTCCAGCCTCAACCTGTCGCTGTACCGCGACATGCTCTCCACAGTGATTCGCATGGCCCAGGCCGATCGCAACCGCTGGGACGCCAAGATCATGCTGCAAACCCTGCGCGAGATGGAGCATGCCTTCAGCGTGCTGGAGCAGTTCAAGCGTCGTCGCAAAGTGACTGTGTTCGGTTCGGCGCGCACGCCGGCAAACCACCCCGTGTACCAACTCGCCAAAGAACTTGGCGCCGCGTTGGCGCGCAACGAGCTGATGGCGATTACCGGTGCCGGCGGCGGCATCATGGCTGCCGCCCATGAAGGAGCAGGACTCGAACACAGCTTGGGTCTCAACATCAGCTTGCCCTTCGAACAAAGCGCCAACGCCACCATGCAAGGCAGCAGCAACCTGCTGTCATTCAAGTTCTTCTTTCTGCGCAAGTTGTTCTTCGTTAAAGAAGCCGACGCCCTGGTGCTTTGCCCAGGCGGCTTCGGCACGTTGGACGAAGCGCTGGAAGTGCTGACATTGATCCAGACCGGAAAAAGTCCGCTGGTTCCGGTGGTGCTGCTGGACGAACCCGACGGCAGTTTCTGGAAAGACGCCCTGGCGTTTATCCACCGCCAGTTGGAGGGCAACGGCTACATTCTGCCCAGCGACATGAAACTGCTGACCATGGCGCACAGCGCGGATGAAGCGGTTGAGCAGATCACGCGCTTCTACAGCAACTTTCATTCGAGCCGCTGGCTGAAGGATCGTTTTGTAGTGCGGCTAAACCATGGGCTTTCGGCTGAGGCAGTCGAACAATTGCCCGAGCTGTTTGCAGACCTGTGCAAAAGCGGCGGCTTTGTGCAGCAGCAAGGCGCCTTCGAGAACGAAGGGGATGAGCCGGAACTGGCGGAGTTACATCGCGTGGCGTTTGCCTTTCGCGGGCGGGAATATGGGCGGCTGCGGGAGTTGTATGACTTTTTCAATACGCCGGAGAATTGGGCGTAGACCCAGGTCGATTCCCAAGAGCGCGGGGCGCCAATTAAGAGCATCGCGGCTGAAGCCGCTCCTACGGTGCTGCGCTGGTTGTCAGGTTTTGGATAGGCGGGAAGAGAACTTCAATCGTACAGCTCACCGCGCAGCAGGCGGCTGATCATGTCCATGGAATAACCGCGATACGCAAGAAAGCGCCCTTGCTTGGCGCGCTCCTTGGCGTCGTTCGGTTGCTCGCCGAATTTGCGCTGCCAGACTTCGTTCATCTGTTCACGCCAATCAATCCCGCATTCACGCAACGCCTGTTCGATATCGGCGCGCGCCAGTCCACGCTGCCCCAGTTCCTCGCGAATGCGCATAGGCCCGTAGCCAGAGCGGGCACGGTAGGAAACGAAGCTTTCGAGGTAGCGGGATTCGGACAGCAGACCCTCTTGCGTCAAGCGGTCGAGTTCCGGTTCGATGAGTTCAGGCGGGGCGCCGCGTTGGCGCAATTTGCGGGTTAACTCGACACGGCCATGCTCGCGGCGTGCGAGCAAGTCCATGGCTGTCCGTCTTACTGCGGCAGGGCTGTCGAGTACGACGGACATATCAGACTCAGGCGTCTGCCAGATCGTCTTCGGTGTTGTTTACAGCGGCGGCGGCGGCCGCTGCGGCTGCATCTTTACCGGCCATAAGCAATTGATCGCGGATCTGCTTCTCGATGGTTTTGGCGATTTCCGGGTTATCTTCCAGGTACTTGGCCGAGTTGGCTTTACCCTGACCGATCTTGCTACCCAGATAGCTGTACCAGGCGCCGGATTTTTCCAGCAGACCGAGTTGCACGCCCAGGTCGATGATCTCGCCGTTACGGTAGATGCCTTTGCCGTACAGAATCTGGAACTCAGCCTGACGGAACGGCGGGGCTACCTTGTTTTTCACCACTTTCACGCGGGTTTCGCTGCCGACCACTTCGTCGCCTTCTTTCACCGCGCCGGTACGACGGATGTCCAGACGCACCGAGGCGTAGAACTTCAACGCGTTACCACCGGTGGTGGTTTCGGGGCTACCGAACATCACACCGATTTTCATACGGATCTGGTTGATGAAGATAACCAGGCAGTTGGCGTTTTTGATGTTGCCGGTAATTTTACGCAGCGCTTGCGACATCAGACGGGCTTGCAGGCCGACGTGCATGTCGCCCATTTCGCCTTCGATTTCCGCTTTCGGCACCAGGGCGGCAACGGAGTCGACGATGATTACGTCGATGGCATTGGAGCGCACCAGCATGTCGGTGATTTCCAGCGCTTGTTCGCCGGTATCAGGCTGGGAAACCAGCAGGTCGTCAACGTTGACGCCGAGTTTGCCGGCGTAGTCCGGGTCGAGCGCGTGTTCCGCATCGACGAAGGCGCAGGTGGCGCCCATGCGCTGGGCTTCAGCGATAACGGACAAGGTAAGTGTGGTTTTACCCGACGATTCCGGACCGTAGATTTCTACGATACGACCGCGTGGCAGGCCGCCAATGCCAAGGGCGATGTCCAGGCCCAGGGAGCCGGTGGAAATCGACGGAATGGCCTGACGTTCGTGGTCGCCCATGCGCATGACTGCGCCTTTACCGAATTGTTTTTCGATTTGACCCAGGGCTGCAGCCAAGGCGCGCTTCTTATTCTCGTCCATTGAATCCTCACGTGATCAAGAGGGCCTAGCGGCCGCTAACAACTGTATAAGTAGCCAGTATTATTCCACAGCGCAAGTCGAGCGCCTACCCCTGATCCGGAATTTCTCCTGCAGCTAGTCGGATCAGCCCGTCCAGTGCGGCTTCCACCGTTTGTCGTCTCACCGCGTCACGGTCGCCAGCAAAAAGACGCTTGCCGGTAAACACCTGGTCCCCATTCGCCCAAGCCAGCCAGACGGTGCCTACAGGTTTGTCGACTGAACCGCCGTCCGGGCCGGCAACGCCGCTGACGGCTACGGAAAATTGTGCAGCGCTTTTGTCTTGTGCTCCGCGCGCCATGGCTTCGACAACCTCACGGCTGACCGCACCCACCGAGGCAAATAAAGTAGCTGGCACATCAAGCTGACGGGTCTTCTGGGCGTTGGAATAAGTGACGTAACCGGCCTCAAACCAAGCGGAGCTTCCCGGAATTCGCGTAATGGCTTCGGCAATGCCGCCACCGGTACATGACTCGGCAGTGGTGACACGCGCGTCCAGCGCACGCAGACGCTGGCCCAGTTGCGCGGCCAGTTGAGTAATCGCGTCCAAGGCAATCTCCGGGCTTAAAGAGGATGAGGGGGATACCGTACACTAGCGCCTTTTGCGCGCAAGGCCTGGTAATGAGCGATCTCTCCGCACACACCCCGATGATGCAGCAGTACTGGCGGCTGAAGAATCAGCACCCCGACCAGTTGATGTTTTACCGCATGGGCGACTTCTACGAGATTTTCTACGAAGACGCGAAAAAAGCCGCGAAGTTGCTCGACATTACCCTGACCGCGCGCGGCCAATCGGCGGGCATGGCCATTCCCATGTGCGGCATTCCTTACCACGCCGCCGAAGGTTATCTGGCCAAGCTGGTGAAGCTCGGCGAGTCGGTAGTTATTTGTGAGCAGATCGGCGATCCGGCCACCAGCAAAGGTCCGGTCGAACGTCAGGTGGTGCGCATCATCACCCCCGGCACGGTCAGCGACGAAGCCTTGCTCGATGAGCGCCGGGACAATTTGCTCGCCGCCGTGCTCGGCGATGAACGCCTGTTTGGCCTGGCGGTGCTGGACATCACCAGCGGCCGTTTCAGTGTGCTGGAAATACCGGGCTGGGAGAATTTGCTGGCCGAGCTGGAGCGCCTGAATCCGGTTGAGCTGTTGATTCCAGATGATTGGCCGCAAGGTCTGCCGGCTGAGAAACGCCGCGGTTCTCGCCGCCGCGCGCCGTGGGATTTCGAGCGCGATTCGGCGCACAAGAGCCTGTGCCAACAGTTCGCCACGCAAGACCTCAAGGGCTTCGGTTGCGAAACCCTGACCCTGGCCATCGGCGCCGCCGGTTGCCTGTTGGCCTACGCCAAGGAAACCCAGCGCACCGCCCTGCCCCACCTGCGCAGCCTGCGCCATGAGCGCCTCGACGACACGGTGATTCTCGACGGCGCCAGCCGGCGCAATCTGGAGCTGGACACCAACCTCGCCGGTGGCCGCGACAACACGCTGCAATCGGTGGTCGACCGCTGCCAAACCGCCATGGGCAGCCGCCTGCTGACCCGCTGGCTGAACCGCCCGCTGCGCCAGCGCGCCGTATTGGACGCCCGCCAGGAATCGATTGCCTGCCTGCACGAACGCTATCGTTTTGAGAACTTGCAGCCACAGTTAAAAGAGATCGGCGACGTGGAGCGCATTCTCGCGCGCATCGGCTTGCGCAATGCGCGCCCTCGCGATTTGGCGCGTCTGCGCGATGCCCTGGCAGCGTTACCGGAGCTGCAGATGGCGATGGCCAATCTTGAAAGCCCGCACCTGCAAACGCTGGCCGGCACCGTGAGCACATACCCGGAACTGGCCGAGCTGCTGGCCCGTGCAATTATCGACAATCCACCGGCGGTAATCCGCGATGGCGGCGTGTTGAAGACCGGCTACGACCCTGAACTGGACGAACTCCAGTCACTCAGCGAAAACGCTGGCCAATTTCTGATGGACTTGGAAGCGCGGGAAAAAGCGCGCACCGGCCTGGCCAATTTGAAGGTCGGCTACAACCGCATTCACGGCTACTTTATCGAGCTGCCGAGCAAACAGGCCGAGTCAGCGCCGGCCGACTACATCCGCCGCCAAACGCTCAAAGGCGCTGAACGCTTTATTACGCCGGAGCTGAAAGAGTTCGAAGACAAGGCGCTGTCGGCGAAGAGCCGGGCGCTTGCGCGGGAAAAGATGCTGTACGACGAGCTGTTGGAGCGTTTGATCGGCCACCTCGGCCCGCTGCAGGATTCGGCTGGCGCCCTGGCCGAGTTGGACGTACTGAGCAACCTGGCCGAACGCGCCCTGACCCTCGACCTCAACCGCCCGCGCTTTGTCGATGAGCCGTGCATGCGCATCAACCAGGGCCGCCACCCGGTGGTGGAACAGGTGCTGACCACACCGTTCGTGGCCAACGACCTGAGCCTCGATGACAACACGCGGATGCTGATCATCACCGGCCCGAACATGGGCGGTAAGTCCACGTACATGCGCCAGACCGCACTCATTGTGCTGCTCGCCCATATCGGCAGCTTCGTGCCGGCGGCCAGTTGCGAGCTGTCGCTGGTGGACCGCATCTTTACCCGCATCGGCTCGAGCGACGACCTGGCCGGCGGTCGCTCCACCTTTATGGTGGAGATGAGCGAGACGGCCAACATTCTGCACAACGCCACCGAACGCAGCCTGGTGCTGATGGATGAAGTCGGTCGCGGCACCAGCACCTTTGACGGCCTGTCTCTGGCCTGGGCGGCGGCCGAACATTTGGCGCGCTTGCGTGCCTATACCCTGTTCGCCACGCATTACTTCGAGCTGACGGTGTTGCCGGAAAGCGAGCCGATTGTCGCCAACGTGCATTTGAACGCCACCGAGCACAACGAGCGCATCGTGTTTCTACACCACGTGCTGCCGGGGCCGGCGAGCCAGAGTTATGGCTTGGCAGTTGCGCAGTTGGCGGGCGTGCCGGGTGATGTGATCGTGCGCGCCAAGGAGCACTTGGCACGCCTGGAAACTACCGCGCTGCCCCACGAGCAGCCGCGTAGCGAGCCAGGCAAACCGGCAGTGCCGGTGCAAAGCGACTTGTTCGCCAGCGCGCCGCACCCGGTGATTGAAGAATTGGGCCGCATCAATCCCGATGATTTAACCCCGCGCCGCGCACTCGAACTGTTATATACATTGAAGGCACGCATCTAACGCCTGCGCGCGCAAGCTGTTAGAATCCCGCGCGCTTTGGGAAAGCGGTGGTCTATTAGCCTGGACTGCCGCTCTCGTTTCCCGAGCCGAGGAGCTCAATTACTGAACCGGGCTCCCCAGCCGCCTGAGGAGAGAATTAGAAATGACCTTCGTCGTCACCGACAACTGCATCAAGTGCAAGTACACCGACTGCGTAGAAGTGTGTCCGGTGGACTGCTTTTACGAAGGCCCGAACTTTTTGGTGATCCACCCGGACGAGTGCATTGACTGCGCCCTGTGCGAGCCAGAATGCCCGGCCCAAGCGATCTTCTCGGAAGATGAAGTGCCTGAAGATATGCAAGAGTTCATTCAGTTGAACACCGACCTTGCTGAAATCTGGCCGAACATCACCGAGCGTAAAGAAGCGCTGCCAGACGCTGAAGAGTGGGATGGCAAGAAAAACAAACTGGAACTCCTGGAGCGCTAAGCGCCAGGCTTCCAGAGCGAGAGAACGCACCGACGAGTGCTTCCCGCTGCAGGACAAACACCGTGAAAGACAAAAGGCCCGCAATGCGGGCCTTTTGTTGTGCCCACCTTTCGGCAGGCAAAAAAAAGGGGCGGTTTGACCCGCCCACTCTTTCGTCCCTAATCCCTCTATTTCCTGCTCATCGTCCTGATGAATCGTGTCCTTCGATGGTTCCTGGCCGATATCCATTTCAGCCCGTGCTAGTCCGTAAGCACAGGGGTGATATTAGCGATATCCAGATACCGTTCAAGTCGCGAAATCGCCTAACGGACAGTCTCGCGCACTCTCAAAAATTAACTTATTTCTTATATTTCAATGACTTGCTATTCAATCTCAGTGTAACGCAGGCGATACGCCGGCTAATCATTCCTCGAATCACTTACACGCCCTGTAAGCAATGTCTTACAAAGCTGACACTTGCAGGAAGACACCGACAAAAAACCCGGCCTGAGCCGGGTGTTTTTTGCGCGGTCTTAACGAGGTTATTGGAACAACGCGTCACTGGAGAGACCGTTCTTTTCCAGGATTTCCCGCAGTCGCTTAAGCGCTTCGACCTGAATCTGTCGCACCCGCTCACGGGTTAAACCGATTTCCTGACCCACTTCTTCCAACGTACAGCTTTCGTGACCGCGCAGACCAAAACGTCTGACGACCACTTCCCGCTGCTTGTCGGTCAGCTCCGAGAGCCACTGATCGATGCTTTGCGAGAGATCGTCATCCTGCAGCAATTCGCAGGGATCGGTCGGGCGGTCGTCGGTCAGGGTATCGAGCAGGGTTTTGTCGGAGTCCGGGCCAAGCGAAACGTCGACCGAGGACACCCGTTCATTGAGGCCAAGCATGCGCTTGACCTCGCCGACCGGTTTTTCCAGCAGGTTGGCGATTTCCTCGGCGGAGGGCTCGTGGTCAAGTTTCTGCGTCAATTCGCGCGCGGCGCGCAGGTAGACGTTTAGCTCCTTGACCACATGAATAGGTAAACGAATGGTGCGCGTCTGGTTCATGATCGCGCGTTCGATGGTCTGCCGAATCCACCACGTGGCGTAAGTGGAGAAACGGAAACCGCGTTCAGGATCGAACTTCTCAACCGCCCGAATCAGCCCAAGGTTGCCTTCTTCGATCAAGTCCAGCAGGGACAAGCCCCGATTGACGTACCGACGGGCAATCTTCACCACCAGGCGCAGGTTACTTTCGATCATGCGCTTACGGCCCGCAGGGTCGCCCTTCTGCGCCAGCCGCGCAAAATGGACTTCTTCTTCGGGAGTCAGGAGGGGGGAGAAACCGATTTCGTTGAGGTAAAGCTGAGTGGCGTCTAGCGCCCGGGTGTAGTCGATGTATTTGTGTTGCTTGACCGCAGTGGACTGCTTGGCCTTCGTGCGTTTAGCCGGAGCTTCCGGCTCATCGTTAAGCACGTCGTCCAAGACGATGCCGGGCTCCATGAGCAGCACGTCATCATCCAAGTCAAACTCCGGCGCTTCTTTGTTGAGTGCCATTGTTCTTATCCCTTGCTGAGTTCGACATAAGCCCCGGCATCACCTTAATCCATGGCAATCCCTGAGCCCGTCCGGCCTACGTGGCTGGAGCGGGCTGACAACCTTTCAACGCGCAGGCAAAAATTGCAGCGGATCCACAGGTTTACCCTGTCGGCGAATCTCAAAATGGAGCTTCACCCGATCGGTGCCGGTGGAACCCATTTCGGCAATCGTCTGCCCGACCTTGACTTGCTGTCCCTCCCTTACCAGCAACTTGCGGTTGTGACCGTAAGCGCTTACGTAGGTATCGCTGTGTTTGATGATCACTAATTCGCCGTAGCCCCGTAATCCACTTCCGGCGTACACAACAGAACCATCCGACGCGGCAAGAACAGGCTGGCCCAATTCCCCAGCTATATCAATTCCTTTATTCAAACTACCGTTTGAGGAGAATTTACCGATCAATGCCCCGCCTGTAGGCCATGCCCAGCCTGTAGCAGAACGACTCACAGCCTGCACTGGCGTGGTCGCTGGCGTGGTAACAACCGGGGGTTGGGCGGGCCTGGCGATGACCGGAACGGTGTTGGTCGGCACCACCACCAAGGGCGGCTTGTTGCCGTTATTGGCTGTTGCCATCGGACCTTTGACTACCGTTGGCGAACGCCCGCCGTCGAAGCGGATCACCTGACCGACCTTGATGGTGTACGGCGCTGGAATGTTGTTTCGCGCGGCTAGCGCGCGCCAATCCCAGCCGAAACGGAAGGCGATGGAATAAAGGGTATCGCTGCGCTGGACGCGGTATTGGCCGGTAGTCGTCGCGGGACGCTGCGGCGTGGCCGCACTGGTGCTGGTAGTCGAGCCGCCGGCGGTGCGATCCACCACACGGACACCACCAGGTGGGGTGCTGCTGCAACCGACCAGTAACACTCCAAGGACCCAGCCACTCACCAGACGTCTGGCGCCTGCGATGCAAATCCACTGCTGAATGGCTGTGAGACTCACCCGCCTCTCCCTTTCCGGTGACTGTTGAAAAATGTAAAACGACAAAACCCATACTTAAGTAGTGCCACCCTCGCCCAACTCAAGCGGTAGGGCCGTTCAGAAGAGGTACGAAACGCACCGCATCCAGCACATGACGGGAGAAGCCGTGCTCTTCACGGATGATCAACATCAGTTGCTGAACATCGCCCGCGCCAACCGGAATCACCAGACGCCCCCCTGGGGCGAGTTGATCCAGCAGCGCTTGTGGCACTTCAGCCGCAGCGGCGGTCACGATGATGCCGTTGTAACTGGCCAGTGCCGGCCAGCCTTCCCAGCCATCACCCCAACGAAAGACCACGTTGCGCAGGTTGAGTGCCAGCAATCGTTCTTTCGCGCGTTCTTGCAGAGCCTGGATACGCTCCACGGAGAACACTCGCTCAACCAATTGGGCCAAAACCGCCGTCTGATAGCCGGAGCCGGTGCCGATTTCCAGCACTTTGTCCAAGGGCCCGGCCGCCAACAGCAGCTCGGTCATGCGCCCGACCATATAAGGTTGCGAGATAGTCTGGTTATGGCCGATGGGCAGCGCGGTGTCTTCGTACGCACGGTGCGCGAAGGCTTCATCAACAAACAGATGACGCGGCGTGCGGCGAATAACCTCAAGTACCCGGGCGTTGGAGAGGCCTTCGTCGTACAAGCGTTGAATCAGGCGCTCGCGGGTGCGCTGCGAGGTCATGCCGATACCACGGTGTTGCAGATCGTCTTGCCCGCGCGACATTAGAGCAACCCCTCCAACCAAGGCGTGATCGTTGCAAACGCCTCGTTAAAGGTGCGGTCCAGTTGCAGCGGCGTAATCGACACGTAGCCTTGCACCACCGCATGGAAGTCGGTGCCGGGGCCGCCGTCTTCCGCGTCACCCGACACCGAAATCCAATAGCCTTCCTTGCCGCGCGGGTTAACCACCTTCACCGGCGCTGCGGCTTGGGCGCGATGGCCCAGGCGCGTCAGCTGAATGCCGCGAATGTGGTCCAGCGGCAAGTTGGGAATGTTCACGTTGAGCACGGTACGCGGCGGCAAATCGAGTTTGTCTCGCGCTTCCACCAAACGGCGGGCGATGTACGCAGCGGCCGGCAGGTTGTCGGTTTGCCGGGAAACCAAAGAAAAGGCGAAGGCTGGGCAGCCGATAAAACGCCCTTCGAGCGCGGCCGCCACGGTGCCGGAATACAACACGTCGTCGCCCAGGTTGGCGCCCAGGTTAATGCCGGAAACCACCATGTCTGGCAGCTCGGGCAACAAGCCGTTGAGGCCCAGGTGCACGCAGTCAGTTGGCGTTCCGTTGATGCTGATGAAACCGTTGGGCAATACCATCGGGTGCAGCGGACGATCGAGTGTCAACGAGCTGCTGGCGCCGCTCTTGTCCGTGTCGGGGGCAATTACCACGCACTCGGCGTAATCCGCCAGCGCGCCATGCAGCGCGGCGAGGCCGGGAGCCATCACCCCATCGTCGTTTGAAATCAGAATACGCATGAGTTGTCCGTCTGCCCTGCCGGCAACAACTCGACGATTTCACGCACCACAGCGGTGGCGAAGCATCCAGCCGGCAAGACGAATTCCAGTTGCAGAATGTCAGGCTCGGGATAATGCCACGTCAAACCGCCGATGGGGAGGCGCAGGATACGCCGTTCGTGAGCCATGCCCGCAGAGATTAACCAGTCGCACAACGCCGCCTCTTTTGCCGCGACCGCTTGCTCGATTTCATGGGTCGCACCGGCGGAAGGCGACACCCCTTCGCCCCACAACGGGCCGGTGGGATGCAGATCGAGAATGGCCAGACGCGGGTCGCTGCACTCGGCCTCACCGGCCGGGAAGAAACTGCGGCTGTCAGTAAAGGCCAGCAAGTCGCCGACCTGCGCACGCTGCCAGCTGCCGTCGGCGACACGTGCGGCCAACACCTGATTGAACACGTAACTGCGCGCCGCCGAGAGCAAACGCGAGCGCACATTGCGCGCGTCCGGCAGCTCGCCGCGACTGGCGAAATCGCGGGCCTGCACCACATTGCCGCCCTGATAGGCGAAGCGTTGCTCACCGAAATAGTTCGGCACGCCATGGGCTTTGATTTGTTCCAGCCGCGCGTCGAGGGTCGCGCTGTCGCCTTGCAGTTGGGTCAGGCGCAAGGTGAAACCGTTGGCCGAGTGGGCGCCGCGTTGCAGCTTGCGTTTGTGCCGTGCGGTTTTGACGATGATCAGGCTGTCGCTTTGCGCGGCGGAAAAATCCGGGTCGGCCTTGCCTGGCAGGTGCAGGCTGAACCATTGACGGGTCAGGGCCTGCCGGTCTTTGAGCCCGGCGTAGCTGATCATGCGCAACGGCACGCCAGCAGCTTTAGCCAGGCGGCGCGCGGCGTCTTCAGTATTCAGACCGCGTTTTTCCACCCACAGCCACAAGTGTTCGCCTTCGCCAGCGAGCGGGATGTCGAGCACTTCGTCGACTTGAAAATCTTCGGCAGTGGCCTTGAGCACCGCGCGCCCGGCCGCTTCACCATAGGCACGAGGGCCGAGCAATTCGAGTTCGTTCATTGCGCTACCAACAGGGCGACCGCGTGTACGGCGATGCCCTCTTCACGGCCGGTAAACCCGAGTTTTTCTTCGGTGGTGGCTTTGACGTTGACCTGATCCAGCGCGACCTCAAGGTCAGCAGCGATGGCGGCGCGCATGGTTTCGATATGCGGTGCCATTTTTGGCGTCTGGGCAACGATGGTGGCGTCGACGTTGCCGACTTTCCAACCCTTGGCCTTGATCAGCCCGACCACATGACGCAGCAACACTCGACTGTCGGCGCCTTTGAAGTTCGGGTCGGTATCGGGGAAATGTTTGCCGATATCGCCAAGCGCCGCAGCGCCCAACAAGGCATCGCTCAAGGCATGCAGCAGTACGTCGCCATCGGAATGGGCAAGCAGTCCGAACTTGTGAGGAATCTTCACGCCACCCAGGGTAATAAAGGTGCCGTCGCAAAAGCGGTGAACATCGTAGCCGTGGCCGATACGCATGAGCCGAGGGGTCCTGGGAAAAGTCGCGAGTTTACCCGAAGGACCCCGTGAGCGCCGCTGGCACTTGAAACAGGTAGCGCAAAAGCATCGAGGCTGAAGCCTCTCCTACATGAGAACCGCGATTCTTGTAGGAGAGGCTTCAGCCTCGATCGGGCAATCGGGGTCTCAGCCCCTGTGCTACTTCAACGCCGCCGCATGATGGCGCAAGTGGTCATCAATAAAGCTGGCGATAAAGTAATAGCTGTGGTCATACCCCGGCTGCATCCGCAGGGTCAGCGGATGGCCCGCCGCCTTGGCTGCTGCTTCCAGCGCCTGAGGCTTGAGTTGCCCTTCGAGGAAATCGTCGCGGTCGCCTTGGTCCACCAGAATCGGCAGCTTTTCGCTGGCATCAGCGATCAACACGCTGGCGTCCCATTCACGCCAACGGGAACGGTCGGCACCCAGATAATTGCCCAGGGCTTTCTCGCCCCACGGGCAGTTCAGCGGGTTGGCAATCGGCGCGAACGCCGACACCGACTGATAACGCCCCGGATTTTTCAGCGCACAGATCAACGCGCCGTGGCCGCCCATGGAGTGGCCGCTGATGCCGCGTTTGTCAGAAACCGGGAAGTTGGCTTCGATCAGCTCGGGCAATTCCTGCACCACATAGTCGTACATCCGATAGTGGCGCGCCCACGGTTCCTGCGTGGCGTTGACGTAAAAGCCCGCACCCAGACCGAAGTCATAAGCGCCGGCTGCGTCGTCTGGCACACCTTCGCCGCGCGGACTGGTATCCGGCGCGACGATGATCAAGCCCAGCTCGGCCGCCAGGCGCTGGGCACCGGCTTTCTGCATAAAGTTTTCATCGGTGCAGGTCAGGCCGCTGAGCCAGTACAACACCGGCAGCTTGGCGCCCTGCTCGGCCTGCGGCGGCAGGTAGACGGCAAACACCATGTCGCAGTTGAGCGAGCTGGAGCGGTGGCGATAACGCTTGTGCCAGCCACCGAACGCTTTGTTGCTGGAAACGATTTCAAGGGTCATGGGAAAGCCCGCCCTGGGATCAGTAGTGGATAACGGTGCGAATGCTTTTGCCTTCGTGCATCAGGTCGAAGGCTTCGTTGATTTCGTCCAGCCCCATGGTGTGGGTGATGAAGGTATCCAACGGAATCTCGCCCTTCTGCGCTTTCTCCACGTAGCTCGGCAACTCGGTGCGGCCTTTGACGCCGCCGAATGCCGAACCGCGCCAGACGCGACCGGTAACGAGTTGGAACGGACGGGTGCTGATTTCCTGACCGGCACCGGCCACGCCGATGATCACCGACTCGCCCCAACCTTTGTGCGCGCATTCCAGCGCCGCGCGCATCAGTTGCACATTGCCGACGCATTCAAAGCTGTAATCCACGCCGCCATCGGTGAGTTCGACGATCACGTCCTGAATCGGCTTGTCGTAGTCCTTCGGATTGACGAAGTCGGTGGCGCCCAATTCGCGGGCCACGTCGAATTTGGCCGGGTTGATGTCGATGGCGATGATGCGCGAAGCCTTGGCCATTTTTGCACCGATGATCGCCGCCAGGCCGATGCCGCCCAAGCCGAAGATGGCCACGGTGGCGCCCTCTTCCACTTTTGCGGTGTTCAATACGGCGCCGATGCCGGTGGTGACGCCACAGCCCAGCAGGCAGACTTTTTCCAGCGGCGCTTCTTTCGGAATGACCGCCAGCGACACTTCCGGCAGCACGGTGTACTCGGAAAAGGTCGAACAGCCCATGTAGTGGTAAATCGGCTGGCCTTGGTAAGAGAAGCGGCTGGTGCCATCGGGCATCAGGCCCTTGCCTTGAGTAGCGCGCACCGAGCTGCACAGGTTGGTTTTGCCGGATTTGCAGAATTTGCATTCGCGGCATTCGGCGGTGTACAGCGGAATCACGTGATCGCCGACTTTTACCGAGGTCACGCCCTCGCCAACGGCTTCAACAATGCCGCCGCCTTCGTGGCCGAGAATGGCTGGGAACACGCCCTCGGAGTCAGCGCCCGACAGGGTGTACGCGTCGGTATGGCACACCCCGGTGGCGACAATGCGCACCAGCACTTCGCCGGCCTTCGGCGCTTCGACGTCGACTTCGACAATTTTCAACGGCTCGTTCGGGGCAAAGGCTACGGCAGCACGGGACTTGATCATGGTCGCTCTCCAGCAGGTTTAAGCAGTGGCGCAAAGTGTAGTCCACAGTGCTTACCGTAAATAATCGCGGAGTTAGCAAAACATTATTGCCATTGAGGGATAATCGCGGCATTTGGGGACACTGGACGGAGCGCGTCATGAACAGTTGGGAAGGGCTGGACGAGTTTGTCGCGGTGGCCGAGTGCGGGCAGTTCACCGCAGCGGCTCAGCGGCTGGGGCTGTCGTCTTCGCAAGTCAGTCGGCAGATCGCTCGCCTCGAAGAAAGCCTGCAAACGCGCCTGTTCTACCGCAGCACCCGGCGCGTAGCGCTGACCGAAGCGGGGCAAACGTTTCTGCAGCATTGCCAGCGCCTGCAAGATGCCCGCGAAGAAGCGCTGCGCGCGGTCGGCGACTTGGGCAGCGAGCCGAAAGGCTTGCTGCGCATGACCTGCGCGGTAGCCTACGGCGAGCGCTTTATAGTGCCGCTGGTGACGCAATTCATGAGCCGCCATCCGCAGTTGAAAGTGGACATCGAACTGAGCAACCGCACCCTCGACATGGTGCAGGACGGCCTCGACCTGGCGATTCGCCTGGGGCGCCTGCAAGACTCACGACTGGTGGCCACGCGCCTGGCGCCGCGCCGCATGTACCTGTGCGCGGCGCCCAGCTATGTGCAGCGTTATGGGCGGCCGCACAGCCTGTCGGAGCTCAACCAGCACAACTGCCTGATCGGCAGCAGCGACAGTTGGAGTTTTCAGCAGGAAGGCCGCGAAGTGTCGCAGCGCGTGCACGGCAACTGGCGCTGCAACAGCGGGCAGGCGGTGCTGGATGCGGCGCTGCAAGGATTGGGGTTGTGCCAGTTGCCGGACTATTACGTGCAGGAGCACTTGCGCAGCGGTGCGCTGGTGTCATTGCTGGAGAAGCATCAGGCGCCGAATACCGCGGTGTGGGCGTTGTATCCGCAGCAGCGGCATTTGTCGCCGAAGGTGAGGCAGTTGGTGGATCACCTGAAGGCGGGGTTGGGGCATTTGGGGTGAGCAACTGAACTGTCTTTTTTTGTGGGAGCGGCTTTAGCCGCGATGCTTGTGATTTGAAAAGCATCGCGGCTAAAGCCGCTCCTAAAGGACCTCGATCGGGGCCGTTAGCGCTTATGCGCCCAGCGCTGACGCAGCCACTCAAGGTCTTCCGGCCGTGTCACTTTGAGGTTATCCGCCCGCCCTTCAACCAAGCGCGGCGCTTGCCCGGCCCATTCGATAGCCGAGGCTTCGTCGGTGACCCGAACGCCAGAAACCAGCGCATCCGCCAGCACGCGGTGCAATGTGCCGAGGCGGAACATTTGCGGGGTGAAGGCCTGCCAGATCACCGAGCGGTCGACCGTCTCGGCCACGCGGCCATCGGCACCGGCACGTTTCAAGGTGTCGCGCGCTGGCACGGCCAGCAAGCCGCCGACCTCGTCGTTTGCCAGTTCGGCGAGCAGCAGGTCGAGGTCGTAGCGCGACAGGTTCGGCCGCGCGGCGTCGTGCACCAGCACCCAGTCGTTTTCACCGGCGCCCAGTTCGGCCAATCGGATAAGGCCGTTGAGCACCGAGCCGGCACGCTCGGCGCCGCCATCGGCACGTTGGATGCGTTCGTTGCTGGCGTAGGGCAGCGTCGGCCAATAAGCATCGTCCACCGACAAACTCACCACTAAGCCGCGCAATTGCGGGTGGTCGAGGAAGCAGTCGAGGGTATGTTCGAGAATGGTTTTACCAGCCAGTTGCAGATACTGCTTGGGCCGGTCGGCGAGCATTCGGGCGCCGACGCCTGCGGCCGGGATCAAAGCCCAGAAGGCAGGCAAAGCAGGCGAGGTCATTCGGTTAGCTGATAGAGGGTTTCGCCCTCTTTGACCATGCCCAGTTCGTGACGGGCACGTTCTTCCACGGTTTCCATACCTTTCTTCAGCTCCATGACTTCAGCTTCGAGGATACGGTTACGTTCCAGCAGGTTTTCGTTTTCGCCCTTTTGTTCGGCGATTTGTCGCTGCAAGTCGGTGACCTGCGCAAAGCTGCCCTCGCCCACCCACAAGCGGTACTGCAGACCTGCCAGCACAAGGATCAGAACGACGAATAACCAGTAAGGGCTACGCAAAATAACTATCTCAATGAAAAGGGCAGCTCGCGCTGCCCCTTTTTACCATCCGCGAATTAACCGCGGAACTCGGCACGACCACGGTACGGTGCTTTTGCGCCCAACTGCTCTTCGATACGCAGCAGTTGGTTGTACTTCGACACGCGGTCGGAGCGGCACAGCGAGCCGGTTTTGATCTGGCCGGCAGCAGTGCCCACGGCCAGGTCGGCGATGGTGCTGTCTTCGGTTTCGCCCGAACGGTGCGAGATCACGGCGGTGTAACCGGCAGCCTTGGCCATTTGAATGGCTTCCAGGGTTTCGGTCAGGGTGCCGATCTGGTTGAACTTGATGAGGATCGAGTTGGCGATCGACTTGTCGATGCCTTCTTTGAGGATCTTGGTGTTGGTGACGAACAGATCGTCGCCGACCAGTTGGACTTTGTCGCCGATCTTATCGGTCAACACTTTCCAGCCGTCCCAGTCCGACTCGTCCATGCCGTCTTCGATGGAGATGATCGGGTAACGCTGGGTCAGGCCAGCCAGGTAGTCAGCGAAACCGGCGGCGTCGAACACTTTGCCTTCGCCGGCCAGGTCGTATTTGCCGCCTTCGAAGAACTCGCTCGAAGCGCAGTCCAGGGCCAGGGTCACGTCGGTGCCCAGCTTGTAACCGGCATTGGCAACGGCTTCGGCGATGGCAGCCAGCGCGTCTTCGTTGGAAGCCAGGTTCGGTGCGAAACCGCCTTCGTCACCCACCGAAGTGCTCAGGCCGCGCGCTTTCAGGACGGCTTTGAGGTGGTGGAAAATTTCAGTGCCCATGCGCAGGCCATCGGCGAAGGTTTTCGCGCCAACCGGCTGAACCATAAATTCCTGGATGTCGACGTTGTTATCCGCGTGCTCGCCGCCGTTGATGATGTTCATCATCGGCACCGGCATGGAGTAAACGCCGGGGGTGCCGTTGAGGTTGGCGATGTGGGCGTACAGCGGCAGGTCTTGGTCTTGTGCGGCAGCTTTGGCAGCGGCCAGCGACACAGCGAGGATGGCGTTGGCGCCCAGGCTGGCTTTGTTTTCGGTGGCGTCGAGGGCGATCATCGCCTGGTCGAGAGCCTTCTGATCAACCGGGTCCTTGCCCAGCAGCAACGAGCGGATCGGGCCATTGATGTTGGCCACAGCTTTCAACACGCCTTTGCCCATGTAACGGCTCTTGTCGCCATCACGCAGTTCCAGCGCTTCGCGCGAACCGGTGGAAGCGCCCGAGGGTGCGCACGCGCTGCCGACGATGCCGTTGTCGAGAATGACGTCCGCTTCGACGGTCGGGTTGCCACGGGAGTCGAGAACTTCACGACCTTTGATGTCGACGATCTTTGCCATTGTTGTTAACACTCCAAAATTTGACGAAAACGGCGCTGCAGAGAGGTTGATGCAGGCTGCCTGGAACAAAACCAGCCCGCTCGACGACTCTCTGACTCACGGGTCAGAGCTCGCCCGAGCGGCACTTTACCGAAGATTCCTGCGCTTAGGCAGTCTCAATCGGCGGGAAGCTCTTGACCAGATCATCCAGCGCTTTGAGCTGGGTAAGGAACGGCTCCAGCTTGTCCAGACGCAAGGCGCACGGACCGTCGCACTTGGCGTTGTCCGGGTCCGGGTGGGCTTCGAGGAACAAGCCCGCCAGGCCCTGACTCATGCCCGCTTTGGCGAGGTCGGTTACTTGCGCACGACGACCGCCTGCCGAATCGGAGCGCCCGCCCGGCATTTGCAGAGCGTGGGTCACGTCAAAGAACACCGGGTATTCGAACGACTTCATGATGCCGAAGCCGAGCATGTCTACCACGAGGTTGTTGTAGCCAAAACTGGAACCGCGTTCGCACAGGATCAACTGGTCATTCCCGGCTTCGACGCATTTGGCCAGGATATGTTTCATTTCTTGCGGAGCGAGGAACTGGGCTTTCTTGATGTTGATGATCGCGCCGGTCTTGGCCATGGCCACGACGAGGTCGGTTTGACGCGACAGGAAAGCGGGCAACTGAATGATGTCGCACACGGCAGCGACTGGCGCCGCTTGCTCGGGCTCGTGCACGTCGGTGATGACCGGCACGCCGAAGGTCTTCTTCACTTCTTCGAAAATCTTCATGCCCTCTTCCAGGCCTGGGCCACGGAAGGAGCTGACGGAGGAGCGGTTGGCTTTGTCGAAGCTGGCTTTGAATACATAAGGGATGCCGAGCTTTTCGGTAACCCGTACGTACTCTTCACAGGCCTTCATGGCCAGGTCGCGCGACTCTAGAACGTTGATACCGCCGAACAGCACGAAGGGTTTGTCGTTGGCGATTTCGATGGCGCCAACTTTGACGACTTTCTGGGTCATGCCTTTCTCGCTTTCTGCGCCAGTGCGGCGTTAACGAAACCACTGAACAATGGGTGACCATCGCGCGGAGTGGAGGTGAACTCGGGGTGGAATTGGCAGGCCACGAACCACGGGTGATCCGGCGCTTCAACCACTTCCACCAGCGCGCCGTCAGCGGAGCGACCGGTAATTTTCAAGCCGGCGTCCTGCAGTTGCGGCAGCAGGTTGTTGTTCACTTCGTAGCGGTGACGGTGACGCTCGACGATGGTTTCTTTGGCGTAGCAGTCGAATACTTTCGAGCCCGCTTCCAGATGGCAGTCTTGCGCGCCGAGGCGCATGGTGCCGCCCAGGTCGGAGGCTTCGGTGCGAATTTCCACACCGCCGCCGGCGTCTTCCCACTCGGTGATCAAACCCACGACCGGATAGCCGCTGACCTTGTCGAATTCGGTGGAGTTGGCGTCGGTCCAGCCCAGCACGTTACGGGCGAACTCGATAACAGCCACTTGCATGCCGAGGCAGATGCCCAGGTACGGAATCTTGTTTTCACGAGCGTATTGCACCGTGGTGATCTTGCCTTCCACGCCGCGCAGACCGAAGCCGCCGGGCACCAGAATGGCGTCCACGCCTTCAAGCAGGCCGGTGCCTTTTTGCTCGATGTCTTCAGAGTCGATGTAGCGCAGATTGACCTTGGTGCGGTTCTGGATGCCGGCATGGCTCATCGCTTCAATCAGCGATTTGTAAGCGTCCAGCAGCTCCATGTACTTACCGACCATGGCGATGTTGACTTCTTTTTCCGGGTTGAGCTTGGCGTCGACGACGCGCTCCCACTCGGACAAATCGGCACCGCCGCATTCCAGGCCAAAACGCTCGACCACGAAATCGTCCAGGCCCTGGGCGTGCAACACGGAAGGAATTTTATAGATGGTGTCGACGTCTTCCAGACCGATTACCGCGCGCTCTTCCACGTTGGTGAACAGGGCGATTTTGCGGCGCGAAGACACGTCGATCGGGTGGTCGGAACGGCAGATCAGCACGTCTGGCTGCAGGCCGATGGAGCGCAGCTCTTTTACCGAATGCTGAGTCGGCTTGGTTTTGGTTTCGCCAGCCGTGGCGATGTACGGCACCAGCGTCAGGTGCATGAGCATGGCGCGCTTGGCGCCCACTTCCACGCGCAGTTGGCGAATGGCTTCGAGGAACGGTTGGGACTCGATGTCGCCAACGGTACCGCCGATTTCCACCATGGCCACGTCGGCATCGCCAGCACCCTTGATGATGCGGCGTTTGATTTCGTCGGTGATGTGCGGAATGACCTGAATGGTCGCACCCAAGTAATCACCACGGCGCTCTTTGCGCAGCACGTCTTCGTAGACGCGGCCGGTGGTGAAGTTGTTGCCCTTGGTCATGGTGGTGCGGATGAACCGCTCGTAGTGGCCCAGGTCGAGGTCGGTCTCGGCACCGTCGTGAGTGACGAACACTTCACCGTGCTGGAACGGGCTCATCGTGCCCGGATCGACGTTGATATAAGGGTCCAGTTTGAGCATCGTGACCTTCAGGCCCCGCGCCTCCAGGATAGCCGCCAATGAAGCCGAGGCGATGCCTTTCCCCAATGAAGAAACAACACCGCCCGTGACGAATATGTAGCGCGTCATGAAAAACCCTAGAAGTCTGCGTTTAGGCGGTTTGCGCCGCCGGGGAAAGCTGAAGGAGGGCTGCTGCCCACCATTACCAGCAAAGCCTGTTGGCCGTGCCTTGAAAATTGATAGCCGTGCAGAGAACCGGAAGGCCTGCGCATTAGCTGTATGAGACGGGAGCGTAGTCTACCGGAACTACCCTTTCAGCTCAAACGTTGGTCATTCGTCGGTGGCTGCCAGTGCAATCGCAAGCCAGCGTCAGCAGGGCCGCGGATTGCAGACAGGTTTGCCACCGCCAGAAGCTCGTCGCCGCGATACAACAAGGGCAATCGCTTGCGCACAAATGTCGGCATGGCGTGTTCGTTGAGCAGCCGTTTGAGGTCGCGATGCCCCCGGCCTGGCACATTCATCACTTCGCCGCCCTGGCGATAACAAACGCGCAACGGACCCTGCGGCGCCTCGCCCTCAATGTGCAGCTCGCCATTGCCGGGCAAGGCCAACGGCTGGCCGGGATGCGTCCACTCGGGTGCCGGCTCGGGTGCCGCGAGCCAACTGCCCGCGAGCCACCACAGCCGCCCGCCACTGCGATGCAGCTCGCCATCGGCTAAACGCCACACTGGTTTCGCATCGCCCGCCGCGTCGCGCAGGTCGTTCCAACCGGCCCAATGCTCGCTGTCTGGCAGCAGCGTCAGCGGCGCGAGCCAATGGCGCAGCGCGTTGCGTTGGCGCTCGGGGGAAAGGCCGAGCAGCGGCTGCAATTCAAGCGACGGCACGTTCAGCCACGGCAGCGGATTGGCGCTTTGCGCAGGGGCGAGATCGAGCGCGGCCAGGTCATCCAACAGCCCCTGCGCCTCGCGCAAATGCGCAGCCGTACGCGCCATGGTCTGCGCCGCTTGCGGCCAGTGCACGGCGAGTTGGGGAAAGACTTGATGACGCAGATGATTGCGGGCAAAACCGGTGTCGCCATTGCTGGGATCCTCCACCCATCGCAGGCCATGCTCGAGCGCGTACGCCAACAGGTCGGCGCGCGAGCAATCCAGCAACGGCCGCACGACCACACCGGCCGCCAACGGCCGACTTGGCGGAATGCCCGCCAGGCCGCGCACCCCGGCGCCGCGCAACAAGCGGAACAGCAGCGTTTCAGCCTGATCATCACGGTGCTGCGCCGTCAGCAGTACCTCGCCCTGCCGCAGTACTTGGGCGAATGCCTGGTACCGCGCTTCGCGCGCTGCGCGCTCGACGCTCGCGCCAGCAGCAACGTGCACATTAACCACCCGCAACGGCACGCCCAGACCATCGCACAGCTGTTGGCAATGGGCCGGCCACGCGTCGGCCGCAGCCTGAAGGCCGTGATGAATATGAAGGACAGAGAGAGGCGGCAGGCGCTCGGTTTTCCCGAGCGTAGCCAGAAGATGGAGCAACACGGTGGAATCAAGCCCACCGGACAAAGCCACATGCCAGGCCGGTGCGCTGCGCCAGGGTGCCAGACCCGCTAGCAACCTGGCGTGAAGCTTCACCTTAGACGCCGTAGCTCATCAGGCGCTCGTAACGGCGGGTCAGCAACCCATCGATATCGAACTTTTGCAGCGATTGAAGCTGCTCGCTCAGGGCCGCCCGGATCGATTCAGCAGCAACGGCCGGGGCCGCATGTGCGCCACCCAACGGCTCGTCGATCACTTTGTCGACGATGCCCAGGCCTCGCAGGCGCTCAGCCGTAATGCCCATGGCCTCGGCAGCGTCCGGCGCTTTCTCGGCGGTTTTCCACAAAATGGACGCGCAGCCTTCTGGCGAGATCACCGCGTAGGTGGAGTACTGCAGCATGTTCAGTTGGTCGCATACGCCAATGGCCAATGCACCACCGGAACCGCCTTCGCCAATAACGGTGGCGATGATCGGGGTTTTCAGCCGCGCCATCACGCGCAGGTTCCAGGCAATTGCCTCACTCTGGCCGCGCTCTTCCGCGTCGATACCTGGATAGGCGCCGGGCGTGTCGATAAAGGTCAGGATCGGCATTTTGAAACGCTCAGCCATCTCCATCAGACGACAAGCTTTGCGGTACCCCTCAGGACGCGGCATACCGAAGTTACGGCGAACCTTCTCACGCACTTCGCGGCCTTTCTGGTGACCGATGACCATCACCGGCTGGTCATTCAAACGCGCTACGCCGCCGACGATGGCCGGGTCGTCGGAGAAGTGACGGTCGCCGTGCAGTTCGTCGAACTCGGTGAAGATATGTTCGATGTAGTCGAGCGTATAAGGTCGACGGGGATGGCGGGCCAGCTTGGCGATTTGCCAACTGGTGAGGCTGCCGAAAATGCTGGCGGTCAGCGTGTTGCTCTTGTCTTGCAGACGGGCAATTTCATCGCTGATGTTCAGCGAGTTGTCGTTACCGACCAGGCGCAGCTCTTCGATCTTTGCTTGGAGATCGGCAATCGGCTGTTCGAAATCGAGAAAATTCGGGTTCATAGTCATCCGTCTTGCGCCTGGCCAGGGGCCGGCGGCTGAGTCCGTTGAGCGCCTTACCTTACGGGAACAGGCGCATTCAGGTCGAGAGTAAAAATGGCGCTCGGCGCCGCTCGCTTACTAGCGATCAAGTGGTACTTGCTAGCGATAGTGCAAAAAGACGTTGTCGCGCCCGAACTGGTCACGCAATGTTTGAATCAATCCATCGGCCGGGTCGATGCGCCAGCCTTCACCGAACTGCAGCAGCGCCTTGGCTTCGCTGCCGGTGTAGTCGAGCGTGATAGGGCAACCGCCACGGTGACGCTTACACAGCTCCGCCAACCAGCGTAGGCGATCACCTTTCAAGGCATCGCTTTTCACCCGTACGCGCAGGCTTTCGGCCAGGCCCGTACGCGCGTCTTCCAGGCTCATCACGCGCTTGGCCCGCAGGCGCAGGCCGCCGGAAAAGTCGTCGTTGCTCACCTCGCCTTCCACCACCACCAACGCATCGGTTTGCAGCAAGGCTTGCGCCGAGTTGAAGGCCTCGGCAAACAGCGAGGCCTCGATGCGCCCCGAGCGATCGTCGAGGGTGATAAAGCCCATCTTGTCGCCCTTCTTGTTCTTCATCACGCGCAGGTTAACGATCAAGCCCGCAATGGTCTGACTGTCGCGGGCGGGTTTCAGATCAATAATTCGTTGGCGGGCGAAGCGGCGGATTTCACCTTCGTATTCGTCAATCGGGTGACCGGTCAGGTACAGGCCGAGGGTTTCTTTCTCGCCGCGCAGGCGTTCTTTCAGCGACAGCTCTTTGGCCTTCTTGTGCTTGGCATAGACGTCGGCATCGGTATCGGCGAACACGCCGCCAAACAGGTCGGCGTGGCCGCTGTCATGGCTGCGGGCAGTCTGCTCGGCGGCCTGAATGGCTTCTTCCATCGACGCCAACAGCACCGCGCGATTGCGGTCGATGTTGGCTTGGTAGGCTTTGATTTCGTCGTGGAAATACGGGCCCAGACGATCCAGCGCGCCGCTGCGAATGAGCGCATCAGTGGTGCGTTTGTTGATGCGCTTGAGGTCAACGCGGGCGCAGAAGTCGAACAGGTCTTTGAACGGACCGGCCTGGCGCGATTCAACTATCGCCTCCACCGGCCCCTCGCCCACGCCTTTAATGGCGCCTAGACCGTAGACGATGCGGCCATCGTCGTTCACGGTGAATTTAAATTCCGAGGTGTTCACATCCGGCGCATCGAGGCGCAGCTTCATGCTGCGGCACTCCTCGATCAACGTAACCACCTTGTCGGTGTTGTGCATATCCGCCGACAACACCGCCGCCATGAACGGCGACGGGTAATGCGCTTTCAGCCACGCCGTCTGGTACGAAACCAGGCCATAGGCGGCGGAGTGAGATTTGTTGAAGCCGTAACCGGCGAACTTTTCCACCAGGTCGAAAATGTTACCGGCCAGGTCCGCGTCGATATTGTTCTTCGCGCAACCCTCAATGAAACCGCCGCGCTGCTTGGCCATTTCCTCGGGCTTTTTCTTACCCATGGCGCGGCGCAGCATGTCCGCCTCGCCGAGGGTGTAGCCGGCCATGACCTGGGCGATCTGCATCACCTGTTCCTGGTACAGGATGATGCCGTAAGTCGGCGCCAGTACCGGGCGCAAGCCGTCGTATTGATAGTCAGGATGCGGATACGCCAATTCAGCGCGACCGTGTTTACGGTTGATAAAGTCATCCACCATGCCGGACTGCAACGGGCCCGGGCGGAACAGGGCCACCAGTGCGATGAGGTCTTCCAGGCAGTCGGGCTTGAGCTTTTTGATCAGCTCTTTCATGCCGCGCGATTCAAGCTGGAACACGGCGGTGGTTTCCGCCTTTTGCAGCAAGGCGTAGGTCGGCTTGTCGTCTAGCGGAATGAAATCGATGTTCAGCGGTTCCAGGCCAGCCTTGGCCTGCTCGCGGTTAATGGTTTTCAGCGCCCAGTCGATGATGGTCAGGGTGCGCAGGCCGAGGAAGTCGAACTTCACCAGGCCGGCGGCTTCCACGTCGTCTTTGTCAAACTGGGTAACCAGACCACCGCCTTCGTCATCGCAATAGATCGCGGCGAAGTCAGTGAGTTTGGTCGGCGCGATAACCACACCACCGGCGTGTTTGCCGACGTTACGGGTGATGCCTTCAAGCTTCTTGGCCATCTCCCAGATTTCCGCCGCTTCCTCGTCAATCTTGAGGAAATCGCGCAGCGCTTCTTCTTGCTCGTAGGCTTTTTCCAAGGTCATGCCGACCTCGAACGGAATCATCTTCGACAAACGATCCGCCAGGCCGTACGACTTGCCCTGGACCCGCGCCACGTCTCGCACCACGGCCTTGGCGGCCATGGTACCGAAGGTGATGATCTGGCTAACCGCGTTGCGCCCGTAGGCCTGGGCCACGTATTCGATAACGCGGTCGCGGCCGTCCATGCAGAAGTCGATATCGAAGTCGGGCATCGACACCCGTTCCGGGTTCAGGAAGCGTTCGAACAGCAGGTCGTACTGCAGCGGGTCCAGGTCGGTGATCTTTTGCACATAGGCCACCAGCGAACCGGCACCTGACCCCCGGCCCGGGCCGACCGGGATACCGTTGCGTTTGGCCCACTGGATAAAGTCCATCACGATCAGGAAGTAACCGGGGAAGCCCATCTGGATGATGATATCCAGCTCGAAATTCAGCCGATCAATGTAAACCTGACGCTTCTCTTCGTAGTTGGGCGTGGTTTCTTTCGGCCACAACACCGCCAGGCGCTCTTCCAGACCCTCGAACGAGATCTTGCGAAAGAACTCGTCCATGGTCATGCCATCGGGCACGGGGAAGTTCGGCAAGAAGCTCTTGCCCAGCAGAATTTCGATATTGCAACGCTTGGCGATTTCGACGGTATTTTCCAGCGCTTCGGGAATGTCGCTAAACAGCTCCCACATTTCTTCCGGCGACTTCAGGTATTGCTGATCGCTGTAGGTGCGGGCGCGACGCGGGTCGTCGAGGGCGCGGCCTTCACCGATGCAGACGCGGGTTTCGTGGGCTTCGAAGTCGCCCTGCTTGATGAAGCGCACGTCGTTGGTGGCCACCAGCATCGCGTCGCAGCGACCGGCCAGGTCGACGGCCAGGTGCAAATATTCTTCGTCATTAGTACGGCTGGTGCGTTGCAGCTCGAGGTAGAAGCGATCCGGGAACACGTCCTGCCATTCGCGTAGGCTGGCTTCGGCTTCCTGAAGATTGCCGGCGAGCAAACTGAGGCCGATCTCGCCCTCTTTCGCACCGGACAAGGCGATCAGTCCTTCCGAGGCTTCTTTCACCCACTCGCGCTCGATGATCACTTCGCCATTGCGTTGGCCTTCGGTGAAACCGCGCGAGATCAATTCGGTGAGATTGCGATAACCCTTGGCGTTCATCACCAGCAGGGTCATGCGGCTCAGCGGGCCGTCTTCGTCTTTGCTGGCGAGCATCAGGTCAGCGCCGCAAATCGGCTTGATGCCGGCGCCCATGGCCGCTTTGTAGAACTTCACCAGCGAGCACAGGTTGCGCTGGTCGGTCACCGCCACGGCCGGCATACCGGAGCTGGCGGCAGCCTTGACCAAAGGCTTGACCCGTACCAGACCATCGACCAGGGAAAACTCGGTATGCAAACGCAGGTGAACAAAAGTGGCCGGCATGCTGATCCTATAAAGCGCAAAAACGACAAGGCCCGGATTGTACCGGGCCTTGGCGCAAACATCAGCTTGCGGTTGTTAAACCTTGATCAGCGCAGCCGCTTCAACCAGCACACGAACAGGCGCGAACGAGCGCCGATGAATCGGCGTCGGGCCCAGGCGCTGCAAGGCTTCCAGATGCGCCGGCGTGGGATAGCCCTTGTGCGTGGCCATGCCATAGCCGGGGTAGATCAGGTCGAGCGCCTGCATCTCCCGGTCGCGACTGACCTTGGCCAGAATGGACGCGGCAGCAATGGCCGGCACCTGAGCGTCGCCCTGAATCACCGGAGCGCTAGGCACCTTCAGTTTCGGGCAACGGTTGCCATCGATCAGCGCCAGGCGCGGCGTCACGCTCAGGCCTTCAACGGCACGCTGCATCGCCAGCATGGTGGCGTGCAGAATATTCAGTTCGTCGATTTCTTCCACTTCAGCGCGGGCGATGCACCAGGCCAAGGCTTTTTCCTTGATCTCATCGAAGAGCAGTTCGCGCTTGGCTTCGGTGAGTTTCTTTGAATCGTTGAGCCCGAGAATCGGCCGCGTCGGGTCGAGGATCACCGCCGCCGTCACCACCGCGCCGCACAGCGGCCCGCGACCGACTTCATCGACGCCGGCAACCAACTCTTCAACCAAGGTGAAATCCAGGCCCATTTGCATCAGCGTGCTCCCGCCAATTCCAGCACCGCTTTTGCAGCCTCGGTGGAGGCGTCGCGGCGCAAGGTGCGGTGAATCTGGTCGAACAATTCGGTTTGCGCTTCGCCGCCGCTCAACAGCGGGGCCAGGGTGTTTGCCAGGGCATCCGGCGTCGCGTCGTCTTGCAGCAACTCGGGTACCAGCAGTCGGCCGGCCAGCAGATTGGGCAGCGACACGTACGGGCTTTTCAGCATGCGTTTGAGAATGCGGTAGGTCATCGGCGCTACGCGGTACGCCACCACCATCGGCCGTTTGTATAGCAGCGCCTCAAGGGTCGCGGTGCCCGAGGCGATAAGCACCGCATCGCAGGCGGCCAAAGCGGTATGCGACTGGCCGTCGAGCAGGGTCACAGGAATATCGTGGCCTGCCAGCTGTGCTTCGATTTGCGTGCGGCGCTCGGGGCTGGCGCACGGCAACACAAAACGAACGCCGGGGCGCAGCGCGCGCAACCGCACCGCTGCATCGAGGAACAGGCCGCCGAGACGCGACACTTCCCCGCCGCGACTGCCCGGCATCAGCGCCACGACCGGCGCATCATCTGGAAGATTCAGCTCAGCGCGTGCACCGGCTCGGTCGGCTTCCAACGGAATGGCATCCGCCAGCGTGTGGCCGACGAAGCGGACCGGCACCTGATGGTCGTCGTAGAACTTCGCCTCGAACGGGAACAGGGTCAGCATCAGGTCGCAGGCTTCGCGAATTTTCAGCACGCGCTTTTGCCGCCAGGCCCAAACGGATGGGCTTACGTAGTGCACGGTCTTGATGCCGGCGCGGCGCAGTTTGAGTTCGAGATCGAGGTTGAAATCTGGCGCGTCGATACCGATGAACACGTCTGGCTTGGCGGCAATAAAGGTCTGCACCAGACGTTTGCGCCGTGACAGCAGCTCCGGCAGGCGACCCAGCACTTCCACCAGGCCCATGACCGACAAGCGTTCCATTGGGAAATACGACGTCAACCCTTCGGCCTGCATGCGCGGACCGCCAACGCCAATGAACTCGACTTGAGAATGTTGCGCCTTGAGTGCCTGCATCAGGCCGGCGCCGAGAATATCGCCCGAAGCCTCACCGGCAACGATGGCGATGCGTACTGGACCCGCCATGATCAGCGAGTGATGCCGCGAGAAGAGGCTTTGATGGAGTCGATGAACACGGCGACTTCCGGGTATTGGGCAGCCGAATCGGCCAGGTCAGCGAGCGCTTTGTCGACGGTCAGCCCCTGGCGATACACCACTTTATAAGCGCGGCGCAGCGCCTGGATCGCCTCTTCGCTGAAACCGCGACGGCGCATGCCTTCAAAGTTCATGCTGCGCGCTTCGGCCGGGTTACCGAATACGGTGACGTAGGCCGGCACGTCTTTGCCAATCGCGGTGCCCATGCCGGAAAAGCTGTGGGCGCCGATGTGGCAGAACTGATGCACCAGCGTGAAACCGGACAAAATCGCCCAGTCGTCCACATGCACGTGACCGGCCAGGGCGGTGTTGTTGACCAGAATGCAGTGGTTGCCGATGACGCTGTCGTGACCGATATGGGCATACGCCATGATCAGGTTGTGATCGCCGATGGTGGTTTCGGCGCGGTCTTGAATGGTGCCACGGTGAATGGTCACGCCTTCGCGGATCACGTTGTGGTCACCAATGACCAGACGAGTGTCTTCGCCTTTGTACTTCAGGTCCGGCGTGTCTTCGCCCACAGACGAAAACTGGTAAATGCGGTTGTGCTTACCAATGCGCGTCGGCCCCTTGAGAATCACGTGGGGCCCGATCACCGTGCCCGCACCGATTTCTACACCAGGCCCAACAATCGACCAAGGACCGACTTCGACGTCGTCGGCCAGTTTGGCAGTCGAATCGATGATCGCTCGAGGGTCAATCAAACTCATAGTTTGCGTTCCGCACAGATGATTTCTGCCGAGCATACTTCCTTGCCATCAACGCTCGCGCGGCATTCGAATTTCCAGATGCTGCGCTTGCTGCTGATGAAACGGGCTTCAAGAATCAGCTGGTCGCCCGGGGTCACGGGCTGACGAAAACGCAGCTTATCCGAGCCTACGAAGTAGTAAAGCGTGCCATCGGCAGGTTTCACGTCGAGCATTTTGAAACCAAGGATGCCGGCGGCTTGGGCCATGGCTTCAATGATCAGCACGCCCGGCATGATCGGGTGCTCAGGGAAGTGGCCGTTGAAGAAAGGCTCGTTGATGCTGACATTCTTGTAGGCGCGAATGGTCTTGGTGTCTGCCACATCCAAGTCGACCACACGGTCTACCAGCAGGAACGGGTAGCGGTGCGGCAAGTATTCGCGGATCTGGTTAATGTCCATCATGTTCGGAAAAGCCTGTAAGAGAGGAAGGGGACTGACGAATGCTGTCAGTCACGCATCAGATGAAGCATCGTCGGCCGGGGTCACGGCGGCCAGACGCTTTTCTAGCTGCTGCAGGCGACGGGCCATGTCATCCAGGTTGCGGAAACGGGCAGCGCTTTTACGCCAGTCCGCAGCCGTTTGCATGGCGGTGCCGGAAGAATACGAACCGGGTTCGGTAATGGAACGGGTAACCATGGTCATACCGGTGACAAACACACCATCACAAATCTCGATATGCCCGACCAACCCAACGCCGCCGGCAAGCATACAGTGCTTACCGATTTTGGTGCTGCCGGAAATGCCCACGCAGGCGGCCATGGCGGTGTGATCACCAACCTGGACGTTGTGGGCGATCATGATCTGGTTATCCAGCTTTACGCCGTTACCGATGATGGTGTCGGCCAGCGCACCACGGTCGATGGTGGTGTTGGAACCGACTTCGACGTCGTCACCCAGCGTGACGCCGCCAATTTGCGCGATTTTCTGCCACACGCCTTTTTCGTTAGCGAAGCCAAAGCCTTCGCCGCCGATAACAGCGCCCGACTGAATGACCACGCGCTTACCAATGTGCACGTCGTGATACAGCGTCACACGTGGAGCAAGCCAACCGCCCTCGCCGATCACCGTGCGCGCACCGATAAAGCACTGAGCGCCAACGGTAACGCCTGGACCGACCTGCGCGCCGCTTTCGACGACCGCGTACGCGCCAATGCTGGCGGTCGCGTCGATCAGCGCATCGTCAGCCACTACCGCTGTGGCGTGCACACCGGCAGCCGCGCGCGGCTTGCGATCAAACAGATGGGAAAGTTCGGCGTAGGCCAGGTAAGGATTCGGCACGATCAGCGCCGCGCCTGCAAAGCCCTCGGCATCCGCAGCCGTCAGCAACACCGCGCCGGCTTTGGTGTCGGCAAGGTATTTGCGGTATTGGGGATTGGAGAGAAAACTCAGCTGGTCCGGGCCTGCCTCATGCAAGGTAGCCAGGCCGGTGATGCGAGTGTCCTCGGCGCCACGCAACGTAGCGCCGAGGCGCTCGGCCAGTTGGCCGAGGGAGAAAACCAAAGCTGTCATGATTAACGCGACTGGTTCATGCGCTCGATGACTTGGCGGGTGATGTCGTACTGAGGTTTGACATCGATCACCGCACCGCGCTCCAGCACCAGATCGAAGGCGCCATTTTTGATGACGTCTTCAACGGCCTTATCCAGAGTTGGCTTCAGCTTTTTCAGCATTTCACGGTCAGCAGCGGCTTTGGCTTCGTTCAGCTCTTTGGACTGGAACTGGAAGTCGCGGGCCTTTTGCTTGAACTCAAGCTCCAGACGCTCGCGCTCGCCTTGCTGCATTTTCTCGCCTTCTTTAACCAGACGATCCTGAATGCTTTTGGCGCTGGTTTCCAAGGATTTGAGCTTGGTCAGCTGCGGACCGAACTTCTTCTCGGCATCGACGGCGTACTTCTTCGCCGCGTCCGACTCGAGCAGCGCCTGCTGATAGTTCAGCACAGCAATTTTCATGTCGGCGAAAGCCGGACCTGCCAGAACGGCAGCACTTAACAATACCAACTGAATCAACTTGCGCACGATGTACTCCTGCAAAACTGTTGTGTGATCAGGTAATTAGAAAGTCTGACCGAGAGAGAACTGGAACACTTGTGTATCTGCATCGTCCGGCTTCTTGATTGGCATGGCCAAGCTGAAGCTGAGCGGACCCAGCGCAGTAATCCAGGTCACGCCAACACCCACGGAGCTGGCCAGACTGCTCAGGTCGAGATCGCAACCGCTGTCCCCACGATTTTTCTGCGTGGAGCTGCAGTTGGTGTCGAACACATTACCCACATCCCAGAACAACGAGGTACGCAGGGAACGCTGATCTTTCACGAAAGGCAGCGGGAACAGGTATTCCGCACCACCCTGGATCAACACGTTACCGCCGAACGGCAGCGGATCTTGGTCCGGGTCGGTGTAGCGACCGTATTTGTCGCGACCGCCGCCAGGCACGAAGCTCGGAGTACTGCGCGGGCCGAGACTGCTGTCTTCGAAACCGCGAACCGAGTTGAAACCACCGGCGTAGTAGTTCTCGTAGAACGGCAGGCCGGAGGTGGAACCGTAGCCGTCGCCATAACCGAGTTCGGTATGGAAACGCATGGTGGTGTTGGTGGTCAGCGGCGCGAAGATCTGCGCGCGGTAGTCCAACTTGAAGAAGGACAAGTCGCTGCCTGGAATGGTGCTTTCCAGCACCAGGCTTTGCGAGTGACCACGGTTGGCCAACACGCCACGGTTCAGGGTGGATTCGGACCAGCCGACGGAGCCTTTGAAGTTGAGGAAGTTGTCCCCTTCCTGATCGAGGAAGTTGATGATTTCGTCAACGGTGTAGTCACCGGTTTTGATCTCATCTTCCTGCACGGTCAAACCAAAGGTCAGGCGCGCGGTTTCGCTGATCGGGTAGCCGATGCTCACGCCACCACCAAAGCTGTCCACGGCGTAGCTGGATACGTCGGTATCGAGCTCATCGTAGTCAGTGGTGCGGTAGAAGGCGTTGTAGCCCAGGCTCACACCGTCGACGGTCCAGTAGGGATCAACGAAGCCGAAGTTATAACGGGTTTGGTATTCGCTGCGGGTCAAACCAATGCTGACCTTGTTACCGGTACCCAGGAAGTTGTTCTGGCTGATCGAACCACCGAGGATCAGACCGGCGTTCTGGGCGAAACCGACGCTGGCGGTGATCGAGCCGGAGGCTTGTTCTTCCACGCTGTAGTTCACGTCAACCTGGTCGTCGGTGCCCGGCACTTGCGGCGTTTCGACGTTCACTTCTTTAAAAAAGCCCAGACGTTCAAGACGGGTTTTCGATTGGTCGATCAGATAAGTAGAAGCCCAACCACCTTCCATCTGACGCATTTCACGACGCAGCACTTCGTCTTCGGACTTGGTGTTGCCGCGGAAGTTGATGCGGTTTACGTAAGCACGCTTGCCAGGGTTAACGGCAAAAGTAATGGATACGGTGTGGTCGTCGTCGTGAGCTTCCGGTACGCCGTTAACGTTGGCGAAGGTGTAACCCTCGTTACCCAGGCGGCGGGTGATCAGCTCGGAGGTGGTGGTCATCAGCTTGCGCGAGAACACCTGACCTTTCTTCACCAGCAACAGCGCTTTGACTTCGTCCTCAGGCACTTTGAGGTCACCGCTGAGCTTCACTTCACGAACGCTGTACTTCTGGCCTTCATCAACGTTGACGGTGATGTAGACGTGCTTCTTGTCCGGGGTGATGGATACCTGGGTGGAAGAGATGTCCATATTGATGTAGCCGCGGTCCAGGTAGTAGGAGCGCAGACGTTCCAAGTCACCGGAAAGCTTTTCACGGGCGTACTTGTCGTCGTTCTTGAAGAACGACAGCCAGTTGGTCGTTTTCAACTCGAACAGATCAACCAGGTCTTCATCCGGGAACACGGTGTTACCCACCACGTTAATGTGCTGGATGGCCGCCACGGTGCCTTCGTTGATGTTGATCTTCAGCGCGACGCGGTTGCGCGGCTGGGGAATAACTTCGGCTTCAATCTCGGCCGAGTAGCGGCCCTGAGCCACGTACTGACGCTGCAGTTCGTTACGCACGCCTTCGAGGGTAGCGCGCTGGAAAATTTCGCCTTCAGACAGTCCGGACTGGTTCAAACCTTTAAGGAGGTCTTCACTGGTGATTGCCTTGTTACCTTCGATTTCGATGCTGGAAATCGACGGGCGCTCAACCACGGTGATGACCAGCACGTTGCCGTCACGACCCAGCTGAATGTCTTGGAAAAAACCGGTTTTGAACAGCGAGCGGGTGGCTTCGACCAATTGGCGGTCGTCAGCGGTTTCACCTACGTTCAGGGGCAAGGCGCCGAACACGCTGCCGGCGGAAACCCGCTGCAGGCCGTTGACGCGGATATCGGAGATGGTGAAGGACTCGGCGTGAACTTCGGCGATCATCAGTGCGAAGAGCACCACAGGTAGCAGCAGCAGACGTTTCATGAAGTCCTTTCTTATTCCAACTGACGATAAAAAATCTGCCGCGATTGCGGCACTTTTTGTAATTCGGTGAACGGTGTTTCGCTGAAACTCAGAACCGGCTCAAGTCGTTAACCAGCGCCAGCAGCATCACGCCAACCACCAGACTGATGCCGATCTGCATCCCCCACCCCTGCACTCGCTCCGACACTGGACGACCACGCGCCCATTCGATCAGATAGAAAAGCAGGTGCCCCCCATCAAGCACGGGAATCGGCAACAGATTGAGAACCCCCAGACTAATGCTCAGGTAAGCCAGGAAATTCAGAAAATCCCCTAGGCCGGACTGGGCCGAAGCGCCCGCCACTTTAGCAATGGTTATCGGCCCGCTCAAGTTTTTTACCGAGAGCTGACCAAAGAGCATTTTCTTCAGGGAATCAAGGGTCAAGAGGCTCATCGTCCAGGTGCGATTCAGCGCCTGAGACACGGATTCCAGTGGACCAAAACTGACTTCGCGCAGCATATCGGCCGGCCATTCACCGCCCTGCACACCTGCGCCGAGATAGCCCGACTGGGCCTTGTCGTTGCCTTTGGAGGCGAGCGTGACGGGCACTTCAAGCGATTGGCCGTCGCGCTGAACCGCCAGCACCACGCGCTGACCGGCACGCGGTCGCACGCCGTCCACCAGTTGCTGCCAGTCGCTCAACGCCGCGCCATCAAGACTCAGTAGGCGATCACCGACTTTCAAGCCGGCAGCTTGTGCCGGGCCATCAGGATCAAGGGTCGCGAGCACCGGCTCAAGCACCGGGCGCCAAGGGCGAATGCCCAAAGACGAAATGGGATCGGGCTCATCGGCGCCTTTCAGCCAGTCCTGCAACTGAACCTGATAAGCCGTCTCGGTGGTCGAACCAGGCTCGCGCACCTGAACGGAAATCTGCCCGGTCTCGCCCAGTCGACGCACCAATTGCAGACCAATCGCACTCCAACCGCTCGTACGTTCGCCATCAACCGCGAGAATTTCCTGTCCGCTTTTCAGACCTGCCTGCGCCGCCAGGCTCTGCGGTTCGACGGCACCGATCACCGGACGAACCTGCTGGCTGCCCATCATGGCCAGAATCCAGAAGAAGAAGATGGCCAGCAGGAAGTTAGCGATCGGACCGGCAGACACAATGGCGATGCGCTGCAGCACCGGCTTGCGGTTGAAAGTGAAAGGAAGATCTTCAGGCGCGATGACCGCGTCGGTTTCGCGCTCATCGAGCATTTTCACGTAGCCACCCAGTGGGATGGCGGCCACAACGAATTCGGTGCCGTGTCGGTCATGCCAGCGCACCAGCGGCGTGCCAAAACCTACGGAGAAACGCAGCACCTTCACACCACAGCGGCGAGCGACCCAAAAATGGCCGAACTCGTGGAAGGTAACCAGCACGCCCAGGGCGACCAGCAGACCGCAAACCATATACAGCATGTTCATTTACATCCTCCGGGCTTAGCGCCCGTGGTGACTCAACCAATGCTCAGCCTGAACGCGTGCACTGGCGTCAGCCGCCAGCACGGCGTCGAGACTGTCGACCGGCACCGCCGGCTGAGCATTCAAGACCGCGTCAATCATACTCGCGATCTCTGGGAAACAAATGCGCCGCTCAAGGAACGCCGCCACCGCCACTTCGTTTGCCGCATTCAATACAGCGGGTGCCGTTCCGCCGGCTTCGGCAGCCTGCCGCGCCAGGCGCAAACAAGGGAAGCGCTGCTCGTCGGGCGGCAAAAAATCCAGACGGGCGATGGCAAAGAGGTCTAAGGGCAGCACGCCGGAGTCAATGCGTTCAGGCCAGGCCAAGGCGTGACTGATGGGCGTGCGCATGTCCGGGTTACCCAACTGCGCCAACACCGAGCCATCGACATAATCGACCAGCGAGTGAATAACGCTTTGCGGGTGGATCACCACCTCGACCTTCGAGGGCGGTGCGTCGAACAGCCAGCACGCTTCAATCAGCTCGAGGCCTTTGTTCATCATGCTGGCGGAGTCGACGGAAATTTTGCGGCCCATGGACCAGTTGGGATGGGCGCAGGCTTGCTCGGGAGTTACGTGCTGAAGATCGCCCAACGGCGTCTGACGAAATGGCCCGCCCGAGGCGGTTAACAGAATTCGGCGCACGCCTACATTATTAAGACCGCGCGCGTAATCAGTAGGCAGGCACTGGAAAATCGCGTTGTGCTCGCTGTCGATGGGCAACAACACCGCAGCGCTTTTGCGCACGGCTTGCATAAAGAGCGCACCGGACATTACCAACGCTTCTTTATTGGCCAGCAATACCTTCTTGCCCGCCTCGACTGCCGCCAGCGTAGGCTTCAAACCCGCCGCGCCGACGATAGCCGCCATGACTGCGTCAACCTCAGGGTGCGCCGCCACTTCGCAAAGGCCGCCCTCCCCTTCCAGCACCTGAGTGGCCAGACCTGCTGCCTGCAGCGCTGAGCGCAGGCCGTTGGCGGCGACTGCATCGGCGACCACGGCGTAGCACGGGCGATGGAGCAGGCACAACGCTTCAAGCTCAGCCAGACGGGAGAAACCGCTCAGGGCAAACACTTGATAACGCTGCGGGTGACGAGCAATGACGTCGAGCGTACTCAGGCCGATGGAGCCGGTAGCTCCCAGCACGGTGATCTGTTGCGGTTGAGTCACAGCGAACCCCAGCCAGCGCCCCAGAGCAATACGGCAAACATCGGGATGGCGGCGGTCAGGCTGTCGATGCGGTCAAGCACACCGCCATGACCGGGCAGCAAATTGCTGCTGTCTTTCAGGCCGGCTTGGCGCTTGAACATGCTTTCAGTGAGATCGCCCACTACGGAAACCATCACCACCAGCGCCACACCCGCCAATCCCAGAGCGAACTCACCAGCGCTCCAACCGCGGTAAACGCCCACGCCGATAGCGATCAGCAGACAGGTCAGCAAGCCGCCGAATACGCCTTCCCAGCTTTTGCCGGGACTGACCTTGGGCGCCAGCTTGCGTTTGCCAAAGGCGCGACCGGAAAAGTAAGCCCCAATGTCAGCGCCCCACACCAGCACCATCACCGCAAAGATCAGCCAGTTCGCCAGCGGCCACTGCTTGATCAGCACCAGGCCTTGCCAGGCCGGCAGCAGAACCAACAAGCCAATCACCAGCTTAATGGGCGTAGACGTCCAGTAGCGGCTGCTTTCCGGGAAGTTGATAACCAGAAACGTCGCCGCCACCCACCAGACAATGCCCAGCAACAGCAACACTGGGGCCAGAGCAGGAATGTGATAAAGCCCGAACAGCAACACCGCTACAACGGCCGCATAACCCACACGGGCGGCCTGCGCATTGAAGCCCGCCAGACGCGCCCATTCCCAGCCACCGAGCGTAACCACCGCACCGATGAACAAGGCGAACGCCGCGCCACTGAGGAGGAAAAATCCACCCAGGGCGATGGGGGCCAGAATCAGGGCGGTGATGATTCGTTGCTTCAACATTGTGCGCGAGCCTCCGCTGCCACCTGCTCGCTGGTCTTACCAAAGCGACGCTGGCGGGTAGCGTAATCGGCCAGCGCTTTGCGCATGGCGTCGTGTTTGAAGTCCGGCCAGAACAGGTCGGAGAAATACAGCTCGGAATAAGCAAGCTGCCAGAGCAGGAAGTTGCTGATGCGGTGCTCGCCCCCGGTGCGGATGCACAGGTCGGGCAAGGGCTGATCGCCGGTTGCCAGCAAACCCTGAAGCAAACGCGGAGTGATGTCTTCGGGACGAAGATGCCCGGCTTGCACCTGGTGCGCCAACTGCTGAGCGGCCTGAGCGATGTCCCACTGGCCGCCATAGTTGGCCGCCACTTGCAGGACAAACCGATCATTGCCGGCAGTTAACGCCTCGGCTTCGCGCATTGCACTCTGCAGCTCAGGGTGGAAGCGCGAGCGGTCGCCGATGATGCGCAAGCTGATGCCATTGGCATTCAGTCGCCGGGCCTCGCGCCGCAGGGCCGAAAGAAACAGCTCCATCAAGGCGCCCACTTCATCTGCCGGCCGGTCCCAGTTCTCACTGGAAAAGGCAAACAGGGTGAGCACTTCAACGCCTTCCTCGGCGCACACTTCAATGACTGCACGCACCGCATCGACGCCGGCCTTGTGCCCGGCAACGCCAGGCAGCAGGCGCTTCTTGGCCCAGCGGTTATTGCCATCCATGATGATCGCCACATGTCGTGGCACGCCCGGCGAGCCGGCCTTTACGGTCTTTTCCATGACGAAACCGGCCGTCAAACGGCCATCAAATCCGCTTCTTTCTGCTTAACGGCTACTTCGATCTCGGCGACGAACTTGTCCGTCAGCTTTTGAATGTCGTCAGCCGCGCGGCGCTCTTCGTCTTCGCTGATTTCTTTCTCTTTCACCAAATCTTTCAGTTGGCTCAGCGCATCACGACGGATATTACGTACGGCTACGCGACCATCTTCAGCGGCGTCACGGGCTTGCTTGGTGAAACCGCGACGGGTTTCTTCGGTCAGCGCCGGCATGGTCACCAGCAGCAGCTCGCCCAGGTTGGTTGGATTCAAGCCCAGACCCGAACTCTGGATGGCCTTGTCGACAGCCGAGAGCATGTTGCGCTCGAAGGCGACGATTTGCAGGGTACGGGAGTCTTTAACGGTCACGTTGGCGACCTGGTTCAGCGGGGTGTCGGCGCCGTAATAAGGCACCATCACGCCGCCGAGCACGCTTGGGTGCGCCTGGCCGGTGCGGATGCGACTGAAAGCGTGGACAAGCGATTCCAGGCTTTTCTGCATGCGTTCTTGGGCATCTTTCTTGATTTCGTTGATCATTGCTCGCCTTCCTCGATCAGGGTTCCTTCCGCGCCGCCCACTACTACGTTAAGCAGTGCGCCGGGCTTGTTCATATTGAAGACCCGAAGCGGCATCTTGTGATCGCGACACAGACAGATGGCCGTCAGGTCCATCACGCCGAGCTTGCGATCAAGCACTTCGTCGTAGGTCAACTTGTCGAACTTTTCTGCGTTCGGGTCTTTGAATGGATCGGCTGTGTACACGCCGTCCACCTTGGTCGCTTTCAACACCACGTCGGCATCGATTTCGATGGCGCGCAGGCACGCTGCGGAGTCGGTGGTGAAGAACGGGTTACCGGTGCCCGCAGCGAAAATCACTACGTCGCCGGAATTCAAATGACGGATGCCTTTGCGGCGGTCGTAATGGTCGGTCACGCCAACCATGGAAATCGCCGACATTACGATAGCGGGGATATTCGAGCGCTCCAGCGCATCGCGCATGGCCAGGGCGTTCATCACCGTGGCCAGCATACCCATGTGGTCGCCGGTGACACGGTCCATGCCGGCAGCGCTCAATGCCGCGCCGCGGAACAGGTTACCGCCACCAATCACCAGGCCTACCTGAACACCGATACCGACCAGTTGGCCGATTTCAAGGGCCATACGGTCGAGCACCTTGGGGTCGATACCGAAATCTTCGGATCCCATCAAGGCTTCGCCGCTAAGTTTGAGCAGAATGCGTTTGTAGCGAGGTTGGCGACCACTCACCTGCTGAGCCATGCGTGTCTCTCCTGCGGCGTTTGAATTCTGAACAGGCTATATGCCCGCATTGATCGAGCGCTTGGACAGCGCCCATGGCAATTGGTGCAGCACAGTGCACCAATACCGCTTACACATGCAATTGTCGGCCCCACTTCGACAAAGAGGCTGCGCGCGTGAGCGGGCAGCCTCTTCGGGGCGACAGCTTGAAACCCGTCTTACTGCTTGCTGGCAGCCAGTTGAGCCGCTACTTCGTCAGCGAAGTTCGATTCAACTTTTTCGATGCCTTCGCCTACGCCGTAACGTACGAAGGAAACGATTTCAGCGCCGGCTTTCTTGGCCAGAGCACCAACGGTGACTTCTGGATCCTTAACGAAAGCCTGTTCTACCAAGCTGGCTTCAGCCAGGAACTTGGAGATACGACCGGCCACCATCTTCTCAACGATCTCGGCTGGCTTGCCTTTGATCTTGTCTTCGTTGAGGGACAGGAAAACGCCCTTCTCACGCTCGATGGCTTCAGCAGAAACTTCCGATGGCAGCAGGAACTCAGGGTTGCTGGCAGCAACGTGCATAGCGATGTCGCGAGCCAGTTCAGGAGTACCGCCTTTCAGCGAAACGATCACGCCGATTTTGTTGCCGTGAACGTAAGCACCCAGCACGTCGCCTTCAACAGCGGTCAGACGGCGAATGTTGACGTTCTCACCAACCTTGGCCACCAGCTCAACGCGGGCAGTTTCGCGAGCAGCGATCAGCGGCTCAACGGTGGTCAGGTTTTCGGCCAGAGCCTGGTCGATGCTGTCAGCAACGAATTTCTTGAAGTCGTCTTGCAGAGCCAGGAAGTCGGTCTGCGAGTTCACTTCCATGATCACGGCGCGCTTGTTGTCGGCCGCAACTTTAACCGCGATGGCGCCTTCGGCGGCCACGTTACCGGCTTTCTTGGCAGCCTTGATGGCGCCCGAAGCACGCATATCGTCGATGGCTTTCTCGATGTCGCCGCCAGCCTTGGTCAAGGCCTTTTTGCAATCCATCATGCCTTCGCCAGTACGCTCACGCAGTTCTTTAACCAGCGCTGCAGTAATCTCTGCCATTTCGAAATCCTCTTGGATAAGTCCCACCCGGCGAGCCGGATGATGATCAATTCTAAGGTGGCAAAAAGGGGGCCTAGCCCCCTTTTTGCTAACCGAGAGACGCTAGACGCGGCCTACTCAGCCTTCAGCTTGTTCAGCAGCGGCCGGGGCTTCGACGAATTCGTCGGTGCCGCCGTTGGCGTTGCTGCGGCCACGCACTACTGCGTCAGCCATTGCACCCATGTACAGCTGGATGGCGCGGATGGCGTCATCGTTACCTGGGATGATGAAATCAACACCTTCCGGGCTGCTGTTGGTATCGACTACGCCGATAACCGGGATACCGAGCTTGTTAGCTTCGGTGATAGCGATGCGCTCGTGATCAACGTCGATTACGAACAGGGCATCAGGCAGGCCGCCCATGTCCTTGATACCACCCAGGCTGCGGTCCAGTTTTTCCAGATCACGAGTGCGCATCAGCGCTTCTTTCTTGGTCAGCTTGGTGAAAGTGCCGTCTTGCGACTGAACTTCCAGATCACGCAGACGCTTGATCGACTGACGGATGGTTTTGTAGTTGGTCAGCATGCCGCCCAACCAGCGGTGATCGACGTACGGCGAACCGCAACGTGCTGCTTCTTCAGCAACGATCTTGCCAGCGGAACGCTTGGTGCCGACGAACAGAATTTTGTTTTTGCCCGAAGCCAGTTTCTCAACGAACGACAGCGCGTCGTTGAACATTGGCAGGGTTTTTTCGAGGTTGATGATGTGGATCTTGTTGCGCGCGCCGAAAATGTACTTGCCCATTTTCGGGTTCCAGTAACGGGTCTGGTGGCCGAAGTGCACACCGGCCTTCAGCATATCGCGCATATTGACTTGGGACATGATAGTTCCTTGATAAGTCGGGTTAGGCCTCCACGTATCCCAATGACCAACCTCCAGCAATTAACTGCGAGCAATTAACTGAAAGGCACCCAGGCCATCGTGTCGATACGTGTGTGGGGTTTAGGCTTTCGGACTGCTGCCCTGAAAGCGGCGCACTTTATAGCACAGGAGGCGCTGGAACGGAACCCGAAAAGTTGCTCGAAACGCCGCAACCGCTTCAGCCCCAGCGCCCTATTACTATAAGGAAAGCCGGCAATGCCCGTAGGGCTCACCCCTAAAGTGGCTAGATAGCCCTTTCCCAATGCTAGAATCGCGCTTTCCGTATTTTTGCCAGGCGCCAACGGGCGCTGAGAGAGTGTGTATGACCGTCACTATCAAGACGCCCGAAGAAATCGAAAAAATGCGCATCGCCGGCCGTCTGGCCAGTGAAGTGCTGGAAATGATCGGCGAATACGTCAAGCCCGGTGTCACCACCGACGAGCTCGACCGCATCTGCCACGACTACATCGTCAACGTTCAACAGGCCATTCCCGCCCCGCTGAACTACAAGGGCTACCCCAAGTCCATCTGCACCTCGATCAACCACGTGGTCTGCCACGGCATTCCGAACGAGAAGCCGCTGAAAGACGGCGACGTGTTGAACATCGATATCACCGTGATCAAAGATGGCTACCACGGTGACACCAGCAAAATGTTCCATGTGGGCAACGTCCCTGAATGGGCGGTGCGCCTGTCCAAGATCACCCAGGAATGCATGTACAAAGGCATCGAGTTGGTCAAGCCCGGCACGCGCCTGGGCGACATCGGCGAAGTCATTCAAAAGCACGCGGAGAAGAACGGTTTCTCCGTGGTGCGTGAGTACTGCGGTCACGGCATCGGCAAGGTGTTCCACGAAGAACCGCAAGTGCTGCACTACGGCCGCGCGGGCACCGGCATGGAATTAAAGGAAGGCATGACCTTCACCATCGAACCGATGATCAACCAGGGCCGTGCCGAAACCCGTTTGCTGGGCGACGGCTGGACCGCGATCACCAAGGACCGCAAGCTCTCGGCGCAGTGGGAACACACCATTTTGGTGACCTCCACCGGCTACGAAATCTTCACCCTGCGCTCGGACGACACCATTGCCCGCACGTCGGCCTGAGGCATCGTTGCTCCAACGCCCGCTCCCCTATAGATAGAAAGGAAAGCTGCTGAATGCCGCAGGTGGATCCCGAGTTGTTCGACCGCGGCCAGTTCCAGGCGGAACTGGCGCTGAAAGCCAGCCCCATCGCGGCATTCAAGAAGGCCATCCGCCGCGCCCATGAGGTGCTGGACCTGCGCTTCAAAGAAGGCCGCGACGTTCGTCGGCTGGTCGAAGACCGCGCGTGGTGCATTGACCAGATCCTGCGGGAGGCCTGGGCGCAGTTCGATTGGAGCGAAGACGCCGATATCGCGCTGCTGGCGGTCGGCGGCTATGGCCGCGGAGAGCTGCACCCGTATTCGGACATCGACTTGCTGCTGTTGCTCGACAGCGCGGATCACGAGATTTTCCGCGACTCCATTGAGCGTTTTCTCACGCTGCTCTGGGACATCGGCCTGGAAGTAGGCCAAAGCGTTCGTTCGGTAGACGAATGCGCCTCCGAAGCGCAGGCAGACCTCACGGTTGTCACCAACCTGATGGAAAGCCGCACCATTGCTGGGCCGGAGCGCTTGCGCCAACGCATGATCGAGGTCACCAGCACCAGCAAGATGTGGCCCAGCAAAGAGTTTTTCCTGGCCAAGCGTGCCGAGCAAACCGCGCGCCACGCCAAGTACAACGACACCGAGTACAACCTGGAACCAAACGTCAAAGGCTCGCCCGGTGGCCTTCGCGATATTCAGACCATTCTGTGGGTAGCCCGCCGCCACTTCGGCACGCTCAACCTGCACGCCATGGTCGGCCAAGGTTTTTTGCTGGAAAGCGAATACTCTCTGCTCGCCTCTTCCCAAGAGTTTTTGTGGAAGGTGCGCTACGCCCTGCATATGCTCGCCGGCCGTGCCGAGGACCGTTTGCTGTTCGACCACCAGCGCGCCATCGCCACGCTGCTGGGCTTTGAAGACAGCAACGGCAAGCTGGCCATCGAACACTTTATGCAGAACTACTACCGCGTGGTGATGAGCATTTCCGAGCTCAGTGAGCTGGTGGTGCAGCACTTCGAAGAGGTGATTCTGCGCAGCGAAGAGGGTCGCCAGGTACTGCCGATCAACAGCCGCTTCCAGCTGCGCGACGGCTACATCGAAGTCACGTCGTCCAACGTCTTCAAGCGCACCCCGTTCGCGATTCTCGAAGTGTTTGTGCTGATGGCGCAGAACCCGGAAATCAAAGGCGTGCGTGCCGACACCGTGCGCCTGCTGCGTGAACACCGGCACCTGATTGACGACGAGTTCCGCAAAGACATCCGCAACACCAGCCTGTTTATCGAACTGTTCAAGTGCGAGATCGGCATTCATCGCAACCTGCGACGGATGAACCGCTACGGCATTCTCGGCCGTTACTTGCCGGAGTTCGGCGACATCGTTGGGCAAATGCAGCACGACCTGTTCCACATCTACACCGTCGATGCGCACACGCTGAATTTGATCAAGCACCTGCGCAAGCTGCAGTACACGCCGATTTCCGAGAAATTTCCGCTCGCCAGTAAGCTGATGGGCACGCTGCCTAAGCCCGAGCTTATTTACCTGGCCGGCCTGTACCACGACATCGGCAAAGGTCGCGGCGGCGACCATTCCGAGCTTGGCGCGGTAGACGCCCAGGCCTTCTGCGAACGGCATCAGCTGCCCGCCTGGGACAGCCGCCTGATCGTCTGGCTGGTGCAGAACCATCTGGTGATGTCGACCACGGCCCAGCGCAAAGACCTGTCCGACCCGCAGGTGATCCACGACTTCGCCCAACTGGTGGGTGACCAGGTGCACCTCGATTACCTCTACGTGCTCACTGTCGCCGACATCAATGCCACCAACCCGACCCTCTGGAACTCCTGGCGCGCCAGCCTGCTACGCCAGCTGTACAGCGAAACCAAGCGCGCGTTGCGCCGTGGGCTGGAGCATCCGGTCGACCGCGAAGAACAGATTCGCCAGACCCAAAACGCGGCGCTCGACATTCTGGTGCGCAGCGGCACCGACCCCGACGACGCCGAACAGCTGTGGTCGCAATTGGGCGATGACTATTTCCTGCGCCACACCGCAGGCGACGTGGCTTGGCACACCGACGCCATCCTGCAACACAGCTCCGCGCACGACCCGTTGGTGCTGATCAAGGAAACGACCCAGCGAGAATTCGAAGGCGGCACGCAAATCTTCATTTACGCGCCTGACCAGCACGACTTCTTTGCTGTAACCGTGGCGGCCATGGACCAGTTGAACCTGAACATCCATGACGCCCGCGTGATTACCTCGACCAGCCAGTTCACCCTCGACACCTACGTGGTGCTCGACGCCGATGGCGGCTCGATTGGCGATAACCCGGTGCGCATCAAGGAAATTCGCGAAGGGCTGGTCAGCGCCCTGAGCCATCCGGATGACTACCCGACCATCATCCAGCGCCGCGTGCCGCGTCAGCTCAAGCACTTCGCGTTCGCCCCGCAGGTGATCATTTCCAACGACGCCGGGCGCCCGGTCACTGTGCTGGAGCTGACCTCCCCGGACCGCCCTGGCTTGCTGGCCCGCATTGGCAAGATATTCCTCGACTTCGACTTGTCGTTGCAGAACGCCAAGATCGCCACCCTGGGCGAGCGCGTGGAAGACGTGTTTTTTGTCACCGATGCGCGCAACCAACCGCTTTCCGATCCCGACCTGTGTGCCCGCTTGCAGGACGCGATCATCGAACAGCTCTCCGATGCCGACGGCAATCGGGTCGAGCTTTCCCGAATCAGTATTTGAATAGAACGACACGCCGCACATGAATGACGCCCTGAACAACCTGCAGCCCTACCCGTTTGAAAAGCTCCGCGCCCTGCTGGCCAGTGCTCAGCCGCCGGCCGACAAACGCGCCATTGCCTTGTCGATTGGCGAGCCCAAACACCGCTCGCCCGATTTCGTCGCCAAGGCCCTGAGTGACAACCTCGACCAGTTGGCGGTGTACCCAACGACGCTGGGCATTCCCGCACTGCGCGAGGCGATTGCGCAGTGGTGCGAGCGGCGTTTCAACGTGCCGGCCGGCTGGCTCGACGCCGCGCGCCACGTGCTGCCGGTCAACGGCACGCGCGAAGCGTTGTTTGCCTTCACGCAAACCGTGGTGCAGCGCAGCGATGACGGTCTGGTGGTCAGCCCGAACCCGTTCTACCAAATCTACGAAGGCGCGGCCCTGCTGGCCGGTGCCAAGCCGCACTACCTGCCGTGCCTGGAAGAGAACGGCTTCAACCCGGACTTCGACGCGGTATCGGCCGACGTCTGGCAGCGCTGCCAGATTCTGTTCCTGTGCTCGCCCGGCAACCCGACCGGCGCGCTGATTCCACAGGAAACACTGCAAAAGCTGATCAGCCTGGCCGACCAGTACGATTTCGTGATCGCCGCCGACGAGTGCTACAGCGAGTTGTATTTCGACGAAGCCAATCCACCGGCCGGCCTGCTCAGCGCCTGCGCCGCTATGGGTCGCAGTGACTTCGCCCGCTGCGTGGTGTTCCACAGTTTGTCCAAGCGCTCGAACCTGCCGGGCTTGCGCTCCGGGTTCGTCGCCGGCGATGCCGCAATCCTGAAATCATTCCTGCTGTACCGTACCTACCACGGCTGCGCCATGCCGGTGCAAACCCAGCTGGCCAGCGTGGCCGCCTGGAACGACGAAGCCCATGTGCGCGCTAATCGCGACCTGTACCGGGAAAAATACGACGCCGTGCTGGACATACTGCAGCCGGTGATGGACGTGCAGCGCCCGGACGGTGGCTTTTATCTGTGGGCGAAAACGCCGATGGACGACGCCGACTTCACCCGTGAATTGTTCGCTCAGGAACACGTGACGGTGGTACCTGGCTCGTATCTTTCTCGCGAGGTCGACGGCTTCAACCCCGGCGCCGGCCGCGTGCGCATGGCCTTGGTCGCCCCGCTGGCCGAATGCGTGGAAGCCGCCACGCGGATTCGCGCCTTCCTTCAGAACAAGGCAAACGCATGAGCATCACCCTCTACGGCATCAAAGCCTGTGACACGATGAAAAAAGCCCGTACCTGGCTGGACGAGCACAAGGTCGATTACACCTTTCACGACTACAAAGCCGTAGGCATCGACCGTGAGCATTTGCAGCAATGGTGCAACGAACATGGTTGGGAAAAAGTGCTTAACCGCGCCGGCACCACATTTCGCAAATTGAGCGACGCTGACAAAAGCGACCTCGACCAGAGCAAGGCGATTGAGCTGATGGTGGCGCAGCCGTCGATGATCAAACGCCCGGTGCTCGACCTGGGCAGCAAAACCCTGCTCGGTTTCCAGCCTGATAGCTATTCGGCCGCTTTCAAGTAGGGCACTTGCACCGCGAATAACCCGTGGCCTGGCCATGACCAGGCACGCGCAATAACACCGTGACAACCGCCGCCAACCGGCGCGTCGACCTAATTCAGCAAGAGGAAACACTATGTCCAATTCCCTGTTCAGCCTGGCCTTCGGCGTCGGCACTCAAAACCGCGAAGGCAACTGGTTGGAAGTGTTCTACGCCCTGCCGCTGCTCAACCCGTCCGAAGAACTGGTCGCCAAAGTCAGCGCCAAACTCGGCTACAGCGGCGGCAACCAAGCGGTCGCTTTCACCAGCAATCAGGCTGGCGAACTGGCCGACCTGCTGAAAAATGTCGATGCCGCGCAAGCCGCCCTGCTCACCCGCCTGGCCGAAAGCCAGCGCCCGCTGGTGGCGACCCTGCTGGCCGAAGACGCCGCGTTGACGTCCACGCCCGAGGCTTACCTGAAGCTGCACCTGCTCTCCCACCGTTTGGTCAAGCCACATGGCCTAAGCCTGGCCGGCATTTTCCCGCTGCTGCCGAACGTGGCGTGGACCAGCCAGGGCGCGGTCGACCTAAGCGAACTGGCAGAACGTCAACTGGAAGCGCGCCTCAAGGGCGAACTGCTGGAAGTGTTCTCGGTGGATAAATTCCCGAAAATGACTGACTACGTCGTGCCTGCTGGCGTGCGTCTGGCGGACAGCTCGCGTATCCGCCTCGGCGCGTATGTGGGCGAAGGCACCACGGTAATGCACGAAGGCTTTATCAACTTCAACGCCGGCACCGCAGGCCCAGGCATGATCGAAGGCCGCGTGTCGGCTGGCGTGTTCGTGGGCAAAGGGTCGGATCTGGGCGGCGGTTGCTCGACCATGGGCACGTTGTCTGGCGGTGGCAACATCGTTATCAGCGTGGGCGAAGGCTGCCTGATCGGCGCGAACGCCGGCATCGGCATTCCGTTGGGCGACCGCAATACCGTAGAGTCGGGTCTGTACATCACGGCCGGCACCAAAGTCGCGCTGTTGGACGACCAGAACCAACTGGTAAAAGTGCTCAAGGCTCGCGATCTGGCCGGCCAGCCAGACTTGCTGTTCCGTCGCAACTCGCAGACCGGCGCCGTTGAAGCCAAATCGCACAAAACCGCGATCGAACTCAACGAAGCCCTGCACGCGCACAACTGATCCAACAGACGCCGACGACTCCTGTAGGAGCGGCTTCAGCCGCGAGCTTTTAAGCAAAAGCCTCGCGGCCGAAGCGCAGTGCCGGTCCACCCCTTCCGTAAATCGACCCAGGGTCTCAGATGCTCATCCATTCTCCCTGGCGCTCTGACTTCCCCGCCCTCGCTGCCCTCGCTGCCGAAGGCCAGACCTACCTCGACAGCGCCGCCACTTCACAGAAGCCGCAAGCCGTGATCGATGCGCTGCTCGGCTACTACAGCGCGGGCGCGGCCAACGTGCACCGTGCCCAGCATTTGCCGGGCGAACGAGCCACGCGCGCGTTTGAAGCAACCCGGGGCACAGCGGCGCGCTGGTTGAATGCCGCCAGCAGTGAGGAAATCGTGTTTACCCGCGGCGCCACCGAAGCGCTGAACCTGCTGGCTTATGGGCTCGAAGAGCACTTCCACTCTGGCGATGAAATAGTCATCAGCGCCCTGGAGCACCACGCCAACTTGCTGCCTTGGCAACAACTGGCGCAGCGTCGCGACCTGGCGTTGATTGTGTTGCCGATCACCACTGAGGGGCGCATCGATCTGGCGGCTGCCCAGCAATTGATCGGCCCGCGCACGCGTTTGTTGGCGGTGAGCCAACTGTCCAACGTACTCGGCACCTGGCAACCGGTGAATGAGTTGCTGGTCCTGGCAAAAGCCCATGGCGCCATCACCGTGATTGATGGCGCCCAAGGCGTGGTTCATGGTCGCCACGACGTGCAGCAACTGGGCTGCGACTTTTACGTGTGCTCAAGCCACAAGCTCTACGGCCCGGACGGCGTGGGCGTGCTCTATGGCCGCGCCGCCGCCTTGGAACGCGTGCTGCCGTGGCAGTTCGGCGGCGAAATGCTGCTGCAAACCGACTACTACACCGCCAAGTTCCGCCCGGCCCCGCTCGGGTTCGAAGCTGGCACGCCAGCGGTGTCCTCCGTGATTGCCCTTGGCGCGACGCTGGACTACCTCGCCAGCCTCGACGCGCACGCGGTGCTCGCCCACGAAACGGCCCTGCATCAAGAGTTGGTGGCCGGCCTCAAAGCTCGCGCTGGCGTACGCCTGTTAGGCGAGCCGGACATCGCGCTGGCCAGCTTTGTGGTGGAAGACGTGCACAGCGCCGACCTGGCGCACTTGCTCACCGAGCAAGGCATCGCCGTGCGCGCTGGCCACCACTGTGCAATGCCTTTATTGCGTGGCCTGGGGTTGCCGGGTGCGATTCGCGCATCGTTAGCCCTGTACAACGACAGCAGCGATTTGCAGCGCTTTTTCGCCGCGCTGGACCAGGCTCTGGAGATTTTGCAATGAACCTGCCGAGCGCTGCCCACGCCGCCCTGGCGGCCTTCAGCGAACCGATGAGTTGGGAACAACGGGCCCGCCTTCTGATGAGCTGGGGCGAACAGCTGGCGCCACTGGCTGACGAGGAACGCACCGAGGGCACTCGCGTCACCGGCTGCGAGAGCCAGGTGTGGTTGGTGGGCGCGCAGCAGGGTGACGGCTGGCAATTTCGCGCCAGCAGCGATGCCCGCCTGATTCGTGGGCTGCTGGCGCTGTTATTGGTGCGGGTTAACGGCCTAGCGGCAGACGACCTGAAACAGCTCGACCTGGCCGACTGGTTTGCCCAGCTCGGCCTGGCCCGTCACCTGTCGCCCTCGCGCAGCAACGGCTTGCAAGCCGTGCTCACGCGTATGGCGGAACTGACCGCTAACGCGCCTCGATAGACGCAGCCGGGCCAATGGCCTTGGCCGCCTCAGTACCCAGCCACGTTTTGGCTTCGGCCGACTGACGCAGCGTGGCGTCGAGAAACGCCGTACTCACCGCCTGTACGTTGGCGACTTGATGGGCATCAAACCAGTTCTGACTGTCTTGCCCGTGGCCCATGGTGTCGGGCCGCGGACGACGCTTCGGCGTTTCGCCACCGTCGGCGCCGGGCGGGCCGCTGGTGCCGTCGCGACCACCTGCGCCGGCGCCCAGGTCAGGGTCACGGGGCGGGCGTTTTTGCTCGGCATCGTCTGGCCCAGGTAATTCGTCCAACGAACCGCTGAACAAAGGATGCTGGGCATTTTTCGCGATCAACTGATAGCTGCCAGGATTGGGATTGCCTCGCCAAATGGCCTGGCGCCGCTCTGGAGATTCCACCCAACTGAACGGGTCCTCATCGTGGGGGCCGGTCACGCTCAGCAACGGTACATCGACGCGCGCGGCAGCAACGCCGGGGCCGACGTAGGGGCTTAGCAGCAGCACCGCTTTGGGCTGCCAACCGGGGAGCATGCTGTCGCCTGCCAACGCCGCAGCGCTTTGCGCGCCCAGGTCGTAGCCGGCGACGGCCAGCGTGTTCCAGTCGACACCCGCCACCTGCGCGTCACCACCCTGGCCGCGTACGCGCAATTGATTAAGCACCTGCGCAACGGCGTTGAGGCGTGCTTTCAACGCGGGATCCGCATAGGCGCGCTGAGCGATACCGCGAAAGGTGCCGGCCTGCGCCTCGCTGCTGGAATAAATGCCGCGACCGACCTGCGGCGCCTGAATCGACACCACGGCGTAACCCGCCTGCGCCCACGCCTTACGCCATTGCAGCCCCGCGCCCGCGCCTTCACCGAGGCCGGGCAAGAACACCACTAACGGCGCTGGCGCAGCGCCCTGCGCCGGGGCTAGCCAGGTGACGTCGATGGGTTGTTCGGCCACGGTGAACTGCGCCTCCCAGCCCTGGACGGGACCATGAATCGGCGCCTGGTAAGACTTATCGGCAAAAGCCGCGATAGCTTCGTGAGGGTTACGCAAATCGTTGGGCTTACTGGCGCAGGCGCCCAGCAGCACGGTGGACAACAGCAATGTGACAGGCAGGCGACGCGCCTTGAACGAGGGATAGGACATGAAGAAATCCGCAAGAAAACCGGCGAACCGGAGGCGCTTGCAGTGTGCCTGAGGCGCTGTGAAAAGCACGTCACAACTCGGTAAGTTTCTTGGTACACAAGCACGAACAACCTGTGGGAGCGGCTTCAGCCGCGATTGGCCGCCACAGGAAACGCATCCGCCCCCAACACCTCAACTCAAAGCGTTGCGCTTACCCCGGCATCCGCTCCGAAGGCCGACGGACCCCGGCCACCAACTTATCCACCGCCTTGGCCGCCGCCACCATGCCAAAGGTGGCGGTCACCATCATCACCGCACCAAAGCCGCCGGCGCAGTCGAGCTTCACACCATCGCCGACAAACTTCTTCTCCAGGCAGATGCTGCCGTCGGGCTTGGGATAGCGAAGCTGCTCGCGCGAATACACGCACGGAACGCTGTAATGGCGGCCCGGCGTGCGGGAAAAACCGTAGTCGCGGCGCAGCGCCGAACGCACGCTGGAGGCCAGCGGGTCGTTGACGGTTTTGTTCAGATCGCCAACCTGAATCAACAACGGGTCAATCTGCCCTCCCGCGCCTCCGGTGGTGATGATTTGAATCTTGCGGCGCTTGCACCAGGCGATAAGCGCGGCCTTGGCGTTCACGCTGTCGATGCAGTCGATCACGCAATCGAGCTGCACGGTGATGTACTGCGCCATGGTCTCGCGCGTGACGAAGTCGCTGACCGCGTGCACCACGCAAGCGGGGTTGATCGCGCGAATGCGCTCAGCCATGACTTCGACCTTGGACTGGCCAATCGCGCCCTGCAGTGCATGGATTTGCCGGTTGGTGTTGCTGACGCAGACGTCGTCCAGGTCGAACAGCGAGATTTCGCCGACGCCACTGCGCGCCAGCGCTTCGGCCGTCCATGAGCCAACGCCACCGATGCCGACCACGGCGACGTGAGCGGCCCCCAGGCGCGCCAAACCGTCGCGACCATATAAGCGGGCGATGCCGCCAAAGCGTTGTTCATCTGTACTCATCACAGCACCTCTATAACGGCACCCGCTTAGCGCGGGCAGCCGGCAAATCGGCGCGCATTATAGGGAGCGCGGTCGCCAGGCCCAAGTACCGACGGTAAAACGCCTGCTTCAGCGCGTGCCGTCGCGCACGTTTGAGTATGGCCTGGCGCGTGCGCAGCGATGCCTGCTTATGCTTAACTGCCACCGGTACTGCACACCGATGGATCCCGCGCGTTCTGGCTGATGGCGAACTAATGACAGACGGCGCTGACCAAGGTTTGCGGGCGATAAAACCGGGTAAATGAGCTGAGCTATACAGCCATTTATCGCCGGAGTAGGATGCGCGCCGACCGGCGCTCGCCGGCACCTCTCCGTTCCACCCTTTGGAACCTGAAACGTCTATGTCATCGCGTAAATTTGGACTCAACCTGGTGGTATTCGTGGCAATCGCCGCGCTCTTCACCGGTATCTGGGCACTGTATAACCGTCCGGTCAGTGCACCGGATTGGCCTGAACAAATCTCCGGTTTTTCCTTCTCGCCGTTCCGGCTCGACCAGAACCCGCAGAAAGATCAATACCCCACCGACGAGCAAATGCGTGAAGACCTCAGTCTTCTCAGCAAGCACACCGACAACGTGCGCACCTATTCGGTGGACGGCTCCTTGGGCGACATTCCCAAGCTGGCCGAAGAGTTCGGTTTGCGCGTCACCTTGGGCATCTGGATCAGCCCGGACGAGGAGCGCAACGAGCGCGAAATTGCCCGTGGTATTGAAATCGCCAACTCCTCACGCAGCGTCGTTCGCGTGGTGGTGGGTAACGAGGCGCTGTTCCGCCGCGAAGTAACGCCCAAGCAACTGATGAGCTTCATCGACCGCGTTCGCGCGCAGGTGAAAGTGCCGGTGACGACCTCGGAGCAGTGGCACATCTGGGAGAAATACCCCCAGTTGGCTAACCACACCGACCTGGTGGCCGCGCACATCCTGCCGTACTGGGAATTCATTCCCATGGAAGACTCCACGCAGTTCGTGCTCGACCGCGCGCGCGACCTGAAACGGATCTTCCCGAAAAAACCATTGCTGCTGTCGGAAGTGGGCTGGCCGAGCAACGGCCGTATGCGCGGCGGTGCGGACGCCACCCAGGCGGACCAGGCCATTTACCTGCGCACCCTGGTCAACACGCTGAACGCCAAAGGCTACAACTACTTCGTGATCGAAGCCTTTGACCAACCGTGGAAGGCCAGCGACGAAGGTTCCGTAGGTGCGTACTGGGGCGTGTTTAACGCCGCGCGCCAACAGAAGTTCGCGTTTGAAGGCCCGGTTGTCGCTATTCCGCAGTGGCGCGTATTGGCCATCGGTTCGGTGGTACTGGCGATGCTGGCCCTGGCCTTGCTGCTGATTGACGGCAGCGCCCTGCGCCAACGCGGTCGCACCTTCCTGACCTTCGTGGCTTTCGCCGGCGGTTCGGTATTGGTGTGGATCGGCTACGACTACAGCCAGCAATACAGCACCTGGTTCAGCCTCACGGTCGGCTTGTTGCTGGGCGTGGGTGCTATCGGCGTATTTATCGTGCTGCTTACCGAGGCGCACGAACTGGCCGAGGCGGTGTGGGTTCACAAGCGCCGCCGTCCGTTTATTCCCGTGAGCGGCGACAGCACGTACCGGCCGAAAGTGTCGATTCACGTGCCGTGCTACAACGAGCCGCCGGAGATGGTGAAACAAACCCTCGACGCCCTCGCCGCCCTCGATTACCCCGACTTTGAAGTGTTGATCATCGACAACAACACCAAAGATCCGGCCGTATGGGAACCGGTACAGGCTTACTGCGAAGAGCTCGGCCCGCGTTTCCGTTTCTTCCACGTGGCGCCGCTGCATGGTTTCAAAGGCGGCGCACTGAACTACATCCTGCCGCACACCGCGCCGGATGCTGAAGTGGTGGCGGTTATCGACTCGGACTACTGCGTCGACCCGAACTGGCTCAAGCACATGGTGCCGCACTTCGCCGATCCGAAAATCGCCGTGGTGCAATCGCCGCAGGACTATCGCGACCAAGATGGCAGCGCCTTCAAAAAGCTCTGCTACGCCGAGTACAAAGGCTTCTTCCACATCGGCATGGTGACCCGCAACGACCGCGACGCGATCATTCAGCACGGCACCATGACCATGATTCGTCGCACCGTAATGGACGAACTGAAGTGGGCCGACTGGACCATTTGCGAAGACGCCGAGCTGGGCCTGCGCGTATTCGAAAAAGGCTATTCCGCTGCGTATGCCTACGACAGCTTCGGTAAGGGCCTGATGCCCGACACCTTTATCGACTACAAAAAGCAGCGCTTCCGTTGGGCCTATGGCGCCATTCAGATTATGAAAGGCCATGCCCGCCAACTGTTCCGCGGTAAAGAAACCGAGCTCAAACGCGGTCAGCGTTACCACTTCGTCGCCGGTTGGCTGCCGTGGGTTGCCGACGGTTTGAATATTTTCTTCACCGCAGGCGCCCTGTTGTGGTCGGCAGCGATGATTATCGTGCCGCAGCGGGTTGACCCGCCGTTGCTGATTTTCGCTATTCCGCCACTGGCACTGTTCTTCTTCAAATTCGGCAAGATCGTGTTCCTCTATCAGCGCGCGGTTGGCGTTAACTTGAAGGATGCGTTCTGCGCGGCGCTGGCTGGCTTGGCGTTGTCGCACACCATCGCCAAGGCGGTGCTGTACGGCTTCTTCACCACCAGCATCCCGTTCTTCCGCACGCCGAAAATGCGCTCCAGCCACGGCTTTATGGTGGCCATGGCCGAAGCGCGTGAGGAAGTCTTCATCATGCTGCTGCTGTGGGGCGCTGCGGTGGGCATCGGCATCGTTCAGGGCTTCCCAAGCAACGATGTTAAGTTCTGGGTGGCGATGCTGCTGGTGCAGTCCTTGCCCTATCTGGCGGCGCTGATCATGGCGCTGCTGTCGTCGCTGCCAAAGCCACCGGAAACACCAGAAGTGGCTCTGGCAGAATGATGTAAACGTGATGAGAAAAGGGCAGCCCATGGGCTGCCCTTTTTCGTTGTGCTAGACATCCAAGCAGAGTTTTCTTACACCAAAACCTGGGGTAAGAAAGAGACTACCTACGGCCCGCAGCGAGCCGTGCTGCATAAGCAAAATCCGAGGTGGCTAGCCTGTGTCTCAATTAATCAAGATAGAGAACAGCGCTTTGAAACCCATAAACAACGTAAAGCATCACCAATCGTCGCGGTTACTTCCAGGCCGCACCCCGCCGCTTTCTTCGTTACTCGCCTTAGCCGCGGCGTGTTTTTCAAGCCTCGCCCCGGCCGAAATCGTGATCACCGGCCGCGCGGAACTCCCTGTCTCCACGGTTTCCGCATCGGGCGTGCCAGTCATTAACATTGTGGCGCCCAACAGCCACGGCATTTCCCACAATCGATTCGAGCACTTTGACGTTAAGAATCCGGGTGTGGTTTTCAACAACAGCACGGAGCACGGACAAAGTCAGTTGGCCGGCGCACTGCCCGCCAACCCAAACCTGAGCACCAACGCTACCCTGATTCTCGGCGAAGTAACGGGCATGCAGCCCAGCCACATCGAAGGCATTCTTGAGGTGTTCGGCGCCCGCGCCGACCTCATTATTGCCAACCCCAATGGCCTGACGCTCAACGGCGTAACCACCCTCAACGTCAGAGGCTTCGCGGCCACTACGGCAATCCCGAACGGCGCCGATGGGCTTAAGCTGAGCGTCCCCGCCAATGGCAACAGGGTGGTGATCAATGCTGCTGGCGTCGACACCAGCGGCCTCAGCTATTTCGACGTGATCGCCCGCGCCATTGTTTTGAATGGGAGCATCGGCGCGCCGCACGCCACTGCAGACGTCCAGCTCATCGCCGGCTCCAACCAATACGATGTGCTCAACCGCAGCATCAGCAAAGGTGCCAGGGCCGACCAAGGCCGGCCGGAGATTGCAATTGATGGTTCCGCCGCCGGCGCCATGTACGGCGGCCACATCGCATTGATCAGCACCGAAGAAGGCCCTGGCGTGCGTCATGCCGGAGCGATGCATGTGAGTGGCGACATCGTCATACGGGCCAGTGGTGACATCGAGATCGTGAAAGCGAGTGGCGACGTCCAGCCGCCTCAGTCCTTTGCCCACGAGCCTGGCCTGTTCGCCGGCGGCAACATTCAACTTTCATCAGACGAGAGTATCTACCTGCACAACCCCGTATCGGCCGGCGGTGATGTGTTGATGAAATCCGATCTTTATTTGGTGAATGCCAGCCACGTAACGGCTGCCGGACACATAGACCTAGCCGCCTACACGTTCCAACTCGACAGCGGAGCGCGCCTTGCTTCGCTTGGTGATATCCGCATTGATTCCAAAAGCAGCCTGCACAGCGAATCCGATTCGACCATAGCCGCTTCAGGCAACATCGAGTTAAACGCAGGTACCAGCGTGACAACGGCGGCGCAGATTGACTCGGGCGGAACAACATCGGTCACGGCCAAGGGCAACTTGACCAACACCGGCATGATCTTCAGCACGGGCAATCTGACCATGAGCAGTGGTCAGTCGTTTATCAACGAGCACGGCGCAATTCTGACGACTTGGGAAGACCTTACGCTGACCTCCGCGGGCGATTTTTACAACCGCACGGAATCGATGATCAGCAGCGGCGGCAACCTTGTTATCGATGCCGGAAAAAAAGCGACTAACGACCAGGAGTCGACCCTCGATGGCCTGCAAGTCAGCATAACCGCCGACATCGTGCACAACCGGCGTGACTCAATCATCCACGGGCTTGAGTCACTGAACATCACAGGCCGGCTTTCAGAGTTGAACACTGAAGGCGGGATGCTGATGGAGAACAATGAAATCCTGCCCCGGGCCGGCCTGCTTCGCTTCTAACGCCGCTGTTAGTCGGCGGGTTAAAGCGTGAAGGCGTCAGCATCCAGATACGCCGGGAAGCGCGTGCGATAAGCGGCCAGGTCAGCCGCTTTGAGCACAACACTGAACACGCCATCGCCAGCGTTCGCCTCCAGCAGTGGCTCGCCCTGAAAATCGAGCACCTGGCTGTCACCACTATAAGGGTGGCCTTTACCGTCGCTGCCGATACGGTTCACGGCGGCGACGAAACAGAGGTTTTCAATGGCGCGCGCCGGCAGCAGCCGATTCCAGTGCAGACGGCGCGCCGCCGGCCAGTTGGCGGTGTAAAGCAACAGGTCGGTGTTATGGGGGTCGCGGCTCCACACGGGAAAACGCAAGTCGTAGCAAATCAGCGGTCGAATCCGCCAGCCGTGCAGCTCCATCTGCACCTGGCGCTCGCCCGGGCTGTAGTGCTTGTGCTCGCCGGCCATACGGAACAGATGGCGCTTGTCGTAATGCAAAATCTCGCCATCCGGGCGCGCCCATAACAGGCGATTGCGGTGGCTGCCGTCGGCGGCCTGAATGATCACGCTGCCGGTGATAACCGCATCCAGGCGTTTGGCCTGCTGGCGAAGCCAGGCGTACGTGGTGCCCTCCTCCGGCTCGGCCAAGGTGGCGGAGTCCATGGAAAAACCGGTGGTGAACATTTCCGGCAGCACCACCAAATGCGCGCCGTGGGCTTGCTCCAGCAACGCCTCGAAGTGGCTAAAGTTGGCCGCCGGGTCGTGCCAGGCCAGCGTGGTTTGCACCAGCGCCAACTTGAGGTCAGGAAGACTACTGATGTCGCGTCCGCTGGTTAAATCCGACATAGCTGCTCCGCGGCTTGAATAAGGGTTTCTTCACGTTTGGCAAAGCAGAACCGCACTAGCCGCAAGCCCTGCGGCGGTTCTTGGTAGAACACTGAAATAGGAATGACCGCAACCCGGTGCTCGCGGGTGAGCCACTCAGCCATGGCGACGTCATCCAGATCGTCGCGAATGGCCGAGTAGTCGGCCAGCTGGAAGAAGGTTCCGGCCGTGCGGGTGAAGCGAAATTTCGAAGATTGCAGGCGATCACAGAAAAGATCGCGCTTGTCTTGGTAGAACGCCGGCAGCTCATTTACGTGCTGCGGGTTCGCCGCCATGAAGTCAGCCAATCCACATTGCAACGGAGTGACGCCACAAAAGCTGACGTATTGATGCACTTTGCGCAGTTCCGCGCTGAGCGCGGGCGGGGCGACCACGTAGCCGGTTTTCCAGCCGGTGACGTGGTAGCTCTTGCCGAAGGAGCTGACCACAAACGCGCGCTCGTACAGCTCGTCATGCGCCAGCACGCTGTCATGCGTGCGGCCATCGAACACCAGATGTTCGTACACCTCGTCACTGATCAGGTAGATATCGCGGTCGCGGATCAGCTCGGCCAGTTGGTCCAGGTCGGCGCGCGAAATAAGCGCGCCGCTGGGGTTGTGCGGGCTGTTGAGGATGATCAAACGGGTGCGCGGGGAAATGGCATCGGCCAGACGCTGCCAGTCGATGCCGAAGTCCGGTTGGCTGAGCGGGATATGAACGCAGCGCCCACCGGCCAGATCAACCGACGGCTCATAGCTGTCGTAGCTCGGGTCGAAAACAATCACCTCGTCGCCCGGGCGAATCAGCGTCTGAATCGCACAAAAAATCGCCTGGGTCGCGCCAGGAGTAATCGTGATTTCGCTGTCGGCGCTAACGTGTCGGCCGTAGCAAGCTGCGATCTTTGCCGCCACCTGCTCACGCAAAGCGGGCAGGCCCGTCATCGGCGCGTACTGGTTATGCCCACTGTGAACATGGCGGGCGACCGCATCGAGCAGTGCCTGCGGACCATCAAAGTCCGGGAAGCCCTGGGACAGATTCAGCGCACCGACCTCGTTAGCCAACTGAGACATGCGAGTGAAAATGGTGGTGCCGATGTTGGGCAACTTGCTGGTGATCATCACGTCTTCCTGGTGTGAGCATTGATGGCTCTGGTGCGGCCATGACGGGCGAGGATAACGGATCGGTCGGACACGAAAAAGGGCACCCGCAGGTGCCCTTTCGTCTATCGCTATAACCGTTTTTGCCGCCAATGCTTGAGCTTGCCGTTTGCAGGGATCGCGGCTGAAGCTCCTACACAAACCTCAACGGCGGGCCTTTTGTAGGAGCGGCTTCAGCCGCGATGCTTTTGATCTACAAACCTGCGCAGCCCCACAACCCCAGCGCCAGCAATGCCGACGCGCAGCCGATCGATGCCGAACCCATCACTTCTTGTCGCGGCGCTTCTTGTCAGCCTTCTTGTGGTGCGACATAAGGCGGCGTTTCTTGTTTACCTGGCGATCCGTCAGGGTGTTTTTCTTACCCTCGTACGGGTTCTCGCCGCCTTTGAATTCGATGCGAATCGGCGTGCCGACCAGTTTCAAAACGCGGCGGTAGGTATTTTCCAGGTACCGAACGTATGACTTCGGCACCGCTTCCACTTGGTTACCGTGAATCACGATCAGCGGCGGGTTGGCACCGCCCAAGTGGGCGTAGCGCAATTTGATGCGACGGCTGCCAACCATGGGTGGAGCGTGCTCGCTGACGGCATCTTCGAGAATCTGCGTCAGACGGCTGGTAGGCCAGCGCGTAACAGCGGATTTAAAAGCGTTCTGCACCGACTGGTACAGGTTGCCCACGCCGGTGCCATGCAGTGCGGAAATGAAGTGGATGTCGGCGAAATCGACGAAAAATAGGCGACGCTGCAACTCGGTTTTGACGTAATCGCGCTCGCTCGGCTCCATGCCGTCCCACTTGTTCAGTGCGATCACCAGAGCACGGCCCGATTCCAAGGCGAAACCCAGCAGGTTCAGGTCGTGATCGACCACGCCTTCGCGGGCGTCCATTACAAAAATCACGACGTTGGCGTCTTTGATCGCTTGCAGGGTTTTAACGACGGAGAACTTCTCCACCTCTTCGTGGATCTTGCCGCGTTTGCGCACACCGGCCGTGTCGATCAGGGTGTACTTCTCTTCGTTACGCTCGAAGGGAATGTAGATGCTGTCGCGGGTGGTGCCGGGCTGGTCGTAGACGATGACCCGGTCTTCGCCGAGCATGCGGTTTACCAGCGTCGACTTGCCGACGTTAGGCCGGCCAATGATGGCGATCTTGATACCGTCTTTTTCGCTCGGGCCCGGAATGCGCTTGGCTTCCTGACCTTCGGCCACCACTTCCTCTTCGCCTTCTTCCGGCTCTTCGGCGTCATCTTTAGGAAAGCTGCCCAGGGCAATTTCCATCATCTGCGCAATACCGCGGCCATGGGCGCCGGCGATTGGAATCGCATCGCCCATGCCCAGCGGGGCGAACTCGGCGCGCGCCAGGTCGGGGTCGATGTTGTCGACTTTGTTGGCGACCACGTAGGAAGTCTTGTTGCGCTTGCGCAGGTGCTCGCCAATCATCTGGTCGGCGGCGGTGAAGCCTGCGCGCGAGTCCACGAGGAACAGCACTACGTCAGCTTCTTCAATGGCCAGCAGCGACTGCTCGGCCATTTTTTCGTCCATGCCGTGCTCGTCACCGGAGATACCGCCGGTGTCGATCAGGATGTAGGTTCGCCCTTGCCATTTGGCTTCACCGTACTGGCGATCACGGGTCAGACCAGCCAGGTCGCCGACGATGGCGTCGCGACTTCGGGTCAGGCGGTTAAATAAGGTGGACTTGCCGACGTTAGGACGGCCCACCAGGGCGATTACGGGAACCATGCGGCCCCTCCACTCAATTGCAGAAAACACAAAGGCCGCTACCGTCGAACGGCAGCGGCCGGACTCATGAAGCGTAGGTTAGCCAACGGGTTGCTCCATAGTGGGAGCCGCCCGCTGAGCCCCACCTACTTGATGGTCAGCGCAACCAACTCACCGCTGTTACCGAAGGCGTACAGCCAGTCGGCGACCACCAATGGCCGAGCACGCAGACCGTCGCTGTCGATGCGCGTACGCCCGACAAAACGACCGTCTACTTGGCTGACCAAGTGCAAATAGCCTTCGAAGTCACCAAAGGCAATGTAGCTGGAGAACACTTCCGGCGCCGACAACTCACGGCGCGCCAAGGATTCATTGCTCCACAGCGCCGAAGCGGAACGCTCATCGACGCTTTCCACGGTGCCATTGGCCAGGCAGAGGTAAACGCTGCCGATGCTCTCGGCCAGGCCGACGTTACTCGACGCTTCGCGCTGCCAGATGATGCGGCCATTGCTCGCATCAAGACCGGCGACGCGACCGTTGTAAGTCACCGCGTACAGGGTGTTGCCCGAAAGCAGCAGACCGCCGTCGATATCGACCACGCGGTCCAGCTCGGAGCGACCTTGTGGCACGGCAACGCGCTGTTCCCACGCCGGCAAGCCGCGCTGGGTGTCGAGAGCAATCACCTTGCCGGTTGACAGGCCGGCGAAGGCCAGACGGTCGTTAACGACAGGGGCGCCGGTGCCACGCAGGGTCAGCACCGCTGGGGTGCTTTCGTAGATCCAGCGCTGAGCGCCGCTGCTGGCTTCCAGGCCAATGATGCGGTCGTCCTGGGTTTGCACCACGACCACATCACCGTTGGTGGCCGGCGGTGCCAGCACTTCGCTGGTGACCTTGGCGCGCCATTTCTCTTCGCCGGTCGCACCGTCCAGGGCAACCACTTCGCCCTTCAGCGTGCCGACCAGTACCAGACCGCTACCGGCGCCAACGGCACCCGATACCGGCAGGTCGAGGTCGGTTTCCCACAGCTTGTCGCCGGAGAAACGGTTGATGGCCATGACTTCGCCGTTGACGTCAGCGGCGAAAATGGTGTCGCCATCAATGGCAGGCACGAGCATGTTGAACGTGTCGCCCTGGCCATCGCCAATCGAGCGGCTCCATTCTTTTTTCAGCTCAACTTCTTCGGTGAAGTCGGGCAGCTCGGCTGGTGGCAGTTCTTTCTTGCTAGTGCTGCTGCAACCCGTGGCAAGAACGGCCAGGGCCAGCAGTGCGGCATATTTCCAGCGCATCACTTCACGCATCCCCTTTGGCCAGATCGTCGAGCTTCATTTGCAAGCCACCCACTGCCGCTTCATCGGACAGGGCTGCCTTGGCCTTTTCATAAGCGCCACGGGCATCATCGGCACGGCCGACTTTGACCAGCAGGTCGCCTTTCAGCTCTTCGCGGCTGGCAACGAATGCTTTTTCCGCATCGCCATCAAGCAGCTTGAGACCTTCTTCAGCCTTGTTCTGAGCAGCCAGAACACGGGCCAGACGCTGACGTGCGAGCTCCTGAATAGTGGCGTCAACAGGCTTGTCGACCACTGTTTTCAGCTCTGCAGCGGCATCGTCGAGCTTGCCGGCGTCCACCGCGATTTTCGCCGCAAACAAGCTGGCGTACTGCGCGTAATAAGTGCCTGCGTAATCGGCTTTAAGCTTGTTGGAAAGCTCGGCCACTTTAGCGACGTCCGGTTTGCCGGCTGGGTCAAAAGTGGTTTCCAGCAGTTGCTGATAAAGCATCGAGGCATTTTGGGCCTGGGAGGTCTGGTACTTGTGCCAGTAATTCCAGCCCGCCACGACTGCCAGGGCGAGCACGCCACCGGTCAGCAGGGGTTTGCCGTTGCGGTTCCACCAATCCTTGATATCCGCCAGTTGTTCGTCTTCGGTACTCGACACGCCAATGCTCCTTAAACCTGCTGAATGCTCAAACCTGGTGTTCACACCGGTTGTGTTTTGAACCCGCTGTCACGCCTGTTGCAAGCGGGTTACCAGGCGCTCGGCCAGAGCATCCCAGGCAATATTTTCTTGTTCGCCCTGACCACGGAGCGGTTTGAAACCTACCACTTGCTGAGCCAATTCGTCTTCGCCCAGCACCACGGCGAACAACGCGCCGCTTTTGTCCGCTTTCTTCAGCTGGCTTTTGAAACTACCGGCGCCGGCGTTAACCACCAGGCGCAGGCCCGGAATCTGATCACGCAGACGCTCGGCCAGTTGCAGCCCGGCCAGTTCGGCCGCGTCGCCAAATGCACAGAAGTACACGTCGACTTGGCGCGCAATTTCTTCCGGTACTTTTTCCAGGGTTTCGAGCAGCAGAATCAGACGCTCGATACCCATGGCGAAACCCACGCCGGCCGTGGGCTTGCCGCCCATTTGCTCGACCAGACCATCGTAGCGCCCACCGGCACACACGGTGCCTTGGGCGCCGAGTTTGTCGGTGACCCATTCGAAGACGGTTTTGCTGTAGTAATCCAGGCCGCGCACCAGCTTGCTGTTAAGCACATACGGAATACCGGCGGCGTCCAAACGGGTCTTCAAGCCTTCGAAGTGCAGGCGCGAGGCGTCGTCGAGGTAGTCAGCCAGCTTCGGTGCATCGACCAGCAGCGCCTGTGTTTCCGGCACTTTGCTGTCGAGGACGCGCAATGGATTGCTGTGGAGACGGCGCTTGCTGTCTTCATCAAGCTGATCGGCACGCGCGGATAAGTACTGCACGAGCGCGTCACGGTAGGTGGCGCGCGCTTCGCTGGTGCCCAGGCTGTTGAGCTCGAGTTTCACCGCATCGCGGATGCCCAGCAGGCCCCACAGGCGCCAGGTCAGAATGATCAATTCCGCGTCGATGTCCGGACCGTCGAGGTTGAACACTTCCACGCCGATTTGGTGAAACTGGCGATAGCGTCCTTTTTGCGGACGCTCATGGCGAAACATCGGACCGATGTACCAGAGTTTCTGCACCTGGCCACCGCCGGAAATACCGTGTTCAAGCACGGCACGAACGCAGCTGGCGGTGCCTTCCGGGCGTAGGGTCAGGGAATCGCCGTTGCGGTCGTCGAAGGTGTACATCTCTTTTTCGACGATGTCGGTTACTTCGCCGATGGAGCGTTTGAACAGCTCGGTCGCTTCGACGATGGGCATGCGGATTTGGCGATAGCCATAGCCGTCGAGCAAACCAGCGACGCTGTTTTCGAAGTAGCGCCAGAGCGGGGTTTGCTCCGGAAGAATGTCGTTCATGCCACGAATGGCTTGCAGGGACTTACTCACACAGAATCCTTAGAGTTCTTCTTATTAGCCGCGGGCAATAAGCGCTGCGTCGGCTCCGACCTTTTCGGCCGCTTTCTGGCGAATCATCTGTTCAAGCTGATCCACCAGATTTTCGTTAGTCAGCTTTGAAGCGGGCTTGCCGTCGATGTACACCAGGTTATTCGGCGTACCGCCAGTGAGGCCGATATGGGCTTCCTTGGCCTCGCCAGGACCGTTGACGATACAGCCGATTACGGCCACGTCCAGCGGAACCAGCAAGTCTTCCAAGCGCCCTTCCAGCTCGTTCATGGTTTTCACCACGTCGAAGTTCTGGCGAGAGCAGCTTGGACACGCAATAAAATTGATGCCACGCGAGCGCAAGCGCAGGGATTTGAGGATGTCGTACCCGACTTTCACCTCTTCCACCGGGTCTGCCGCCAGCGAGATGCGGATGGTATCGCCAATTCCATCGGCAAGCAGCATGCCCAGGCCCACGGCCGACTTCACCGTTCCCGAGCGCAAGCCGCCAGCCTCGGTGATACCCAGGTGCAGCGGCTGCTCGATTTGCTTGGCCAGCAGGCGATAAGCCGCCACGGCCATGAATACGTCGGACGCTTTGACGCTGACCTTGAAGTCGGGGAAATTCAGACGGTCGAGGTGCTCGACGTGGCGCAAGGCCGACTCCACCAGCGCTTCAGGGGTCGGTTCGCCGTATTTCTTTTGCAGGTCTTTTTCCAGCGAGCCGGCGTTCACGCCGATGCGAATTGGAATGCCACGGTCGCGTGCGGCTTCAACCACGGCTTTCACGCGGTCTTCGCGGCCGATGTTGCCCGGGTTGATACGCAAGCAGTCAACACCCAACTCAGCCACGCGCAGGGCGATTTTGTAGTCGAAGTGAATGTCGGCCACCAGCGGCACGTTGCTCTGCAATTTGATTTTGCCGAAGGCTTCGGCGGCGTCCATATCCGGCACGGAAACGCGCACGATGTCGGCGCCGGCTTCTTCCAGGCGACGGATTTGACCGACGGTGGCCGCAACGTCGCAGGTGTCGGTGTTGGTCATGCTCTGCACAGCAATCGGCGCGTCACCGCCGACCGGTACGGAACCTACCCAGATCTTGCGCGAGACGCGACGGATGATTGGCGATTCGGCGTGCATGGTTATTGTCCCAACTTGATACGGGCGGTTTCGCCACTGGTGAACGGCGCTACGTCAACGGCCTGACCGTTGAAGCGCACTTGCGCGCCGCGGGCATAACCCAGGCGCAGTTCAAGCGGCGCTTTGCCAGAGACTTCGAGCTTTTCGCCGGCGCGTTTCAAACCGCTGACCACAACTTTTCCGTTGCCATCGGTGAGCTGGATCCAGCAGTTCGCGCTGAAATCCAACGCCACTACGCCTTCACCAGCAGCGGCCACTACCGGCGCAGCGGGCGCGGCCTGAGGTGTCTGGCCTGCAGGCACAGCCGGGGCGGCGGGCGCTTGTGTGGGTGACGGCGCGGAAGCGGGAGCGGCCGGTGCAGGGCTCGCTACGGACGGGGCCGTTGCGCCTGGCGCGGTTGTGACTGGGGGCGTTGTAACCGGGGCTTGAGCGACAGGGGCTTCCGGCTGCATCGCGACTTCAGGCGACACCTCGGCGGGCACGGCTTCTTCGGCGCCTTCGGCGTCGACCACCGCCTGATCTTCCGGCTCGTCCAACGGGTGAATTTCAGTTTTGCCATCGGCGCCATCGACTTCAACATGGCCTAGGCTGATGCCGCCTGTTTCAGTGGTGCGCCCAGCGGATTGGTCCTGCCACCAGAAGAAACCACCCGCCACCATGGCCAGCAACAGCAATAGGCACACGATACGCAGCAAGTTTTGCGAAAGGCGCATGGGCTCTTCGATACGCCCCAGGCCATGCACGCTACTGCCGGTGGCATCGGTGCCGGTGTATTGGTCGAACTCCTGAACGATCAGGGTTTGGTCCATGCCCAGCAGCTTGGCGTAGGCACGCACATAACCGCGCGCGAACGTGTGGCCTGGCAGTTGATCGAACTGTCCAGCTTCCAATTGGGTGAGGCGTTGGGTGGTCAGATTGAGCTGACCGGCCACGTCGGCCAGCGACCAGTTCCGGTTTTCGCGGGCCTTGCGCAGCGTCTCGCCGGGGTTAGTGCGAGAGACCGCTAGAGCTTCTGGATGCACCGCTTTCATCATTGCTCCGACATGTATTGCTTGTATTCCGGCGTACCGGGATAGAGACGTTTGAGCTGCAGGCCAAGCGTCGCCGCTTTGTCGCGGTCGTCGAAGATCTTGGCCAGTCGAGCGCCAAGCAGCAGGCTTTCAGCATTTTGTTCGGTGAGCTTACTGAAGGCGTCGTAATACTTGCGCGCGGGCACGTATTCCTTGTCTTCATAGGCCAGCTTGGCCAGCTCCAAGTGCGGGCGTGCCTGTCGTTTGTTCAGGCGAATCGAACGCTCGAAGTATTGTTTGGCCTGGGCGCGGTCTTTGAGTTTCAAAGAAACCAGGCCAAGGTTCTGGAACACCCGCGAGCGCTCCGGGTACATGTTGTCTTTTACCGCTTCGAGATAGCGATCTTTGGCTTCCTGGTAACGGCCTTGCTCGTACAGGAATGCCCCGTAGTTATTCAGAAAGCGCGGATCCGGACGGCTGGAGATGGCTTTACGAAAATGCTCATCGGCCAGTTCCGGCTCCATTTCGGTTTGGAACAGGATGGCGAGCGCGCCATTGGCGTCAGCATTGCTTGGGTCAAGCTCCAAGGCCTTTTTCAACGGCACCTTGGCCTGCTCGGTGTTGCCTTGATTGAGGTAGCCGATGCCCAGTTGAATGTACGCATCACGCGCTTCGTCACGCCCTTTGTCGGTTTTCATCGGGTCGACCTGACCCGTCGAGACACAGCCAAACAGTAAGCCAGTGAACAGAAGCAGCAGCGCAGTGCGCAATGTCATAGGTGTCCTACCTTAGGTTCGGTTTGCAGCGGTACGTGGAGCGTCAGCCTCGTTGCTCAGTTGGCGCACGGCAATGTAGCGCTCGCTACGGCGGGTGCGATCCATAACCTGGCCAACCAGTTGCCCGCAAGCAGCATCAATGTCTTCGCCGCGCGTGGTGCGCACGGTGACGTTGTGCCCTGCTTTATACAGCAGGTCTTGGAAGCGGCGAATACTGTTGTTGCTGGGCCGCTCGTAACCGGAATGGGGGAAAGGGTTGAACGGGATCAAGTTGATCTTGCAAGGAATGTCCTTGAGCAGCTCGATCATCTCCTCAGCGTGTTCGGTGCGGTCGTTGACGTCTTTGAGCAAGGTGTACTCGATGGTCAACACACGCTTTTCGCCAAGCCGCGCCACGTAGCGCTTGCAAGCCGCGAGCAGCATCGCCAGAGGATACTTCTTGTTGATCGGCACGAGTGTGTTGCGCAGCGCATCGTTAGGCGCATGCAGTGACAGCGCCAGGGACACGTCGATGACTTCGCCGAGCTTGTCGATCATCGGCACCACGCCGGAGGTAGACAACGTCACCTTGCGCTTGGAAATGCCGTAGCCGAGGTCGTCCATCATCAGGTGCATGGCGGCAACCACGTTGTCGAAGTTCAACAGCGGTTCGCCCATGCCCATCATCACCACGTTGGTGATGGCGCGATCAATTTTCGCCGGCACACTGCCGAACGATTTGTTGGCGATCCACACCTGGCCGATGATTTCGGCCGCCGTCAGATCGCTGTTGAAACCTTGTTTACCGGTGGAGCAGAAACTGCAATCCAGCGCGCAACCGGCCTGCGAGGAAACGCAGAGGGTGCCGCGACTGCCTTGGGGAATGTATACGGTCTCGACACAGCTGCCAGAGGCCACACGCACGACCCATTTGCGGGTGCCGTCGGTGGAGATGTCTTCACTCACCACCTCCGGCCCACGAATCTCGGCACGGGCCTCGAGCTTTTCGCGCAAGACCTTGCCGACATTGGTCATGGCGGCGAAATTATCGACGCCAAAGTGGTGAATCCACTTCATCACCTGACCGGCACGAAAACGCTTCTCCCCGATAGAGTCGAAGAATTGTTCCATCTCAGGCTGGGTCAGACCCAGGAGATTGATTTTGCCGGTAGCTTCAGTCATGTCTTCACCCTCGCCCGTTCGCTGATTAGCGAGTACGTGCAGTTACTTCGGTTGCAGCGAAGAAGTACGAAATTTCGCGAGCAGCAGCGGCTTCGGAGTCCGAACCGTGAACGGCGTTGGCGTCGATCGAGTCAGCGAAGTCAGCGCGGATGGTGCCGGCAGCAGCTTCTTTAGGGTTGGTCGCGCCCATCAGTTCGCGGTTTTTGGCGATGGCGTCTTCGCCTTCCAGAACCTGAACAACAACCGGACCGGAGATCATGAAAGCAACCAGCTCGCCGAAGAAGCCACGAGCGCTGTGCTCAGCGTAGAAGCCTTCAGCTTCAGCTTTGGACAGTTGTTTCATTTTCGAAGCTACGACGCGCAGGCCGGCTTTTTCGAAACGGGTAACGATTTCGCCGATTACGTTTTTAGCAACGGCGTCGGGCTTGATGATGGAGAAAGTGCGTTGAACAGCCATGTGAAGCTCCAGAAACTGAGAGTTAAGCCAAAAATTAAACCCGCGAATTATACGCGGGTTCCTGTTAAATGCGTAGGGCTGGCGCCCAGCTGTGGTGCGCCAACCGAGGTGAATTCAATCGGCTTCTTCGATCCACGCCGCCTGAATAGCCTCTAATACTTTCTCACCGCCACGTTGCGGATCGTCGTTGAACTCAGGCAATGCAGCGACCCAACGCTGCAGGTCGACGAAGTTGACGTAGCGCGGATCCACGTCGGGCTTGCTGTCAGCCAGTTGAATAGCGATTTCCAGAACATCAGTCCATTTCAGACTCATGACACTTCCTTGAATCAATGCGGCGCTTCGGCGGCGTGGTTGAGCGAGTATTTCGGAATTTCGACAGTAATGTCTTCGGTGCCAACGATCGCCTGACACGCCAGACGCGACTGGGCCTCAAGCCCCCAGGCACGGTCGAGAAAATCCTCCTCGAGCTCGTCCGCTTCTTCCAGCGAATCGAACCCTTCGCGCACGATGCAATGGCAGGTTGTGCAGGCGCAGACGCCGCCGCAGGCGCTTTCCATTTCAATATGGTGCTCATGCGCCAAATCCAGAATGGAAGTGCCCGGTTCAGCCTCGACAACCATGCCTTCAGGGCAAAATTTCGGGTGGGGCAGAAAAATAACCTGCGGCATCAGTTGTCCTCAATTTCATTCAAATTGCGCCCTGCCAGCGCGGCTTTCACCGTCGAGTCCAGACGGCGGGCAGCAAAGGCGTCGGTGACCTGCGACAGGCGCTTGGTCTGCTGCTCAATGGCATAACCATCCGAGCCTTTCATCAATTCACTCAGTTCCTGCATCTGCAGGTCGATGACCATGCGCTCTTCGGCGTCGAGCAACCGCTCGCCGTCCGCTTCCAGCGCGGCTTGAACGGCCTCGATCAAACGCTGCGCATCCACTTGCTGCTCACGCAAAACGCGGGCGACCTTGTCATCGCCGGCGTTCTGGAACGAGTCCTGAAGCATGCGGGCGATTTCGCCGTCGGTGAGACCGTAGGACGGCTTCACCTGGATGCTGGCTTCAACGCCGGACGCCAATTCGCGTGCGGCAACACTGAGCAGGCCATCGGCATCCACCTGAAAGGTCACACGAATTTTCGCCGCGCCGGCCACCATGGCGGGAATGCCGCGCAGCTCGAAGCGTGCCAGGGAGCGGCAGTCGCTGATCAGCTCGCGCTCGCCTTGCAGCACGTGAATCATCATGGCCGTTTGGCCGTCTTTATAGGTGGTGAAGTCTTGCGCGCGGGCAACCGGAATCGTGGTGTTGCGCGGAATGACTTTCTCCATCAAGCCGCCCATGGTTTCCAGCCCCAGGGACAGCGGAATGACGTCTAGCAACAGCAGCTCTTCGCCATTGCGTTTGTTGCCCGCCAAGGTGTCGGCCTGAATCGCGGCGCCAATGGCCACCACTTGATCCGGGTCGATATCGGTCAGCGGCGTGCGGCCAAACAGCTCGCCCACCACCGTACGCACACGCGGCACGCGAGTCGAGCCGCCGACCATGACCACAGCTTTAACCTCATCCACTTCGATGTTTGCGTCACGCACGGCGCGGCGGCAGGCTTTGAGGCTGCGTTGCAGCATGGGCTCGATGAGGCTATCGAAATGGGCGCGTGACAGCTCACCGCTCCAGTCGCCGAAGCTGACGTTCACAGAATCGGCGTCGGTCAGCGCTTCTTTGGCAGCACAAGCGGCCTGCAACAAACCGCGCTGCTCACCGGGGGCGATGTCGGTGGAAATACCCGCCTGCTCAACAATCCAGCCAGCAATGGAATGGTCGAAATCGTCGCCGCCAAGCGCGGTGTCGCCGCCGGTGGCGAGCACTTCGAACACGCCGCCAGTCAGGCGCAAAATCGAAATATCGAAGGTGCCGCCGCCCAAGTCATAAATGGCGACTACGCCTTCAGCTTTTTGATCGAGCCCATAGGCCACGGCTGCGGCGGTCGGCTCGTTAAGCAGGCGCAACACGTTGAGGCCAGCCAGGCGGGCGGCGTCTTTGGTGGCTTGGCGCTGTGCATCGTCGAAGTAAGCCGGAACGGTGATCACCGCGCCAACCAAGTCACCGCCTAACGCAGCTTCGGCACGCACACGCAGTGCTTTGAGAATCTCGGCAGACACTTCCACCGGACTTTTGGCGCCCTGCACCGTTTCGATAAAGGGCATGTGCGATTCGCCACCGACAAAACGGTAAGGCAGCTGCTCACCGAGCTGCTTCACATCTGCCAGGCCGCGACCCATCAAGCGTTTAACCGACAGCACGGTATTGAACGGATCACTGGCGGCGGCCGCCTTGGCAGCGCGCCCGACCTCAACGTGATCGCTGTGATAACGCACGGCGGACGGCAGGATGACCTCGCCACCGGCGTCGGCGATGGGCGCCGAAACGCCACTGCGCAACGCCGCTACCAGCGAGTTGGTGGTGCCCAAGTCAATACCAACGGCCAAACGCCGTTGATGCGGTTGCGGGCTTTGCCCGGGTTCAGCGATCTGCAGTAATGCCATGCTTGTCTGCGCATCAGGCGCGCCGCCTGGGCGGCGCGGAATTAATCGTCGAGGCGCTCTTCCAACTGGCGCACTTCGTAGCTGAGCTTGTCGAGGAACTGCATGCGGCGGACCAGGCGTTCGGCCTCGTCGATACGCGCGCTCTCATCCCAACAGGCGGCAAAACGGTCGTTCAGCTCATCCTGAGCAGCCTTTAAGCGGCGCTTGAATGTGGCGACACCGGCCAGGTCGGCGCTGTCTTGCAAGTCTTCAAGCTCCTCACGCCATTGCATTTGCTGCATGAGGAACTCGGGATCCTGCACGGTGACTTCCAGCGGCAGCTCGTGGCCACGCAACGCCAGCAGATAACGCGCCCGTTTTGGCGCGTTTTTCAGCGTCTGGTAGGCCTCGTTGAGACTCGCCGAATGCTCCAGCGCCAACCGTTGCTCGCGCTCAGAAGCGTCGGCAAAACGGTCGGGGTGCACGCTGCGCGCCAGCTCGCGATACCGCGTAGCCAACTGCTCAAGATCCAGACGGAAGCTGGGTTGCAGGTCAAACAATGCAAAGTGACAAGGGGTGCCCACAGCCAGCCTCAGATGTTGAAGCTCTCGCCGCAGCCACATTCGCCGCGCACGTTGGGGTTATTGAACTTGAAGCCTTCGTTCAAACCTTCTTTGACGAAGTCCAGTTCAGTACCGTCGAGGTACACCAGGCTTTTCGGGTCGATGATCACTTTCACGCCGTGACTTTCGAACACCTGGTCTTCGCCTTGTGCTTCGTCGACAAACTCCAGGACGTAGGCCAGGCCCGAGCAGCCGGTGGTGCGAACACCCAGGCGAATACCGTCACCTTTGCCACGCCCGTCGAGGGAGCGGCGTACGTGTTGGGCCGCCGCTTCGGTCATGCTGATAGCCATGAGAACTCCTTAGTCGCAAACGACTGCTGGTTAGAGCAGGCCTTTCTTCTGCTTGTAGTCGCGAACGGCCGCCTTGATGGCGTCTTCGGCGAGTACCGAGCAGTGGATCTTCACCGGTGGCAGAGCAAGCTCTTCAGCCAACTGGGTGTTCTTGATGGTTTCGGCTTCATCCAGGGTTTTGCCCTTCATCCACTCGGTGGCGAGGGAGCTGGAGGCGATAGCCGAACCGCAGCCGTAGGTTTTGAACTTGGCGTCTTCAATAACGCCGTGCTCGTTAACCTTGATCTGCAGACGCATCACGTCGCCGCACGCCGGCGCGCCGACCATGCCGGTGCCGACATCAGGATCTTCCGCGTCCATCTTGCCGACGTTGCGCGGGTTCTCGTAGTGGTCGATGACCTTTTCGCTATAAGCCATGATTCATTTCTCTCTCATCAGGAGCAGGTGCCGCTCTTATTGGCAGCTAATTAATGTGCCGCCCATTCCACTTTGGAAATATCGACACCTTCTTTAAACATGTCCCACAGCGGCGACAGCTCGCGCAGTTTGGTAACTGCCTCGCGTACTTTGGCTGCGGCGTAGTCAACTTCTTCTTCGGTGGTGAAACGGCCGAAGGTGAAACGGATCGAGCTATGTGCCAGTTCGTCGTTGCGGCCCAGGGCGCGCAGTACATACGAAGGCTCCAGGGAGGCTGAGGTGCAGGCCGAACCAGACGAAACCGCCAGGTCTTTAAGCGCCATGATCAGCGACTCGCCTTCCACATAGTTGAAGCTCAGGTTCAGGTTGTGCGGCACGCGGGCGGTGCTACTGCCGTTCACATACAGCTCTTCCAGGCCGTCGACCTGCTTGAAGAAGCGCTCGTTCAGGGCAGCGATGCGCTGGTTTTCCTGGGCCATTTCTTCTTTGGCGATACGGAACGCTTCGCCCATGCCGACGATTTGGTGAGTGGCCAAGGTGCCGGAGCGCATGCCGCGCTCATGACCGCCGCCATGGGTCTGAGCTTCCAGACGCACACGTGGCTTACGGCTGACGTACAGCGCACCGATGCCTTTAGGGCCGTAGGTTTTGTGCGCCGAGAAGGACATCAAATCGACCTTCAGCTTGCTCAGATCGATATCGACCTTGCCGGTGGACTGAGCCGCATCGACGTGGAACAACACGCCGCGCGAGCGAGTCAGCTCACCAATGGCCGCGATGTCGTTGATCACGCCGATCTCGTTGTTGACGTGCATGATCGACACCAAAATGGTGTCTTCACGCAGGGCCGCCTCGATCATGGCCGGGGTGATCAGGCCATCTTCTTGCGGATCGAGATACGTCACTTCGAAACCTTCGCGCTCAAGTTGGCGCGTGGTATCCAGCACCGCTTTGTGCTCGATCTTCGAGGTGATGATGTGTTTGCCCTTGCTCTTGTAGAAGTGCGCCACACCCTTGATAGCCAGGTTGTCCGACTCGGTAGCACCGGAAGTCCAGACGATTTCGCGCGGGTCGGCGTTTACCAACTCAGCCACCTGACGGCGACCGTTTTCCACCGCCTCTTCAGCTTTCCAGCCGAACACGTGGGAGCGCGAGGCCGGGTTACCGAAGTTACCGTCGACCAACAGGCATTCGCTCATTTTCTGCGCCACACGAGGATCAATCGGTGTAGTCGCGGAGTAATCGAGATAAATCGGCAATTTCATTGATGTCTCCTAATCAGGTGTAGGCCGGTCAGCCTGGCGCCCTACTCAATCGATGGCGGACGCTTCAATTTTATCCATGCGAGGCGTTCTGCCTGAGCAGTGACGCTGATCCTGGCGCCTGGCGATGTCTTGCACCTCGTGACGGGTGACAAGGTCGGCCAAGCTGATACCACTAAGAAATTCGTGAATTTGCTGGCTCAGGTCGGACCACAAATGGTGAGTCAAACAGGTGTCGCCATCGTGGCAACCGCTCAAGCCTTGGCAGCGAGTGGCATCGACCGACTCGTTGACAGCATCGATCACCTGCACAACCTGAATGCCGCCCATATCGCGCGACAATTGATAGCCGCCACCGGGACCGCGCACACTGGAAACCAGATTTCCGCGACGCAATTTGGCGAATAGTTGCTCGAGGTAAGACAGGGAAATGCCCTGGCGCTCGGAAATATCCGCCAGAGAAACCGGACCATGCTGGGCATGAAGTGCCAAATCGAGCATGGCGGTCACGGCGTAACGGCCCTTGGTAGTCAGTCGCATGGCTTGTACCGCAAGATCACTGAATATGCCGTAAGTATGCTATTCCCGAGTATTTAGGTCAACTATAAGACCGATTAAAACACTCGGGATTGCGCAAAATGAAGGGCGCGAATCATAGCAAAAAACGCATAGCGGCGCGCGTCAGGCGGCGGGCTTGTCGTCCAGACCCTTGCAGACGTCGTTGAAGTCTTCGTCACGCAATGTCGGCAGATCTTTCGCGCAATAATCGCTACCCAGCGCCTTGAGCGCCGAGCACATGCCTTCCAGGCGACCGTCTACCGCCTGCAGGTGATCGAGCATCTGGCCGATGGCTTTGGCCACGGGATCAGGCATGTCAGGACTGACGCCATAAGCGTCGAACCCGAGCTTTTCGGCGATGGCCTGGCGCTTTGCTTCTGCTTCGTCATCAGCCTTGACGATGATGCGCCCCGGAATGCCGACAACCGTCGCACCGGCCGGCACCGGCTTGGTTACCACCGCATTGGAGCCAACCTTGGCGTTCGCGCCAACCGTGAACGGCCCGAGCACCTTGGCGCCCGCTCCCACTACCACACCGTTTTCCAATGTTGGGTGACGCTTGCCTTTGTTCCAACTGGTGCCGCCCAGGGTCACGCCTTGATAAAGGGTAACGTCGTCGCCAATCTCGGCGGTTTCGCCGATGACGATGCCCATGCCGTGGTCAATAAAGAAGCGCTTGCCGATTTTTGCGCCTGGGTGAATTTCGATGCCGGTCAACCAGCGACCGAAGTTCGAGACCATCCGCGCCAGCCATTTCCAGCCGGCCAACCACAACCAGCCAGACAGGCGATGCAACCAAATGGCGTGCAGACCCGGGTAGCACGTCAGAACTTCGAAAGCGTTACGCGCCGCCGGGTCTCGGTGGAATACGCTTTGAATGTCTTCTCGTACGCGCTCAAACATCGTCACTTCTCCGCTTGTGTGGCTCACCGCGAGCGGCTTTTTGAGTCTCGGTCAAAATGCCGCGCAGAATATTCATTTCCGACTGGCTCACCGCGCTTCGGGCAAACAGCCGACGCAAACGCGACATCAAATGCCGGGGGTTTTCCGGGTCCAGAAAACCGATCTGCACCAGCGTCGCTTCCAGATGGCCGTAAAACCGCTCCAACTCGTCCATAGTCGACAACTGCTCGCTACGCGGCGACGCCACTTCGGTTTTCTCCGCGCGCTTGCTTTGCCCCTGGCTGGCCAGCCACCCCATACGCACCTCATAACAGAGCACCTGCACGGCAGCAGCAAGGTTAAGGGAGCTGAAGTCGGGGTCGGACGGAATGTGTACGTGGTAGTGGCAACGCTGCAATTCTTCATTGGTAAGGCCGGCATATTCGCGACCAAAAACCAGCGCCACCTCGCCCCCTTCGGCGGCACGTTCGACGGCGTGCACGCCACACTCACGAGGGTCGAGCATGGGCCACGGCATTCGGCGATCGCGCGCACTGGTTCCCAGCACCAGCGTGCAGCCAACCAGCGCCTCTTCGAGCGTGGCGACAACGTGTGCAGCTTCAAGAATGCTATCGGCACCGGACGCCCGGGCGCTGGCTTCGTGGCTGGGAAAGTCTTGCGGATCGACCAGCACCAGGCGCGACAAACCCATGTTTTTCATCGCCCGCGCGGCGCCGCCGATATTGCCGGGATGACTGGTATTGACCAAAACGACGCGGATATTTTCCAGCAACGAAAGCGCTCACACGGACAACAAAGGGAGGCAAATCTTACAGAAGCGACTTTGCAAACACCATGCGCACGCCAGGTGGGCCTTCTTCATCTATGGTTTTCTGTTAGAATGCTCGGCTTTCTTTAACGACCCAGGTGACCCTCCATGCAGCCTATGCTGAATATCGCGCTGCGCGCCGCCCGCAGCGCCAGTGAACTGATCTTCCGCTCCATCGAGCGCCTGGACACCATCAAGGTCGACGAAAAAGACGCCAAGGACTACGTGTCCGAAGTGGACCGCGCCGCTGAAACCAGCATCATCACCGCGCTGCGCAAAGCCTACCCAACCCACGCCATCCTCGGCGAAGAAACCGGCCTGCACGCCGGCAGTGGCGACGGCGAAGACTACCTCTGGATCATCGACCCACTGGACGGCACCACCAACTTCCTGCGTGGCATCCCGCACTTCGCGGTCAGCATCGCCTGCAAATACCGTGGCCGCCTCGAACACGCGGTCGTTCTCGACCCGGTTCGCCAAGAAGAATTCACCGCCAGCCGCGGCCGCGGCGCCCAACTGAACGGCCGCCGCCTGCGCGTTAGCGGTCGCACCAGCCTCGAAGGCGCCCTGCTCGGCACGGGCTTCCCGTTCCGCGACGATCAAATGGACGGTCTCGACAACTACCTCGGCATGTTCCGCAGCCTGGTCGGCCAAACCGCCGGCATCCGCCGCGCCGGCGCGGCTAGCCTGGACTTGGCTTACGTGGCCGCTGGCCGTTTCGATGCATTCTGGGAAGCGGGCCTGTCGGAATGGGACATGGCTGCAGGCGTGCTGCTGATTCAGGAAGCGGGCGGCTTGGTCAGCGACTTCACGGGTGGCCACGAATTCCTCGAAAAGGGCCACGTGGTAGCGGGCAACACCAAATGCTTCAAGGCAGTGTTGACAGCCATTCAGCCGCACCTGTCGGCTCAGCAAAAACGCTAAGCCTTAGGGCGATAAAAAAACCGGCCATGCGCCGGTTTTTTTATGGGCGAAAAAAAGCGTCCCGAAGGACGCTTTTTTCTTACTGCTGGACGGGCTGGTTCTGACCCAGAATCAGCTGACCGGTTTTTTCATCGACCGGAATCTGGCTGCCCGGATCACGATCCATCCGCACCTGACCCACTTTATCTTTCAACTGATACTTCACGTTGTAGCCGACCAGCTTGTCGCTGGTGTCGGTGACCGTATTGCACTTGGTTTCGGTGGTGGTATAGGTGTCATTGGACTGCATGTTTTCCTGCACCTTGTTACCGGCATAACCGCCGCCAACCGCACCCGCTACGGTGGCAATTTTCTTGCCGTTACCGCCGCCAACCTGGTTACCGAGCAGACCACCTGCCACAGCGCCCAATACGCTACCGACGATTTGATGTTGATCCTTGACCGGTTTTTGCCGAGTGACGGTTACATCTTTGCAAACTTGCCGCGGAGTCTTGATGGTTTCGTTGATCGGTTCCACCGCGAGCACTTGCGCGTATTCAGGACCGCCACCCACCAAGCTGTAAGTTGCAACAGCACCTCCGGCGGTAACACCTACCGCGCCCAGCACCGCACCAACTAGCATCGACTTGTTCACTTTAACCTCCTGGTTCACACCGAGACGCCGTAGCGCCTTTCTCCTAGCCTTGGAGTCTATTTCCTACAGCCAGTTCAAAACTGCCGACGAAAAAAAACCGCGGAGCGCTATGAGCGCGCCCGCGGCTTCCAGTTGGACGGGACGCTTAGGGGCGTTCGTCAACCGCTTCAGTGGTAGCCGGTGGAATCAGGTCTTCAACATTCAGGTTGAGCCAGATCAGCACCACGTTGGCGATGTAAATCGAGGAGTAGGTACCGGCCAACACCCCGATAAACAGGGTGATGGAGAAACCGTAAAGGTTATCGCCACCCCAGAACAACAGCGCTGCAATGGCCAGCAAAGTCGAAATCGAGGTCGCCATGGTGCGCAGCAAGGTTTGCGTGGTGGAAATGTCGATGTTCTCGATCAGCGTGGCTTTACGCAGCACGCGGAAGTTTTCCCGCACACGGTCGAATACCACGATGGTGTCGTTGAGCGAGTAACCAATGATCGCCAGCACTGCCGCCAGCACGGTCAGATCAAACGTGATCTGGAAGTAGGAAATCACGCCCATCGCCACGATCACGTCGTGGATCAGCGAGGCGATGGCGCCAAGCCCGAACTTCCACTGAAAGCGGAACGCCAGGTAAAGCATGATGCCGCCCAGGGCCAGCAACATACCCAAGCCGCCCTGGTCGCGAAGCTCCTCACCTACTTGCGGGCCAACGAACTCAACGCGTTTGACGGTCGCAGGGTTATCGCCGTCTACCGCGCGCAGTGCCTCGGCAACCCGAGTGCCCAGCTGTGGATCATCGCCGGGCATACGCACCAGCAATTCGTTAGCAGCACCAAAGCTCTGCACCACGGCATCGTTGAAACCGGCCTTTTGCAGTTCTTCACGCACCTGTAGCAGGTTCGCGTCGCGCTCGTAGGTCAGTTCAATAAGCGTACCGCCAGTGAAGTCCAGGCCGTAGTTCAAACCCTTGTGGAACAAGCTGAACAACGCGATGGCGGTGAGCAGCACGGTGAAGCCGAACGCGATGTTGCGCACGGCCATAAACTTAATCGTACGTTTCATAGCGGCCCCTTAAATCCACAACTTCTTGAAGTCACGACCACCGAAAATCAGGTTAACCATGCCGCGGGTAACCATGATGGCGGTGAACATCGAAGTGACGATACCCAGCGACATGGTCACCGCGAAGCCTTTGATCGGCCCGGTACCCATGGCGAACAGGATGCCACCGACCAACAGCGTGGTCAGGTTGGCGTCGAGAATCGCGGCATAGGCGCGGTCGAAACCTTCGTGAATCGCGCGCTGCACCGACATGCCATTGGCAATCTCTTCGCGTATCCGCGAGAAGATCAGTACGTTGGCGTCCACCGCCATACCCATGGTCAACACGATACCGGCGATACCTGGCAAGGTCAGCGTAGCGCCCAACAGCGACATCAGCGCCAACAGCATGACCATGTTGAAGGCCAGCGCCACAGTGGCTAGCACACCGAAGAAGCGGTAGATGCAGATGATGAACAGCGACACCAGCAGCATGCCCCACAGCGAAGCATCGATACCTTTGGTGATGTTGTCCGCACCCAGGCTCGGGCCGATGGTGCGTTCTTCGGCGAAGTACATCGGCGCCGCCAAACCACCAGCACGCAGCAGCAGGGCAAGCTCAGACGATTCGCCCTTGCCTTCCAGACCGGTAATACGGAACTGGCTTCCCAGCGGCGACTGAATGGTCGCCAGGCTGATGATTTTCTTCTCTTCTTTAAACGTCTGTACGGCTACGTCTTGCTCGACGCCGTTGACCATTTGCTTGGTATAGCGCGTGGTCGGCTTCTGCTCGATAAAGATCACCGCCATGCTACGACCGACGTTGCTGCGCGTGGCGCGGCTCATCAGTTCGCCGCCATGGCCGTCAAGACGGATGTTTACTTGCGGACGGCCGTTCTCATCGAAACTGGCCGAGGCGTCGGTCACCTGATCACCGGTAATGATCAAGCCACGCTCCAACGGCACAGCCGGACGACCCGGCTCGCGGAACTCAAAGGACTCAGTGGTCGCCTTGGTCGCATCAGGGCCAGCCGCCAGACGGAACTCCAGGTTGGCGGTTTTACCGAGAATACGTTTGGCTTCGGCGGTGTCTTGCACGCCCGGCAGCTCAACCACGATGCGGTTGGCACCCTGGCGCTGAACCAGCGGTTCGGCCACACCCAGTTCGTTGACGCGGTTACGTACCGTGGTCAAGTTCTGCTTGATGGAGTATTCGCGAATCTCAGCCAGCTTGGCCGGCGTCATTTCCAGACGCAGCACTTGCATGCCATTGCGCTCGACTTCGGTCACCTGGAAATCTGTGAAATCTTTGCGGATCAGTGTTTTCGCCTTGGTCAGCGACTCGTCGTCACTGAAGCCCAGCTGAATGGCGCCGCCCTGCTCAGGCAGGCTGCGGTACTTCACGCGCTCTTTGCGCAGCAAGCTCTTCACATCGCCTTCGTACACTTTGCGACGCGCGTCCAGCGCTTTGTCCATGTCCACTTCCAGCAGGAAGTGCACACCACCGGACAAGTCCAGACCCAGCTTCATCGGGCTGGCGCCCAGGTTGCGCAGCCAGGTCGGCGTGGTTTGCGCCAGGTTCAACGCCACCACGTAGTCGTCGCCCATCACTTTGCGAACGACGTCTTTGGCTGGCAGTTGCTGTTCTTTCTTGACCAGACGGATCAGGCCGCCCTTCCCCTGCGCAGCCAACGTGGCCGCTTTGACCTCGATACCTGCGTCAGTCAGCGCCTTGCTCGCGCGATCCAGATCAGCCTGGCCGACCTGCAACGCGGTGCTGGCACCGCTGATCTGTACGGCCGGGTCATCCGGGTACAGGTTCGGCGCAGAGTAAATGAAGCCGATCACCAGAACCGCGACGATCAGCAGGTATTTCCACAGAGGGTATTTGTTCAGCATGACGCCGCCCGCTTATGACGCGGGGCGCCTTTAGCGCCCCGTCGAATGGTAAAAATTGTGAAGTTTAAATGGCTTTCAGAGTGCCCTTGGGCAACGTGGCACCGATGGCGCCTTTCTGAATTTTCAGTTCAACGGTGTCGGAAACTTCGATAACCACGAAATCGTCAGTCACTTTGGTGATCTTGCCGGCGATACCACCGGAGGTGACTACTTCGTCGCCCTTCTGCAGATTGCTCAGCAGGTTCTTCTGCTCTTTCGCGCGCTTGGCCTGTGGGCGCCAGATCATGAGGTAGAAAATGACCATGAAGCCGACCAGGAAAATGATCGACATGCTGTCGCCGCCCACCGGGCCAGCAGCAGCGGCTGGTGCCGTTTCAGCGAGCGCGTCGGAAATGAAAAAGCCCATGTAAAACTCCTGTTAAAGATTCTTTTATAAGGTAAACGATCAGTCCAGCGGCGGTGTGGTGAGACCGCGCCGGGCGTAGAAGGAATCGACGAAGGCGGCCAATGTACCCTGTTGAATAGCCTCGCGCAAACCAGCCATCAGGCGCTGGTAATGACGCAAATTGTGGATGGTATTCAACATGCTACCGAGCATTTCGTCGCACTTATCCAAGTGGTGCAAATAGGCCCGGGAGAAGTTCTGGCAGGTGTAGCAATCGCAGGTCGGATCAAGCGTGCTGTTGTCTTGCTTATGAGCCGAATTGCGAATTTTCAGAACGCCGGTATCGACAAACAAATGACCATTGCGCGCGTTACGCGTGGGCATCACGCAGTCGAACATATCCACACCACGGCGCACACCTTCGACCAGGTCTTCAGGCTTGCCAACACCCATGAGGTAACGCGGTTTGTCCGCCGGCATCTGCCCTGGCAGGTAGTCCAGCACGCGAATCATCTCTTCCTTCGGCTCGCCAACCGACAAGCCGCCAATGGCCAAGCCATCGAAGCCGATTTCGCTGAGGCCTTCCAGCGAGCGCATGCGCAAGTCCTGGTGCATGCCGCCCTGAACGATGCCGAACAGTGCGGCGGTGTTGTCGCCATGGGCAATCTTCGAACGCTTGGCCCAGCGCAACGACAGTTCCATGGAGGTGCGCGCCACGTCGAGGTCGGCCGGATACGGCGTGCACTCGTCAAAAATCATCACCACATCGGAGCCGAGATCGCGCTGCACTTGCATCGATTCTTCCGGGCCCATGAACACTTTGCTGCCGTTGACCGGCGAGGCGAAGGTCACGCCCTCTTCCTTGATCTTGCGCATGGCGCCCAGGCTGAACACCTGAAAGCCGCCGGAGTCGGTGAGGATCGGACCCTTCCACTGCATAAAGTCATGCAGGTCGCCGTGCTGTTTGATGACTTCCATGCCAGGGCGCAACCACAGGTGGAAGGTATTGCCGAGGATCATCTGCGCGCCAATCGCTTCGATGTCGCGCGGCAGCATGCCCTTCACCGTGCCATAGGTGCCCACTGGCATGAACGCCGGCGTTTCGACAACGCCGCGCGGGAAGGTCAGGCGACCACGGCGGGCTTTGCCATCGGTGGCCAGCAGTTCGAATGTCATGCGGCAGGTGCGGCTCATGCGTGCTCCTCGGGTCCGCGCGCGGCGGGGTTGCGGGTAATGAACATGGCATCACCGTAACTGAAGAATCGGTAACCCTCGGCAATGGCCGTGGCGTAGGCCGCCATGGTTTGCGGGTAGCCGGCAAATGCGGAAACCAGCATCAGCAATGTCGATTCCGGCAAATGGAAATTGGTCACCAAGGCGTCGACCACATGAAACGGCCGGCCGGGGTAGATGAAGATGTCGGTGTCGCCACTGAACGGTTTGAGCTGGCCATCGCGCGCCGCGCTTTCCAGCGAGCGCACGCTGGTGGTCCCCACTGCAATCACCCGGCCGCCCCGTGCGCGGCAGGCAGCGACGGCCTCGACCACCTCTTCGGTCACTTCCAGCCACTCGTTATGCATTTGGTGGTCTTCGATCTTTTCCACGCGCACAGGCTGAAAAGTGCCCGCGCCAACGTGCAGCGTCACGAACGCGGTGACCACACCTTTGGCGCGGATGACTTCCAGCAACGGTTGATCGAAATGCAGGCCGGCGGTAGGCGCCGCCACTGCACCGGCACGCTCGGCGTACACGGTCTGATAACGCTCGCGGTCGGCGTTGTCGTCGGGGCGATCTATATAAGGAGGCAACGGCATATGGCCGACGCGCTCGAGCAGCGGCAATACGTCTTCGTTGAAGCCCAACTCGAACAACGCATCGTGGCGCGCGAGCATCTGCGCTTCAGCGCCGCCATCAATAAGAATGGTCGAGCCCGGTTTCGGCGATTTGCTTGAGCGCACGTGGGCGAGCACGCGGCGGTTGTCCAGCACGCGTTCCACCAACACTTCCAGTTTGCCGCCAGAGGCCTTCTGGCCAAACAAGCGCGCGGGAATGACGCGGGTGTTGTTGAACACCATCAAATCGCCCGGCCGCAGGTACTCCAGCAGATCGGAAAACTGACGGTGCGCCAAAGCGCCGGTCGGGCCGTCAAGGCAAAGCAGGCGGCTGCCCTGGCGCTCGGCCAAGGGGTGACGCGCAATCAGGGCGTCTGGCAGCTCGAAATTGAAATCGGCAACACGCATGGTGGGAGGTCATTTTTCAGGGGCGCGAAGTTTAACGGAAATACGCAAAATTCACCACGCGACCCCGTTGACCACACGCAAACCTCTCCCTATACTGCGCGCCCTATGTGCCCTGGTGGCGGAATTGGTAGACGCGGCGGATTCAAAATCCGTTTTCGAAAGGAGTGGGAGTTCGAGTCTCCCCCGGGGCACCAAGCACATTAGAAAGGCCTTGCTAAGCAAGGCCTTTTTTTATGCCTGCGTTTTTATAAAGCGCTTCACGAGCAAGCTCGCTCCTACACGCGCGCAATCTGTAGGAGCGAGCTTGCTCGCGAAGCTTTTGCTCTACGGCTTCTGCCAACCCCCGCCCAACGCCAAGAACAAATTGATCTGCGCCATCGCCACTTGCGTATTGGCCGCAGCCAACTGCGCGCGCATGTCGGTGTAGGTTCTAGTCGCTTGCAGGTCGGCAAGAAACGACGCGCGGCCGGCCTGGAAGAATTGGTGCGTCTGGTCCGCCGCCTGCTGCGCCGAATGCTCGGCGTCAGCCAAGGCGTCGCGACGGTCAAGCATGGCGCTGTATTGCACCAGTCCTGTCTGCGTTTCGCGTACGGCGTTAAGCACCACACCGTCGAAATGCGCCAGCGCCGCCTGCGTCGCCGCTTCGGCTTCGCGAATGCGGGCTCGAGCGCCGTTGGTGGGAATGGTCCAGCTGATGAGCGGACCGAAGCCCCAACGATTAGTCGCCGGCTCGCCCAGGTGCTCAAGAATGCCCACCGTACCGACCGTCGCGCCAATGCTGATGTTTGGATAAAGCTGCCCGGTCGCCACGCCAATCTTCGCCGTGGCGGCGGCCAGATTGCGCTCGGCCTGGCGAATATCCGGACGCCGCTTAAGCAGCTCCGCGCCGTCGCCCACTGGCACCAGTTGGGCGATATGCGGCAGCTCGGCGCAGTCGCTCACCCCGGCTGGAAGCTCGCTGACCGGCTTGGCAACCAGCATCGACAACGTGAACAGTCCCGCCTGCTGTGCCGCGTCGTAGCGCGGCATTTCCGCGCGCAGCGATTTGAACTGGGTTTGCGTGCGCGTCACCTGGGTTTCGTCACCGCGCCCGGCATCGCGCAGGCGTTGCACCAGGGTCACGCCTTTTTCTTGCAAGTCCAACGACTGCTGGGCGATGTGCCGCTCTTCATTGGCGGCGCACACCTGGGTGTAGGCGCGAACCACTTCGGCCACCAGGGTGATGCGCGCCGTGTCCGCTGCCGCCTGAGCCGCATCGGCATTTGCCTGCGCCGACTCGATACCGCGCTGCAAGGTGCCCCACAAGTCGAACTGGTAGGAGGTGTTGATCGAACCGCTGCCAATGTTGGCCACCGGCACTTTCTCCTCCAGCAGGAATGCCTCGCCAGACTCCTGCAAACGCTCCGCGCCAAACCGCGCGCTGCCGCTGAAGCCACCTTCGGCCTGCGCCTGTTCTACCTGCGTGCGGGCACGCGCCAGGTTTGCGGCCGCCACACGCAAATCGGTGTTGGACGCCAACGCCTGCTGCACCAATTGGTCCAGGCGCGCGTCCTGGTAAAGCCGCCACCAATCCGCCGGCACCGGCGCCGACACCACGTCGCTATTGCCCGTTGCCAATTGCCCCTGCAAATCGCCACGGGCGACCGCCGCATCAGTGGGCAACTGGTAGTCCGGGCCAACCGCCTGGCAGGCGGACAGCACCGTGGCAAAGCCGATCACTGCATAGCGCTTCATTGCCCAGGCTCCGCCTTGTCGCTGCCCTCGATAATCGACACCGTCGCCGTGCGCCCGGCAATCATGCGGAAGTCCGCTGGCACTTCGTCCAGCGCAATGCGCACGGGAATCCGTTGGGCCAATTGCACCCAACTGAATGCCGGGTTCACGTTTGGAAGAAGGTTGCTGCCGCTGCTGCGATCGCGGTCTTCCACCGCAGCGGCCACGCTTTGCACGTGGCCGCGCAGGCGGGTGTTGTCGCCGAGCACGCGAATGTCCACGGCTTGGCCGACGCGAATGTGCTGCAGCTTGGTTTCTTCGAAATAACCGTCGATATGGAACGACTCGCTGTCGACCACCGACAGCACCGGCCGGCCCGCTGTGACGAATTCATGGGCGCGCGGCGCCCGGTCGTTGAGGTAGCCGTCGACCGGGCTGCGGATCACTGAGCGCTCCAGGTTCAGTTTGGCGGCATCCACCGCCACCTGCGCGGCGGCTACGGCGGACTGCGCGCGGCTCTCGCGAGACTGGCTTTCTTCCAACTGTTCGCGCGCCACCAAATTACCCAACCCGCGATTACGCTTGGCTTCACGCTGCGCCTGGGCCAGCGCTTCCTTGCGTTCGGCGGCGCTGGCTTCGGCCTGACGCAGCGCCAAGGTGAAGCGCTCCTGATCGATGGTGAACAGCACATCGCCGCGCTTGACCGGCTGGTTGTCATGCACATTCACGCCTTCGATTAGGCCAGACACATCGGGGGCAATCTGAATCACGTCGGCGCGAATATGCCCGTCGCGCGTCCACGGCGCGAACATGTAATACATCACCATGCGCCACACCACGACGGCCGCCAGGGTCACCATTAACAACGTCAGGACCACACGGCCCAAGGTCAACATCGGTTTTTTCATAGCATCAGGCTTCGGCAAATGGCATCCACCGCACCAAGCAGCACGGCATACAGAGCAACGTTAAACAGGGCCCGGTGCCAGACCAGGCGATAGAAGTGCGCGCGGTTCAACAGCCCGTGCACCAACAGGTACAACACATAGGTAAACGCCATCATCACCAACAGCGTGGGCAGAAACACGCCGCTGATATCCAGATCACCGATCACAAAGACGCTCCATCGATACCGTAAGGAAGTTGCTCCGGTTCCTGACCCGCCTCAACCAGCACTTCCGCGCCGGGCAGCAAGGCCAGACGCAAACCGCTGAGGGCGAGCAAGCTGTGCAAGCGCGCCTGTTCGGCGTCGGCGCAGGCGGACACATTCAGCGCCCGTCGCGCCCGGTCCATGGTCATCAGCAGGCCCACGGGTGCCGGCAGGCGCTCACCCGCTTTCAGGCAGGCGCGAAAGTACTCACCCACCTCTGCCACCACTTGTTGCAACTGGCCCTGCGCGGCCTGCGGCAAGCGCGGCAGATACGCCAGCACATCGAGCAAACACAGCGCCACGCGCAAATCACGCAACGCGCCGCCGGTGTCTTGAGCGGTCTGAGTCAGGCGCGGCAAATGCTGCATCAGCCGGTCGAGCATGCGCACGCCCATACGCCGGTGCTCGGCCAACGTCGCCGGTTCGGTGAGAGCGACGATGTCGCGCCAGCTGAAACGGGTCATGCGCTTGGCCGCCACCTCCACGCCAAACGGGCGCATCACCAGGGTCCAGACAAACGCAAACAACAGCCCCACCGGCCCGGCGAGGTTGCTGTTGATAAAGGTCATGAAGTTGGCGTCGTAGGCGCCCTGGATGCTGATGAACGAGGAGGTGTTAACGATGGTCAGCAACATGCCCAGGTAAAAGCGCGGCTGCACGGTGAGGGTGCCCACGCAAATAAAAGGCACGGCAAACGCCAGCACCAGCATGGGGAAGTCGTGCAGGTTTGGCAGGATCAGAAACAGGTAGAGGCTGGCAAACAAGACCGACATCGCAGTCCAGAAAAAGAACCGATAAATCTGCGGCGCCGGGTCGTCCATCGCAGCGAAAAAGCTGCAGGCCACGGCGGCCAAAATGACGGCGCTGCCGCCGTCGGTCCAGCCCAGTCCGATCCACAACAAGGAGGCGACAATGATCGCGCTGACGGTGGAAACCACTGAATACAGCATCAGACCCCGGTCGAAAAACGGCGTTAACCGACCCAGGCGCCAGTGGCGATAAACCGCGCGCCACGGAGTTTGGTCATCCAGCAGCAGCGCGTGCTGCAAGCTGCGGCAGTCTTGCCACAAGTCGATCCATTCACCCAGCCGATACAGCGCGTTGGACAACAGCAATTGCCGTCGCTCATCCAATGCTTCGGTGCTGGGCTGCAGCGCTTCAAGTTGGTCGCGCACGGCGCGCCAGCGGGCGGGGTCAGCGTCTTCGGTGGTGCTCAGGAGCCACTGCTGGGTCTGCTCCAGAAGCGGCGCGAGCAGCGCGACCAGATCGGGCGAGCGACGTTCGATGGCGATCAGCGCGTCGTCCAGGCCGTCGATTACCGGCAGTAGATGAATCATCCGCCCACGCAGCTCTTTGCTGTTGCGCACCGTCTGCGGTTGCGCACCTTCGTGGGGGAGTTGGCCAATCATCAGCTCCAACGAGTTGAAACTGGCGACCATGGCCGCGCGCAAAGAACCCACCTCGGCCGGCGAGGCGCCACGGGTAAGAAAGTGCTGACTGTAGCGTGTGGCATCGGCGAACCAGGCCCGTGCAGCGTCCATAAAGACGGGTGCCAGGCGACGCGGCCAGAACACCGCGCCCACCACAGCGGCGCACACGATGCCCAGAAAAATTTCCTGCGTGCGCGACGACGCGATATCGAACACTGCGCTGGGGTTATCCACCACCGGCAGAGCAATCAGCGGCAACGTGTAGCCCGAAAGCATCAGCGCGTAGCTGTTGGCCGTGCGCAGGTGCAGCGACAAGAACAGCAGCGTGCCGGTCCACAGCGCCACCACTATTGAAAGCATCAACGGTGCCTGCACAAACATCGGCACGAAGAACACGGCCGCCGCCGCGCCGACAAATGTGCCGACCGCGCGATACAGCGCCTTGGAACTGGTGGGGCCGACAAAGGGACTGGAGACGATATACACCGTGGCCATCGCCCAATAGGGACGCGGCATCTGCATGATCATCGCGATGTACAGCGCGAGCATCGAGGCGGCAAAGGTGCGCACGCCGTAGAACCAGTCGCGCGCCGGTGGCATGCCGGCGAAGAAGCCGGTCATGTCGGCGCCCCATTCTGATTTCGGCCGGCGTCTTCAAAGGCACGCATCACGCGCAACGTCGCTTCGAGGTCGGCGGCGGGAATGTCTTTGAGCACGTCTCGGCGCAGGCGTACCAGCTCGGTTTCAATCGACTCGGCCAGCTCGCGACCGCGCGGCGTCAGGCTTAGGGCTTTGGCGCGGCGGTCGTCGGGGTCTTCGCAGCGACAGACCAGACCGGCGCGGCAGAGTTGGTCAAGCAAGCGCACCAGAGAGGGACTTTCCAACCCCGCCGCCTGCGCCACTGCCACCTGCCGCACGCCATCGCCCAGGCGCACGATCATCAGCAGTGGCACGGCACAGGCTTCGGAAATTCCATAGTTGGCCAGCGTGGCTTGGCAAATGCGTCGCCAATGGCGCGCGGTCGTTACCATGCCGCTGCTGATACTGAGCTGGAGAGCGTCGAGGGTCATCGGAAACACGAGAAAATTAATTAGTTAGCAAGCTAATTGTATTCTCGGAAATTTCCACGAGTCAATTACCGCATGGTGACTTTACAAGCGTGTTCCAGCCGACACTCAGTTGCTATTCCGAGCGGTTTTGAAGCTATGCCAAAAAGCTCTGGAAGCACCGTATTCAGGCGCTGTACGGGCTAATTCCGGGGGTTGTTTTTCGGCATAAAGTTGGCGTATCTTTTCGCCCACTGTGTTTGCATGGGTCGCCGTTGAATCGCGACCTGGTGCAGTAGATCTTCGATTTGCTACATCCCGCTCGGCTTTTCTTACTCCCTGCAACCAGTCCAGCCCTCGATAGAAAACCGAGGCTGTCATCAACTCAAGTTCCAAGGAAATAAGATATGTCGAATCGTCAGAACGGTACCGTCAAGTGGTTTAACGACGAGAAAGGTTTTGGTTTCATCACTCCAGAAAGCGGTCCGGATCTGTTCGTGCACTTCCGCGCTATCGAAGGCGACGGCTTCAAGAGCCTGAAAGAAGGCCAGAAAGTCAGCTTCGTTTCGGTACAAGGTCAAAAAGGCCTGCAAGCAGATCAAGTCCAAGTTATCGGCTGATCCGAACGCGAAACAAAAAGCCCCGCCAAGTGCGGGGCTTTTTGTTGTAGGAGCCAGCTTGCTGGCGAATCCTGGAAACGCCATTCGCCGAGGTTTGCAGGGTTCGCGACCAAGGTTGCTCCTACAACAGAGCCGGCCGACGAGACAGCGAGTTTTTTCCCAACACCACTTTTGCAGTAAAGTGCCTCGCGCTTTTCACTCACCGCGAGCCTTGCATGTCCAAACGTCTTCTCCAGCCCCAGGGTGACTTCCCCCCTGTCGCCCTGCCCCGCCGCCTTGCCGCGATGTTTTATGACTTTCTGTTGTGCGTGGCCATCGCCATCGTCACCGGCCTGCTCTATCAGCAGGTGGTGCTGCGCCTGATTTTCGGCAGCGAGCGTTTGCAGGAATTGGCCAACAACCGAGCGCTGGATGTTGATCCGGTCTTTTCCACGGTGGTGCTGCTGGCCATTTTCGCCTTCTTCGCCAAGTTCTGGACTCACTCCGGCCAGACCCTCGGCATGCAAGTGTGGGGCGTGCGCGTGCAGAACGCCGACGGCAGCGCCATCAGCCTTTGGCAAGCACTGCTGCGGTTTATGGTGTCGATGGCGTCGTGGCTGTGCCTGGGGCTGGGTTTCCTATGGGCGCTCTGGGACAAGCAAAAACGCAGCTGGCATGACATCTATTCGGAGACGCGGCTGGTGCATATTCCGAAGAAGAAAAAGAGCTAAAGCATCGCGGCCTCACCATCGGCCCACAAAAAAGCCGGCATTAAGCCGGCTTTTCTTTGCGCGAGATTTACCCCGCTCGCCTCAACATCCAGAACCCGGCCACCGCACAAATCAAACTCGGGATCAGCACGGCCAGCAACGGCGGGAAGCCGAACACCAGGCTCGATGGGCCGAGCAGGTCCTGGGCAATGCGGAACACAAAGCCCACCAGCACGCCGGTAAACACGCGCTGGCCGAGCGTCACCGAACGCAGCGGACCAAAGATGAAGGAGATGGCCATCAGCACCAACGCGGCGGTCACCACCGGTTGCAGCACTTTGGTCCAGAACGCCAGCCAGTATTTGCCGTTAGCCAAGCCTTGGTCGGCCAGGTAATGGATGTAACGCCACAGACCGGTCACAGAGAGCGCTTCCGGCTCGAGCACCACAGTGCCGAGCAGTTGCGGCGTCAGCTGCACGTCCCAGCGCTCGGTCGGGGTTTGCACCACTTCGGTGTTGCGCTCATGGAATACGGTGGTCGCAACGTCTTCGAGCTGCCAATGGTCGCCCTGATACTGCGCCTTCTTGGCGAAGCTCGACGACTGCAAGTGCCGCTCTTTGTCGAACTCGTACCGGGTAACGCCATACAGCACGCCGTTGGGTTGCACGGCGTTGATGTGGACGAACTCGTTGCCCTGACGGTGCCACACGCCGCGCTTGGAACTCTGCGCTTCGCCGCCGCCCTGGGCCATGGAGCGGCTGGCCTGGCCGATATTTTCGCTCCAAGGCGCGAGGTATTCGCCGATCAGCACGCCGGCCAACATCAGCACCAGCATCGGTTTCATCACCGCCCAAACAATACGGCCAACCGACACACCGGCCGCTCGCATAATCGTCAGCTCGCTGCTGCTGGCCAGGCTACCCAGGCCAATCAGGCAACCGATCAACGCGGCCATCGGCAGCATTTCATAGACCCGCCGGGGCGAGGTCAGGAACACGTACCACGCCGCGTCGTCCAGGCCGTAGCTGCCCTGCACGTCGCCCAGTTCATCGATAAAGGCGAACAACAACGCCAAGCCAACGATGATGCCCAGCACCGACAAAATCGCCAAAAACACGGCTTTGCCGATGTAACGATCCAACTTAACCATGCGCCAACTCCCGCGCCATGCGGCGACCCGCCAACTTCAGGCGCATCGGCTCCCAGAACTGCAGCGTCAGACCAATCAGCAAAAACAACCCGTGTACCCACCACAAGCCAAGGCTCATGGGAATCTTGCCCTTGTCCAATGCGCCGCGAGCGGCGATCAGCAACGACAGGTACGCCATATAAAGAAGGATGGCCGGCAGCAACTTGAGGAAGCGACCCTGACGTGGGTTCACCCGCGACAGCGGCACCGCCAGCAATGTGACCACAAACACCAGCAGGGGAATGGATATGCGCCATTGCAGTTCGGCCTGATGGCGTGGCTCGTCGCTGCCGATCAGCTCGCGGGTAGTCAACGCTTCACGCTCACTGATATCGCTGCTGACTTCCGGTTTCACCAGCAACACGCCGTAGGTGTCGTACTTGATGGCGCGGTAGTCGGCAGCGCCGGGGTTGCCGTCGTAGCGGTAGCCGTTTTCCAGAATCAGGTAGCGGCTGCCGTCGGGCTGAATTTCCTGGCGGCCTTTATCGGCCACCAGCACGGTGATACCGCGCTCTTTATCGCCCTCTTTCGACAGGCGTTTTTCCGAGATGAAGATGCCGCCCAATTGGCTGCGGTCATCCGACATTTCCTGCGTGTAGGTCACGCGCGTGCCGCTGCGCATGGCCTGGAAACGGCCGGGAACCAGCGTGTCGAATTCGGTGAGGGCGTCTTGCTCATTGAGAATTTTCGCCACCTGGGCCACGCCTTGTGGCGCCAAGCCCATGCTCAGCCACGCCACAATCAATGCCACCAGCGTGGCCGGCGCCAAGGTGTAGGCCAGCAGGCGCTGTTGGCTCATGCCGGTGGCGGCCAGCACGGTCATTTCGCTGTCCAGGTACAAACGCCCGTACGCCAGCAAAATACCGAGGAACAATCCCAGCGGCAGAATCAGCTCAAGGAAACCTGGCAGGCGAAAGCCCATGATCAAAAACAGCACGCCGGGATCGAGCGCACCCTGCGCAGCCTGCGCCAGGTACTTGATGAAGCGACCACTCATGATGATCACCAGCAACACGGCACTCACCGCGCTGAGGGTCAGCAGCACTTCACGGGACAGATAACGGAAGACAATCAAACCAGACACTCCAGGGTTGTCAGGCTCAGGCGGCTAAGCTCAAACTAGCTGCCTGTTGCCGGCCCTATAAGGCCGACGACCGAAAAATTTGCAGGTGTGGATACGAAACCAACGCGGTTCACGCCTGCCGAACAACGACAAGGACGCGGAGTTTACTAGAGCCAGCTGCGCAGTCCGAGCCCGTTTTTGCAAAAGGCCTTTTCTGGCCGCGCGGTTCAACACCGATCGAGCGCGGCATTATCCTGTAATACCTACCGGTTGTCTTGGGGACTCCTCGCCATGGAATTTGTTGTTAAGAACGCACGTCCAGACGCACTGAAAACCGCCACCCTGGTAGTCGCCGTCGGCGAAGACCGCGCACTCAGCGGCGCCGCCCAGATTCTCGATGTCGCCAGCAACGGCGCACTCAGCAGCGTACTCAAGCGCGGCGACCTGACCGGCAAAGTCGGCCAAACCCTTCTGCTGCAAAGCCTGCCCAATCTCAAAGCCGAGCGCGTGTTGCTGGTCGGCGTTGGTAAAGAGAGCGAACTCTCTGACCGTCAACTGCGCAAAGTAGTCACCGCCGCGCACACTTCCTTGAAAAGCCTGGGCGGCAAAGACGCGGTTCTGGCCCTCGATGATTTGCAGGTAAAAGGTCGCGACACCTACAGCAAAACCCGTCTGGTGGTGGAAACCCTGGCCGACAACCAATACAGCTTCGAGCAATTCAAAAGCCAGAAGAGCAAACCCCGCCCTCTCGGCAAAATCACATTACTGACTGAGAAAGCCAGCCTCGCCGACGTCGAGCGCGCCAGCGTTCAAGCGCAAGCCATCGCTGCCGGCATGGCCTTTACCCGCGACCTCGGCAACCTGCCACCGAACATTTGCCACCCCACTTACCTGGGCGAGCAGGCCAAAGCCCTGGGCAAAGCCTACAAGGCGCTCAAGGTCGAGGTGCTGGATGAGAAAAAACTCAAAGACCTCGGCATGGGCTCGTTCCTGGCCGTGGCCCAGGGCAGCGTGCAACCGCCGCGCCTGATCGTGCTGCAATACAACGGCGGCAAGAAAGGCGAGCAGCCGTTTGCGCTGGTGGGTAAAGGCATCACCTTCGACACCGGCGGCATCAGCATCAAGCCCGCCGCCGGCATGGACGAAATGAAGTACGACATGGGCGGCGCCGCCAGTGTCTTCGGCACCTTTAAAGCCGTGCTCGAAATGCAGCTGCCGATCAACCTGGTGGGCGTTATGGCCTGCGCCGAAAACATGCCCAGCGGCAGCGCCACGCGCCCGGGCGACATCGTCACCACCATGAGCGGCCAGACCGTCGAAATTCTCAACACCGACGCCGAAGGCCGTCTGGTGCTGTGCGACGCCCTGACCTACACCGAGCGTTTCAAGCCACAAGCGGTCATCGACATCGCCACCCTGACCGGCGCCTGCATCGTCGCGCTGGGCAGCCACACCTCCGGTCTGCTCGGCAATAACGACGAACTGGTGCAACAGCTGCTCGCCGCTGGCCAAACCGCTGACGACCGTGCCTGGCAGTTGCCGCTGTTCGACGAATACCAGGAGCAGCTCGACAGCCCGTTCGCCGACATCGCCAACATTGGCGGGCCGAAAGCCGGCACCATCACCGCCGCCTGCTTCCTGTCGCGCTTCACCAAAAACCTCAACTGGGCGCACCTGGACATTGCCGGCACGGCGTGGATCAGCGGCGGCAAAGACAAGGGCGCCACCGGCCGCCCGGTGCCATTGCTGACGCAATATCTGTTAGATCGCATCAAGGTTTAAAACGGCGCTGTTCCTGTGGGAGCGGCTTTAGCCGCGATGTTTTTCAGGAGCATCGCGGCTAAAGCCGCTCCTACAAAGAGCGTTTTACGCATTCTGAGAACCCACTCCACCATGCCCCGCATCGAATTCTACGTCCTCTCCTCCACCGTCCCCGCCGACCGTTTGCGCGCGGCGTGTCAGTTGGCGATGAAGGCCTGGCGCCACGGCATGCCCGTGTTCATGCGCGCAAGCGATGAAGCGCAATGCAGCGAAGTGGACGAACTTTTGTGGCGTTTCAAGGCCGAAACCTTCGTACCCCACAGCCTGCACCGCGACGCACCGAATGCGCCGGTGGTGATTGGCCTGGACGACGAGCCGGCGGCCAGCCAAGGCTTGCTCATCAACCTCAACAGCAGCCTGTCACCCCATGTGCAACGTTTCAGCCGGGTGATCGAAATCGTTAACCAGCAACCCGAACAATTGGCGAGCTCGCGGGAAAACTTCCGCACCTACCGCCAGCAGGGTTATGACCCCAAGCGAGTTGAACTGTAGCCTGCCCATGGACACACCAAAACCGCCGCAAAAGCCCCACCACCTGCTCGACGACCTGGAGTCGATTCGTGAGTTTCTGAGCCACAAGGAACCCACCGGCCCAGGCGTTACCGACGATTTTGCCGATTTGCCGCTGCTCACCGACTCGGTGGAAATGGGCCAGATTCCGCTGCTCTCCGACATCGTCGCGCCCGGCCCCACGGCGCCAGCTCCTGTCACCGCGCAGCCCCTGCTTCATTCAGCGCCGCCACCGCAGCCTGAGCCGCAGCCGCGCCCGAGCATTCCCGCCGCGCCCGCCCATGTGCCGCCGCCTGCGGTCGCCCGCCCCGACCCATCGCCGGCTGCGCTAACGCCGCCACCGCCATCTGCCTCAGCGCCCGCGCCGGCGCCAGCGAACACCGCCCAAACGGTGCAGCGCAGCGTAATGACCAGCAACACCACCAGCGACCTGCTGCGCCTGGACGCAGAACTGCGCGCCGCCGCGCAGTTGATTCTGCAAGACGTCATCGACGACTTCGTGCCGCAAATTGAAGCCGAACTCAAACGCCGCCTCGAAGCGCGCCTGACCCGACTGTTGCCGCCGCGTAAGGGTTGAGCTAACGCAATGGCTTGCCCGCCTTACCGGCGAGTCACGCCATAATCCGTCCCAAACGACCGTCATCCCCGCGAACGCGGGGGTCCAGGCTCGCGCAGAGGGATGCGATTTCAAAGCAGCCGCAACCATTTCCCCGTGGGACCATTGAAAACCCCGACAAACCGGTGCTCCACCCCAACCCCGCATCACTCGCGTTCCCCGATCGCAGCCATCCCCGTTATACTTCCCGGCTTTCCGATTAGCTGCCAAAACAGGGTCCCGATCCGCATGGACAAGACGTACCAGCCCCACGCCATTGAAACCTCCTGGTACGAAACCTGGGAGTCGAAGAACTATTTCGCCCCGCAAGGTAGCGGCGACTCCTACACCATCATGATCCCGCCGCCGAACGTCACCGGCAGCCTGCACATGGGCCACGGCTTCAACAACGCGATCATGGATGCGCTGATTCGCTTTCGTCGGATGCAAGGTCGCAACACCCTGTGGCAGCCCGGCACCGACCACGCCGGCATCGCCACGCAAATGTTGGTAGAGCGTCAAATCGGCGCCCAAGGCCTAAGCCGCCACGACCTGGGGCGTGAAAAATTCCTGGAAAAAGTCTGGGAATGGAAAGGCCAGTCCGGCGGCAATATCAGCCGGCAAATTCGCCGCCTCGGCTCCTCCGTTGACTGGAGCCGCGAAAAATTCACCATGGACCCCGACCTGTCAGAAGCCGTGCAGGAAGCGTTCGTGCGCTTGCATGAGGACGGCCTGATCTATCGCGGCAAGCGTCTGGTGAACTGGGACACCAAGCTGCACACCGCCATTTCCGACTTGGAAGTGGAAAACCACGACGAGAAAGGTTTCCTCTGGAACCTGCGTTACCCGTTGGCCGACGGCGCCAAAACCGCCGATGGCCTGGGCTATCTGATCGTCGCCACCACCCGCCCGGAAACCCTGCTGGGTGACAGCGCCGTCGCTGTGCACCCGAGCGATGAGCGTTATCAAGCGCTGATCGGCAAGTTCGTTGAACTGCCACTGGTTGGCCGCCGCATTCCTATTGTTGCCGACGAGTACTGCGACCCCGAATTCGGCACCGGCTGCGTGAAAATCACCCCGGCGCACGACTTCAACGACTACGAAGTAGGCAAGCGCCACAACCTGCCGCTGATCAACGTGCTGGACAAAAACGCCGCCCTGCTCGGCCGCGCCCAGGTGTTCAACATCGACGGCAGCGTCAACGCCGAGTTCGACGCCAGCTTGCCGCAGCAATACGCCGGCATGGACCGCTTCGTCGCGCGCAAGCAAATGGTTGCCGACCTCGACGCCCAGGGCTTGCTTGAAAAAGTCGATGACCACGCCTTGAAAGTGCCTAAGGGCGACCGCTCGGGCACCGTGATCGAGCCGTGGCTGACGGATCAGTGGTACGTGTCCACCAAGCCGCTGGCCGAAAAAGCCATCGCTGTTGTTGAGAGCGGCGAAATTCAGTTCGTGCCCAAGCAGTACGAAAACATGTACTTCAGCTGGATGCGCGACATCCAGGACTGGTGCATCAGCCGCCAACTCTGGTGGGGCCACCGCATTCCGGCCTGGTACGACGAAGCCGGCCAGGTTTATGTAGGCCGTGACGAAGCAGAGGTGCGCGCCAAGCACAACCTCGGCGACATCGCCCTGCGCCAGGACGAAGACGTGCTCGACACCTGGTTCAGCTCCGGCCTGTGGACGTTCTCCACCCTCGGCTGGCCCAACCAGACCGAAGCGCTGAAAACCTTCCACCCCACCGACGTGCTGGTGACCGGTTTCGACATCATTTTCTTCTGGGTCGCCCGGATGATCATGCTGTCCACCCACCTGACCGGGCAGATTCCGTTCAAGACCGTGTATGTGCACGGTCTGGTGCGCGACGGCCAAGGCCAGAAAATGTCCAAGTCCAAGGGCAACGTGCTCGACCCGTTGGACATCGTCGACGGCATCGACCTCGACACGCTGCTGGAAAAACGCACCAGCGGCCTGATGCAGCCGAAAATGGCCGAGAAAATCGCCAAGCAAACCAAGGCGGAATTCCCCGAAGGCATCGCCAGCTACGGCACCGACGCCCTGCGCTTCACCTTCTGCTCGCTGGCCTCCACCGGCCGCGACATCAAGTTCGACATGGGCCGCGTCGAGGGCTACCGCAACTTCTGCAACAAGCTGTGGAACGCCGCCAACTTTGTGATTGAAAACACCGACGGCCAGGACACCGGCGTTAACGGAGAAGAAGTCGACTTGTCCTCGGTGGACCGCTGGATCATCTCCCAGCTGCAACGCACCGAAGCCGAAGTAACCCGTCAACTCGACAATTTCCGCTTCGACCTGGCCGCACAAAGCCTCTACGAATTCGTGTGGGACGAGTACTGCGCCTGGTACCTGGAACTGGTCAAACCGGTTCTGTGGGACGAGAACGCGCCCATCGAGCGCCAGCGCGGTACCCGTCGCACGCTGGTGCGCGTGCTCGAAGTCATCCTGCGCCTGGCGCATCCGTTTATGCCGTTTATCACCGAAGAAATCTGGCAGCGCATCAAAGCGCAGGCCGGCGTCAGCGGTGAAACCATCATGCTGCAAGCCTGGCCCGTGGCTAACGAAACACGCATCGATGCCGCTGCCGAAGGCGATATCGAGTGGGTAAAAGCGCTGATGTTGGGCCTGCGCCAGATCCGTGGCGAGATGAACATCTCCATGGCCAAACGCATCGACGTGTTCCTGCAAAACGTCAGCAGTGAAGACCAGCGTCGCCTCAACGACAACGCGCCGCTGCTGAACAAACTGGCCAAGCTCGATAACGTCACCGTGCTGGCGGCCGGCGCTGAAGCCCCCATGTCTGCCACCGCCTTGGTGGGCGACATGCAGGTGCTGGTGCCCATGGCCGGGCTGATCGACAAGGACGCCGAACTGGCGCGCCTGGACAAAGAGATTCAACGTCTCAGCCAGGAAGTGCAGCGTGTTGGCGGCAAACTTGGCAACGCCGCGTTTGTCGACAAGGCACCCGCCGACGTCATCGCCAAAGAGCGCGCCAAACTGGCCGAGGCCGAACAGGCCGTGGCCAAGTTCAATGAACAGCGCGCCCGCATCGCCAGCCTCTAAGCTCTCTACTCCACGGCCCTGATTTTCAGGGCCGTTTCTTATCGAGGTCGCCGCCATGGATGTCAGCAAAACCAAAAGCAGCTACTACCGCCGCCTGTACGTGGCGTGGTTGATCGACAGCGGCGGCGCCACCAATGTGCCGGCGTTGGTGGGTGTCACCGGCATGCCTCGGCGTACCGCTCAAGACACCTTGCTGGCCCTGGCCGACCTGGATATCGACTGTCACTTCGCCCAGCAAGCCGGCGAGCGCAACAACGCCGGGCACTACGAAATTCGCAGTTGGGGCGCCATCGACAAACAGTGGATCGGCGCCAACCTGCCACAAATAAAGCGCGTTCTGGGTTATCCGTAATGTCCGCAAAAAAACCGGCACAGGCTGAGAAGAAGGCCGTGCTGCACCCGCGTAACCGCCATCAAGGCCGTTACGACTTTGCCCAGATGATCAAAGCCAGCCCCGAGCTGGGCGCCTTTCTGATCATCAACCCCTACGGCAAGCAAAGCATCGACTTCGCCAATCCTGCGGCAGTAAAAGCCTTCAACCGCGCGCTGCTTCAGCAGTTCTACGGCGTTCGCGGCTGGGACATTCCGCCGGCTTACCTGTGCCCACCCGTGCCGGGCCGTGCCGACTATTTGCACTACCTAGCTGACCTGCTCGGCGCCAGCCATGACGGGGTCATCCCGCGCGGTGCGGGCGTGCGCGGTCTGGACATCGGCGTGGGCGCCAACTGCATCTATCCGCTGATTGGTCAGCATGAGTACGGCTGGAGCTTTGTCGGCGCCGACATCGATGCGCAGTCGCTGGCCTCGGCCGCTGCCATTCTTAGCGCCAACCCGCAGGCTGCTGCGGCGATCGAATTACGTCAGCAAACAGACGCCACGCATATCTTCAACGGCCTGATCGGCAGCGAAGAACGCTTCGATTTCACCCTCTGCAATCCACCCTTCCACGCCTCGCTGGACGAAGCCCGCAGCGGCAGCCAGCGCAAGTGGAAAAACCTCGGCAAGCTCGACCCCAACCGCACGCTGCCCGAACTTAACTTTGGCGGGCAAAGCAACGAACTCCATTGTGAAGGGGGCGAGTTGGCGTTTGTCAGCCGCATGGCCGAAGAAAGCGTGGCCGTTGGCGAGCAGGTGTTTTGCTTCAGCACTCTGGTGTCGAAAGTCAGCAACGTCGCCTTGCTGCAAGCGCGGCTGCAAACCCTCGGGGCCGGCGATATTCGAGTGGTGGATATGGCCCAAGGGCAAAAGCAGAGCCGTTTCGTGGCCTGGACGTTCCTCGACAAGAACCAGCGCCGCGCGTGGCGCAAAGCGCGTTGGGGTTAGTTCAAAACGGTAGGCAATTCCCCGTCGTCCGCGTAAAAGCGGGAATCCGGAATCGCTGAGCGTTCCCCTCTATCGAGACCGACGCAACACCCTGGATTGCGCGTGCGCGGGAATGACGATGGGTTAAGTCAGGAGTGGCCCAACGTTGCACTCGGCACTCCGAACAGCAGATCGAAACCCCACTGAAATACAAACGCGTACAGAAGAAAAAACAGCATCAGGGAAAAATCGGCCACCAGCGCTTGCCACCAGTCGATGCTCAACCCCCAAACCAACATCGGCACCGTCATCAGCAACAACCCCAACTCGAACGTGACCGCATGTAGAACCCGTCGCGCCAACGTGCGCTGAGGTTTGCGCTGACGCTTTTCCCAGCCCTCGAACAGGCTGTTGAACACCATATTCCACACCAGCGCCACCAGGCACAGCGCCGCTGCCAAGGCGCCCGTAGCGGCCAGTCCGCCGTCGAACACCCAAGCCAGCGCAGGCGTAATCAGCACCAGTGCCACCGCTTCGTAACTGATGGCTTGCACCACTTTACGTTTTTTGCCTTGCATCACCGCGTACTCACGCTTGCCAATGTGCGGCCACTGTATTTCTAATGCACTGAAACCTTCAGTCAGCTTGTTTCAGGAAATCTGATAGATGAGCCTCAGCAAAGACGCCGTGCAAGTGTTCCTCGCCGTGCTCGACAAGGGCTCGTTCTCGGCGGCGGCGCGCAGCATTGGGCGGGTTCCTTCGGCAGTGAGCATGACCATCAGCAATCTGGAAGCCGACCTGAATCTGGAGCTGTTCGACCGTTCCGGCCGTGAGCCGCAACCCACCGCCGCGGCGCTTGCCCTGCAAGCCAAGGCACGTTTCATGTTGCAGCAGTTCGAGCTGTGGGAAGCGCAAGCCTTGGCGTTGTCGACTGGATTGGAGAGCTGCCTGAGCCTGGCCATCGCCCCGGAACTGCTCGCCTCCGATTGGGCCACGCCACTGGCCAAGCTGGCTGAGCGCTACCCGACCTTGGATGTAGAAGTGCTGGCCGCGCCCGAAGCCGATGCCATTCGCCTGCTGCATGAAGGCCGTGTGCAGTTGGCGCTGGTGTTTGAAAACCCCAACTTCGACAGCCGCGAGTGCTGCCAGGAAACCACCCAGGAAACGCTGTTGGCAGTCATTGCTCCGCACCATCCCGCCATCGCCAGCGGCCGCCAACTGCGCATCGATGAACTGGCCGAGCACCGGCAAATCGTCGTGGCCGGGCGTGACCCGGAGCCGCTGCAACCGCGTTTTCTGCAAGCCCATCACCACTGGCGCACCGACAGCCACACCGCCGCCCTGCGCATGATGCAGGCCGGGCTCGGCTGGGGCTATTTGCCGGAGTCGTTGGTGCGCCCAACATTGCAGGCCGGCAGCTTGGTGGAATTGCAGCTGAGCAACATTTCCCAGCTCTCTTTGTGGGTCGACTTGGTGTGGTCCAACAGCAGGCCACTGGGCCTCGGTGCGCAGCACTTTATTGAGCTAGTGCGCGACCAGCGCCAACAGGCCACCAAGCGCTCTAAACCGCACTGATTCGGGGCATTAAATTGCCCTGTCGAAGCCGCAGAGTTCTGATAGCCTTCCGGTTTCTTCGACTGGCCAGAGCAGGTGAAACATGACTGAGGAGACCGACCGCATGGCCGTGTATGCCCGTCGTGTTCCTGTCGTTTGCCGACTGTTGCTGGCCGCGCTGTTTACCCTTCCCGTGATGGCTTCAGCCGAACCGAATAACACCGGCGGCAAGCTGCGCGTACTCACCGAACATTCGCCACCCGGCGAATACCAGGAAGCGTCCGGTCGCGTGACCGGGCCCACCGCCGAGATGGTGCGCGAGTTGATGCGGCGTGCCGGCGAAAGCGCCGAAATAGAATTGCACCCGTGGAAGCGCGGTTACGACTACGCCTTGAGCGACCAGCCCGTCGCGCTGTTCGAAACGGCCCGCACCCGCGAACGCGAAAACCTATTCAAGTGGGTGGGACCGATCAAGCGCATCTCTCGGGGGCTGTATGCCCTCGAAGAGAATGCCCAGCCGCTGGAACGCCTGGAAGATGCCCGCGCCAGCTCCGGCATTTGCGCCTACAACGGCGACAGCAGCGCCGACCTGCTGGTGCAGCAGGGCTTCGCTAACCTGGCCCTGCCGACCTTGCCGGAACAATGCCTAAGCATGTTGCTGCACAAACGCGTCGCCATGTGGGCCACCAGTGATGTCGAAAAAGACGCCTTCCTGGCCAGCCTCAGTCTGCCGCCCACCACCATCACCCGCGTGCTTAAACTGGAAATGCGCGAGTTGTACATCGCTTTCTCCCTCGCCACTCCCGACAGCACGGTGCAGCGCTGGCAAACCGCACTCGATGAGATGAAACGCGACGGCACCCTGGCCACGTTTTATCGCGGCACCTATTCAGAAGAGCAGATCACAGCGGTGAGTTCGGTGGAATAAGTCTCCACACCACCCCTGTAGGAGCGGCTTTAGCCGCGATGGGTCGGGCCTGCAAAAGCTCGCGGCTGAAGCCGCTCCTACAGGTACGTGCATTACCCCGGCGTCACCGCATATCGCCGATCCAGTGCGCTGTAGCCCAACCCCACACTTTTGTGCACTTTCAGTTGCACCGGTATCCGCTCTTTCAGGGCTTCGACGTGGCTGATGATGCCGATCATTTTGCCGCTGGCGTTCAGCGCGTCGAGAGCGTCGAGCGCCACCTCCAGCGTCTCGCCGTCGAGCGTGCCGAAGCCTTCGTCGAGGAACAGCGAGTCGATGCTGGTTTTGTGGCTGACCAGGTCGGACAGAGCCAATGCCAACGCCAGGCTGACGAGAAAACTCTCGCCGCCCGACAGCGTTTTGCAATCGCGGGCGACGTCGCCTTGCCAAGTGTCCAGCACTTCAAGTTCCAGTTCGCCGCTGCCGCGCCGCGCTAGTTGGTAGCGGCCGTGCAGGCGCTGTAGCTGCTGATTGGCGAGATAGACCAGATGATCGAGTGTCAGGCCTTGGGCGAACTTGCGGTACTTGGCGCCGTCCGCTGAGCCGATCAATCCGTTGAGGTGCTGCCACAGGTCATGCTCGGCGCCCTTGTCTGTGATCGCCGCAAACAACGCTTGCTGACTGGCACGGCGAGTGGTGTCGCTGTGCAGTTGCGCGCGGATTTCACCCTGGCGTTGGCTGAGCTGTTTGAGCTGCTCGCTAACCTGTTGCGTCTGGGCATCCAGCTGCTCGCTCGCCAGTTCGGTAAGCGGCGTGGCTTGTAAGCGCGCGAGCGCTTCGCTGCTGGCGGCATGCAGGGCCTGGGCTTCGGTCAGGGCTTTTTCCAGTGAGGTTTTCAGCGCCTGCAACTGCGCCTGTTGCGCCTCGCTCAATAGTGCTGCCTGGTACGCCGCCTCGTCGGCAAACGGGCTCTGCGCCAGCGCCTCGTGCCAGACCTGCTGCGCCGATTGCAGGGTGCGTTGATCCGCTTCCAGCAGTTCGCTGAGGGTCTGGTGTTTGCCGAGCAAGGCGCTGACATGTTGCAACGCAGCGTTGTAGTCCTGCTCAACCGCTGCCAAGCGAGACAGTGCATCGTCGTCCTCAGGTACCGGCGCCAGTGCTTCCTGGCCTTGGGCTTGCCAACGTTGCTGCCACTGGGCGCTGACTTCGGTGGCGGTATTCAACGCATGTTGGGCGTCGATCAGTTGCCCTTGCACATCAAGCAGCGCGCGCTGGCGCGCTTGGTAGCGGCTCCATTCCTGTTCACGTTCCGCTATCCACTGGGCGCCGTCTTCAGGCAGGGCGTAGCCCAGTTCAGTCAACGCGGCGGCCAGGCGTGTTTGCTGGTCGCCGCGCTGTTCGATTACACGAGCCAATTGCTCGTCGAGTTCTGCCTGCTGCTGCGCCGTGGCGTGCTGGTCTTTGTGCAGTAGCGCGAGCTGTTGGAGGCGGTCGCGATGGTGCAGCTGCGCCGCTTGACTGGCGGTGCGCGCCGAATCGATAGCGGCCTTGAGCACGTCCACCGCCGCGAGGCGCTGCTGCAGGTCTTCGAGTGCGAGTTGATGGCGCGCCTGCTCCGCCTTGAGTTCAGCGTTGTCTTCCAGGTCCACGTTCAATGTGGAGCACTGCTCGGTCCATTGCTGGGCCTGCTGCACTCGCTCACGCTCCACGTTTTGCTGTTGCTGGGTCTGTTGCTGGGCGCGCTCTACCAGCGCGGCCAGCTCGGCGCTGACGGCTTCGCCCTGGGCCCGCAGCGTATCCAACTGCGTTTTTTTCGCCAGCAGTTCCCGTTGCGTCGCCGAGCTGTCGAGCTGTTGATAAGCACTGACGGCCGGATGCTCCAAGGCGCCGCACAACGGGCACGGCTCATGCGCTTGCAACTGCGCCCGGTAGGCATCCAGCGCCTGAATGCGCTGCTCTTGCTCCAGCAATTTTTCCTTGTCACGCACCTGTTGCTGCACGTCTTTGTACTGCTCGCGCAGCGCGATAAGGCTTTGCTCCTTGGCGTCTTTTTCCAGTGCTAACTCCGCTAACGCCGTTGCCAATTGCTGGGCCTGTTGCGCCAGTTGTTGGCGTTGCAGGCCAATCTGCTGCAAGCGCTCCAGGCCATGCCCCTGAGCAACCAGACGTTGGCCAAGGTCGCGCAGTTGAGCGTCGGCCTGGCCGGCCAACAGAGTTTGCAGCTGTTGGTGCTGCGCCTGTTCGGCGGCCTCGGTGCGCTGTAGTTGCTCCTGCGCCTCGGCCACTTGCGCCGTCACCGTGTTCAGTTGCTGCGCGACGCTGGTGGCGGATTGCGCGAGCGCTTGGTGACGCTGTTGCAGTTGCGCAATGGCGGCGGCCAGTTCGGCGTCGGCGGCGAACTGTTCGCGCCATACGCCAAGTTTTTCGCCCCATTGAGCGTGGTGCGGTTGCTCGGCGAGCTGCTGACTCAACGTCTGCAACTGGTCAGACAGTTGCGCAGCCCGCGTGTGGCGAGCGGCGGCGATGTGTTGACTCAGCTGACACGCCTGCCAGAGGTCGCGCTGCACCTGTTGGCTGGCTTGGCGCTGGGCCTGCTCGGTGCTTTCCAGTTCCTGAGTGCGTTGCGCCACGCACTGCAACGCCCGTTGCCAGGCGCTATGGCTGGGCTGCAATTTCAGCGCCGGGGCGCTGGCGGCTAGGCGCTGCAAGTGCGGCTCTGCCTCGGCCAGTTGGGCGCTAGCGTGTTGCGCCTGAGTCGCGGCCAACTGCGCCTGACGCTCGGCTTTTGCGAGGTCTTCGCGCCACTGCCGCTGCTGCTGAAGCTGCTGCTGTTCGGCAAGCAATACGGCCTCGCTGGCGCCCAGCTGCGCGCCCTCCTCTTCCAGCACCTGACGCTGCTCATCGGTGAGCAACTCGACGCCCTCGGCGCGGGCGCGCAGGTGGCCCAGCTCGTCACGCACCTCGCGGGTGCGCTCGAATACGCGCTGGGAAATCTGCCCATAAATGTCGGTGCCGGTCAGCTCTTCCAACAGCTCGGCGCGCTGATTGGCGTTGGCTTCGAGAAACGCCGCAAAGCCGCCTTGCGCCAGCAACATGGACTTGGTGAACCGCTCGAAATCGAGCCCCGTCAGGCTTTCGGTCAGCCGGTACTTTTCGTTGATCTTGTCGCTGAGAATTTCGCCCTCGCCGGTGTTGGCATCGACCTTGGCCAGCTCGACCTTGGGCGCCTGCAATGCGCCGTCGCTTTTGTCCCGCGCGCGGCGTTGGCTCCAGAAGGCCCGATAGCGCTGGCCCTTCACCTCAAACTCCACCTCAGCCAGGCAATCGGCGGTATGGCGGGTCATTAATTCGTTGGCACTGGCCGACAACGTACTCATGCGCGGCGTGCGGTGGTAAAGCGCCAGGCAGATGGCGTCGAGCAATGTAGTTTTGCCGGCGCCCGTCGGCCCGGTGATGGCGAACAGACCGTTGTCTTTGAACGGCTCGGCGGCGAAGTCGACCTTCCATTCGCCCTTCAGGGAGTTGAGATTCTTGAGGCGCAGGCTGAGGATTTTCATACGTCCTCCTCACGCAATTCGCTGACCACTTGCCGGTATAAGCCATGCAAGCGCTGATGCAGTTCGGGCTCCACGCTTTCGCTGGCGAGGCGCTGGGCGAACACATCGTCGGTGCTCAACTCATCCAGCGTTTCCTTGGCGTTGGCTTGCAGGCTGGCGCTGGCATTACCGCGCTCACGACGAATTCGCAGCACCTCCACCGGTAGCCCTTCAGTCATCGCCTGAATGCGGGCTTGCAGATCGCTCAGGTAGTCGTCGCCACTCACGCACACTTCCAGCCACACCGGCCGCTCGGCCGTGCCCTGCTGCGCCGATTCGGTGATCGCCTGCTGCAACTCCACCAGCGAACCGCGCACCGACACCAGCGCCTGCGAGCGCGGCACCGTCAGCGCCTGGATGTTGGCCAACTCGCGCCCGGCAAACTCCACCAACAACACTTCTTTGCTCTGTTTGGCTTCGTCAAAGCTCAACGGAATGGGCGACCCGCAGTAGCGAATATGCTCCAGCCCCCCGACCTTCTGCGGCCGATGAATATGCCCCAGCGCGATATACGCGGCCGGCGGAAACGCACTGGTGGGGAAGGCTTCAAGGGCACCGACGTAAATCTCGCGCACCGACTCGCTGGCGCTGGCGCCGACGGTGGTGAGGTGGCCCGTGGCAATAATCGGCAGCGCACCGCCCAGCTCATCACGGCGAGTTTCAGCCAGGGCAAACAGCTGCTGGTAATGCTCGTGAATGGCTTCTTGCAGCGACAGCTGTTTGTCTTGCGCGCTCTGCCCAGCCTGGCTGAGCAATACGTCGCGAGGACGAATAAAAGGAATGCCGCACAGCAACGCGGCGGGGTTACCGGCGCGGTCGTTGAGCACCAGCACCTGCTCGCTTAGCGGATTGCACACGGCAGGAATAACGCGGGTATTCAGGTGCGCCAGCAGGCTTTTGCTTTCGCCGAGCATGGCCACCGAATCATGGTTGCCGCCCAGCACCACCAACTGCGTGCCGGTGGCGCGCAAGGCGACGATAAATTCGTTATACAACTCGCGGGCGTAACTGGGCGGAGCGCCGGTGTCGAAGATATCGCCGGCAATAATCAGCGCGTCCACGGCGTGCACCGCACATTGTTCAATCAACCATGTGGTAAAAGCCTGGTGCTCGGCTTGGCGGGTCTTGCCCATAAAATGCTGGCCAAGGTGCCAGTCAGAGCTGTGCAGAATGCGCATCCCGGTTTTATTCTCGCGGTTTTCAAGGCGCCAACCTTGAATCAAAGCGCCCCCCTTGGCAAATCACACCGCGCTGTGGTCGCAGCGCTCTGGAGCTTGATTCCCATGACGACAGCCAGCTACATCGACTTGTTGATCAGCGATTGCGATGGCGTACTGATCGACAGCGAAATCGTCGCCGAACGCATCCTGCGTGACGCCTTGGCCACGTTGGTTCCACGCCACGAACTGGATGTGGTGCTGCATGGCACATTCGGCCTGCAAGGGCGCGATATTTTGGCGCGGGTGCAAGCGCACTTCGGCATCGAATTGCCCGCCAGCTTTATCCGCGACCTGCAACACGGCACCGCCTCGCGCATACACGAACTGGCACAGCCTATTCCGGGCGCGCGCGACGCCTACATGAGCATCGATCTGCCGTTGGCCGTGGCGTCCAACAGCAACCTCGACGGCATCGTCCGCTCCCTGCACCGCTGCGAACTGACCGAACGCGTCGACAGCGGCATCTTCGCCGCCGAACAAGTGCCCCGCCCCAAACCGGCGCCAGACGTTTACCTGTTCGCCGCGAAAACCAACGGCGTGCCGCCCGAGCGCTGCCTGGTCGTGGAAGACAGCAGCACCGGCGTTACCGCCGCGCTGACCGCCGGCATGCGCGTGATCGGCTTTCTCGGCGCCAGCCACATTCCCCCCGAACACGGCGAAACCCTGCGCGAATTGGGCGTAGAGCACCTGATAAAACACATGGATGAACTGCCGGCACTGGTCGAACGCCTGCGCCGCGAGCCGCCGAAAAGGGTGTTGGTGTAGAGCCAGTTGCGAATCCGGAAGCTAGCCGGCGGCCACTTCAGGGTTGCCCTTACAAGCGATGGTACGGGGTTAAAACTCCCACGCCTTAACCACCACATGGGTTTTCACCTTGCGCATGCCGGGAAATTTTTCAATTTCCCCGCGCACTTCTGCCAGCCGTTGCATGGACGGCGCTTCGATGTAGACCAGCATGTCGGTCTCGCCGCTGATGCCGTTGCAACGTCGCACTTCGCTGAATGCGCGCAGGCGTTCAACGTAGCTTTCGCACGGGCCGCCTTCGTAGAACAGTTCCAGAAACGCTTTGATCGCGCTCTGCGGTTCGCCGATGCGGGCGTGGTAGCCCTGGATGACGCCGGTTTGTTCGAGGTGGCGCACCCGCTCGCTCACGGCGGAGCGCGACAGGTTTACTTCGCGGGCGATCTGGCTCACGGCCAGGCGGGCGTCGGCACGTAGCAGGGCGACGATCTGTTGATCGAATTTGTCCACGGGAATCTCGCGCTAAAAGCAGGTTGACGGTGACTTCCGCCAGTTTGCCGGGCAATGCCGACAGTCTGTCTAAACCGCTTAAATAACGCGCGGCTTACCATGGGCAACGACGGACCGCAGAGCATACCCCATGAGTCGCTTGAACCAAGAACTAAGCCTGTTGCAGGGCATCGGCCTGCTGAGTACTTCACTGCTCGGCACGGGCATTTTCGTGGTGCCGGCGTTGGCCGCCACTGCGGCAGGCGGCGCCTCGCTATGGGCGTGGGTGCTGCTGATTGCCTTGGTGTTGCCGGTGGCGTTTACCTTTGCGCAATTAGGGCGAAACTTTCCCCACGCGGGCGGCGCACCGCATTTGATCGGTCGCGCCTTCGGGCCGCGATCCGAGCGCGTCAGTGCGTTGTTGTTTCTCGCGGCGCTGCCGGTCGGCTTGCCCGCAGCGCTGAACATTTCCACCGGGTTTTTCCAGGCGCTGTTCGATATGGGCCGTGGCCAGGCGCTGGCGATTCAGTTGGCAACGCTGGGCGCCATGCTGCTGCTCGGACAACGCCCGGCGAAAGCCTCGGGCATGGTGCAAGGCGTGATCGCGCTGGCGATTATCGCCACGGTCGCACTGATTTGGTGGGCCGGCGATTTGCCCCACGCCAATCAACCGCTGCTGCCTGAGTTGAACGGTTCGTGGCACCTGATGCCGGCCGCGTTGGGCGTGATGTTCTGGTGCTTCGTGGGCATCGAAGCGTTCACTCACATGGGCGAGGAATTTAAACACCCGCACCGCGATTTCCCCCTCGCCTTGCTGCTGGGCGTGCTGCTCGCGGGCCTGGTGTATTGGGCCTGTTCGCTGGCGGTGCTGAGCTTCCATGCGTACGGCGACGTCACCACCGACGCCGCCTCCTTGCCGCGCATGTTGGACCAACTGTTCGGCGCCAAGGCGCGCTGGCTGAGCGCATTGATCGGCTACCTGGCCTGTTTCGCCTCAATGAATGTGTATGTGCAGGGCTTCGCGCGGTTGATCTGGAGCCTGGCCGATGAGGGCAAGCTGCCGCGTCCACTGGCGCAACGCAACCAACACGGCGTGCCGGCCCGCGCGCTGTTACTGGTAGTGATCAGTTGCGCGGTGTGCGCCAGCTTGACGGCGCTGCTGGATGTGTCGGTGGACCAACTGATTCGCTACGCCAACGGTAACTTCGTGCTGATTTATCTGTTCAGCATGGCGGCGGGGTGGGTGCTGCTCAAAGGCGTTTGGCGCTGGGTAGCAGCGTTCAGCGCATTGCTCTGCACGTTGGTGATGGTCGCCTTGGGCAATGACGCCTGGTACGCGGTGGGCCTGTTGCTGGTGTTGGCGGCGATGGACCTGGTGCGTTTTCGGCGCACCACTTCTATCGCACATTAGGACGAAGCTTCGCGAGCGAGCTCGCTCCTACGTAGCGATGCCAGAAGGTCTTGATGTGCGGATCCCGGCAAGCAAAAACAGCTCTTCGCGGTTACGCTCTATGCATTGTCGAGCGCCGCTAAGGATGTGCAATGCGTAGGATGTTGCGAGACCTCAAGATCATGCTGCTCACCAACCTGTGGATTGTGCCGGTGGTGGCAGCGCTGGTTGGCGCCCTCTTCTATTTCGTCGCCCCGCCCCCGCCGATGCACGCGCGCATGGCCACTGGCGCCGTGGGCGGCGGTTATCACGCCTTCGCGGAAAAACTCAAAGCCGAGCTGGAGAAGCAAGGCTTCACCTTGGAGCTGGTGCAAAGCCAAGGCTCGCAAGACAACCTCAACAAGCTCGCCAAAGGCGAGGTTGAGCTGGCGTTGGTGCAAAGCGGCCAGGAAGTCAGCATTGCCACAGACGAGCGAAACAAGCTCAGCGGCCTGGGTGTCATGTACCGCGAGCCGCTGTGGCTGTTCCTCGGCAAAAATGCCCGCTTCGACCGCCTCGCCGACTTGATGACCCTACGCGTGGCCATCGGTGCGCAAGACAGCGGCACCCAAGCGGTAACGGGCGCGCTGTTTGCCGCCAACCGTATCGAACCCGCGCAATACCCCAGCACCTGGCAAGCGCTGGGCGGCGGCAAGGCGGCGGATGCGTTGATCGCCGGTGAACTGGACGCCGCGTTTTTCGTCGGTCCGGCAGAGAACGCGTTGATCCAGCGCCTGGCAGCCGACCCTACGTTGCAACTGGTAAGCCTGCGTCGCACGGCCGCTTACCTCGCGCGGCTGCCGTACCTCACCGAGCTGCAAGTCGGCGAAGGCATGCTCGACATGGCGCAGAACACGCCCGATCACGACATCGTCACCCTCGGTCCCATGGCCACGCTGGTGAGCGGCGAAAACTTCCACCCCTCGCTCACTGCGCTGATTCTTGAAGCGGCGAAAACCGTGTTGAAAAACGGCAGCCTGCTCGACCCGGCCGGCAGCTATCCGGCACCGCCGCCGTTGTCGCTGCGCACGTTGGACGAGGCCGACTATTACTACAAAAAAGGCCTGCCGATTCTGCAGCGCTACTTGCCGTTTCGCATCGCGTCCCTGGCCGACCGCTACATCATTCTGGCGATTCCGCTGCTGGTGTTGCTGTTCCCGTTATTCAAAGCCATCGGCCCGATTTACCAATGGCGCATTCGCGCGCGCATTTACCGCTGGTACAAACACCTGCGCGAAATCGACCAGTTGCTTTACAAAGGCAAACTGCCCAGCGACCTCAGCGCCGAGATCGCCCGGCTCGAGCAACTGGAAGACGAACTGGCGCGCGTCGAGGTGCCGCTGTCTTACTCCAACGAGCTGTATGAGCTGCACATGCATTTGCGCTACATGATTGAGCGCCTTCAGGCCTTGCAGCGGCGACGCGCGCTCGTTGCCGAACACGCGCCGGCGAACGGCGTTTAAAAGCGCAGCTGCAGATAGCGCGCCGGACGCCGCCAGGAAGGCGTCATCGCGCCATTGACCAGGCGTTTGCTCAGCAGCCGCAATAGGTGTTTGAACGGCGGATGACGCTCGCGCTTGGCCAGGGCCTTGCCGGCCCGAAAATACCAGACGGCCAACTGGCTATCGTTGCCCTCCACGGCCTTGGCATAGCCTTTAAGCAGGTGCCACACCGCGCTGAAGTACGGGCGCAGCGTGGCGTCGCCGATGCTCTGTAGCCAATGGGCCAGCGCATCATGCTCTGCTGCCACTGCCGCATCGAATGCCAGCCAGACCATGGCGTCTACGCCGTCCGGTTCACGTTCGTGTGAACGCAACGACACGGCATGGGCGCTCTTGTGGCGACCGCGAATTCGCAGTGCCGTGGCCACGTTGTCGATGCCCCACACCGGCACGTCGTCGCGCTGCCAATCGCTTAGCCAGGCGAACATGGTTTCGTAGCGACCGTGGCGCATCAGCGCATAGGTCAGCGTGCCCCACAGCGCACCATCCGTAGCAATGGCCGGACGCGCCGCGTCCAGCGCCAGGCTCAGTTGGCGGTTGCAGTTCTGCCGGTCTGCCAGCAGCGTGAGCATGGCGGCTTTCGCCGCATGGTTCGGGTCGTTGCGCAGGGCTTTTTTGAACGCCTTGACCAGCGGTTCAAGCCCCCATTTACGTTCCTGCGCCCGGAACCAGGTATCGTACGCCGCCTCGTGCAAGGTGCCCTGTTCGACGCCCACTTCGAGCTGGCGGGCGAGCACTTTGTCTTTCCAGGGATAATCGCTCATCGCCTGTTTCCAGGCGTTTTGCGCCTCACCCTCCGTAGCCAGCGCCAGCAGCGCACGTTCCTTCAACGGCAAATCGTTGGCGGCCCGCGCCACTTTCAGGCCCAGCGTCCACGCCTCCGGCGACGGGCAGGACTGTAGCAAGCGCTGCACCGTTTCCAGCGCTTCGACCGGCGAGCGCAATTTCAATTTCAGGTCGACTTCGCGGTAGCCGGCGAATGCGTACTCGGGGTCCAGCGCGAAGGCCTTTTCAAACATGGGCAGCGCCTCTTCGTCACGCCCGCTAACCAACAATGCGTGCCCGAGGTAACCGTAGCTGACAGCCGACTTGGGTTCGATGCGCACTAACTGCTGAGCCGCGGTGAGGTAGTCGGCATAACGCTCCTGAGCGTCGTACCACTTGGCTAACTCTTCCCAGCCGTCGCGGTACGTTGGGTGCAGCTCGACGAGCTGGCGCATACCGGCAATTGCCGTGTCTACCTGCTCCGCTTCATACAGCGCGCGCGGGCCGAAAACCGCCAACTCCACCGGCACAGAACCACCCCAAACCGGTGCGGCGAGCAGCGCATGCAGCTCGTCATAGCGTTTGGCTTGCAGCAGCAGGTTGAGCAGGCGTTCGTTGCCTTGGCGATGACGCGGCGAGTAGCGCAGCGCTTCACGCAGCGCCCGCTCTTTGGCTTCAGCGTCTGCTTCAAGAATCGCCAGGGCTAGCCAGGCGTCAACATCGGCACTGCGCCGCTGAACCAATTCCTGCGCCAGTTGCAGTGGCCGCTGGGGTTCTTTCAGCGCTTCGCAGTAACGGCGCAATTGGTTCCAGGCCCAGCCGTTGCCGGGCTCGTCGCGTAACACGCGTTCGGCCTCATCGGCGGCGTACACATAAATTTCCTGCTCGCCCAGCACATAGGCCAGGTAGGCGCGCAGCTCGCTGTCGTCAGGCTCGCGTTTGAGCACATCGCGCAGCAGGGTTTCGGCCTCCGGCAACCGCCCGCCCAGCTCCAGCAGGCAATCCACGTAGAGGCTGACGGTGGCCGTCCAATGGGGACTGATGCGGAAACTTTCACGCAAGGTGACGAGGCTGTCTTCGAGCTGACCCTGTTGTTTTTGCAGGTCGGCTTTTTCCAGTGACAAACGGGGCAGGAACGGGAAGCGCTCGATGGCACTTTGCAACACGCTGCCGGCTTTTTCCGGCTGGCCCATGCGTCCATGTTGGCGCGCCAACACCACCCACAGCTGCCAGAGATCGGAGCGGTGATGCAACGCGTCGCTCAATTGTTCGAGCAGTTGTTCCGGCTCAATCAGGCCTTGCGCCTGCTCGGCGTAAGCCATCCAGCCGGCACCGAAGGTAATCTGGCGCGCCAGTTCACTGTGAATAAACGCCAGGTCTTGCTGGGCTTCTTCTCGGCTGTCGCGGGTGTCGAGCAGCACACCGATGGCGTAGTCGCTGTCGACGCTCAGACGCAGAGCGGTGCGCAGTGCGTCGCGCGCTTGCTCACGCTGGCCATGTTGCAGCAACACATAGGCCAGGGTTTGGTAGAGCGCGGGCGTGTTGGAGTTGAAGCGCTTCGCAAGTTCGCACAGGGTCAATGCCTCGTCAGGTCGGCCCTGGCGGGTTAGCACAACAGCCAGTTCGCGCAATGCCCACGCGTCTTGCGGGTGGTGCTCAAGCAAGCGCCGCAACGCTGCCTCAGCGTGGGAAAGGGAAATACGCTGAGCGCGCTGCACATGTAATTCGGCGATGCCGTAATGGTGTGGGTGCTCGGCTATCAGCCCTTGAACATAAGCGTCCGCCGCTTCATCGCCTTCCGTAAGCACCAACAGGCGCACCAGCATGCGGTGCGACACCATATTCAGCGGTTCCAGTGCAGCCGCTTCCTGACACCAGACCAGTGCCTGGTTGAGATCACCATTGCTGCGCTGGCTGCACAGTACCGAGGCGCGCAACCAACTGCTGCGGCGGCTGTAGGGTTCGGCCTGCTGCAGCCAGGCCAGCGCCTGCTCATGGTCGCCGTGGCGGCTGCAAAAGCTCGCCAGACTCAGCAGCACATCGACGTCTTGCGGTCGCCATTGCTGCGCCTGCTCCAGGGCGGCGCGGGCTTCGTGGTTCATTTCCAGTTCTTCGAGGAACTCGCTGAGGGTCAGGCTCGGGCCTGCGTCCAGTCGCCCCAGCCGCGCCTGACGCTGACGTAGAAATAGCAGGCCTTCATCCACCCGCCCGACGCAGCGCATGGCACGGAAGTATTCGCCGGCGAAGCTTTCCAGGGTGCCGTTCAGGCAACTGGCAATGCGGTACAACTCGCACGCTTGCTCGCGCAGCCCTTCGCTCCAACGTTGACCGGCCAGTATTCGCCAGCCGTGCGGCTCGAAAGGCGATTGGCGCAACGCGCGCTCCACCAGCAGTTGCACCTGCGCGTTCATGCGCTCGTCCGCGCTCAGCAAGTCGGCGTAGCGCAGGGTAATCAGCGGATCGCTCCAGCGTTCCTGGCCGTGTGATTGCAACCACGCCAGTTGTACATCGCGCGGCTGCAGCACTGCCAGGGACGACGTTTTCGACAAAATCAGGTTGGAGTCGGCGGGGAAACGCTCCAGCAGCTTTTCCACCGCCTCCAGGGTTTGCTGCTCGCGACCGTCGTAGCCGTACAGCGCGCGCTGGGCCTGCAAGGTCAAGCGATGGTCCGGGGCAAAGGCCAGCAGCTCGTCGACACACGCCACGGCGTCGGCACGCTGGTGGTTTTGCAAGGCGGCGTTGAACCGGTAATAGATGTCCCATAGCTCGCGGTCGGGCAGGTGCACGCCGTCGATTCGCGCCGCTTCGTCCATCGGCAGCATCAACATGCCGCGCGGCCCCGCCACCGCCTGATTGATAAACAGCGGCTCGGCCAGGTACTCGGCAAATTGTGACTGCGCCGGATCACGAATCAGCAGCGAGCCGCGCGGTTCGTCGTAGCCCACCACGGCCTGAAGGTGCCCGCTGCCGGTGTACTGAACGGTGAGCGTGAAGGGCACGCCGCGGTCAATTAGCGCCACGCTGGTCGGCCAGTCGACGGTGAATTCCACGGTCAGCCACTGGTTGTTCTGCGCCCAGGTGCGCTCAGCTAAATGGCTGGTGCCGTCGTAGCAGATAGCCTCTGCAACGTCGAGGTGCGACACGGCGCGGCCCCAGTAGCCCGACAGCGCGGTCAACGTGGCCGGGGCGCAGGTCATGTGGTGTTGACGAATAAACGTGACCGGCAGCACCTTGCGCTGCCCCTGCGGCGCGGCCAGGCGTTCGCGTATCGCCTGATAGAAGCCGCCGCCGGCCGCTTCGGCGTAGCCCGCAGCCGCTTCGTAGTCGCCGCGAAGACAGGCGATGTCGCAGCGCCGACCGGCGTACCAGTGCCCCCCGTTTTTATCGGCCAACAGCGCCCATTGCTGGGAGCGGTCAAACCACTCCCACGCTTCATCCAGGTGCTGACGCTCCAGCAACTGTTCGGCCAGTTGCCCGCACATCGCCGAACTTTCCATGCGCGCTGCAGCCGCCCGCAGGCGAGCCAGGGCCTGTTCGTCCTGGTTTAGCTGAAATTGCAAATCGGCCGCCTGCAACAGCGCATGGTGATGGTCGGGATGGCGCAACAACGCCGCTTCGCAGAGTTCCAGCGCTTCGTGAAAACGATCTTCGCGCTCGAGGCTGTAGCTGCGCTGTACGTCCAGCCACGGATCGTCCACCGCACAGGCTTGCACCTGGGCGTGCAACTCGGCGCTGCGGGAGAAGTCGCGAAGCTGGGCGTAGACCCGTGATTGAAACGCCAGCCACTCGGCACGGTGCGTGGCGTGTTCGGGCCACCACTCGGCGAGCTGGCGCATAAACTGCCAGGCCCGATACGGCCCTCGCCGCGCCAGCAGAAAATAGGCATAGCGCAGCCGCGACTCAGGTGCCAGCGGATAGCGTTTGTAGCCAAGGTAGGCCAGCACATCGGCCAGACGCGGTACGCCCAGTTGGTTGACCAACCGCGACGCCAGCGCCATGGCAACCGGGCCGCGCCATTGGCGGTAGTCCCCCAGCGATTGCGCCAGGCTGTGAGCCTGAGCAAACAGGCCTCGCTCCACCATCGCTTCGATGTGAGCAAGGTTTTGCGCGGTTGCAGCGCTCTCCATCTGGGGCGCAAAAGTGCTTGAAGAGTGCATCGACACCGTCCGTGGCCAGCAATAAAGCCGCTACTTTAGCCAGTCAGGATGACCGTCCACAAGCTCGCCGCCGTGCCCTTCGGCGCACTAGCTCAGGTACACTTCGCGCCACGTGCACGCGGGTCTGGCCAGAGCAATTCTGGCGGCTTCTGCGCTGCTACCCGAATTCGCTTCAAAGGTAATCCCATGCCCATCCGCCACTGCATCGTCCACCTGATCGAAAAGAAACCCGACGGCACCCCAGCCGTGCTGCATGCCCGCGACAGCGAGCTGGCCGAGTCGCAAGCCATCGAAAACATGTTGGCCGACCTCAACGAAAGCTATAACGCCAAGCAGGGCAAAGCGTGGGGCTTTTTCCAGGCGGAGTCAGGGGCGTTTCCGTTCAGTGGCTGGTTGCAGGAGTACCACGCCGGCAATCAGGATTTCACCGCCTTCAGCCGTCAGGCCGTGGAGCACCTGCAAAAGCTGATGGAAGAGTCGAACCTCTCCACCGGCGGGCACGTGTTGTTTGCTCACTACCAGCAAGGCATGACCGATTACCTGGCCATCGCCCTGCTTCACCACAGTGAAGGCGTGGCGGTAAACGCCGCGCTGGACGTGACCCCGGCCAAGCACCTGGACCTCGGTCAACTGCACCTGGCGGCGCGCATCAACCTGTCGGAATGGCAGAACAACAAGCAGTCCAAGCAGTACATCTCGTTTATCAAAGGCAAGAACGGCAAGAAGGTGTCGGAATACTTCCGCGACTTTATCGGCTGCCAGGAAGGCGTCGACTCGCCGAGCGAAACGCGCACCCTGCTCAAAGCCTTCAGTGACTTCGTGGAAAGCGAAGACCTGCCCGAAGAGCAGGCCCGCGCCAAGACCGACACCCTGGTGGACTACGCCACCAGCCAAGCCAAAATCGGCGAGCCGATGACGCTGCAGGAATTGTCGGGCCTGCTGGACGAAGAACGGCCAAAAGCCTTCTACGACCATATCCGCAACAAAGACTACGGCCTGTCGCCGGAGATTCCCGCCGACAAACGCACCCTCAGCCAATTCCGCCGTTTCACCGGCCGGGCCGAGGGGTTGTCGATCAGCTTTGAAGCGCACTTGCTCGGCTCGAACATCGACTACAACGAAGAACAAGGCACCCTGACCATCCGCAACTTGCCTACGCAATTGATGGATCAGCTCAAGCGGCGCAAGGACTGACCGGACGTTCATCGTTTGCAGGAGATCGAGCGAGCTAGAGCCGGGCAAGGCGAAACGGGGTTTTCAAGCGCAGTGGGCTGGTGCCCATGAGCATTGAAAACCTCGTTTCAACGCCGCCCGGCCGACGCGCAGCCGATCGACCTCAGAAGTCCTGCACGGTGGGGCGCAGCAAGATATCGCTCACATCCACATCCGCCGGCTGTTCAATGGCGAAGGCAATCGCCCGCGCGACCGAGTCCGCCGGAATGGCCATTTTGTAGAACTCATTGACGGTGTCGCTGCTGGCCTTGTGCGAGCTGCCGTGTTTCAGCTCGGTGTCCACTGCGCCCGGCGAAATAACGGTGGTGCGAATCGCCCCGCCCACTTCATGGCGCAAGCCGTCGCTGATGGCGCGCACGGCGAACTTGGTGCCGCTGTAAACGGTGCCGCCCGGGCTGAACACTTTGTGCCCGGCGATCGAAGCGACATTGATGAAGTGGCCGCTGTTCTGCTCCTGGAAGCGCGGCAAGGCGGCGGCGATGCCGTAGAGCAGACCTTTGATGTTGATGTCGATCATGCGGTCCCACTCGTCCACTTTCACTTCGCTCATCGGCGCGATGGACATCAAACCGGCGTTGTTGATCAGCACGTCTACCCGGCCAAAGGTGTCGACGGCGCCTTGCAGCAGCGCTTCGACTTCGGCGCGGTTGGTGACATCGGTGGTGTAGGCCACGGCCTTGCCGCCGGCAGCGGTCAGCTCGCTGACCAGTGTGTCGAGCCGGTCTTTGCGGCGCGCGCCGAGCACCACCGAGGCGCCGAGGGCCGACAGATGACGGGCTGTCGCTTCACCCAAACCGCTGCTGGCGCCGGTGATCACCACTACTTTTCCAGAAATGTTCGTGCTCATGCTGCAATCCTCAAGGTGTCGGGCCAGGTAGTTGGCTCCGGTTGAAGGCGAGTATGGAGAGCAGGCTTGCAACTGAAAATGGAACAGTTAGGATTTAGCTATTCCTAATTATGGAACAATCAGACAAGGCGCCCGCCAATGCTCAACCGCATGGAACTGCTGAAAATACTGTGCGCCGCCGCCGAAGCCGGAAGCTTTCGCGAGGCGGCCACGCGCCTGAGTATTTCGCCGCAAAGCGTGACGCGGGCGATCCAGGAGTTGGAGCAGCAGTTCGGCGAAATCCTGTTTCATCGCAGTACGCGCCAGGTGCAGATCACCGCGTTCGGCCAGCGGGTGGCCGCGCAGGCGCAGCAAACACTGGAAAGCGTGGACGAGTTGTTTCAACGCAACACCCGCAGCCAGGCGGTCGCCCTTAGCGGCCGGGTTGGCATTACCGCGCCCCACGCCATCGGCCGACGTTTTCTGGTGCAACTCTTGGTGCCGTTGCTGCGCGAGCATCCTGGGTTGCAGGTGGAATTGCGCCTGGAGGACGAAATGACCGACGCCGTGGCCGGGCAAATCGATATCGGCATTCGCGTCGGCATGATCCGCGACCGTCGTTACATCGCCCGGCCAATGGCCAAAGTGCCGCTGCATGTGGTCGCCAGCCCAGCGCTGCTGGCCATTAGCGGCGAACCGCTGACCCTTGAGCAGTTGCAACAACAACCGCTGAGCGCGCTGATCGACCGCCGCAGCGGCAGACCCTGGCCGTGGATGTTTGCCGATAACGAGCAGCTTTTCCCCGAGCCCGCCGCGTTTATCAGCGACGACCCGGAGGCGGAGTTGGAAGTGGTGTTGGCCGGCCTGGCCTATGCACAAATACCCAGCTATTTAGCTGTGCCGCATCTGCGCAGCGGGGCGCTGGTCAGCGTGCTGGATGCGCTGGCGCCGAGCCCTTGGGATTTGTTTATCTACCGGCCGCAGCGAGGGCCGGTGTCGCCTCGGGTGCGGCTGGTGTTCGACCATTTGCTCGCGCAGTTCAGCGATAAAAACCTGTTCCCCGAGCAACCTTAAGCCGGCGTCAGGCACTCCGGCGCATTGAGTTTCGGGTCGTTCACAAAGTGCGCCAGCGCCCGCTCGCGCAACACCGGGTTGGGCTGGCACAACAATTCCTGCAGCGCCGGCAGTGGCGCATCCTCGGCCAGCCAGACGTCCTGGCCTCGGGCATCGAGAATCAGCGGTCGGCGCAGGCCATTGGCCGGCTGCGTCACTACCGCCACGCTCAGGTACGTGTGCCCTTCCACCGGAAACGCCTCCCACACCGCCGCGAAATAAAGCGGCGATTCTTCGCGGGTAATCCAGTACGGCCGCTTGCGCACCGTGCCGCGCCATTCGTAAAAACCATTGGCCGGCAGCAGGGCGCGCCGCAGGCGAAAGGCATCGCGAAACATCGGCTGTTCGGCCAGGGTTTCGGCGCGGGCGTGGGCGGGGGTTTTCGACAGGTCAGTGAGCCACGGCGGCGTCAGGCCCCAGCGCGCCAGGGCGGCGTGCCGTTCACCTTCTACCTGACGCAGCATCAGCACCTGGCTGGCCGGGGCGATGTTCCAGCCCGGCTGTTGCGCGGCGGGAAAGCCAGGAATTGCCGCCAGCGCGGGCGTCCAACGAAACAGGGCGTAGCGTCCACACATCAGGCAACGGGCTCACAAAAAGAAGGAATCAACAGAGCAGCACGCCGTGCGGGTCTTCAGGCGGTTCTTCACCCGGCAACGGCAGCGCGGCATTGTACGCGGCGATCAGGCTGCGCGCGTGCTCGGCCTGCTGATTGGCCACCATCAGACCGAGCAAACCCAACGCCGGCAGCTCACCGGCGGCGCCGAGCAGGTGGCCGCCGGTGACGTGGGCTTCAACGCCCTCGCTGGCCAACATGCGCGTAAGCACTTCGGCCTCCAGCAAATCTTGCGGCTCGTATATGCGTTGCATCAGTCGTTCTCCGCGCGAACATCCAACTCCCAGCCGTCCCCATCGGTACGCAAATCAAACACAATGGGCCGGCAGCACACCGGGCAATCTTCAATGTACTGCTGATCGCCGCCAGACAGGTCGAGCACGGCCTCAGCGGGCTCGCCGCAGTATGGGCAGTCGTAGAACTGGGTTTCGAGCATGGGCAAAGCCTCTTACGTTGAGGTGTTAACAGTCAGACTGCGGGCGCTGCCGTTTCGCTCAATATAAGGCGCAAGTCGGGCTGTGACTTGTCTGTATAATCGCCGGTCTATTGCTGACCACGCACCCACAGTGCCATTCCACTCCCAGAACAAGAGAGCATGATGGGCGAATTCGATGCCATCCGACCGTACGCTGACGCCGAGGTCCCTGCCGTTTTGGCGCGCCTGCTGGCAGACCCTGCGTTTTTGCAGATCATTACCCACTTCCGTTTTCCGCGTTTATCTCGCCACTTTTCTTGGCTGCTCAAGCCACTGATCGCCCACCGCCTGCGCTCGCAGTTTGCCTCGATCAATTCGGTAGCCGCGTTGCAGGACAAGGTTGAGGTGTACGTCGACCGCAGCATTGAGCACGCCACCGATGGCGTGACGTACAGCGGCCTGGAGCACTTGAAAGCTGGCAACGCCTACCTGTTTTTGGCCAACCACCGCGACATCGTGATGGACCCAGCCTTCGTCAATTACGCTGTCTACCACGCCGGCCTGCCGACGCCGCGCATTGCCATCGGCGACAACCTGCTGCAAAAGCCGTTTGTCAGCGACCTGATGCGTTTGAACAAGAGCTTTATCGTGCACCGTTCAATCACCGGCCGCCGCGAGAAGCTGGCGGCGTTTCAGTTGTTGTCGGCGTACATCAACCATTCGATTCGTAACGACGGTGAGTCCATCTGGATCGCCCAGGCCGAAGGCCGTGCCAAAGACGGCGACGACCGTACCGATTCGGCCATCCTCAAGATGTTCCACATGAGCCGCAAAGACGAGCCGTTCGCCGAGGTGATTGCTGGGCTGAATCTGGTGCCGGTGTCCATCAGCTACGAGTACGACCCATGCGACCAGGCCAAAGCGCGCGAGCTGTACATCCGCGCCAGCACTGGCAGCTACGAAAAGGCGGCCGGGGAAGATGACAAGAGCATCGGCCAGGGCATCACCGGCTACAAAGGCCGCGTGCATTTGAACTTCGCACCGCCGGTAACCGAAGGCTTCGAGGACGCCAAGCAGTTGGCAATGGAAATGGACCGGCAGATTCTCAGCGGCTACCGCCTGTTCCCAGCGCACTACCTGGCGTATGCGCAATGGGCTGATCGCGACCCGACGTTGCAGGTGCCGGATGCCACCGAGTTGTTTCCTGCCGAGGAACTGGCGGCGGCGCAAACCGAATGGCAAAAGCGCCTGGACAGCTGCCCTGCCGAGCAGCGGCCTTACCTGGTGGTGCAATACGCCACGCCGGTGCGCAATCAGTACCGCATCAAGGCTGGGTTGCCGTTGTAGGGTTCAGGCAAGCAATAAAAAAGGCGGCCCCGGTTATTCGGGTGCCGCCTTTTTTGTGTTTGTGGCCGGTATTTGAATCAATCAAACCTGCGTACTAAACCAAGACACCGCCAACGCGATACCCAGACACGCATAACCAAAACCGGTGAAAAAACGATTGAGCTGTTGGGTGGAAATATCGAGCGCGGCCAATTCGGCGCTCTCGGCAATGTCTGCATCGGCCACCAGACCACTCACCGCACGGCGCTGACGAATATGGGTGGCGATCAACAGCCAACTACCGGCGACGGCGAAGAACAGGGCCAGCGCGTTAATCGATTGAGCGGGGTGGGACAACGCGAGGGAAAACAGCGTTTGCAGCGACATCAACAACCTCACCTTCAGGGCCACTTCGAAAGGCCCTGGCTAACCGTGCGCCGACCGGATTCGGGGCGCTACGGCGGCGGATTCTACTCCAGGCTTATGACGCTGCTTGGGTTTCCGACGAATGCCGAGATGGCGTAACGGCTGGCCCTCACCCCAGCCCTCTCCCGCTGGCGGGAGAGGGAGCTTGAGCACCGACACGCGGCTAAATTTGTTAATCGCCGCTGCGTTTAGGGGACAGGGGCCAACCCCATCCCTTGTTCGCGATTTGCTAGAGTCGCGCCCACAATTACAAAGCTCGGAAGCACCCCATGCGCAAATTATCGATTGTGGTACTGGTTCTGCTGGTCATTGGTTTTGGGGTTTTCTTCAGCCTGCCAACGTACCTGGACCGCACGCTCAACAGCGTGGAAAACCCGGCGCCCTACCCCGCCAACGAACAAGCCGAAACCCTGCACAAAACCCTGTTTATCGCCGACCTGCACAACGACGAGCTGCTCTGGCAGCACGACCTGCTCAAGCGCGTGAGCTACGGACATTCCGACCTGCCGCGTCTGATCGAAGGCGGCGTGGCCTTGCAGGTGTTCTCCACCGTTACCAAAACCCCGCACAACCTCAATTACGAAAAGAACGGCAGCGACAGCGACGACATCACCTTGCTGGTCATGGCCCAGCGCTGGCCGACCTCGACTTGGAAAAGCCTGTTGCAACGCGCGCTGTACCAAAGCCAGAAGCTCAACGAAGCGGCGGCGGGCAGCGAAGGCAAGCTGGTGGTCATTCGCACCCGCAGCGGCCTGGCTTCCTTTATAGAAGCCTGGAAAAAAGACCCGCACCGCGTCGCCGGCATCATGGCCACCGAGGGCTTGCAGGTGATCGAAGGCAAGCTGGAAAACGTCGACCGCCTGTACGACGCCGACTTCCGCATCGCCGGCCTCACGCACTTTTTCGACAATGAAGTGGGCGGCTCGGCCCACGGCTGGGACAAAGGCGGCCTCACCCCGCTGGGCCGTCAGGTGATTACGCGTTTAGAGCAGAAAGGCATGCTCATCGACCTGGCCCACGCCTCGCGGCCATTGATTGATGACGTACTCGCCATGGCCACTCGCCCGGTACTGGTCTCCCACACTGGCGTTGAAGGCACTTGCCCCGGCACGCGCAACCTCAGCGACGCCCATATTCAGAAAATTGCCGCCACGGGCGGTGTGATCGGCATCGGTTTCTGGGAAACGGCGGTGTGCGAAACCAGCGTGCCGGCCATCGTCAAAGCCATTCGCTACACCGCAGACAAAGTCGGCGTGGAGCACGTGGCCTTGGGCTCGGACTTCAACGGCACGATTCACGCGCCGTTCGACAGCACCGGCCTGGCACAACTGACCGAGGGCCTGCTCAAGGCTGGCTTCAGCGCCGACGACGTGGCCGCAATCATGGGCGGCAACGTGCAGCGTCTATTGCTGAAAACCCTGCCAGAAGCGTGAGGTGAATGGCCTGAGCGTCTGTCGCTAGCAGGTATTTAGCCGGTTGCGTGCAACATTTCGCCGCACCGGCTTATTGCTTTACACTGGCGGGCGTTCATTCCTTAACCAATTGAAGAGATTCCCGTGCTCAAAGCACTCAAGAAAATGTTTGGCAAAGGCGAAGGCGAGCAGCCGACGTCTGTTCCTGCCGCCCCCTCTTCCGCGCCCTCTCCTGCCGTAGACGGCCCCCGCCAGGCCAACACCAGCCAGCCGCGGCCGCCACGCGCAGCGAAAACCGAGCGCACCGATGCCGCTCCAGCGCCTAGCGCGCCCGCCACGCCAACTGAAAAACCACGCCGCGCCCGTCCTGCGCCGGTGGTCAGCACCTGGACCCTGGAAGACTTCGCCGTCGAGCCGCAAGCCGGCAAAACCCGCTTCCACGACTTCGCCCTGTCGCCCGAGCTGATGCACGCCATCCATGACCTGGGCTTCCCGTACTGCACGCCGATTCAGGCCGAAGTGCTCGGTTACACGCTCAAAGGCCAGGACGCCATCGGCCGCGCGCAAACCGGCACCGGCAAAACCGCCGCGTTTCTGATTTCGATCATCACCCAGCTGCAGCAAACGCCGGCGCCGAAAGAGCGCTACATGGGCGAGCCGCGTGCGCTGATCATCGCCCCGACGCGTGAACTGGTGGTGCAAATCGCCAAAGACGCCGTGGCGCTGACCAAGTACACCGGCCTCAACGTGATGTCGTTTGTCGGTGGCATGGATTTCGACAAGCAGCTCAAGCAACTCGAATCGCGTTACTGCGACATTCTGGTGGCCACACCGGGTCGCTTGCTCGACTTCGCTCAGCGCGGTGAAGTGCACCTGGATATGGTCGAAGTGATGGTGCTCGACGAAGCCGACCGCATGCTCGACATGGGCTTTATTCCGCAGGTTCGCCAGATCATTCGCCAGACGCCGCCGAAGAACGAGCGTCAGACGCTGCTGTTCTCCGCGACCTTCACCGAAGACGTAATGAACCTCGCCAAGCAATGGACCACCACCCCGGCCATTGTTGAAATCGAGCCGGAAAACGTCGCCAGCGACACCGTGGAGCAACACATCTACGCCGTCGCCGGCAGCGACAAATACAAGCTGCTGTATAACCTCATCACCCAAAACAACTGGGAACGGGTGATGGTGTTCGCCAACCGTAAGGATGAAGTACGGCGCATTGAAGAACGCCTGATTCGCGATGGCGTGAGCGCCGCGCAAATGTCTGGCGACGTGCCGCAGCACAAACGCATCAAAACCCTGGAAGGCTTCCGCGAAGGCAAGATTCGCGTGATGGTCGCCACCGATGTGGCCGGTCGCGGCATTCACATCGACGGCATCAGCCACGTCATCAACTTCACCCTGCCGGAAATGCCGGATGACTACGTACACCGCATCGGCCGCACCGGCCGCGCGGGCGCCAGTGGCGTGTCGATCAGCTTTGCCGGGGAAGACGACTCGTATCAGTTGCCGGCGATTGAAGAATTGCTGGGTCGCAAGATCAACTGCGAGACACCGCCGACCGAGTTGTTGGTGCCGGTGCCGCGTAAGCACTGAAGCGCTGGTGGTTTCACGAAAAAGCCCGTCTCTGTGACGGGCTTTTTTATGATTGACGGAAATCTTCCAACAAAACCTCCGTCACTTCTCCCACCGCTGCGCCGCATCCTTATCGCTGCACTTGCCTTCAACCCAACGCGGCCCTTCGGGGGTGTCTTCCTGTTTCCAGAACGGGGCGCGGGTTTTCAGGTAGTCCATGATGAAAGCGCAGGCCTCGAACGCGGCCTGGCGATGGGCGCTGCTGGTGGCGACGAATACGATGGGCTCGCCCGGTTCCAGTCGGCCAATGCGGTGCAGCACTTCAACCTTTAAAAGCGGCCAGCGCTGGCCCGCTTCGTCGGCGATTTTGCCGAGGGCTTTTTCGGTCATGCCGGGAAAATGTTCGAGGAACATGCCGGACACCTCACGGCCATCGTTGAAGTCGCGTACGTAGCCAACAAAACTCACCACCGCCCCCACGCCCGCATTGGCGGCGTGCATGGCGTTGAGTTCCAGGCCCGGGTCGAAGGCGGCAGCTTGTACGCGAATGGCCATGTCAGCCTCCGGTCACGGTGGGGAAAAACGCCACTTCATCGCCGTCTGCCAGTGGCTCGTCGAGGCTGCACAGTTCCTGGTTGCGGGCGCACATCAGGTTCTGCTCGCCGAGCACCTGCCATACGCCGCCACGGGCCAGCAGGTGCAGGCGCAAGGCGTCGAGGGTAGCGAACGCGCTTGTGTTGTTGATTTGCTCGCCGTCGATGCCGACGGCCTCGCGGTAACGGGCGAAATACTGCACGCGGATCATCACTGCACCTCGTCGGCCTTGAAATGGCCGCTCTTGCCGCCGAGTTTTTCCAGCAGGCGCACCGACTCGATCACCATGCCGCGATCCACGGCCTTGCACATGTCATACAGCGTCAGCGCGGCAACGCTGGCGGCGGTCAGGGCTTCCATTTCCACGCCAGTCTGGCCGGACAGTTTGCACCGCGCCTGAATATGCACGCGGTCTTCGCCCTCGGCGTTCAGCTCGACTTTGACGCCGGTGAGCATCAGCGGATGGCACAGGGGAATGAGGTCGCTGGTTTTCTTCGCCGCTTGAATACCGGCAATGCGCGCGACGGCAAACACGTCGCCTTTTGGGTGGCCGCCAGACTGGATCAGTTGCAGCGTTTGCGGCTGCATGCGCACGTAAGCTTCGGCCACGGCTTCACGGAAGGTCACCGCTTTGTCGGTGACGTCGACCATATTGGCGCGGCCTTGGGAGTCGAGATGGGTTAACACAGGCGTGCTCCGTTGGAAGAGCGGGAATTAAACCCGTGGGTCAGAATTGGGTCAATGGCCGGTCGAACAAGATCAACGGCCCCTCTCCCCTAGCCCCTCTCCCGCAAGCGGGCGAGGGGAATCCAATCGCGAGTTGCCGATTTACACCGTCTAGAGGCCCTTCACCGCGCCAACGCCACCCCCACAACCGGCTTCGCCTTCCTGAACACCAACACATTCCCCACCATCACCAACACCAGCCCCATCAATGCCGGTGCGCTCCATTGGTAACCCTCAACAAACGCCGAGATGTTCAGCGCCACCACTGGAAACAGCACCGTGCAGTACGCCGCCCGGTCCGGCCCCATGCGCCCGACCAGGGTCAGGTACGCGGTGAAGCCAATCACCGAACCCGGAATCGCCAGGTACAGCAGCGACCACACGTACTGCGCGCTCGCGTCAAAACTCAGCGGCGTTCCGGTTACCAGGCAATAGCCGCTCAGAATCAGCGCGCCATAAAGCATGCCCCAGGCATTGGTGGTCAGCGGTTTGAAGCCGGCTTTTTGTTGCAGGCTGGAGAGCATGTTGCCGGCGGAAAAACACAGCGTGCCGAACAGCGCCAACGCCAGGCCGATCAGGGTTTCGCGGCTGGCTTCATGGCCGGCCAGCTCAGGCCAGAACAGCAACGCCAGCCCGGCCAGCCCCAGCGCGCCGCCGGTCATGACGTTGAGGGCGATGCGTTGGCCGAAAAACACCCGCGCATTAATGGCGTTCCACAGCGTGGCGGTGGAAAACACCACGGCGATCAGCCCGCTCGGAATCCACTGGCTGGCGGTGTAGAAGCACATGAAGTTCACGCAGAACAGGCACAAGCCTTGGGCCAGACACAGCCATTGCGCGCGGCGGTTGAGCGGTTGCAGGCGACGGCTGAGCAGCAGCACGGCAAACAGCACCAGCGCCGCCAAGCCGAAGCGATAGGCGATAGACAGTGGGATGGCAACGCTGCCGACTTGCAGCTTGATGGCGATCCAGGTGGTGCCCCAGATCAGCACGGTAAGCAGGTACAACGAGAGGTTCATGGCAAAGCTCCTGAGCAATGCCGGCAGTCTGCTCAGCCCAGGTTTTGCGCGCTTGCACAAACTTGCGCTTATTTACCGGCGGCGGCTGGCAGCCACGTGCGCGGGCGTTACCATAGCCGTCATCGCCACCCGTCAGCGCCCCGTGCCATGTCGCAGCTTTCTCACATTCAGGTGTTCCAAGCGCTCAACAGCTCGCCCAATGCGCAGCTGGAGCATTGCGCCGAATTGGGCGACGGCTTGAGCGCCGCCATGTGGAGCAACCACCACGACGCCCGCGAGTACGAAGGCCCGAGTCACCACACCTTGTCGTGCTACCTGGCCGGCGGCACCGGTACGTTTCGCCGCGAAAAACCGGGCGAAAAAGGCGCGCCGGGCAAGTTGTGCATCATGCCGGTGGGCCACGATTCTTCCTGGGTCATAAACGGCGACATCCGCCTGGCGCACCTGTATATCAGCCCCGAACGCTTCGCCCTGAGCGCCATCAGCCTGCTGGACCGCGAGCCACGGGAAGTGGAATTGCGCGAAGGCACCTTTGTCGACGACCCGCTGCAAGCCCAACGCTTCCACCAACTCACGTCGCTGAACTGGAATGAGCCCGGCGAGCGTTTGCTGACCAGCAGCCTGGCGCACGAAATGATCAGCCATGCCCTACTCAACCAGGTGGGCCAGCGGCAAAACCTGCGGCTTAAGGGCGGACTGGCGCCGGCGTTGCGCCGCGTGCTGGGCGAGTACATCGAAGCGCACCTGAGCGAACCCATTAGTCTGGGCCAACTGGCCACGCTGGCGGCGCTGTCGGAATACCACTTTGCGCGCATGTTCCGGGAAAGCTTTGGCGTGCCGCCGCACCGTTATCTATTGGCGCGGCGTCTGGTGCGGGCTCAGCAGTTGTTGAAAGACACTGCTCTGCCGCTGGGGGATGTGGCGCTGGCGTGTGGGTTTGCCAGTGCCAGTCATTTTAGTAATCGGTTTCGCAGTGCCTTGGGGGCAACGCCTGGGGAGTATCGGGCGGCGTTGAAAGCGTAACCGAACAAAAAACTGTCATTCCCGCGCAGGCGGGAATCCAGAGTGCTGCAGGTATCTTCGGTGGCCGGCAAAGCCTGGATCCCCGCGTTCGCCAGGATGACGGTGGGTTGGTTTAAAGCCGCTGTTCAGGCCAACAACGCGATCAACCCGCTCAGCGGCAAAATCCCACTCAGCGGCAGCACCCAGCCGCTGCGCCACGCCATCAGCAAGCCGACGCTCAGCCCGGCCAGCATCAGCTGCAACAGCCCGGTGATGATGCCCATGTCGGCGGTCAGTTCGATGATGTTCAAGGCCATGCCCAGCGCCAGCAACAACGCGCCGACCGCGCGTAAACCGTAGGTGCGGGCGGTGGACGGCGCGCTGTTGAGCAGCGCTTTGTGGTGGCGCGACATGGCCAGGCACAGAGCTGTCATGCCCAGATAGTTAAGGCCGAAAGCAAAAAACAACATCAGACGCTCTCCTCTGCCAGCTCACGGCGTTCCCGTTTCGCGCGGACCTTCACCGGCGCTTCTTTGGCCACGCGCGGCCACCACGCCAATTTCGCGCACAGCAGGCCAACGGCAAAAATCGCCAGGTCGATGCCGGGCACGCGCCAGTCACCGCGCGCGATGGCGGCGCTCAGGGCGCCCGGCTGGCCGGTGAGTACGTCCAGCGCCGGCAGCCCCACGGCCAACACCGCGCCCACGGCAAACAGGTCGCGCCCTACCCGGCCACTGTTGCGGCGCGCGATGGCCCATAGGGCGACTGCGATCCACACGCCAATAAAGGTGTATGCCTCCCAGTGGTCGCGCAGGTTGACGGTGTTCGGAATCAGCCGGTTGCCATACAGCAGACCGAGGCTGGCAATCGGCAAGCCGCCGAGCACCGCGCCGTTCATGGCCCGCACGAAGCCCACGCCCCAGCCGCCTTTGGCTTCGCGCTTGCGCAGCCACACCTGTAACCCGCCGGCCACCATGGCGCAGCCCATCAGGCCCAGCCCCAGGTACAGCCAGCGAACAATGGCGCCGCCGAATTGCGCCATGTGCACGTTGGTCAGCCAGGCGTAAGCGGTGTAGCCGGGTTTGTAGGGTTTCTGTTCGTGCAAGAAGGCGCCGGTAGTGGCGTCGTACGACATGATCCACTGGAAGTCGACTACTCGAGAGCGGTCGTAGCGGCGAATGTCCACCACAGCGGCTTTGTCGCCGGGGTGGTGCACGCTGATCCAACCGGTTTCGGTACCGCCTTCGCCACTCGCGGCCCAGCGACGCTTGGCGTCCAGCACCAGCTTGTCGATGGACGCGGCGTGGTCGGTTTTACGTTTGAGTTCTTCGCGGCCGAACTGGCCCTGCACTTCGGAGAACATCTTTTCGATGTCGCCTTTGTAGCCCACCTTCAAGCCTGCCGGCATATAGAAGGTGACGAAGATTGCCAGGCCGGTGTAGGCGATCAGCAGGTGGAACGGCAGGCCGACCACGCCGAACAGGTTGTGTGCGTCGAGCCAGGCGCGCTGGCCGTTGGCGTCGGGACGCAGGGTGAAGAAATCTTTGAAAATGCGCCGGTGAATGATGATGCCGCTGACCAGCGCCACCAGCATAAACATGCCGGCAATGGCGACGATGTACATGCCGAGCATGCCGCCGAAGAGGTTGTAATGCAGGGTGAACCAGAAGTTGCCGCCCAGGGTTTTGGGCAGCACCTCGCCGGTTTGCGGATCGAGGGTGAAGCTAACAAACGGCTCCAGCTCGTTTTGCGGCTCGTAGCCGGCGTACCAGTATGGTTGGCGCTCGTCGGGCGGACGCATCCAGATGGCGTGCGGCGGTTTGGGTGCTTGTTTCTGCACCCAGGCGCTGACCTGATCCAGCGTCAGCGACGTTTCGCCGACCGGGTGCAATGTCGGGCGCATCCACACTTCCAGTTCTTTGTCGAAGCAGGCAATGCTGCCGCCGAACAAGATGACGAACAGCAACCAGGACGGCAGCAACCCGCCCCAGGTGTGCAGGCCGGCCATGGCCTGACGCAAACTTTTGTTTTTTACCGTGCTCTCTGCCGAACTCATCGCCGTGCTCCGAAATCACCCGCGACCAACGCCGCTGCCGCTAACACCAGACTCAGCCCCACCAACACCAACCAGGCCCGCGAGGCGGACCGGGCGGCGAAGGCATACACAATGGCCGCCACGTAGACGATAAAACTCGCCAGGCTGGCGAACACCACGCGGTCGCTGCGCACCAACGGCAGGTACACCGTCAGGAACATGGTGCTGGCATAGGCCAGGCCATAGCCGGCGAAGATGGCCGCGATGATGCGCGACGTAGTCGCCAGCACCGGAGAAGTTCTCCAGTTGCCGGCGGCGCTTTTGCTCGAAATAGCGTTACTCACGGGACTCCTTCATAGCCAAGCGTTACCAGTCATAGGTCGCGCTCGCGGTCACTGTGCGCCCGTAGCCGTAGTAGCAGGCTTGCTCGGTGCACGAACTGTAATATTCCTTGTCGTCCAGGTTGCTGGCATTCACTGCCAGTTTCAGGCCGTCGATTTTGTAGTGCAGGCTGGCGTCGAACAGGGTGTAGCCGCCGGTTTCCACGTTGATGATGCGCGGGCCGTACAAGCCATACAGGGCGTTGCGGCCGGTGTAAGAGGTTTCGCCGGTGTAGCGCGCACCAAAGCCTGCACCAAGACCGGCCAGCGGACCGCTCGGTTGGGTGTAATCCAGCCAGGCGCCGGCCGATTCACGCGGCACGTATGGCATGCGCGTGTCTTCTTCCCAGGCGTTGACGCTCTTTTGCACGCGGGCGTCGGTGCGGCTGTAATTGGCGGTCAGGTCCAGGCCTTCGGCCAGGCTGGCCAACGCTTCGATCTCAAACCCTTTGCTGCGCACCTCGCCCACCTGACGCACTTCAGTGATGTTGTTGGGGTTTGTGCTGACCACGTTTTGCTTGGTGATGTCGAAAAACGCCAGGCTCACAAAGCTGCGCGAACCTTCTGGCTGAAACTTGATGCCCGCTTCGTATTGCTTGCCGGTTTCCGGCTCGAACGGCTGGTTGGTGACCGGGTCGGTGGCGGTGGTCGGGTTGAACGACTCGCTGTAGCTGACGTAAGGCGCCAGGCCGTTGTCAGCGACATAGACCAGGCCGATGCGGCCGGTGAAGGCTTCGTCATCGCGGCTCACGCGGCTGCCGTTGAGGTTGCTGGTGGTGTCGCCTTTGGCGATGTCGTAACGCCCGCCAAGCAACAGGTTCCAGTGTTCGTCGAACTTGATCTGGTCTTGGGCATAAAAACCGGTCTGCCGACGCATGATGTCGTTGTCGGAATCTTTGGCCGGCAGCGGCACGTCGAGGCCGTATTGGGGGTTGTACAAGTCCAGCGTCGGGCCGGTGCCCAGGCGGCTGATTTCGTGGTTGTCGAGCCGGCGCCAGTCCACGCCCAGCAACAGGTCGTGGCTCACGGGGCCGGTGTCGAAATTCGCTTCGGCCTGGTTGTCCATCGACCAGGCGCTGAACTGCTCGTCTTTCACGTTCGCGCTGCGGGTCAACGTGCGGCCGTCGAAGCGCACACCAATGTTGTTCAGGTAGCGGTAGTCGTAATTCATGTTTTCGTAGCGCACGTTCTGGCGCAGCGACCACACGTCGTTAAGGCGATGCGACAGCTCGTAGCCGAGCGAGGCATGGGTGCGCTCGAACTTGTTGAAGTTTGGGTCGCCTTCGTAGAAATCGGGGTCGCGGTTGTCTTTCAGGCGGAAGGCCTGCATCAGCTCCGGGGCGAAGGCGCGACTGAAGGCAAAGTTGCCGTCGTCTTTCTGATAGGTGGCCAGCAGGGTCAGCTCGGTGTCGTCGTTCGGCTTCCACGTCAGGGTTGGAGCAAAAGCCTGCCGCTGGTTGTCGGTTTTGTCGACTTGGCCGTTCATGTCGTTGCCGAGCATGGTCACGCGATAGGCCAAGGTGCCTTGGTCGTCCAGCGGGCCACCGAAGTCGGCGGCGAGTTCGCCCAGCTCATCACTGCCGGCGCGAACGCTGACTTGGTGCAACGGCGTATCGGGGGCGCGTTTGCTCACCAAGTTGATCACCCCACCCGGCTCGCTTTGGCCGTACAGCACCGAGGCCGGGCCGCGCAGCACTTCAACGCGCTCCAGCAAATAGGTGTCGGGGCGCATCATGCCGTAGGTGCCGCGCGACAATGGCAGGCCGTTGACGAAGGTGGAGCTTTTCGAGTCGAAGCCGCGCAGGCTCATCCAGTCGTAACGCGGGTCGTAGCCGTAGGGCACGCTGACGCTTGGGGTGTAGCGCAACGCTTGTTCGACGGTGGTTACGCCACGGGCCTCCATTTGTTCGCGGCTGACCACGGAAATGGACTGTGGGGTTTCCAGAATCGAGGCGTCGGTTTTGGTGCCGACTCGGGTGCGTTTGGCCACATAACCGCCCACCGGGCCGACGGGAGAGTCGACCTGGCTGCTGCTGTTGATGTTGACGTCACCCAATTCCACCTGTCCCTCCTTTAGGGCCGGCGCCTGTTCAATACGAAAACTGCCATCGCTGGCCTGCACCGCTCGCAAGCCTGAGCCGGCGAGCAGTTGGGCGAACCCTTGCTGCACCGGGAACTGGCCGTTCAACCCAGCGCTGCTGCGCCCGGCGGTTAATTGCGGGTCAAAGCTGAGCAGCACACCGGCACGCCGGGCGAACGCGTTCAAGGCGTTGTCCAGCGAACCCGCCGGAATCTGATAGTTCTGGTTGGCGGGCGCAGCGCTGACGACCATCGGCAGCGCCGCCAGAGGCAGGCTGACGCTAAGCAGTGCCACGCGCACCGCGCGAGCCAGGAGATGCGGAGTGCAAATAACGGCCATGAACGAATCCTTCGGCTAGAAAAAGTGGTTAGCGGAAGGGAGGCCGAGCAACTCCGAAAAACCTGCAAAACTTTTTGGGAATTATTTACATCGGCGAAGAAATTGCAATCGACGCGTGCCTGAATGGCAGTCTGTCTTTAACAAGGTGTGTACATGGACGGTTCTAAACGGCCGCCAACGTCACCCACCAACGGGTGCGATACAGCACCTGAACCGGCAGGGTTCGCGCCACGGCTTGCAGCGCACGCTCGCTGTCATCCAAGGGGAACACGCCGGAAATACGCAGCTCGGCCACAGCCGGATCGCAGCGCAACACGCCGCGCCGCTGGCGACTGAACTCGGCGGTGAAATCGGCCAGGCGCATGTGCCGCGCCACCAGCACGCCGTCCATCCAACTGCTGCGCTCGCTTTCTACCGCTTGCGGCGTTTGCACGGCGTGATTGCTGAAGCGCGTTTGCCAGCCTTGATTGATGACGCTGGCATTGCTGCCATCGTCGGGATGCACTTCCACCGCGCCCTCATACACCGCCACCTCGCACAGCTCGCCGCGTTCACGCAGCAGAAAGCGCGTACCGAGCGCACGCAGGCGACCCTGGGCGGTATTCACCCAAAACAGGCGGCGCTGCGGGTCGGCGGCGGTTTCGACGAAGATTTCGCCTTGGTACAGACGGATCAGCCGCTGCTCGCTGGTGTACTGGATGTCCACGGCAGTGCCGGCGTTCAGGTGCAGACGGCCGCCGTCAGGCAGAACAATATTGCGCCGCTCGCCGATACCGGTGCGCACGTCGGCCAGCCACGGCTGGATGGCATCATTGCGCTGTGCGATCACCCCGGCGCCGCCGGCTGCAACGAGAATTGCCAGCGCTTTAAGGGCGCGGCGCCGCTGCGGGTCATGACGGGCGCCGTCCAAGGTGGCACGGCCGACACCTGGCCCGACAGCCGCGAAGCGTCCGCTCAAGGCGTCCAAGCGCTGCCAGGCCAATTCGTTGTCCGGGTGTTGCGCACGCCAATGCTGGCAGGCGCTGAGTTCATCAGCCGCGCACGCGCCCGACGCTAAGCGCACGCGCCAGGCAATGGCCTGTTCCACCACGGCCATGTTCAGCGGCGCGCTCATGAATACAGCGCCTTGTAGCAGTGGCTGAACGCGAGGGTCATGTATTGCTGAATGGAGCTGAGCGACAGGCCCATGCGCTCGGCGATTTGCCCATAGGTCAGGCCATCGAGCTGCGACAGCAGAAACGCTTCGCGCACGCGCGGTTTCAGCCCGTCGAGCAGGCGGTCGATTTCAATCAGGGTTTCGAGTACCAGCGCGCGTGATTCCGGCGAGGGCACTTCTGGCTCGGGCAGCACGGCGAGTGCGTCGAGGTACGCGCGCTCCAGACTCGCGCGGCGGTAATGATCCACCAGCAAGCCACGGGCGATGGTGGCAAGAAAAGCACGGGGCTCACGCAACTCTTTGCTTTCGCGTTGCAGCAGCACACGCACGAAGGTGTCTTGCGCCAGGTCGGCGGCGTTGTGCGGGCAATCCGTACGTTGACGCAGCCAGCCGTTCAGCCATCGATGATGGTCGTGGTAGAGCGCGGTCAGAAAAGAGGAAAAGGCGGAGTGAGCCGGCACAGCAGCACCTGAATGAGCGACACGTTCTTAAATGCGAATATATTTCAATTAAGACACAGTGTCACGCACGTCACGGCTCAGACCAAGGTTTCGTTCGCCGCCGGGCTCAACTTGCCGAGGCACGACAACCCGCGCCCCTGATCGATGGCCAGGCCAAAGCGGATGCTGGTGATGACTTGCTCCAGTTTTTCGATATCGGCCAACTGATCGCTGCTCAACATCCGCTGCGCCACGCGACCTTGATCGTTGGAGAGCGAAAGCATTGCGCTGCCATCCGGGCCGCCAATGCTGAAACGCACCAGGAACTCATCCTTAAAAGAGTCGCTGACGTATTTAAAGGGATTAACCATGGCCTCATACCTCGGTTTGTTCATTACTTGCTTAACCCCTTCGCAAGTCGGGGGCCAACTTCGCCAGCAACGCGACAGGCGGTCGGGAATGAAAGGCTTTAGGTCGTTATTTATTCGACTTGGCAGTTCTGCGCACGCCGAAGGCCGTTTTCCACCCCCGAATTCACACGGCCGTTTAAGCGAAAAGTGCACCGCAAACAACCACTTGCCCCTTAACCGGGCAGTCAGCATCGGATGCCACTACTGGGCCAGTAAGTGCTATTAAAATAATTGCGAAGGGAATGTTTGAGCTTTGCCAAAGGCCGTCTACGCTCAAACACGGCGCGCTAAAAACATCTTGTCCGAAGACTAGAACTTTGTACGAGCGTGACCGGTCAACAACCAAGACTTGAATAACAAGACTTGCCTAACTGGTGTGCAAACCAGGCTGTTTTAACTACCTGCCCCTGCCAAGTTGTATTCAGTCCTATTTAGCAAACAGGTAATGGACCATGCACAATCCCTTTCAGTTACTGACCGAAGCGTTCCACCCGCAATACCGCGTCAACCTGAGCATCGAGCGGCTCGATGGCAGCATCATGTTGACCTTGTCCGAAGACCAGACCGTGGTAGCCAAGCGTCTGATCAGCCCGGACCAACGTAACGACGAGAAGCGCCTGCGCAACGTGATCCGCTCGCTGCAACAACGCATCGAGCTCGAACACGCCGCGGTTTAACGCCGGTACTTCTCAACCTGCCTGTTAGAGCACAGCGCCTAGTCGGTATCCGCGGCTTCGGCTTCAGTCGAACGCGAGGACGAGGCGCTTCTGCTTTCCCCCTTCGCCGTCACCGACGGAAAGTTCGACGACGCATAGCGCACCACCAACACCGCCAGGGCCAGCAGCAAGATCGCGCCCGACACATACACCACGCCCATATCCGGTCTCTGATGATGTGACACATCGGAAATCAGCAACCGCGTGAGCGCCGTAATCGCCACGTAAATCAGAAAGCGCACCGGCATGTGGTTGGTCTTGAAGTAGATGCCAACCATGGCACCCAGCTCCAAGTAAATGAACAACAGCAGAATGTCGTCGACCGTGATGTGGCCTTTTTCGATCATCTGCAAAAACGCCGTGACCGCCGCCCACGCCGTTATGCCACCGATGCCGAACAGCGCCAGGTAGTGAAAACTCTCCACCAGCAAATCGCCCAGCGACTCGGCCAGACCATGCATGGACTGTTTGAGGTGTTCCGCCCATTTGATTTTCAACACGCGCTTCCTTGAGGAACTGTGCAGCCAAGGGTATGGCCAGCAGATGACAAGCTCATATGCACGTTAAAGGCCATGGCGGGCGCATTGAAACAGTCTGTGACAGCGCAGGGGGCTGGACACGGCGGTTATTTCCCAGCGATAACCTGCGTCCGGCCCACGTCCGTCTATGGTGGTTGAGACCACTTCGCAAGGGAGCTTGAAGATGAAAAATCCAGTGTGCTGCACGCACCAGGCGCTGCTGCTGATTGTGCTGGTGTTGATGTGCGCGTTCAGCCTCGTGCACCCCGGCCTCGCCATTGCCGCCCCGGTGGCCAAACAGAACAGCCAAGTGCCCGGCTATTACCGGCTGGCGCTGGGCGATTTTGAAGTTACCGCGCTGTATGACGGCTTCAACCTGATCAACAACAAACTGCTCAAGGGCGCTAGCGCCGACACCATCCAGAGCGCGCAAGCGCGGCAGTTCCTCGACGCCAGCAACGGCGTGCAAACCGCCGTGAACGCGTTCCTGATCAACACCGGCGAGCACCTGGTGCTGGTCGACAGCGGCGCCGGCAAGTGCCTGACCGACAACCTCGGCAACGTGCAACGCGACATTGAAGCGGCCGGCTACACGCTGGAACAAGTCGACACCCTGCTACTTACCCACTTGCACCCCGACCATGCCTGCGGCGTGCTCGACGCCAAAGGCGAACGCGCGTTCCCCAACGCCACGCTGATGCTCAACAAAGCCGAAGCCGACTACTGGCTGAACCCGGAATTGCTGGCCAAAGCACCTGCCGACAAACAAGCACGGCTGAAAATGATCGCCGCCAGCGCCGCGCCTTATAAAGCTGCCGGCAAGTTGAAGCTGTTCACCGATGGCAGCGAGCTGGTGCCGGGCGTGAAAGACGTGGCGCTGTTCGGCCACACCCCTGGCCACAGCGGTTTCATGTTCACCTCCAAAGGGCACAAATTGCTGGTGTGGGGCGATGTGGTGCACAGCCACTCCATTCAATTCGCCCATCCGCAAGTGGCCATCGACTTCGACAGCGACGCCAAACAAGCCATCGCCACGCGCAAACACATCTTCGCCGAAGCCACGGCCGAGAAATTCCTGGTCGCCGGCGCACACCTGCCCTTCCCTGGCATCGGCCACGTGCGCAAAAAGGGCACGGGCTTTGCGTGGGTGCCAATCGAGTTTTCGCCGTTGCCCAAACCCTGATTGCGTGGTGCCACTGTTCAACCAGGCGCGAGTCCTTTATGCTCGCCTACCTGTATAAATACACAGTAATCGTTGCTAGAAGGTGAGGTGATGAATGGCCGTCGAAGTGGTGTACCGCAGCAGTCGCGATCCGGAGCGCTTGTTCATGGATAAAGCCGAAGCCGATCGTTACGACAAAATGCTGGAACTGGCCGAATCGCTGGCCGTGGTGCTGCAAAAAGCCGTGCCGTCGCTGAGCGAACAGCAGGTTGAGGAAATCGGGATTTATATGGCCAAAAACAGAGATGTTTTCGCCAAGGCTTTCAAAAACCCTGAGGCTTTGAACGAGCTAAATAGCACCGAAGAAGCCTGAGTTCGGAAATGGTCGCCATCATGCAGTAGAGGGTTTCGGAGCGAAGGCCAGGCAAGGCGCCCCGGAGCTTTTAAGCGCAGCGTACTCAAGTACGTGAGCATTAAAAGCGAGGACGCAACGCTGCATGGTCGAAGCTCCGGAAGCCGACTAGGCCTCTAAATACTTTTCTACATCGAGCGCGGCCATGCAACCCGCCCCGGCAGAGGTAATGGCCTGGCGATAAACGTGGTCAGCCACATCGCCTGCCGCAAACACACCGGGAATGCTGGTCGCCGTCGCATTGCCTTCGCGCCCGCCATTAACCACCAGATAACCGTCTTTCAACGCCAGTTGCCCTTCGAACAACGCGGTGTTCGGCGTATGGCCAATGGCGATAAACACCCCGTCCACTTTCAGGTCCGATGTGCCGCCATCGTTGTGCTGCAAGCGCACGCCGGTTACGCCTTTGTCGTCGCCGAGCACCTCGTTTACCGACGCATTGAGCTTCAGCTCGATTTTCCCTTCCGCGACCCGCGCATACAGTTTGTCGATCAGAATTTTCTCTGCCCGGAAGGTCTCGCGGCGGTGCACCAACGTCACTTTGCTGGCGATGTTGGCCAGGTACAGCGCTTCCTCCACGGCCGTGTTGCCGCCACCGACCACCGCCACTTCGCGGTTGCGGTAGAAGAAGCCATCGCAGGTGGCACAGGCCGAAACGCCTTGGCCCATAAACGTCTGCTCCGACGGCAAGCCCAGGTAACGGGCGCTGGCGCCAGTGGCGATAATCAAGGCATCGCAGGTGTAGGTGGCGCTGTCGCCGGTCAGCGTGAAGGGCTTGCCGGCCAAGTCGACCGCATTGATGTGGTCGAAGACGATCTCGGTCTCAAAACGCTCGGCATGTTCCTGCATACGCTGCATCAGCGCGGGGCCAGTCAGGCCATGCACATCGCCAGGCCAGTTATCCACTTCGGTGGTCGTGGTCAGTTGGCCGCCGGCCTGCATGCCGGTGATCAGCAGCGGTTTGAGGTTGGCGCGCGCGGCATACACCGCCGCCGAATAACCGGCAGGGCCGGAGCCGAGAATAATCACACGAGCGTGACGAACAGCCATGGACCGCCTCCTCCGGCATCGCCGGAAATAAAAAGAGACCACCCGAGCACTTGGGGAAGGCTTTGAAGAGGGGCAGTCCCGTAAACCGTGTCCGCTAGCGGACGACAATGGCGGCAAGGTTACGGAGCGGATTGTTATCTAGGAAATGTCGAATACTTATGTACGCCATAGCCGAACGCTATCCCGCTTCAGACACACCGTTACAGCCGACCGCTTCCGATCATCCGGCGAAGGCGCTAAGGTCGGCCGGTCTTATTCAAGGAAACCACCATGCCCGCTCCCGTCCTCTCCGGCCCGCAATACCTTCGCGAAGGCCTGAAGCTGGTGCTCAGCCCCGGCTTGCGCCTGTTCGTGTTGCTGCCGCTGGCCATCAACCTGGTTTTATTTGTCGGCCTGATCGTCTTCGCCACCCAGCAATTCAACGGCTGGCTCCATGCGTTGATGCCCAACCCGGACGGCTGGCTGAGCTTTCTGAGCTTTATTCTTTGGCCCATATTCTTCGTGCTGATTCTGCTGATGGTGTTCTTCACCTTCACCACCCTGGCCAACATCATCGCCGCGCCGTTCAACGGCTTTCTCTCGGAAAAAGTGGAAGTGGTAGTGCGCGGCGAAGATAACTTCCCGCCCTTTCGCTGGGCCGAACTGGTCGCCATGGTGCCGCGCACCCTGGGCCGCGAAGCCCGCAAGCTGGGCTACTTTCTGCCGCGCGCCATCGGCCTGTTTATCCTCTCCTTCATTCCCGGCCTGAACATCATCGCCGCGCCGCTGTGGGTGCTGTTCGGCATCTGGATGATGTGCGTGCAGTACATCGACTACCCCGCCGACAACAACAAACTCGGCTGGAACGAAATGCTCGCCTGGCTGCGCGAAAAGCGCTGGCAGAGTTTGGGTTTTGGCGGCTCGGTGTACCTGGCATTGCTGATTCCCGGCGTCAACGTGGTGATGATGCCGGCCGCCGTGGCTGGCGCTACGTTGTTTTGGGTGCGTGAGCGCTCGGCAGCGGCTGTCACAACCGTGCAACGCTAACGTCACACGGCTTAAACGACGCCAGCCGAGACTGGCGTCATGACCCAATCTTCCCTCCACATCGCGCTGATCAGCGAAACCTTTCCCCCGGAAATAAACGGCGTTGCCAATACGCTCGGGCGCCTGTGTGCGGGGCTGCGTGAGCGCGGCCATCAGTTGCAGTTGGTGCGCCCACGGCAAAGCGGGGATGACGGGCAGAAAAGTACCGACGAGTTGTTGCTCACGCGCGGCTGGCCGCTGCCGGGCTATCCGGGTTTGCAGTGGGGGCAGGCGTCGATGCACAAGCTGCTGCGGCGCTGGAAACGGCGGCGGCCGGACGTGCTGTACATCGCCACGGAAGGGCCGCTCGGGCTTTCGGCGTTGCGCGCGGCCAGGCGCTTGCGCATTCCGGTGATCAGCGGCTTTCACACCAATTTTCAGCAATACAGCAGCCACTACGGGCTGGGCATGCTGACTCGCGTGCTGACCAATTATTTGCGCTGGTTTCACAACCGCTCGCAGCTCACGTTAGTGCCCAGCGCCAGTCAGAGCCTGGAGTTGCAGCGGCGCAGTTTTGAGCGTGTGCATTTGCTTGCCCGTGGCGTCGACAGTCAGCTGTTTCACCCGGCCAAACGCAATGCCGAACTGCGCCGTGCGTGGGGTGTGGAGGACGGCGAGCTGGCGGTCATCCATGTCGGACGCATTGCCGCCGAGAAGAACCTGGCGCTGTTGGTGCGCAGTTTTCGCGCGCTGCAATCGCGTTACCCCGAGCAGCGCCTGAAGTTGATCATGGTCGGCGACGGACCACAGCGCTCAGGCCTGCAAAAGGAATTGCCCGACGCCGTGTTCTGCGGCGTGCAGCGCGACCAAGCGCTCGCCGCGCACTACGCCAGCGGCGATTTGTTCCTGTTTCCCAGCCTGTCGGAAACCTTCGGCAATGTGCTGCTCGAAGCGCTCGCGTCGGGGCTGGCGGTGGTCGCGTATGACCAGGCGGCAGCGGCGCAGCATATTCGCCACGGCCACAACGGCGCGCTGGCGATGCCCGGTGATGAAGAGGCGTTTATCGACAGCGCCTGCTGGCTGCTCGAAGACCCGGAAACCCTGCGCCGCGTACGCCTGAATGCCCGGCAACATGCCAGCCGCCAGGGCTGGCCGGCGATTGTTCAGCAGTTCGAAACCTATTTGGTCGACACCTGCCGCAGCACCAGCGCCCTGCCCGTCACGCCGTAACGCCCACAAAAAAGCCCGTCACCTGGACGGGCTTTTCAGCATTGCCAACCCACTCAACCGCGAGCCGCTTTGATCGCCTCGATGTACGGCTCAGCCAAGCGCTGATCCTGAATCAGGGCGACGAAATCATTGCCCTTGGCATCTTTGGCGTTGAGGTCGTAGCCGGCTTCTACGAAGAAGGTCAGAAAGCGCTCGAAGTCATCGATGCGCAAACCACGGTAGGCCTTGACCAATTTGTGCAGCGACGGCGGCGTGTCATCGGCCGGTTCCACCGCGAGGAACAGCTTGATCGGCTCGTCACCAATCTCTTCGCCAATCACCTGTTTCTTGTCTTTACGCATGGGTCTTTTCTCTTAACGGGGGAACGCCGGGCCGGCAGTTTACTCTGCGCCGGGGCGCTGGCTCAACGCACACGCTGGGCAGCGCTGTGCAGATCAGCCCAGACGTGGCCGTTGGGGTAGCTCAAAAATTGTACATACACGCCGCCGCTGCGCAGCAGGTCGAGCAGCATGGGGTACTGCGCGAGCGGGTAATTAAGGCTGAGGGTTTTGCCGGCTTCGTCCAGGCTCGGGCGCTTGAGGCTTTTGCCTTCCGTCTCGAAGCGCACCAGCACTTGCGTAACAGTGGCGCCCTTGCTCACGGCTTTAGTCTTGAGCAGCAGCCAGGCCGGTGAGGTGATGGGAATGGGTTGCTGGTTTGACTCGCGCTGGCTGCCAACCACCACCGAGTATTCGGTCACTTGCAGCACTTGCTGCTGTTCTGGCGCTTCATGGCGCAGGTTCTGGTCGTCTGGCGGCAGGTACTGTTCGTGGGGCAACGCGGCGTTGGCCAGCGGTGCGGCACAGAGAAACAAGGCAATTAAAGAAACACGCAGCACGGTCAGCTCCTCGGATAAATCAGCGCGCCACCTTAGCACGCGTTTTCCTACAGCCAAGTGGCAGCGTTCTGTGCCGATTTCGTCATCCGCGCGGCGCAAAACCCTCAAGCCGATTGACGCCTGAACGCTCAGTCTTGCAGAACCTTCTACGGTTTCGGAGACGCCCCATGCGCCGCATCCAGATTATCGACAGCCACACCGGCGGCGAGCCGACCCGGCTGGTGATCGACGGTTTTCCCAACTTGGGCACCGGCAGCATGGCCGAGCGTCGCGCACTGTTGGCGGACCGCTACGACGCCTACCGCGCCGCCACGGTGCTGGAGCCACGCGGCAGCGACGTGTTGGTCGGCGCCCTGCTCTGTGCGCCGGTCGATCCATCGGCCTGCGCCGGGGTGATTTTCTTCAACAACAGCGGCTACCTCGGCATGTGCGGCCACGGCACCATCGGCCTGGTGATTTCCCTGGCGCACCTGGGCCGCATCGGGCCAGGTACGCACCGCATCGAAACGCCGGTGGGCACCGTGGAGGCCACGTTGCACGACGACCATTCGGTGAGCGTGCGCAACGTGCCGGCGTACCGTTATCGCTCCGCAGTGCAGGTGGAGGTGCCGGGTTACGGCGCCGTGACCGGCGACATCGCCTGGGGCGGCAATTGGTTTTTCCTCATCGGCGAACACGACCAACGCATCGACGGCAGCAACCTCGACGCCCTCACCGCCTACACCGTGGCCGTCAGCGCGGCGCTGCAAGCCAACGGCATTTATGGTGACGACGGCGGCGTGATCGATCACATCGAGCTGTTCGCCGACGACGACCAGGCCGACAGCCGCAACTTTGTGCTGTGCCCAGGCAAAGCCTACGACCGCTCGCCCTGCGGCACCGGCACCAGCGCCAAGCTGGCCTGCCTGGCGGCGGACGGCAAACTCAAGCCCGGCGACGTGTGGCGCCAGGCCAGCGTCATCGGCAGTCAGTTTGAAGGCAGTTACACCTGGCTCAATGACGGCGAGCCCAGCCGGGTGATTCCCACCATCCGCGGCCGGGCGCATTTAAGCGCCGAAGCCACGCTACTGCTGCAAGACGACGACCCGTTCGCCTGGGGCATCGTGTTGTGAATGCGGACGTCATCATCGTCGGCGCCGGTATCGTCGGCGCCGCCTGCGCCCATGCCTTCGCCCAGCACGGCCTCGATGTGCTGCTGCTCGACGACCTGCGCGGCGGCGCCACGGCTGCCGGCATGGGCCACTTGGTGGTGATGGACGACAACCCCGCCGAACTGGCGCTCAGCCAATACTCGCTGGGCCTGTGGCGGCGCTGGGCGCCCGCGCTGGATGAGGGCTGCGCCTACCGAAATTGCGGCACGTTGTGGCTGGCAGCCAACGCTGAAGAACTGGCCGTGGCCGAACACAAACGAGCGCTGCTGGAAGCCGAAGGCTTGGGCTGCCGCATGCTCGGCGCCGAAGCCGTTCGTGAGGCGGAACCGATGCTGCGTCCGGGCCTTGTGGGTGGGCTGCATGTCAGCGGCGACGGCATTGTTTATGCGCCCAACGTGGTGCGCTGGTTACTCACGCAACAACCCGAACGTATTCGCCAGCGCCAGGCCACGGTCAGCGAAGTGAGCGGCAACCGCGTGCGCCTGGACAGCGGCGAATGGCTAAGCGCCTCGGCGGTGGTGCTGGCCTCGGGCAGTGCGCGCGACCTGTGCCCGGAGTTGCCCATTCGGCCAAAAAAAGGCCACCTGTTGATCACCGACCGTTACCCCGCGCGCATTCGTCATCAATTGGTGGAATTGGGCTACGTCAGCAGCGCCCACAGCAGCAGCGGCACGTCGGTGGCGTTCAATGCCCAACCGCGCCCCACCGGGCAAATTCTGATCGGCTCGTCGCGCCAGTTCGACAGCCTCGACCCCGCCGTGGACCACGACGTGCTGGCGCGCATGTTGGCCCGTGCCCTCGATTACTTGCCGGAGCTGGCGAGCATGAACGCCATCCGCAGCTGGACCGGCTTTCGCGCCGCCACACCCGATAGCTTGCCGCTGCTCGGCCCGCACCCGAGCCAAGCCGGTTTGTGGTTGGCGCTGGGCCATGAAGGCCTGGGCGTGACCACGGCGCCGGGCAGCGCGCAGTTGCTGGTCAACCAGGTGCTCAAGCAACCCAGCGCCATCGACTCTGCGCCCTACTCGCCCTTGCGCTTTGCCAGGGCGGAGCAACCGGCATGAGCGCCGCCGTCGAACTGCAGGTGGATGGCCGCGCCGTGCGCGTAGCCGTTGGCACCAGCGTTGCCGCCGCGCTGTACCTGGCCGGCGACGGAACCAGCCGCACCGCGCTCGACGGCAAACGTCGCGCGCCGTTCTGCGGCATGGGCGTATGCCAGGAGTGCCGCGTGAGCATCAACGGCCAGCGCCGCCTGGCCTGCCAAACCGTGTGTGCCGATGGCATGCAGGTGGAGACGCAGCCATGACGCGCGAATTCGACCTGCTGATTATCGGCGCCGGCCCGGCCGGCATGGCTGCCGCCGTGGCCGCCAGCAGCAGCGGACAACGCATCGCCCTGCTCGACGACAACCCCGCGACCGGCGGGCAAATCTGGCGCGCCGATATTCATGCCCCGGCCGCTAACCCTGCGCAAACCCTGCGCGCGCAATTGGCCGCGGCCCCCAACATTGAGCTGTTCACCGGCACCCGCGTTATCGCCCAAACCGGCGCCCAGCAATTGCTTCTGGAGAACGCGCTGCACAGTTGGCAGGTGAACTATGGGCAGCTAATTTTCTGCACCGGCGCGCGAGAAATTCTGCTGCCCTTCCCCGGCTGGACGCTGCCCGGCGTCACCGGCGCGGGGGCGTTGCAGGCGCTGATCAAGGGCGGCGTTCCGGTTCGCGGTGAACGTGTGGTCATTGCCGGCAGCGGGCCGTTGTTGTTGGCCAGCGCGGCCAGTGCAAAAGCGGCGGGTGCGCAGGTTGCTGCCATCGCCGAACAGGCACCCGCGCGCCGAGTCGCTGCCTTTGCGGCGCAGCTGCCACGCTGGCCGAGCAAGCTACGCCAGGCCGTGCAGTTGGCCGACTGGCGTTTTCGAATGAATAGCCAGGTGCTCGAAGCGCTGGGCGATGAACGTCTGGAAGCGGTGCGCATTCGCCAAGGCCACCATGTGCGGGAAATTGCCTGCACGCGCCTGGCCTGTGGCTTTGGCTTGCGCGCTAATACCGAATTGGCCAGCGCCCTGGGCTGCGAGGTAAACGAGCAAGCCATCGTCGTCGATGGGCAGCAGCGCACCAGCCGCGCGGGGCATTTTGCAGCGGGTGAATGCACCGGCATCGGCGGCAACGAACTGGCACGCGTCGAAGGGGCTATTGCCGGCTATGCGGCAGCCGGCTTGCTCGATCGGGTCCAGGCGCTGGCAGCCCAGCGCCAGCATTGGCAAGGCTTCGCCGATCAGCTCAAGCGTTGCTTCGTCCTCGACCCGGCCTTAAAGAATCTGCCCCAGGCCGAGACCCTGCTCTGCCGCTGCGAAGACGTGCCCTATGGCGCCGTGGCCGGGTTCGACGATTGGCGCCAGGCCAAGCTGCACAGCCGCTGCGGCATGGGCGCGTGTCAGGGCCGCGTGTGTGGCAGCGCGGCTGAATTTCTACTCGGCTGGCCGGCGCCCGGCTTGCGCGCCCCGTTCGTGCCGGCGCGGGTTGAAAGCCTGCTTCCCAGCGCCGCGCAGCCGGCCGTAGAGTAAGGGCCGCCACCATGACCGGAGCCATCGCCGCCCATGTTTCCCACCGCGCTGCCCACCCCACGGGACTTGCCCGACCTGCTCGGCAGCCTGACGCAAATTGCGCCGCTGCTCGATGCCATGCCCGGCGTGGTGTTCTTCATCAAAGACATGCAGGCGCGCTACGTGCTGGCCAACCAGACACTGGCGCAGCGCTGCGGCTTGTGCGACAAGAGCGAGCTGCTGGGCAAGACGGCGGCCGAGGTATTTCCCACACGGTTTGGCTCGCTGTATACCGAGCAAGACCTGCACGTGATGAGCGCCGGCAATCCGCTGAGCGACCAGTTGGAGCTGCACCTGTATCCCGGTCGCGAGCCCGGTTGGTGCCTGACGCACAAGCTGGCATTGCGCGATGTGCACGGCGCGATCATCGGCATGGCGGGCATTTCCTACGACCTGCTGGCGCCGCAGTCCAGCCATCCGGCGTACCAGAAACTGGCCAGCGTCGACGCCCATATTCGCCAGCACTACGCCCAGCCCATCAGCCTGCGCGACCTCACGCAACTGGCGGGCTTGTCGGTGGCGCAACTGGAGCGCCACTGCAAGCGCATCTTCCAGCTCACGCCCCGGCAGATGATTCACAAAGCGCGCCTGGGCGCTGCCTCGCAGCTACTGGCCGGCGACTTGCCGATCACCGAAATCGCGCTGCTCTGCGGCTACACCGACCACAGCGCTTTCAGCCGCCAATTCAAAGCCCTCACCGGTTTGTCGCCGACGCGCTACCGCGAGAGCCTCGCCCACTAACTGCCCTTGATCGCATGCCGCCCGGAAACGTTTCCGCGTCGGCGCGTGGGCGTTTGTTTTGTCTTTTCCCGTCCGTTACCTACAGCCATCCCAGGAGTCGCACATGAGCAACAAGCCTAACTGGAGCGGAGTGTTTCCCGCCGTCACCACACAATTTCGCGCTGACTTTTCCGTCGACCTGGACGCCACCCATGCGGTGATCAGCGGGCTGGTGCGCGATGGCGTATCGGGTCTGGTGATCTGCGGCACGGTGGGGGAAAACACCTCGCTGAGCGTCGAGGAAAAAATCAGCCTGGTGGAAGTGGCCAAAGACGCCTCGGCCGGGCGCGTGCCGGTGATTTCCGGCGTGGCGGAATTCACCAGCCTGAACGCCAGCAAGGTCGCCAAAGAAGTCCAACGCGTAGGTGCCGACGGCATCATGCTGATGCCCGCGTTGGTGTACTCCTCCAAACCCTTCGAAACCGCCGCGCACTTTCGCAGCGTGGCCGCCAGCATCGACCTGCCGGTGATGGTCTACAACAACCCGCCGATCTACAAAAACGACGTGACGCCCGACATCCTGATTTCCCTGGCCGACTGCGACAACATCGTCTGCTTCAAAGACTCCTCCGGCGACACCCGCCGCTTCATCGACGTGCGCAACGAAGTGGGCGATCGCTTCGTGCTGTTCGCCGGGCTTGATGACGTGGTGCTCGAAAGCATTGCCGTGGGCGCCGTGGGCTGGGTATCGGGCATGTCCAACGCATTTCCCAAAGAAGGCGAAACGTTGTTCCGCCTTGCCAAAGCCGGGCGGTTCGCCGAGGCAATGCCACTGTACGAATGGTTTATGCCGTTGCTGCACCTGGACGCTCGTCCGGACCTGGTGCAATGCATCAAACTCTGCGAGCAGATCATGCAACGCGGCACCGCCCTCACCCGCCCACCGCGCCTGGCGTTGCCCGACAGTGACCGGCAGTTTGTAGAAAGCGTGATGGAAAAAGCGCTGGCCAAGCGGCCGGTGTTGTTGGACGTAGGGTTGTAAAAAGCATCGCGGCTAATCGGGATGCCGCCCAGCCGCTCCCACAGTTCTACACGGTCTGTAGGAGCGGCTTCAGCCGCGATGCCCTTGACCTTAAAAAAATCCCAAACCCAGCAAAAATCGAGATCGAGCGAGCTAGAGCCCTACAAGGCAAAAAGCCCTGCTGAAAGCGGAGTTGGCTGTAGCCAATGAGCATTTCAGCAGGGCTTTTTAACGCCGGAGGGCCGACGCGCAGCCGATCGGTTACGTACCCATTACATGCCTTTGACGGCATAGATCCCGGGGGCATTGCGCCAATAGCCCTTGTAATCCATGCCATAACCAAACACATACCGATCCACACACGGCATGCCCACGTAATTCGCTTTCAAATCCGGCCGCGCCTTACGGTCGTGGGTTTTGTCGACCAGCACGGCGATGCGCACGTGCTTGGCGCCAGCGTGGCGGCAGAAGTCGATGATGGCGCCCAGGGTGTGACCTTCGTCGAGGATGTCGTCGATGATCAGCACTTCGCGATCAATGAAGGAAATCTCGGGTTTGGCTTTCCAGAACAGCTCGCCACCGCTGGTTTCGTTGCGGTAACGCGTGGCGTGCAGGTACGAAAGTTCGAGCGGGAAGTTCAGTTTGGGCAGCAGCTTGCCGGAGAAAATCAGGCCGCCGTTCATGACGCAAAACACCACCGGATTGCTCTCGGCCATTTCGCTGTTGATGGCAGCTGCCATGGTGTCGATGGCCACTTCGACCTCGGCGTTGCTGTACAGGCAATCGGCCTCGGCCATCACTTGCTGGATGTGGGCGATATCGACGGACATGGGCTATTCCTCACGGGGTCTAGGTGCTGATCAAAACCTGATCAAGGCGTCAAAATAAAAGTCGGCAAAGGTACGCATCCCCTTGGCATGGGGCAAGCCCCATCGGTCACGTGTCGCCAATGATGCGCGGCGTATCTGTTGGCGACATTTCCTGTCCGCAGGTACAGGAAATGTAGGCGACCACCCAGTCACGGCGCCACTTGGCATATCGAATGCTTTACTCTTGGCACAATTTTTTGCCAGCACGTTCGGAGCCCACCCCATGCCCATCCGCGAAATCCGCCACCCACTGATCCGCCACAAGCTAGGTCTGATGCGTCGCGCCGATATCAGCACGAAAAACTTTCGCGAACTGGCCCAGGAAGTGGGCGCTCTGCTCACCTACGAAGCCACCCAGGATCTACCCCTGGAAAACTACGCCATCGACGGCTGGTGCGGCACGGTTCATGTGGAAAAAATTGCCGGCAAGAAAATCACCATCGTGCCGATTCTGCGTGCCGGCATTGGCATGCTCGAAGGCGTGCTCAGCCTGATTCCAGGCGCCAAGGTCAGCGCCGTGGGCGTGGCGCGTAATGAAGAAACGCTGCAAGCGCACACGTATCTGGAGAAGCTGGTGCCGGAAATCGATGAACGCCTGGCGCTGATCATCGACCCGATGCTCGCCACAGGCGGCTCGATGGTCGCGACCATCGACCTGCTGAAAAAAGCCGGCTGCAAGGACATTCGCGCCATGGTGCTGGTGGCCGCGCCGGAAGGCATCAAGGCGGTGCAAGACGCCCATCCCGAGGTGATGATTTTCACCGCCTCCATTGATGAAAAACTCAACGAACACGGCTACATCATTCCCGGGCTGGGCGATGCCGGCGACAAGATTTTCGGCACCAAGCAAAAGGACGCCTAAGCGATGCAAGACGACTTCAACGATCCACTCTGGCGCACGGTGCTGTCCGGCGCACAGATGCTGTTCGTGGCGTTTGGCGCCTTGGTGCTGATGCCGCTGATTACCGGGCTCGATCCCAACGTGGCGTTGTTCACCGCTGGCCTGGGCACCATCCTGTTCCAGATCGTGACGGGCCGGCAGGTGCCGGTTTTCCTCGCGTCTAGCTTTGCCTTTATCACGCCGATCATCCTTGCTAAGGGCCAGTTCGGCCTTGCAGCCACCATGGGCGGTATTGTCGCGGCAGGCTTCGTTTACACCTTTCTCGGCTTGGCCGTGAAAATCAAAGGCACCGGGTTTATCGACCGTCTGTTGCCGCCCGTGGTGATCGGCCCAGTGGTGATTTCCATCGGCCTGGCCATGGCGCCAATCGCCGCCAACATGGCCATGGGCAAATCCGGCGATGGCGCCGAGTTGATCCCGTACAAAACCGCCATGCTGATCTCCATGCCGGCATTGCTGACGACGCTGATCGTCGCGGTATTTGGCAAAGGCATCTTCCGTTTGGTGCCGATCATTTCCGGCGTACTGGTGGGCTTTGCCCTGGCGTTTTATTTCGGCGTGGTCGACACCGCCAAAATCGCCGCTGCACCTTGGCTGGAACTGCCGAAATTCACCGCGCCGGAGTTCAACTGGCAGGCGATTCTGTTCATTGTGCCGGTGGCTCTGGCGCCGGCTATTGAACACATCGGCGGGGTGATTGCAGTTGGCAGCGTGACCGGCCGCGACTACCTGAAAAAACCTGGCTTACACCGCACCCTGCTGGGCGACGGCATCGCTACATCGGTAGCCGGTCTGTTTGGTGGTCCGCCCAACACCACCTACGCCGAAGTGACCGGCGCGGTGATGCTGACGAAAAACTACAACCCGAAAATCATGACCTGGGCGGCCATCTTCGCCATCGTGCTGGCCTTCATCGGCAAGTTCGGCGCGTTGCTGCAAAGCATTCCGGTGCCGGTCATGGGCGGCATTTTGTGCCTGCTGTTCGGCTCGATTGCGGCGGTGGGCATGAACACGCTGATTCGCCATAAAGTCGACCTCAGCGAAGCGCGCAATCTGGTGATTGTGTCGGTGACCCTGGTGTTCGGTATCGGCGGCGTGCTGGTCGGCACCGGCACCGGCCCGGACGATGTCGGCCTCAAAGGCATTGCCCTGTGCGCCATCGTCGCCATCGCCTTGAATTTGCTGCTGCCGGGTAACGACAGCTGGAAGCGCAAGGCCAACGGCGAAATCGATGTGTGAATTATTGGGGGGCGAATAATCTTTACAAGACTATTCGCCCCGCTGGGCACCGACTAAGGTGCCTTCTTCTGATTCTTCGTTTTTATGCCATAACGGATGTCGCTAATTATCGCTTCGGCATTATTGGGCAATACATTGGAAATCATCACAACAGCATCAGCCTGGCGAATAACGTTGTAGGCCGACGAGCCAAGCAGCGCGCTTTGTTTTCCCCGCAGAAGTGAAGGATCGAACGGCGAATCGCGCCAATCCGATGCAGCGTAATATTCGATGTCGCCCTCTTTGGTAATTTTCATTCCCAGCGTCCACCAACGCCCCGCTGTATTCTCGAGCGCCGGGTCCTCCAGGTAAAAATCACCCTGCACCGTTCGTAATCTGATGACCTCAGGCTTTAGCCATATGCCAGGCGTGCCCTTATCTTGAGCTCCGCGATTGTTGTATATCGACGGCATGCGCAGCGACACCGTAGTGCCTTTGGGTCGATAGATGTGCATGACGACGATGGGCTCGTCGTCCGCCTGCCACACTTTCTTCCCGTACATAAAAAGATCGTCCTGCGCCTCACCGTCCGCCTTGCTGTAGGGCCCGGTAGGATGTTGCTTGAACCATTGGGCATCTCGAACCAGGGACTTTATTCCGAGCCCACGATAGCCATCTTTGCTGGTAATCCTCATCGACTCCGGTGCGCCGCGCTGCGTGCCGGTCAGGCCGAAGCCTATTCCGGCCCAGCCCCGGTCATAGTCGAAGCTCGCGTTGGCCCAATCCCTCTCGGAAAAGTCACGGTAGTCCACCAACACCCGGGCCTGATGACACCAATGGTCGGGGCCATCGGCGTTTTCGCCGTATATCGCTTTGTGAATAGGTCCACACAACAGCGGGTCGATAGGCCGGATCGGTCCGGCAGAGTTGGCGGTCTGGTTCCAGTAGCAACCCTTGCCATCGGCGGAGTCGCACATCAAATCACCCGCCGGGTTCTCGGCGAGGTATACGTCAAATCCCGAGTAATTTCCGGGCGCCCAATTCGCATATAGATCCGCATACGCTTTATTGCACCAATGGTTAGCTTGGTCATAACCGGTCACGCCATGGGCTTTCAAGTGCTGCGTACCGCAGCTTAATGAACGGGCATTAGCCGAAGGAACTGCTTTGCTGTTCCAACCGCATTCATTTGAGTTCCCAATTACTGCGCACGCTATATTCCCGTCGTCATCAAGACGGACATAAGCGCCCCACCAAGGCTTCCAGGGAGTCGCGGCATCCGCAAATATCGGTGACAGGGAAAGTACTAATAACAATGCTGATTTGTTCATGCTTAAGCTCCAACACGTAATAAGAAGAAACGTGCAGGTGAAGCCTAACCATCCCGGTCTATTGAGTTCAGATCGACGCAACCGTAACTACGGTAAGATTGCTCTGTGTTTCAAAGTTAACAATCTTTTAATTAGCCCTAAACCAACTAAAACTTAAAAAGCTCCATATAAAATCTTCTCCGCCAACGCATCCGCCACCCGCGCGGGCGAGCGTTTGTCTGCCTGCGCGTGGCCATAAATTTCCGTTAAGCGCCGATCAATCTGGGTGAGGTGCGCGGTAATGGCTGGCAACTCTTCACCACGATGTTTGAGGGCGACATAAATCAGCCCGCCGGAATTGATGACGTAATCCGGCGCGTAGAGGATGCCGCGCGCTTCCAGTTCATCCGCCGCGTTGGCGCTGAGCAGTTGGTTATTGGCCGCGCCTGCCACTGCCGAGCAGCGCAGCTTGGCCACGCTGGCCGAATTCAAAACGCCGCCCAGGCCGCACGGCGCAAGGATGTCGCACGGTGTGCAAAGCAGCGCTTCGTTGGCCACCGGCCGGGCGTTGAGTTGCTCGACGGCCAGTTGCACGCGGCCGGGATCAAGGTCGCTGACCAACAGTTCGGCGCCCGCTGCGTGCAGCTGTTCGGCGAGGGCAAAGCCGACGTTGCCCAAGCCTTGAATGGCCACGCGCAAGCCTTCCAGGTCGTCGCTGCCTAAGCGCGCCTGGGCAGTGGCGCGGATGCCAGCGAACACGCCCATGGCGGTGTGGGGCGAGGGGTCGCCGGCGCTGGTGGTGCTCGTCACGTGGCGGGTGAATTGCGCCACGCAGTCCATGTCGGCGCTGAGGGTGCCGCTGTCGATGGCGGTGATGTAGCGGCCGCCAAGGCTGTCGATGGCGCGGCCGAAGGCTTCGAACAAGGCGGCGCGGTTGTCGACGCCGGGCGGCCGCAAGATCACCGCCTTGCCGCCGCCCTGGCTTAGGCCTGCCAGCGCGGCTTTGTAGCTCATGCCCTGGGCCAGGCGCACGGCGTCGTCGATGGCGCTTTTTTCGTCGGGGTAACTGAGGTAGCGGCAACCGCCCAGCGCTGGGCCGAGTCGGCTGTTGTGAATGACGATAACGGCCCGAAGCCCGGTAGCCGCATCGTTGAAACAGTGCAGGGCCTCGACACGTGCCGCTTCCATTAAAGCGAACATGTGATGACTCCTTATTGTTGTGGTTCCGAGCAGTATAGGTGGCCGCATACGACCCAACTGACCAGGCGAGCATAAGCAAGGCCGCGTTGCGCAACGCCAGGCATAACGCCGCGCTGGACGAAGTGTTAGCTAAGCGCTACAACCCTAGGGCGACCCGGAGAAGCCCATGACCCCACGCCAAGCCTGCCTTGCCTGTCTGGACCGTGAACCGCCTGCGCTGTTTGAAGCCGCGCTATGGATTGCGGCTGAGCACGACGACAGCCTGGTGCCGCAACAGGTGCTGCGTGAGTTCACCGGGTTGGTTCATCAGGTCAGCAGCGGTCTGCCCAACCTGCCCGCCCATGAACTGGCGCAACCGTTATTGCGGCGCCTGGGCGAAATCGATTTCCACGAAGACGACAGCAGCCCTCTACTGCCCCGCTCCGCCCTGCTCGATCAGGTGCTGCTGCGCAAACGTGGGCAACCATTGTCGTTGGCGCTAATCGCATTGGAGCTGGCCGAGCGCCTGCACATTCCTCTGCAAGGCGTTAACTTCCCCGGCCATTTTTTGCTGCGTGTGCCCGGTGCCGACCATCTGCTGGATCCCAGCAGCGGGCGCCGTCTGTATACCCGCGACTGCCGCGACTTGCTGCTGCGCACCCTTGGCCCGAAAGCGGAGCTGCACGCCACGCACCTGCAAAGCTGCAATGCGCGGCAGATGCTGCAGCGCCTGTCGCGCAACCTGCGCAGTTTGCATACGCAGGCGCAGGAGCCGCTGGCGGCGTTAAAGGATGCGGAACGGGTGTTGTTGCTCGGCTCGCCGAATCTGGTCGACCACTTGGCGCGTGCCGACATTTACCGCCAGCTCGACTGCCCGCAGGCCGAGCGTTACGACGTGGAACACGCGCTGTTGCTGAGCGAGGACACGGCCCAGCGCTTGCTGCTCAGCGAACGCTTGCGGCAGCTGCGGGCCACGCCGGAATTGCATTGAGCCGTTGCTGGCGCGGCGGCAAATTCATCACGGGTAGCTGAAGCGCTTCACCATGGTCAGCTCGCCAGTGGCGCGCATGGGCACGATGAACGATTCCTGCTTTTCGTTGGCGGTGCCTTCCTGGGTGATGACGGTGACCTGCGCGGTGGTGAGAATTTGCTCGAGGGCTTCCACGCCTTCTTCGTCGCTGCTGGAGCCGCCGCCGAAGTAGTTCACGTACACCAGGTATTCACCGCTCAGCGGCGTCGGCGAGGCGAACATTTCCGGGCCGAAGCCGGTGGTCACGTCCACGTCCAGCGCTCCGCCATTGGCAGCCGAGCGATCGCCGTACCAAATGTGCCCGCCATCCGGCGTGACCACGTGCAGGTCGAGGTCGGTGTTGTCGCTGTCCCACGACAGCACCACGCGCAGCTTGGCGGCGGTTTCGCCGCTGCCGCGGTTGTAGAACTGCACGCGATGCTTGGCGGTGCCTTCGGCGTTGCGTACTTCCACGCTGTTGCTGCCGGAGGGGAACACGAACGGGCGGTCGAAGCTGCCGTCTTCCTGCACTTTGAGCGGCATGCTGATGCCGTTGACGATCAAGCGCGCCGGCTTGCTCGCGTCTTTGGGCGTGGCCGTGATTTGCCCGGCAATGCGCGCGGTGTTGGCTTGGTCGGCCGCGCTGTTCACTGAGGAAGCCGGGTAATTCACTTCCTGCATAAAGTGCGCGCCCTCGTCGGAGCCTTTGCGCCAGCCGCCGACCGGCGTGTCGATTTGCACGCCGTCGGTGGCGAGCGCCGCCAGCGGCAAGCAGGCGAGGAACAGGGCGATTTCAGTCAGGCGTACACGCATGGGGCTATTCCAGAAGTAGGTGGCGGGCGAGGCCTTCGATGTAGGTTTCGTCCTGGCCGTTGGGGTGTGCGGCAAAGGCCAGGTGCAAGTATTCGTGGGTCAGGTCGAGGCGGTCCTGCAGGGAGTAGAAGCCTCGAACAAAAATGCGTTGGCGCTCGCGGTCGACATGGGGTTTGCCGCCGCTCAGTTGGCACACGGCGAAGTCGCTGGTTTCCACATAACCGGGCTCGCGTTGCAGGCGCTCGCGCCAGCCGCGTTGTTGTTTCTTCAGCCACTCTTCACCGTTGCCGAGCGCCTGGCAGGCGGCGGTGGGTTGGTCCCACCGGCTGAGGCTGGCGCGGGGAAAAGCACGGGCGAGAATGGCGTCGTAGCGCAGGCCCTGCCCGGCTTGTTCCACGGCGTGTTGCCAGGACAGACGATCCGGTCCCGCTTTGTCGCTGTGGTAGTTCACCGGGCTGCCGGCTAACACCAGGTCGGTGGTCCAGGCGGCAATCTGCCGGGCCCCTTCGCTGGCCGGGCGCGGCGCCACGCGCTGGCTGGCGCTGCTGTCGCTGATGCTCAGGCATTCGCCGTTGCGGGTGGCGGTTTGCAGCAAGTAGGTGCGAATGGTCACGGCCAGCGCTTTCGCCGCTTCGGCCGGCTGCGCCGAGGCTTCGCGGTCGAGCACACGGGCGACGTAGTCTTCGCGGCTAAGACGCGCGGTGAGCTGGCCATCGGCGCCGACAAACAATTCGCCTTCGCTGCTGATGGGCAAGCGGTTGCCGTTGGCGAACTGCACGTCGTAATCGCCGCGCAAGGCACCGGCGCCGACCAGTTGCCCGCTGGCTTTGCTGCGCACCTGGCGAACCGGGTAACGGGCGAACAACTGCACCTGCACGCAGCGGCCCTGGTCGAGGGGTGACGGTGTTGGCAGCGCACTGCCCACGGCCTGCGCATAGTCTTTGAGAATGCGCTGACTGGTGCCCACGCCGCCCGCCCAAACCGGAGTGCCATCCACCAACCAGCCGGCAAAACCACCTTGGCGCGCCTGGGCATCGTGGTCGGCCAGCCAGCTCCAGGTTTTCACCCGTAAGCGACTGCCGAGCGCGCCGAGGGTGGCGCCGTCGGGGGCATGCAGCATCACGTCGAGCAATACCCGCCGCGCCTGCTCCTGCGCCGGCAAGCTAGCAAGTTGTTGCAGCAATTCACCCACCGCTACGCGCTGTTGCGGTTGCAACTGCGCCATGTCGCTCAGCCACAACGGCGCCTGGCGTTGCTGCCAGTAGGCGCGCCAATCGGCGGCATCGAGTTTGAGGTTGGCGGGGGAAAAATACAGACCGCAACTTTGCGTCAGCGCCTGATCCCGTTCGATGCGTTCACCGGCTTTGCAGCAATACACCTCGTCGCGGTCCTGACCTTTGCAGGTGTAGCCCACTTCGGGTTTGTGCGTGTCGACCAGATAGGCATACACGAACAATTTCCACAGGCTGCCCAGTGGCGCGCTGAGGTCGGCCGGCAACGGGCCGCGACTCGTCACTCCTTGCTGATTGAGGTGCAGCAGTTGCGTGCCCGGCGCGGCGCCAATGGCCAGTTGCAGCGGTGCGTCCCCGGCTCTGGCGAGCAGGGGAAACAACACAATGCACAACCAGCCAAGGCGCACGACTTATTCGACCTTCAGGCTGCCGTAGCTCGGTTCGCTTTCCAGTGCCTGATCTTGCGGCGCGTACATGCGCACGTAGCGCGCTGGCGGCAGCGAGAATTCGCCTTTCTGCGAGAAGCGCACCAAGTGCCGCACGGTCAGGCCACCTTGCAGGCTGTCGACCGGCACCGCGTACAGCAGTTGACCGTCTTCGTAGCGGGCTTTTTCCAGCGGCGCGGCTTCTTCGGAATCCAGACCGCTGACTTGAATGCCCCAGGTGGTGCGTTCCACGTCGGCGCCTGGCGGCAGCGGCACTTCCAGCAAGCCGTAGCGCAGGGCGCGAGCGTCTTCACTGCTGAGGCTGACTTCGTCCAGGTACAGGTCGTCGCCGGAGATGGCTTCGCCTTCGCCGACTTCCTTCACGCTGAATTCGAACGCGGCATCGCCCGGCACCAGACGCAGCAGACGGCGGCTGAGCGTCACCGGCAACACGCCCGGTTTGCTCTGCGCGCTGCGGTAGCTGACGGCGACGTTAACCGGCTCGGTCACCGAGGCGGGCAGTTCCAGGTTGCTCGGCACGCCATTGCCGACCCACACCCACTGGGTTTCGCCACTGGCGCGCTGTTGCGCCTGCCAGCCTTCGCCCGGTTTCAGTTCACTGGCCGCGGCTTTTTGCTGGCTGGCCGCTTGCAGCCAGGTCAGCGCCAGGGCGCGCTCCAGGGTCGACTGCTCAGGCGCCAGACGTTGCAGCAAGGCCTTGGCCTGCCCTTGATCGACGCCGGCCAGCTTGGCTTTGAGGCTGGCCACGAACGGATGCTCGCTGGCGTACACCACCTCTTGCGCGGCCGGCAGCTGCGCGCTGAACGCAGCAGGCGCGGTCACTTTGCTCTGCTTGGCAAGCTCGGCGGTGAGCACACGGGCAACGGCCAGACCGAGCTTGGAGTTAGGCGCAGCCAGAACCAGACTGGTCAGGCCGTCGTCGCTCGGAGTCGGCTCGGCGTCGGCCGGTTGCACGCTGGCCACGTCGGTGCGCGGTGCGTCAGCCGCTACTTCGGCTTCACCCTCGTTCTCGTTGCTAGGTTGGGTCGCGGCATCGACTTTCGCCGCCACTTCGGCGTCGGCCTTGGCCTGCGCGTCGTGGTTGGCCAGGTCGGTCATCAAGCCTTCCACCAGGGTATTGATGGGCAGGTTCATGTCTTTGGCAAAGGCCAGGATCAGCGCGCGTTGCAGCAGCGGCGTGGTCGCGGCCTGCTTGGCGTAGATGTCCATCACTCGCTGCCAGTGATCGGCAGGCAGGCTCAGCTCCAGCGCTTTGCTGGCGTACCAGTCGGCGTAGTAGGCGTAAGCAGTGAGGAAGGCATCCGGCTCGGCGCCTTCACCCCACCAGGTGAACAACGCTTCCGGCCCGGCCATTTGCACCAGTCGCAGGCGGCTGTTCTGCATGATCAGACGCAAGCGGTCGGTGACGCGTTTTTCAATGCGCCCGCCTTCAGCATTGCCTTGCTCGGCCTTGCTCAGTAACGGATAGGCGAGGCTCAACGGCAGCAAGCGGCTGGCGGTTTGCTCCACGCAGCCGTACGGGTATTCCAGCAGGTCGTCGAGGTTGCTGTTGAACAACGCTTTGGCGCTGTCGTCCAGGCGCACGCTGATGTCACGGGCATCGCTGGGCAGTTGCAGGGCATTGGCGCCGGCGTTGGCGGCCACGCGCTGGGTTTGCAGGTCTTGCCAGCCTTTGCCAACGGTACGCAGGGTGACGCTCAGCGCGTCCACCGGCTTGCCGTCGAGCAACAGCTCGGCTTTCCACTCGCCCGCCGCGACCGGCACTTTTGGCAGCGGCAGGTAGTTGATGCCTTTTTCCAGGTCAATCGGTGTGCGTTTTTCCTGGCCGTTGAAGTGGCTGACCAGTTCAGCTTTGGTCGCCTGTTCGCCCTGGTTGAACACAAACACGCCCATGGCCGGTTGGTCGTCCGCGCGGAACTGGGTCGGCCCGCTCCATTTCAGGTACAGCGGTTTTTCCGAACGGATGAACTGTTTCTTCTGGCCCACGGTGCCGGCGTCACTCACGGCGCGCGCGGTGATGCGCCAGCGGGTCAGGGAGTCGGGCATACGGAAGGTCAGTTTGGCGTGGCCGTTTTCGTCGGTGACCAGGTCAGGCTGCCAGGCGGCGGTGTCGACTTCTTCACGACGCGGCCGCTCCAGCACTTTCACGCTGCGGTCACTGCGGTTGGCTTTGCCCGGCGCGGTGGGCGAACCCGGCAGCGCCACGTCGTAGCTGATAAACGACAGGCTGGCGCTGGTGCGCACGTTGTTGCGACGCGGGTGGTAGAAGAACTGGTCAATGCTCGGCGCGATTTCCGGTTGCAGCGCGTAGATCATTTCGTCCACCACGCTAACGGTCAGACGCGTACCGGCCGGCTTGCCGGCGAACTGGGTGGTGAGGTCGATGGTGACCAAGTCGCCCGGTTGGTACTGCTCTTTATCGGCGGCGATGGCGATGTCGATTTGCGGCGCGGCCACTTTGATGCCGGCGTTCTGGAAGCTGTAGTCGCCGCCTTTGGTGTAAAGGGCAGAGAACGTCAGGTTCGGCGAGAACTGCTCGGTAACCGGAATGCGCGCGCGGTATTGCGTGTCGCTGAGTTTCTCCAGCTTCAGCCAGTCGGCGCCTTTGCTCAGCAAGGCGGTGGCTTCTACCGAATCACGCTCCAGGGTCAGCAGGGCATCGCCTACCGGTTCCGGGAAGGTGATCAAGGCCAGGGCTTCTTCGCCGGCTTTGTATTCGGTTTTATCCAGCACGATTTCAATGGTGCCAGCGACCGCTTTCACGCCTTCGCCGCTGACCGAATGGCCGGTGGCGCCGAGGATCAGGCCGTCTTTGTCTTTGATGGTGATGCTGTAGCTGCCAGGGCGTTCGAAGCTCAGGTCGAAACCATCGGCGTCGGCGGCCAGGCTGCCGTCGTCTTTGCTCTGGTCTTCCAGGCGAACCCATTCGTAGTGCGCCGGTTTGTGCGTCTCTTTTTTCTGCCCGGCAGCGGTTTCACTGCGGTAGCTAAAGCGCACTTTTTCCTTGGCCGCACTGAAGCGCTGTGGGGCGCTGAGGCGGTAACGGGCGGCGCCACGTTCGATGAGGATTTCCTTGCTGGTTTTCACGCGGTACGCCGCGCCGTCGCTGGCGAACACGGTCAGCAGGTAACGGCTGGGTTTGTCGGCGGCGGGCAGTTTCAGCTCGGCGCGGCCCTGGCTGTCGGTGGTGACTTCGGTGGTCGCCAGTTCAACCGGGAATTGGCCGAGGTACTGCAATTCGTTGTCGATCATCGACAGTTGCTGGGCGCGCAAGGTCAGTTGCACTTTGGCGTCTTTTACCGGCTTGCCGTCGGGGTAGACGAGCACCAGATTGCCTTTCACTTCTTCGCCGGTACGGAAGTCTGGCTTGGCCAGGTCGAGGGCGATTTCGAAGTGCGGTTTGATGTAGTCCGCCACGCGGAAGGCGCTGCTGTATTGCTGGTCGCGGTAGCCGAAACGCAGTTCGTAACCACCGGCCACGGCGTTGCTTGGCAACTGGAAGCGGCCTTGGCTGCCGGCTTTGCTGTCCATGTTCAGGTCGAGGGTTTGCAGGGCGGTGCCGTTGGCGTCTAGCACGGTGAGCTTCACCGGCGCGCTGGTGGGCGCTACCGAATCACGGGCGTTTTTGAATTCGCGGCCGAGAATTTTCACTTCCACCCAATCGCCCGGACGGTACAACGGGCGGTCGGTAAAGGCGTAGAGCTTGGTGTCGTAGATTTCACTGTCGTAGTAGAAGTTTTCCGAGACGAACACGCCGCCTTCGCTGTCTTCGCCCAGCACATAAGAGCGCTCGGGGCTGGCGTGTTTCAGGCGCAGCAGGCCTTGCTCATCGGTTTCACCACTGCTCATCACGCCCAGGCCGTCACTCCACAGCACCTTGGCTCTGGGCACCACGCTGCCTTCGTGTTTGCGCGCGGTCCACACCAGCAATTGGTCGCCGGCAATTTTGCTCACCGCCACGGTGTTGGAAACGAACACCATGGTGGTGGCGCGGTATTTACCCACCAGCGCTTCGACCAGGTACAAGCCGGGTTTCAGTTTGCCCAACGGCACATACACATTGCCGGGGTTAACGCTGACGAAGTCGCTGGACGAACCGGCCAACTCCACGCCTTTAGGCGGTTGGATGGCTTTGGCATCCCACAGCGGATAGCGGAATTGCGCCACCAGCGGCAGGCCTTTCATCGGCGCAAATTGCGGCGTGTTTTCGTATTGGGTAGGCGTGGCGATGGCCGTGCCCATTTTCAGTTCCGGCGCTTCTTCGGTGACGTTCTTGCGCGACTCATAAGAGAACGCGCGCTGCATCACCCGGCGGGATTTGCGGTACCAGTTATCCCACAGGTACGAGAGCGTGTTGGACAGCCCTTCACCCTTGAACTGCCCTTCCGCGACGACGCGGTGCAGGTTCTTCTGGCGCTTGAGGAATTCCAGCGGCTGGTCGATGCGGTACACGCGCATGTCCACACCGCCGTAAGGTTCCATGGTGTAGCGACGGTAATCGCGACCGGGCGCTTCGAGGCGCACCTGGGCCACTTCGTCGGTGGCGAAGCTGGCATCAGCCAGCAGGAAGAACGACTCCCCGCCCACGGGCGAATAGCCGCTGGGGTTTACCGTGTCTTCGGCGTGCAGGCTGCTCAGGGGCAGGAGCACGCTGGCGACCAGGGCTAGGGCCAGTTTCATCGAGCGAGGAATTGCAGGCGATAGATGCCGATAAAGTTCGGATTGGAATCGTCGGGTATCCATCGGGTGTCCTTCCATTTCATGAGTTGTTGCACGCTGACCGAACGCATGCCGTTATCGGTCGGCGTGGTGGTGCCTGTGTGGTATGCGATTTCGCGGCCCATCCAAATCATCAGATGTTGCTCATCGCCCTGGTCGAAAAAAATCAGATCGCCCGGGCGCGCCTGGTTAAGGTCGCGGCCCAGAAATTGGCTGTTGTACTGAATCAATTTGATCGCGTTGACGTACGGACCAACCTTGCCGCCGCCCTGCTGCCATTGCTGGGCCAGGCTGCGTTGTTCGTTTTGCACCTGCAGTTCTGGCGGCAGGTAGCGGTTGCTCAGGCCGTTGGCGCGCAGCCACTTGGCGTCGTGCACTTTCAGCGCTTCGTTGGCGGCAAAGCGCACCAGGCCGGCACAGTCTTGCTGATGCCAGCGCGGGCTCGGGCCCTGGCGCAGTTGCTCTTGTGCGATGCGCACAAACCAGGCGCGGAAAATCTGCGACTGCTCGGCATCCAGCGGCGTTATGGCCGATGCAGTCGCGCAGGCGAGCGTGGGCAGCAAGAGGCTTCCCAGCAGCACCAGCGTGATGGCAGCGCGCGATTTCACAGCGAACGCCACTCCAGTGGCAGCCACTGCCAGTTGGAGTCCGGCGCGGCGTCGGCCGGCAGGGTCAGGGCGTAGTTGTTGTGCCCGGCCAAGGCTTTCAGCTTGGGCAGCAACAGGGTTTGCGCGGCGTTGCGGAACACCGGCTCGATGTCGCTGGGCAGCGCGTCGAGGGTTTCCTGCTCGAACAAGGCCGAGAGCGTGGACGGCGCCAGGTAGGCCGGCACTACGGCGTCCTTGGGCAATACGTCGGCCAACGGCGGGAAGCGTTTGTTCAGCGCGTCCAGGCCTTTGTTGACGATGCTGTCGTCCAGGGAGAACAGCAGCGTGGAGCCTTGGCGCGCCATGCTCACGCGGAAGAAGCCGCTGGCGGCCATGGCGTCGGGCACTTCGGCTTCGCTGACAGGGTATTGGCCGAAGTTGGAGCTGACTTCGCGCTGCCAGACATGGGTGCCGTCTGCACGGGTTTCGTCGCTCAGCGGGAAGATGCCGCCTTCTACGTTGGCTTCCCAGGCACCGATTACCGAGCCGAACAGCTTGCCGAGGTTTTCATCCAGGCTGGTGCCGGCTTTGTCGTCGAGTTGGCCGACCAGCAAGGGGCTGTGCAGACGCGAGTTCGGGTACCAGCACAGGCCGGCGGCGCCGGTCATGTGCTCGGCCAGTTGCTTGGCCACGTCTGGCTGGGCGCCGACCTTGGCGAGCATTTTTTCATGCACGGTCGGCGCTACGGGCAACGCCACGCAGGCGCTGGCGCCCATGGGCATGGCGCGCCAGATGGGGTTGAAGTCGAGGTTGGTTTTTTCGCCGCTGTCGTTCAGCGCCAGGAAGCTGTGCCAGCCAGCACCGTCCATTTCAAAACGCAGCCCGGCGAAGCTCGGAATAAAGCGCTGGTAACCCATGGCAACGTAGTCGCTGCCCAGGGAAATACGCTGCTTGAGCTCGCCGCGCTCTTTCAGGCCGAAGGCCTCGGTGAACACGGTGTCGCCATTGAGCATGGCTTCCACGGCTTCGGTGGCGCCCTTGCCGAGGTTGGCGCCGTCGTAATCGCCTTCGAGCAACATGCTCGGGTTGGACAGCATGACCAGCTTGTCGCCGTAGCTGGCGAACAGCAGCGCGCGCTCGCCGTTGTAGCGCAGGCGGTAAAGCGGCACGGCGTCGCCATCCACTTGCAGCTCGGCCACTTTGCGCAGTTGGGTGTCGTCGGTGGCCACGTGGGCCAGCGGCTCGAGCAAACGCGCCAGACCGCCGCGTTCCATCAGCACCACGAAGTTTTTCAGCTTGCCGTCGGCGCCGCGCCAGAGGGCGACTTGGGCCGGCTGGTCGAGCAACTGTTCGAGCAGGGTGTCCTGCAACTGCAGGTCGTGCTCATAGATGATGCGACGCAGGCTGCCGGTGAGGCCGAGACGATCGGGGTTGGCTTCGTAATAGAACACCAGGTCTTCGGTGAGGGTGTCGCGCAGCAGCGGCACGGCCAGCAGGTCTTTGGGCAGACGGCTCAGCGATTCGCTTTCGATCAGAACCTGCGGATGTTGCAGGTCGAGCTGCAATTCACTGGCGTCGGCCAGCGTGCGCGGCGGTGCCATGTGCTGCTGCAACCAGCCAAGCACACCGGCACCCGCGACCAGCGGCACGGCAACCGCCAGGGCGATGAGCACGCGACGCTTGCGCCCGGCTTTGCCTTCCGTGGAACCGGTTTCCCCGTTCTGGGTGGTGTTATCGCTCATGTAAGAAACCCCAATTCGTCCGTGCGTCGCTGGTAGCCAGGCGCCGCGTGCGGGCGCTAGCTCAATAGTTGAATGACTTGATCAGTTGCAGATCACCAATACCGCGCAACGGCACGATAAAGGTCTCGCGTTTTTCGTTCGGCGTGTTTTCGTTGAACACCAGGTTTATTTGCGCGGTGATCACTTCGTTCTGATTACTGCCTTCGTCGAAGTTGTAACCCTGATTGTTGAGGTTGCCCCAGTAGTTGACGAACACCAGATAGCGGCCGTGCAGCGGCGCGGTCATGGTGAACATCTCGGGGCCGGGGCCGTCGACGCTGTCGGTGTCCAACCCGCCGCCATTACTCATTACCGGGTCGGCCCAGAAGGCGTGCTGACCGTCGGGGGTGACCACATGCAGGTCGAGTTCGGCTTTGGGGTCGTCCCAGCCCAGCGCGATACGCACCTGGGCGGGGGTTTTGCTGTGATTGGCTTCGTAAAACTGCACACGCTTGAGCGACTGGCCGTCACCGCTCACCACTTCCACGCTGTTGGAACCGGCGCCCATGTTGTAAGGGCGCACGAAGCGGCCTTGGTCGTCGGTGTACAACGGCAGCGGATTGCCATTGACGACCAGGCGGTGGGGCTGGCGGCTGCCTTGCAGGTTTTTCAGGGTGCCTTGAATAAGGGTGCGACCGCGCTGGGCGCCACGGTCAATCGGCGGCGTCGGGTATGCCACGCGCGCATCGTCGGCGCGCTCAAGCAGCCCGGAGTATCGCCAGCCGGCGACCGGGTTTTGCAAGTCAGCAGAAGGTTCAGCCACGACACAGGCGCAGAAAGCGGCCAGGCAGAACAACAGCAGGGAGCGCATGCGTAATCCTTTAGCGTGCGAAAGGCGGCAAAGGTATCGCTAGCTCACGAGCCTGACAATGACCTTGCGACACATTTTGTAAGAGTTACCGAATGGCTCACACCGCCCAGGGTCAGCGGCTTACATCCAGCCGCCCCATTGCAGGAAAACAATGCCGATGTTCGTCGTAACCGCCGCCACCAGTGTGGTGATAACGATGATTGCCGCTGCCAGTTCATGGTTGCCATTGGCCGCCTTGGCCATGACAAAACTGGCCGCTGCCGTCGGGCTGGCGAAGTACAGAAACAGCACACCCAAGTCCGCGCCACGAAAGCCGAAAGCGAACGCCCCGGCGGTGGAGATAATGGGCAGCCAGACCATTTTCATCAGGCTGGCGCTGACAGCCAGCGCCCCGCTCTTACGCAACGACGCCAGCGACAAGGTGCCGCCGATGCAGATCAGCGCAAGCGGCAACGTCAGTTGCGCCAGGTATTCGCCGGAAGTCGTCAGCCAGACCGGTAATTGAATTTTCCAGTACGCGAACGGGATGGCCGACAGCACGCCGATGATCAACGGGTTGCAGATGATGCTTTTGCTGATGCTCCACACGTCCGACTTGGCGCTGGGGCTATAGATAGCCAGCACGATTGCCGAAAGGCTGTTGTACGAGAGGATTACCACGCCGGCCAGAATGCCGCCGAGCGACAGGCCGTAGTCGCCATAAAGGCTGGTTGCCAGGGCCAGGCCGATGATGCCGTTGTTGCCGCGAAAGGCGCCTTGGGTATACACCCCGCGATCGGCCACCGGCACCCGCCAGATCGCCCAACCCCACGCCACCAGAAAGCCCACCACGGTCGCCAGCACGAAATAACCCAGCACGGCAGGCTGCATCGCGGTGCTGAGGTCGGCGTGAATAATGGCGAGAAACAGCATGACCGGCATGGTGACGTTGAACACCAGCGCCGAGGCGGTATTGATGAAATGGCTGTCGATCAGGGCCAGGCGTTTGAGGAAAACGCCGAGAAACAGCATGGCAAACACCGGCATGGTGATGCCGAAGGTGGCGGCGATGATCGCGAACATGGGAAGCAGACCGGGCGGGTGTCGTTAGGTGGCTAATGATAAGCCACCACGCCTGGGAGCGCGACCTGCGGGGCGAGGCCCGGTCCAGTCAAACCTTGTGGGAGCGACTGGGTAAGGGGCCTCTAGCCGCGCTGCTCGTGCCAGCAATCGCGGCTAAAGCCGCTCCTACAGAAAGCGGGAGCGGTTAGCGCGTGCCGCCTTGCGCGAGGCCGAACATCAGTAACAGCAGATCCTGATCGGGCCGAACGGCCGCGGCAGACTTCAGTTTCATCGGCATCGAACACTGCTTCGCTGCCGATGCCGAGTGCAGAACTTCCGGGCCCGGTTCATGCCAGGCCGCCGCCGCCAAAGAAGCCACACCCAACGCGCCGATGAGGAAAATACCTCGTGCAATATCTAGCTTCATGTCACAACCCTTTGATAGCGCTGCCAAACGCCGTGGAATGACCATAGATAACCTGTTGCCAGTCTGCTGAACTCCACGACGAATGGCGGCGCAATTGACGCAGATCGTGACGAGCGGCTTGCTGCCGGGTCAGGCGACGGCGCGACTTTTCCAAATCCAGCATGCCCACTTCGAACGTGGCGTGCTCGCCCTCGCCTTCCACGCGAATGAACACGTGCTTGGAGTACAGGCAGTTGTGCTGCCAGCGCGCGTTGTTCATGCGCGCAATCATGGCGCCCACCGCTTGCATGACCCGCCCATGAAACGCTTCGCCGTGACGTTCGCGCCCGCCACCAGCGTGCCACTGGTTTATTTCAATGAAGCCTTTCATGTCGGCCGTGATCAGTAGGGCGCGCCAGGCGTTATCGACACCGCGCTCGGCGCCGCAATACACCACTTTCGGCACGTTGATGCCCAAGCGCGCAAACGAGGTCAGCGCTTTTACTTCGCGCAACACCGTAGGGCGGCCGAACGGATGGAAGAAGCTGTGGTAGATGTGGCCGACTTGGCGCTTGGCATACAACAGGCTGCCGTCTCGGTCGTGAATTCGCTGAACACCGCTGGTGCCGCCGCGCCTGCTGTTGGGCTCTTCAACCCACTCGCCCTGCTGTTGCCACCATTGTTCGAACAGACCGGGAGTCGGCGAGTGCAGCGCTAGTGTCATGCGTGATGTCCTGTACAGAAGATAGAAAGCTGTCGTCCGTGGGGCGACCATATCCTTGAGGCCTGGGAAGGCGCTGGCGTGGTCGGGTGAGTTTTTGTAAGCCCTGACCGACGACGAATGTAACAGCCTTTGTGTGCACAATGGAGGCCAAGTTCCGAAAATTCCTACCGAATATCGGCTAAATAACGACTATCCACCGGCAACCCGTTCAACTGCGCCGAGGCACCAACACCACCTTGAAACAACATCCTCGAGGTTGCGCTGCAATGAGGCTGACATCCCAACCCTGGCTTGCACAGATACGTTGCACCAACGACAGGCCAAGCCCCAAACCATCGCCGCGCTGACTGTCGCCGCGCACAAAGGGCTGGAACACGGCCTCACGTTGAGCCTCGGGAATACCGACGCCGCTGTCTTCTACTTCAAATCCGTCGGCCACCAAGGTCAGGCTGATGTGCCCGCTGTCGGTGTAATGCAGGGCGTTGCGCAACAGGTTGCTCATTACTGTGCGCAAATGGGTGGCGTTAAACTCGCCCTCCAGCACCTGCTCGGCGCGGTAGTTCAACGTCAGCCCCTTGCTTTCAATGGGCTGACGCCACTGTTCGAGCAACTCACAGGCCGCGCTTTCTACGCTGATGGTAGGAATCTGGCTGACGTCGGTGTTCTGCGCCCGCGCCAGCAGGAAGAAGGTTTGCACCAAGGCGCGCATATCTTCACAGGCGCGAAATATGCGCTGCACTTGAGCGCGGGCGCGGTCGTCGAGGTTGGGGTTTTCCAAAAGCAATTCGCACGAGCTGGCAAGCACCATCAGCGGTGTTCGCAGCTCGTGGCTGACATCGCTGGTGAACAAGCGCTCACGCGTCAGGGCGTGACGTAGCAGCCCCAGCGTCGTGTCGAACGAGGCCGCCAACTGACCCACCTCATCAGCCGCGTAATTGGGCGCCAATGGCGGCGCCATCGACAGCAGCTGATCGGGGTGGCGCACCTGCCGCGAGAGCCGCGACACCGGCTCGATCACCTTGCGCGCGAGAAATTGCCCGAGCAACACCGCCAGCGCCACGCACAGCACAAAGCCAATCCACACCGTGGTGTACAGCGTTCGCTCGCGCTCCTCGAACTCGCTCTGGTCTTGCAGCAATACATATTCCTGCCCCGCCACCACGCGGACAAACGCGTGATAGGACGAGTCGTCGCGGAAGATTTCGTGGAAGCCTGGCGTCATACCCGTGAGGTAATCCGGCAGAGCGAAATCGCCGTGGCCGCCGGAGAAGTAAAACAATTGGTCGGGCTCAGGACGGGTGCGCCACTCATCCATGTTGTCCATGTGCAACAGGCGGTCGAGGTCGCCGCTGAGGACGCCGGAAATCAGCTTTTCCTCAAGCATGTGCACGGCCATGTAAATGCCGGTGGCGAAGGCCGCGGCGACCAGCGTGGTCATCAGTACAAAGGCGATAACGATGCGGCGTGACAGGCTTTGCTTAAACTCCATCGGTGACTTCCGCCAAGCGATAGCCCACGCCGTGCACGGTTTGCAGCAGCGGCAATTCGAACGGTTTGTCGATCACCTGGCGCAGCTGGTGAATATGGCTGCGCAGGCTGTCGCTGTCTGGGCAGTCGTCGCCCCACAGCGCTTCCTCCAACACTTCGCGGCGCAAAACGTGAGGGCTTTTCTGCATCAGCGCGGCGAGCAATTTTAGGCCGATGGGGTTGAGCTTCAGGGCTTTGCTGGCGCGGCTGACTTGCAAGGTGTCGAGGTCATACACCAGGTCGGCAACTTGCAAAATGCGCCGACCGCCACCTTGACTGCGGCGCAGCACGGCTTCAATGCGGGCGGCCAATTCGGACAGGGCGAAAGGTTTGAGCAGGTAATCGTCGGCGCCGGAGCGGAAGCCTTGCAGGCGGTCGTCGAGTTGGTCGCGTGCGGTGAGCATGATCACCGGCGTGTCGCGACGCGCGTCTTCACGCAGGCGTTTGCACAAGGTGTAGCCGTCCATGCCGGGCATCATGATGTCGAGCACGATCAAGTCGTAGTGCTCGGTTGCGGCCAGGTGCAGACCCGACAAGCCGTCTTGCGCGCAGTCGACGCTGTAGCCCTTCATGCCCAGATAATCGGCAAGGTTGGCGAGAATGTCGCGGTTGTCTTCAACGATCAGAATGCGCATGGCGGTTCCTTCAGGCGGGGTGTTGCAGGCACGTCACGGGGCGCGACATTACCTCAACATTTAATGATTGAAGCGGCTTTCACGATTTTTTCACGACAACTTAACGCCATGCTGACAGCCCCAAGGGCAGCCTGCACGCTACTTCCGCTACGCCTGGACTCAGCATGTCGTCGACTCCACTCACTACTTTTTCACACCGCCTGAACCTGCGCCTGGCCCTCGGCATTCCGCTGGCCATCGCCGCGTTACTGCTATTGATCGAACCCACCAAACTGGACTTCGCCCTGGCCAACCTGATGTACACGCCGGGCGTGGGGTTCGTGGGAAAACACAGCGCATTTCTCGAAGACATCCTGCACGACCGCGCGAAACAGGCCGTGATCGCCTTCGCCGTGCTGGCCATTCTTGGCTTCGTCGGCAGCTTCTTTATCAATCGCCTGAAACCAATGCGCCGGGAGCTCGGTTACCTGGTACTGGCCATGGGCCTGTCCACCAGTTTCGTCACGCCCATGAAAGCGGTCACCGCCGTGCAGTGTCCGTGGAGCCTGAGCCAATTTGGCGGCCAGGAAACCTACAGCGCCCTGCTCCGCCACCGCCCCGCCACCGACAAACCCGGCCGCTGCTGGCCAGGCGGTCACGCCGCAGCGGGCTTTACGTTATTCGCGCTTTACTTCGTCTGGCGCGACCGCCGCCCACGGCTGGCACGCGCCGGTTTCGTCTTTGCCCTTGCACTCGGCACCGTGTTCTCCGTGAGCCGCATGCTGCAAGGTGCGCACTTCTTCTCTCACAACCTGTGGACGGCAGTGTTTTGTTGGTTGATTTGTTTGGGGTCGTATTGGGCGGTGCTGTATAGGCCGGCCAAGAGCATGGTGGCGAAACCCGCCTCCACGGCAGCCGTATAAGCCCCGCCATAAGATCAAAAACTCGAGGCTAAAGCCTCTCCCACAACAACCCGGCACCTGTGGGGAAAGCCTTGGCCGTTGCCGTTGCGATACAAACCGCGCCGCCTCTCGAGATCGAGCGAGCTAGAGCAGTGCAAGGCGAAATGGTTTTTTGAAGCGCAGTTGGCTGTAGCCAATGAGCATTCAAAAAAACATTTCAACGCCGCAATGCCGACGCGCAGCCGATCGACCAGCCATAAAAAAACCCCGCACAAGGCGGGGTTTTTTATGGCAACAGCAATTACATCATGCCGCCCATACCACCCATGCCACCCATATCCGGCATACCGCCGGCAGCTGGCTTGTCTTCCACGATTTCAGCAATCATCGCTTCAGTGGTGATCATCAAGCTGGCGATCGAGGCCGCGGCCTGCAGAGCAGAACGGGTCACTTTGGCCGGGTCGAGGATACCCATTTCGATCATGTCGCCGTATTCGCCGGTGGCAGCGTTGTAACCGAAGTTACCGGAACCCTGCTTGACCTTGTCGACCACAACGCTCGGCTCGTCGCCGGAGTTGGAAACGATCTGACGCAGCGGCGCTTCAACAGCGCGACGCAGCAGCGCGATACCCACGTTCTGATCGGCGTTGTCGCCTTTCAGGTCGGAGATTGCTTGCAGAGCGCGAACCAGTGCCACGCCACCGCCAGGTACCACGCCTTCTTCAACGGCTGCGCGGGTTGCGTGCAGGGCGTCTTCAACGCGGGCTTTCTTCTCTTTCATTTCCACTTCGGAACCGGCGCCAACCTTGATCACGGCAACACCGCCAGCCAGTTTGGCCAGACGCTCTTGCAGTTTTTCACGGTCGTAGTCGGACGAGGTGTCTTCAACTTGTTTGCGGATCTGAGCAACGCGCGCTTCGATGTCAGCTTGAACGCCAGCACCGTCGATAACGGTGGTGTTCTCTTTGCTGAGGATGACGCGTTTGGCATTACCCAGGTGTTCCAGGGTAGCGCTTTCCAGGCTCAGGCCGATCTCTTCGGAGATAACGGTACCGCCAGTCAGAACAGCGATGTCTTGCAGCATGGCTTTGCGGCGGTCGCCGAAGCCTGGTGCTTTAACAGCAGCAACTTTAACGATGCCGCGCATGTTGTTCACAACCAGAGTCGCCAGGGCTTCGCCTTCAACGTCTTCAGCCACGATCAGCAGCGGACGGCCTGCTTTGGCAACAGCTTCCAGCACCGGCAGCATTTCGCGGATGTTGGAGATTTTCTTGTCGACCAGCAGGATCAGCGGGCTGTCGAGCTCGGCAACCATGGTGTCTGGCTTGTTGATGAAGTACGGCGACAGGTAGCCACGGTCGAACTGCATGCCTTCTACAACCGACAGTTCGTTTTCCAGGCCCGAGCCTTCTTCAACGGTGATCACGCCTTCTTTACCAACTTTCTCCATTGCCTGAGCAATGATGTCGCCGATGGAGCTATCGGAGTTGGCGGAGATGGTGCCGACCTGAGCGATGGCTTTGGTGTCAGCGCATGGCTTGGACTGCGATTTCAGCTGAGCAACGATGGCGATGGTCGCCTTGTCGATGCCGCGCTTGAGGTCCATCGGGTTCATGCCGGCAGCGACGGCTTTCAGGCCTTCGTTGACGATCGACTGAGCCAGAACGGTGGCGGTGGTGGTGCCGTCACCGGCGTCGTCGTTGGCACGGGAGGCAACGTCTTTAACCAGCTGCGCGCCCATGTTTTCGAAACGGTCTTTCAGCTCGATTTCTTTGGCAACCGACACACCATCTTTGGTGATGGTCGGAGCGCCGTAGCTCTTCTCGATGATCACGTTACGGCCTTTCGGGCCGAGGGTGGCTTTTACCGCGTCGGCCAGGACGTTAACGCCAGCCAGCATTTTTTTACGAGCGGAGTCGCCAAACTTAACTTCTTTTGCAGCCATGATCGTTATTCCTCAAATTCGTTTCGTTAACGCAAGTGGTAGCAACGGAGCGGGAAATCAGCCTTCAACAACAGCCAGGATTTCGTTCTCGCTCATGACCAGCAGGTCTTCGCCATCAACCTTGATGGTGTTGCTGCCCGAGTACGGGCCAAACACCACTTTGTCGCCGACTTTAACGGCCAGTGGGCGCACTTCGCCGTTGTCCAGCACACGGCCGGCGCCGACAGCCAGGATCTCGCCACGGTTCGGTTTTTCCGCAGCCGAGCCCGGCAGAACGATGCCACCAGCGGTTTTGGTTTCTTCTTCGCTGCGACGGATGACGACGCGGTCATGCAGAGGACGAAGCTTCATTGTCGATCTCTCCCAAGTAAGGTGGTTTAAAGCCGCCGGTTTATCCACCGGCTGGTTGTTTGCTATCCGGCGTGGCCGGTCGCGAGCCGCAACGCGGCCACGCGGAAGACTGACTGTCGTAAAACCGACAGAGACCTTGCGGTGACCACTACATAGGGGCGGGGAAAGGGATTACAAGGGCGGGGGTGAAAATTTTTTACACGGTTTGCGCCAGACAATGAGCGCTGCGGGCAGCGCTCACTCGCGCGGCTTTCACTTCGGATCGCGGTGCTCGAACTCGCCTTCAATGACGTTCGGGCGAGCCTGGCCGGAACGCGCAGCGAGGTCATCGGCGAAGGCACGCTGACGCAACGCCTGCTCTGCCGCACGCTGGCGAAGCTTGCCGACCATCAGCCGGCGCGTGAACGGAATAAGACACAGCAAACCGAAAATATCGCTGATAAACCCCGGCAACAGCAGCAGGCCACCGCCGACGGCAATCAGCAAACCTTCGAGCATTTCCTGTTCCGGCAATTCACCGCGCGCCAGACGCTCACGGGCCCGCCATGCGGTGGCCACACCGGCCACGCGCAGCAACACGCTGCCCAGCACCGCACTGCCGATGACCAACAGCAGCGTCGGCAGTACGCCAATGGCGCTGCCGACTTTGATCAGCACCGCCAGTTCGATAATCGGGAACAGCAAAAACAAAAACAGAAAAGCACGCATCAATGGGGTTCCTGTAGGACGGCCGGGCGGCGATTCGCTTGACCCGCGCGTTTTATCACCGGAAAGATTTAGGTGGTGCTGCGTGGCTTTTAATTCAAGCAGATTCTTGCCCGGCAGCCGGCCAGGTTTCAGCCCGCGCCAGCGCTACCAAGGCCTGGCGCACTTCCGGCGCAGTGTTACAGGATGTTGGAAACGCCAGCCAATGCAGGCCCTGGCCAATGCGCAGGTGAAACCCTTCGCTGTCGATACCGGCCAACTCGGCGGGCACATGATTGGGCAGACCGGCCAGCTCCACGTAATGCGCAATGGCGCTGGCATGGTCGCTGTTCATGTGCTCGACCATGCTCAGTTCAATGTCACCGGCGAAGGGGTTGGCCAGCGTGACTTCATCGAGCCAGTGGATAGCGCCAAAACCGCCGATATAGCGCGAACGCACCGGCTCCAGCACCCAGAAATCGAAGTCGTGGGCCTGGTGATAGCCCTCGGATTCCGGGAAGTAACGGTAGTAACGTGCGGCCGCGGCGACGGTGGCCGCCTCATCGGTAATTTTGCGCGCCTGCGCCAGCACCGTTAAACGGCCGACGGCTTGAATATCTTCGGCGCCGCGCTCGCCCACCAGCAACGAACACTTGGGTTCCACCTGCAAATTGTGGGTGTGCTGAGCGATGCGGCTGATCAGAATCAGCGGATGGCCGTTGGCATCCAGGCAGTACGGCACCACCGATCCGAACGGGTAGCCGGGCATGGCTTTGGACAACGTGGAGAGCGCCCCACGGTATTCCTTGAGTAGCAATTCTCGGGCATGCTTGCCGACTTTCACGCTCACCTTATGACTCCTCGTCGAGAATTCGTATTGAAGACGGACAGGTGCCCAGCTTAACGGTTGCGCGCACCAGCGGGGAACAACGTATCCGGTTGGTAGCGGCGCTTATAAAGGCGTGCGCACTCACCTACTTTTTGGGGATGTGGTTATGGAACTGAAAGACAAAGTCATCGTGATTACCGGCGGCGGTCAAGGCCTTGGCCGCGCCATGGGCGAGTACCTGGCCGCGCGCGGCGCCAAGCTGGCGCTGGTAGACCTCAATCAGGAACGCCTCGATGAAGCCGTTGCCGCCTGCAAAGCAGCCGGTGGCGATGCCCGCGCCTATATCTGCAACGTGGCCAATGAAGAACAAGTGATCCACACCGTGGGCCAGATCGCCGACGACTTCGGCGCCATCAACGGCTTGGTTAACAACGCCGGCATTCTGCGCGATGGCCTGACTATCAAAGTGAAAGACGGCGAGCTGTCGAAGATGAGCCTGGCGCAATGGCAGTCGGTTATCGACGTCAACCTGACCGGCGTGTTCCTGTGCACCCGCGAAGTGGCGGCAAAAATGATCGAGCTGAAAAACCAGGGCGCGATCGTCAACATCTCCTCCATTTCTCGCGCCGGCAACATGGGGCAGGCCAACTACTCGGCCGCCAAAGCCGGTGTGGCGGCAGACACCGTGGTGTGGGCCAAAGAGCTGGCGCGTTACGGCATTCGTGTCGCAGGCGTGGCACCGGGTTTCATCGAGACCGAAATGGTCGCCAGCATGAAACCCGAAGCGTTGGAAAGAATGACGTCAGGCATTCCGCTCAAGCGTCTGGGCCAGCCGAAAGAGATCGCGCACTCGGTGGCCTACATCCTGGAAAACGAGTACTACACCGGACGGATTCTGGAGCTCGACGGCGGCATGCGGTTGTAATCAGTCGGTTGGATGCGCGTCGGCCATGCGGCGTGCATCAGGCGCCCGGAATGCTCAATCTTGATTGAGGGGCGGCTGAGTTCGAAGATCAAAAGGATTGCGACCTAACAAAAAGCCCCGCGAGTGCGGGGCTTTTTATTGCTCTTTTTCAAAGATCGCAAAAACCGACTCCCGGCCGTGCGAGCGCAGGTCAAGCAAGGCGAGCTCAGGACGAGGGAGCGGAGTTGGCTGCAGCCAATGAGCATCCCGACCCTGAGCTCAACGCCGCATGACCAAGCGCAGCAGGCCCGGAGCGGTTTTTTTACCAGCCGACACCGAACCCGACGCTGTACCGGGTCTCGTCCACTTCGCCATCTTTGGCGCCGCTTACGATGTTTTTCTCAGCCTTCACGTTAAGCGAAGCCCAGTCGGTGACTTTGTAGCGCAGGCCTGCTTCTGCATCGAGTTCGTACTCGCTGTCGCCGCCAATGGGCTTGCCCAGTTCGCCGTTGCTGAACATCTCGAAGGTCTTGCCGACCAGGTAGCGGTTGTAGTCCCACTTCAGGCCCAGCGAGTAGAAGTTGTCGCTGCCGCCGTCTCTGTATTCGTAGTCATTCTGGTTGACCAAGGTCGCCAGCGAGAACGCGCCGAGTTCGTCGTCCCAGAACTGGTAGCCAGGACCGGTACCGATGGTGCGCTGGCTGGAAACGTCTTCGATGTGGTCGCGCTTGTAGCTCAAGCGGCCCTGCCAGAACCAATGTTCATCCAGGAAACGGTCGAGGGCGTATTCGGCGTTCCAGTTGTTGGTGGTGGTGACGTCGTCTTGCGACTCGCGGTTGTAGCCACCTTCGGCGTTGTGGCGCCAGGCGCCATGGCGGGCGGTGGTTTTGAAGTCGACGTCGTAGTCGTCGGTGTCGGTTTCGGCGCGTTTGTAGTCCAGCCCGAGGTCGACGTTGCCTTTCCACACCAAGTCTTCGAGGATCGGCTTGGGCTTGATGATCTGCTCGATGCTGGCCAGCTCGACGGTCTTTGGCGCCTCGCCATTGATCAACGTGACCTTGCCGTCTTCGGCGGCTTGCAGCGACTTGGCGCGCTCGCCAGTGAATTCGTCTTGCTTAACCATCAGCTCACGGTCGCTTTCCAGGGTTTTGACCTGTTTCCAATCCACTGGAATGGTGCCGCCATAGCTGGTTTCGACCACCAGCTTGCCGCCGTCGAACACTTTGATGGTACCGGTGAGGCGGTCGCCGTTTTTCAACCATACGGTGTCGGCCATTGCAGGGGTTGCAGCCAGCGTGAGCGCGGCGCAGGACAGGGCGTAAGACAGCTTGTTGGATAACCGCATGGGGAGATTTACCGCTCCGTAAATGTGAAGGGCGGGCATTATCCAAGATAAAAAGCCGCTGGCCCAAAAAACACTGCAAGGAGTGACCGGTGGCTGTCCTGCAAGTTCCGCGCAATCTAAAGCAAGGCTCACGCCAGCGCACGCCGGCGCGCACGTTCTACGGCCAGACGGGCACCGTAATGGCATGAACGCTTGAAGCGCGAAAACGCTCAGTTAAGCTGCCCGCCATGCACCGCTCTGTGTAAGGTCAAAACATGCCAGCGAAAGAAGACAGCACTAAGACAGCCGCCGCCGATGTGGCAGGCGAAAACGCTGAAGCTCGGCGCGCCGCGCTGTACCTGACGTTGGCGCAAGTGCCCGCGGGCTATGTGGTCAGTTATGGCCAACTGGCTGAGCTGGCGGGCCTGGGCCGTGCGGCGCGGTGGGTGGGTCGCACCTTGAGCCAGTTGCCGGAAGGCAGCGCCCTGCCCTGGCACCGCGTGGTCGCCGCCGGTGGCCGACTGAGCCTGGCAGCCGGCACCGTATCGGGCGAGGAGCAACGAGCGCGGTTGCGCGCCGAAGGGGTGCGGATGGTCAATCAGCGCGTGGATATAAAGCGCCATGGGTGGCGCCCGATGGAGCACAGCGGTTAGAGTGCGCCCTGTTTTTGCCATCCAGTTTGGCCTGGCCAACTGGGCACTCCACGTTTTGCTAAACCCAGGCAGATCACAGCCCAATGCCCCGTAAAACCTGGCGCGCGGCACTCGCCGCCTACGCTTCGCCGGCCAGTCTGGCCCTCTTGCTTCTCGGTTTCGCCGCAGGCCTGCCGTACATGCTGGTGTTCTCCACCTTGTCGGTGTGGATGCGCGAAGCCGGCGTGTCGCGTGAAACCATCGGTTTCGCCAGCCTGATCGGCCTCGCTTACGCCTTCAAATGGATCTGGTCGCCGCTGCTCGACCAGTGGCGGCTGCCCTTGCTCGGCCGCCTGGGCCGACGACGTTCGTGGCTGGTGCTCTCGCAAATTGTCATCGCCATGGGCCTGATCGGCATGGCGCTGTGCGACCCGCGCACCAACCTCACCTGGTTGGTCGCCATCGCCGTGCTGGTGGCGTTTGCCTCCGCCACTCAAGATATCGCCGTTGACGCCTACCGCCTGGAAATTGCCGACGACACCCGTCAGGCCGCCCTGGCCGCCAGCTATATGCTCGGCTACCGCGTCGCCGCCCTGCTCGCCACCGCCGGCGCGCTGTATTTCGCCGAATGGTTCGGCTCCACCACCACCGCCTACGAATTTGGCGCCTGGGCCAGCACCTATCTCTTGTTCGCCATGCTGATGGTGCCGGGATTGCTCACCTCTCTATGGATGCGCGAACCCCATGTGGACGTGCCGGTGCAAACCACCACCTCGCGCTTCAAGCTCAAAGACCAGCTCTACTCCGTCCTGATTTTGCTGGTGATGCTGATCTCGCTACCGGCCATGATTACGGGCCTGCTCGACCGCGCCTGGCCCCGCGCCGCGCTGTACGCCATCTTCCTCGGCATTTGCCTGATGCCCGCCGGCCGCCGTTTGATTGCGCCCGTGCGCGATCTGCTTAGCCAGCAGCGTAAACAGCTGATCGTGGCGGCGCGCGGCAAGGTGATTCCCAACTTCGACTTCGTCCACCAGGCCGTGTCGATGATTGTGCTGATCATCATCCTGGTCACCGCCGCCGCCGCTGCCAAAGCGTTCAACAGCGGCGCCTGGCCGCGCGGCACGATGTATGTGCTGATCGCCATGGCCTGCTTGTCGGCGCCGGGCCGCCTGTTGATGGCGCCGGTGGTCACGCCGATCAGTGAATTCGTGCAGCGCTATCGCTGGCAAGCGTTGCTGTTGCTCGGGCTGATCGCGACGTACCGGATGTCCGACACGGTGATGGGTGTGATGGCCAACGTGTTCTACATCGACCAAGGGTTTAGCAAGGAGCAGATCGCCAGCGTCAGCAAGCTGTTCGGCCTGGTGATGACGCTGCTGGGCGCCGGCGCCGGAGGGTTGTTGATCGTGCGGTTCGGCATCATGCCGATTCTGCTGATTGGCGGCGTGCTGTCAGCCAGCACCAACTTGCTGTTCATGCTGCTAAGCGACATGGGCGCGAATCTGGACATGCTGATCCTGACCATTTCCGCCGACAACTTCAGCGCCGGCCTGGCCACTTCAGCGTTCGTGGCCTACCTGTCGAGTCTGACCAACCTCAAATTCTCCGCCACCCAATACGCCCTGCTCAGCTCGATCATGCTGCTGCTGCCGCGCTTGATCGGCGGCTACTCGGGCGTGATGGTCGAGAACGTTGGCTACCACAAGTTCTTCCTCATCACCGCCCTGCTCGGCATTCCGACGTTGATTTTGATTTGCTGGCAGTGGCAGCGCATGGCGAGCCAGAAAGTGCCGGAAGTGGAAGAAGCACCGCCGACCGCAGAGGACAAGGCCAGACCGGAACAGGTTTAGCCCAGAAAAGCCGGCAATTGCCGGCTTTTTCTTTTCCGCAGATTAAGATTTTCGGGGCTAAGGCCAGGCAAGGCGCCCCGGAGCTTTTAAGCGCAGCGTACTGCAGTACGTGAGCATTAAAAGCGAGGACGCAACGCAGCATGGACGACGACCCGGAAATCGTTGCCGAACGCTAAGCGTTCTCTTGAACCATGCGAATCACCCGCTGCGGGAACGGAATCTCGATACCGGCCGCCTGCAACCGATCACGAATCTCTTCGTTGTATTTAAACGTCAGGCTCCAGTAGTCGGCGGTTTTCACCCACACGCGCAATGACATCTTGATCGCGCTGTCACCCAACCCCGCAACCACCACCGCAGGCGCCGGATCTTTAAGCACGCGTTCGTCTTCGGCCATCTCGGTCAGCACGCGCTTGGCAGCTTGCAGGTCAGCGTCGTAGTTGATGCCGATGTCATAAATAATTTGGCGCGTGGCCTGGCGGTTGTAGTTGGTGATGATGCCGTTGGACAGGCTGCCGTTGGGCACGATGACGGTCTTGTTATCGCCGGTGCGCAGTACGGTGTGAAAGATTTGAATGTTATCCACCGTGCCCGCTACGCCCTGCGCTTCAATCCAGTCACCGATGCGGAACGGGCGAAACAGCAGAATCAGCACACCGCCGGCGAAGTTGGCCAGGCTGCCTTGCAGCGCCAAGCCAATCGCCAGGCCGGCGGCACCGATGGCGGCAATAAACGAGGTGGTCTCCACGCCGATCATCGACGCGGCGCTGATCACCAGCAGCACTTTGAGAATGATATTGGCCAGGGTGCCAATGAAGCTCTGCAAGGCCGGGTCGCCGAGGCGCTTGCCGATCAGCGCGCTGAGGTTGCCGGTGACCCGATTGATCAGCCACCAGCCAATCGCCAAAACCACCAACGCCAGCAGCACGCGGCCGCTGTAGGCCATGATGATAGGTAGCCATGCCTGCGAGGCATCGACCAAGTGATCCAGTTGTGCATCGAAATCCATAGCGCCTCCTTCGCTGCCTGACCGCCCAGATGCCAGTCATAAAAAACAGCGGCTGCGTCTTTTGCGACGCCGCAGGGGGCGCGATGGTTCCATAACAACCCCGGTCAGACGCTGTGAAAACGTAGCGAGCGAAGGCTAGGCAAGGCGAGAACAGGCGAAAAAGCGGAGTTGGCTGTAGCCAATGAGCATTTTGAGTCTGTTCTCAACGCGGCCTAGCCGAGCGCAGTAGTTTTCACAGGGTCTGGAGCACTAATCTCTAAAGTTGTTGAATTGCAGCGGCATCCCGAACTCTTTAGCCCGCAGCGCCGCGATGGCCTCTTGCAGGTCATCACGCTTTTTGCCGGTCACGCGCACTTGCTCGCCCTGGATGGCGGCCTGCACTTTGAGTTTGGCTTCTTTGATGTGGGCGACAATTTTCTTCGCCAGCTCTTTATCGATGCCCTCGCGCAGAACCGCTTCCTGCTTCACACTCTTGCCCGACGGGTAAGCGTCTTTCAGCTCGAGACACTGCACATCGATCTTGCGCTTGACTAGGCTGAGTCTGAGAATCTCGACCATCTGCTCCAGCTGAAACTCGGCGTCAGCGGTGATGTTGATGGTCAGTTCTTTGAATTCAAAGGTGCCTTTGCCACGCAAGTCATAGCGACGCTCCAGCTCTTTCATGGCGTTGTCGACAGCGTTGGTTACTTCGTGTTTGTCCAGTTCGGACACCACGTCGAACGAGGGCATGGGAAATCTCCAGATAGACGGCGCGATAAGTCTTACAGACAGTGCACGCCAAGCTTGACGGTTAAAATGCCGGATCATTATATATCTGCCGATACAAACACCGCCCGGCGATGAGCCGGCACCTCTATTATTTCTCTCGAGTTCGCCAATGCCCAACCCCCATCTCAGCATCCTGGTGGTGGACGACGCCAAGTTCTCCAGCGCCATGATCGGCCGTGCCCTGAGCCAAGCCGGTTACCTCGATGTGCGCTTCGCCAGCAGCGCGCTCGAGGCCTTGACGCTGTTGGAAGAACGTCCCGCCAGCGTGCTGCTTGCCGATTGGCTGATGCCGGAAATTGACGGCCTTGAACTCACCGGCCGCGTACGCCAGCTCGACGAAATGGCTGATCACTACACCTACGTGATGCTGCTCACCGGCAAAGAAGGCGAAAACGTATTGAGCGAGGCCTTCGACCGGGGCGTCGACGACTTCGTCAGCAAGTCGGCCATGAGCGAACAATTGGTGCCGCGCGTGTATGCCGCCGACCGTTTGTGCAACACCCTGCAGCGTCTGTTGCAGGAAAACCGCATGCTCACGCAGAACATTTCCAGCCTTGAAGAACGCAACCTGGTCGACCCGCTGACTGGGTTGGGCAACCCGCGCTACCTGCAACAAATGCTGGTGGACAGCATCCGTCAGGTGGAGTCGCGCGGCGGCGCCGTGTGTTACTTGCTGATCGGCCTGCAAGACGCGCCCAATCTGCGCCAGCAGTACGGCGAAGCCTTCTACAACGAGTTGCTGCACGGCGTCGCCCGTCGCCTGCAACAACTGGTGCGGCCGCTGGATGTGCTGGTGCGCCTGGACGACCACCACTTTGGCCTGCTGACCCTGCTGGAAGATTTGCAGGAATGCTCGCCAAGCAGCTTCAAGCGCCTGCACGAGGGGCTGAACCTCAAAGCGTTCAAGACCAGCGAAGGGTTTATCACGCTCAAGGCCGGCATCAGCCTGGTCGGCATGGACGCCAAAGCATTGCCCATCCAGCCACAAGAACTCATCGACCGTGCCGCCGGCTTGCTTCCCGAAGCCTACGGCAGCGGCCGTGTCGCGGCGCTACGTTTGCCGCTGTACAAATAAATGCACTGGCACGTTCTCGGCGCAGGCAGCCTGGGCACCTTGTGGGCCGCCCGCCTCGCCCGGGCCAACGTGCCGGTCACCCTGCTGCTGCGCAATCGCCAACGCCTGGCCAGTTACCGCCAGCTGGGCGGCTTGACGCTGGTTGAACAAGGGCTCAGCAGCCTGTACCCGGTGCCGGCGCAGAGCGTCGACGACACCAGCCCGATCCGCCTCTTGTTGCTCGCCTGCAAGGCCTATGACGCCGAAGCCGCTGTCGCCAGCGTGGCGCATCGTTTGACCGCCGACGCCGACGTGGTGCTGCTGCAAAACGGTATGGGCAGCCAAGACGCCGTGGCGGCTCGCCTGCCGAGGGCGCGCTGCATCGTGGCGTCGAGCACCGAGGGCGCCTTTCGCGACGCAGATTTCCGGGTGGTATTTGCCGGCCATGGTCACACCGGGCTGGGCGACCCGCTCAATCCCACGCCGCCGAGCTGGTTGGCCGATGTGCAAAGCGCTGAAATTTCCCATGAATGGACGCCCGACATCCTTAGTCGCGTGTGGCGCAAGCTGGCGCTGAACTGCGCCATCAACCCGCTGACCGTGCTCCACGACTGCCGCAACGGCGGTTTGCTGGAACACCCTGCCGAAGTGGCAACGCTCTGCGCGGAACTCAGCCAGTTGCTCGATCTGTGCGGCCAACCGGCTGCGGCGGAAAATCTCGCCGAAGAAGTGCAGCGCGTGATCACAGCCACTGCGGCCAATTATTCCTCTATGCACCAGGACGTCGCCCAGCAGCGCCGCACGGAAATCAGTTACCTGCTTGGCCATGTGTGCGCCGTGGCGCAGCGCCACAACTGCCCGGCGCCGCATCTGCACATGTTGCTTGAGCGTCTGCAGAACGAACTGCAGAACAAAGGCCTACCCATCGATTAACCCGGCCTCTTGTGGGAGCGGCTTTAGCCGCGATGGCTACGCCGCGTGCCTACTGACTCGCGACTAACCCCCCTGCCGCCAAGGCAAGCCGTCGAAGTCGTTGAGCCGTCACCGGCCAGGCGCTACCCTGCGTACCTCTCTTTCTGAAGGCACCCTTGGCTTATGACCCTGCGCAAGCGCCTGGAAAACCTCTCGGTCGGCCGCAAATTATTGGCGGCGTTATTGGCGTTGCTGACCACGGTGCTGCTGGTCGCCAACCTCGCGTTTATCAGTGCGGCGTATTGGATCTCCCAGGAAAACATGGCGCCGCAGGCGTTGCAGACGTTGGGCCGCCTGCTGTCCACCCCCGCCCTGAGCAACGAAGCGTTGAGCTCACGCGCCACCGCCGAAGACCTGCTGCAGCGCCTGGACAGCTACAGCCCGCTGCGCGCAGCCGCGCTGTATGGCAGCGACGGGCGTCGCCTGGCGCAGTTGGAACATGGCGACAAACTGCATCTGCCGCGCCGCATCGAGCAGCTGTCGACTTGGCGCTACGGCGAATTCCGCACCAACCAATTGTTCGAATTGCCGCAAGAAGGCAAGCCGCCCGGCCATCTGTTGTTGGTGGCCTCCAGCGAATTGCCCGGCGCTTTCTACACCGGCACGTTAACCGCCAGCCTCGTGATTCTGGCCTGCAGCGTGCTGCTGTGGTCGCTGGTGGCGCGGCAGATACGGCGCCTGGTCACGCGGCCGATTCGGCGTCTGGAAGAACTCTCCCGGCAAGTAACGCGCGAGGAGAACTACGCCCTGCGCGCCGCCCGTGGTAATCAGGACGAAATCGGCAGCCTGGCCGAAGCCTTCAACACCATGTTGTCGCGCATCGAAGCCCGCGAGCAGCAGCTCAAGCGCGCCCGCGACGACGCGCAAATGGCTTTCGACCAAGCCCAGCGCCTGGCCGAAGAAACCCGCCACTCCAACCGCAAGTTGGAACTGGAGGTTCAGGTTCGCAGCAAGATCGAGAAGAAACTCACCGGCTTTCAGAACTACCTCAACAGCATCATCGACTCCATGCCATCCGCGCTGATCGCCCTGGATGAGCAGCTGTATGTCAGCCAATGGAACCAGGAAGCCAGCGTACTTTCCGGCACACGTCTGGACGAAGCGCTGAACCAGCCGGTGTTTCTCGCCTTTCCGCCGCTCAAGCCTTACCTGCAACAACTCAAGCGCACCGCCGAGCGCCACACGGTGGAAAAAATCGAGCGGGTGACATGGACGCGGGGCGACACCAAATGCCATTACGCCCTCACGTTCTACCCGTTAATGGGCGGCGCGGGCCGAGGCGTGGTGATCCGTATCGATGACATCAGCCAGCGCTTGTCGCTGGAAGAAATGATGGTGCAGTCGGAAAAGATGCTTTCAGTAGGCGGCTTGGCGGCCGGCATGGCCCATGAAATCAACAACCCGCTGGGCGCGATTTTGCACAACGTGCAGAACATTCGCCGCCGACTTTCCAGCGAATTACCTCGCAACCAGGAAGTGGCAGAGGCTGTCGGCGTGCCGCTGGAAACGGTCAATCGCTACCTGCACGGACGAGAAGTGCCGCAACTGCTCGACGGCATTCAACAAGCCGGCTCGCGCGCGGCGAAAATTGTCTCGCACATGCTCAGCTTCAGCCGCATGAGCAACCGCCAATTGGCGCCGTGCCAGCTGCCGGCATTGCTGGACCAGGCGATAGAAATTGCCGGCAATGACTTCGACCTGACCGAAGGCTTCGACTTCAAAGGCCTGAACATCGAACGCGACTTCGACCCGAACGTGGGCCTGGTGCCCGGCATCGCCAACGAGCTAGAACAGGTGCTGCTGAACTTGCTGAAGAACGCCGCACAAGCCATCCACCAGCGCGAAGCCAAACCCGGTTCATTGTTGGAACCGGGCCGCATCATATTGCGTACGCGACTGGTCGAGCCGTGGGCGGAAATTCAAGTGGAAGACAACGGCATCGGTATGCCGGAGCTAGTGCGCAAGCGCATCTTCGAGCCGTTCTTCACCACCAAAGAAGTCGGCCAAGGCACGGGTTTGGGCCTGTCGGTTTCGTACTTCATCATCACCAACAACCACAAAGGGCAGATGGAGGTGCAGTCCGCGCTGGACCAAGGCACCTGCTTCACCCTGCGCTTGCCCCTGGCAACGCCTTCCGACAACCCTGAAGTGAGCTGAGTCATGGGCTTTCGCCTGTCAAAGATCTACACCCGCACCGGCGACGCCGGCGAGACTGGCCTGGCCGACGGCCGCCGCGTACCCAAAGACCACCCGCGCGTGGAAGCCATGGGCGAGCTGGACAGCCTGAACAGCCAGCTCGGTTTGTTGCTGGCCGGGTTGGCCGAGCATGAAGTGATGTGGCCGGGATTGAGCGAAGTAATTGACGTGCTCAGCCCTTGTCAGCACCGCTTGTTCGACCTCGGTGGCGAGCTGGCAATGCCCCAGTACCAAGCCTTGAACCAGGCCGAAGTGGAACGGCTCGAAGCGGCCATCGACCTGTGGAATGAAGAGCTGGGGCCGCTCGAAAACTTCATCTTGCCGGGCGGTTCGTTGCTAGTGGCTCAAGCTCACGTATGCCGGGCGCAGGCACGCAGCGCGGAGCGGCGGTGCCAGCAATTGAATGCGTTGGAACCGTTGGCTGGGGTGGGCTTGGCGTATGTGAATCGGCTGTCGGACTTGCTGTTTGTGGCCGCGCGATTGATTGGGCGGCGGATGCAGATTAATGAAGTGCTGTGGGAGGCGGCGGCGAAGCCGGAGTGAGTTATGTCGCAGTCTGTAGGAGCGGCTTTAGCCGCGAGCTTTTAACAAACAAAAGCATCGCGGCTAAAGCCGCTCCTACAAAAATCTCGTCAGTCAGCAGGCTGAGGCCAGAACGCTCTGATCCCCGCCACACCTTGCGCGCCCACCTGCCACGCCTTCTCGGTATCCCCAGCCCCAACGCCACCGAGCAGAAACACCGGCTGGTTGAAGCCTGCAATCATTTCCTGCGCCGCGTCCCAGCCAAGCGGCTGCGCGTCAGGGTGAGTTTGCGTGGCTTGGACCGGTGACAGCGTGACGAAATCCACGCCCATTTCCGCCGCCAGCGCCAACTCTTCTGCGTTGTGACAAGACGCCGCTAACCACCGGTTTGTGGGGAACGGGCGCCCGCCAGTGACCAACTTGCGCAGCTGCGTGGAGGTCAAATGCCAACCGGCCGCTGGGAAATCACCGAGCCATTCCAGCGGGCCTTTGAGCATCAATTGCGCCCGGCCGGCGCACAGACCGACGGCGTCTACGGCGAGGTCGCGGTATTGCGGGTCGTACATATTCGGTGCGCGCAATTGCACCAATCGAATACCACTTTCCAACGCCGCTTTGAGGCCGAGCAGCAGCGCCTTCGGCTCAAGATTGTCGGGCGTGATCAGGTAGTGCTCAGGTAAGCGTGCGGCAGCGACGATGGGGCGGTTGGCGGCCGGGAATTCGTAGTCGCTGAGTTCCCGATTGCTCACCCACGCCAACGGCTGCCCTTCGGCACCGTGGGCCTCGCCGGTAAACGCGCTGACTTCCCACACGTCCAGCAACACGTGCTTGTCGGCGTAGTCGTGGCGCACCTGAATCAGCGGGCGCGCCGCCGTCACCTGAATGCCCAATTCTTCGGCTAGCTCGCGGTCGAGCGCGGCACGTACCGACTCGCCCTCCTCGACCTTGCCGCCGGGAAATTCCCACAGGCCACCCTGGTGTTTATCGTCTGCGCGACGGGCCAGCAAAATGCGCCCGTCCTCGCCTCGGATAACCGCTGCTGCCACATGCACTCGTTTCACGCCTGCTGTTCCTCTCGTGCTGCCTGTTGCCAGCGCTGGAAGGCTGGCCACTGGTAAATGGTTTCAACATAGGCCAGCGCCTGGGCCGAAAGTGCCACGCGGTAGCCGCGAAAACGCACGGCCACCGGGGCGAAAAACGCATCGGCGAGGCTGACGCGACCAAACAGAAACGGCCCGTCCTGCCCGAACTCGCTGCGGCAATGCGCCCAGATGGCGCTGATACGTTCGATGTCGGCGAGCACGTCGGCCGGCACACTGGGCAACGCTTCGTCGCGCGACAGATCCATGGGCATGGCCACACGCAGTGGCACAAAGCCGCTATGCATCTCCGCGCAGACGCTGCGGGCGATCGCACGGGCAAACGCGCCGCGCGGCCACAGATGCGCTTCAGGGTAGGTTTCGGCGAGGTATTCGCTGATGGCCAGGGAATCCCAGATGGAACCCTCGTCAGTTTTCAGCAACGGCACTTTGCCGGTGGGCGAATGTTCAAGAATGCGCTCGCGGCTGTCGGGCTGATTCAGGCGAACCATCTGCTCAGTGTAAGGCGCGCCGCTAAGCTCCAGCGCCAGGGCCGCGCGCAACGACCAGGACGAGTAAGTCTTGTCGCCGATTACCAGATTCAAAGCCATTTGAGTCACCCGTTTAAGCGTCCATTTATCGAACTGCGACAATAGGCAGCGCGTCGGCCGAGGGCAAATTCCGATTGTTCATGTGCGGATAAGCCGCAGGAATGGCCGCCGCTGAACGCGGCGGCCTGGTGCGATCAGGAGCGGTATTCGGCGTTGATGCGCACGTATTCGTGGGACAGGTCGGTGGTCCAGATCGTTTCACTGCATGTACCGCGGCCAAGCTCGATACGAATGCCGATTTCTTCCTGGGCCATCACCGCAGCGCCCTGCTCTTCGGTGTAGCTGGCCGCGCGGCAGCCACGACTGGCGATGCAGACGTCGCCAAGGAACACGTCGATTTTGCTGACGTCCAGTTGCGCGACACCGGCGCGGCCAACGGCGGCCAGGATCCGGCCCCAGTTCGGGTCAGAGGCGAACAAGGCGGTTTTGATCAGCGGTGAATGCGCAACGGCGTAGGCAACGTCCAGGCATTCCTGGTGGGTCGCGCCGCCATTGGCTTGCACGGTGACAAACTTGGTGGCGCCTTCGCCGTCACGGACGATGGCCTGCGCCAATTCCATCGACACATCCAGCACCGCTTGCTTGAGCTCGGCGAACAAGGCGCCGCTGGCTTGCGTGACCTCAGGCAATGCCGCCTGACCGGTCGCCACGAGGATGCAGCAGTCGTTGGTCGAGGTGTCGCCGTCGATGGTGATACGGTTGAAAGACTTGTTGGCGGCGTCGCGCAGCAGGTCTTGCAGCAGACCCTGGGAGACTTTGGCGTCGGTGGCGATGTAGCCGAGCATGGTCGCCATGTTCGGTTTGATCATGCCGGCGCCTTTGCTGATGCCGGTGACGGTCACGGTGACGCCGTCATGCACAAACTGGCGGCTGGCGCCTTTGGGCTGGGTGTCGGTGGTCATAATGCCGGCAGCCGCAGCGGCCCAGTTATCGACTGAAAGATCAGCCAGGGCAGCGGCCAGCGCGCCTTCAATTTTCTCGACCGGCAGCGGCTCGCCGATCACGCCAGTGGAAAACGGCAGCACTGCGGTTTCCGGCACTCCGGTCAGCTCGGCCAACTTCGCGCAGGTGCGAGCAGCGGCTTGCAGTCCCGGCTCGCCAGTGCCGGCGTTGGCGTTGCCGGTGTTGGTCAGCAGATAACGAACCGGGCCGACCACATTCTTCTTCGCCAGAATCACCGGCGCCGCGCAAAACGCATTCAGCGTAAACACGCCCGCCACGCTGGAGCCTTCGGCACAGCGCATCACCACCACATCCTTGCGACCCTCGCGCTTGATACCGGCAGACGAAATACCCAATTCAAAACCGGCAACCGGATGCAGCGTAGGCAGAGGACCGAGACCAACAGGCATGGGGCGAGCTCCTTGGCAGAAAAACGTTAAACCACGCCACCACGGCGCAGCATCGATTCAGGCAAAAACGCCGCGAACGGTAAACCGGTCACGGCGTGGAAATATTAGAGCAAACACGGCTTCCGACGTCGCATTCGAGATCTACTGGGCTAAGGCCAGACAAGGCGAAACCGCGGTTTAAAGCGCAGCGTACTGTAGTACGTGAGCATTTAAAGCGCGGTTTCAACGCAGTATGGCCGACGACCAGGAGATCGGCCGCCTAAGAAATTTGGCCGTGGCAGTGTTTGTACTTCTTGCCACTGCCGCAGTAGCACAGCTCGTTACGACCAATCTTCTGATCATTACGCGCCGGCGAATACGTCGGCACTGCAACCTCGCCCACTGGCTCCAGCTCGGGCTCGTCCAGCGCCGATGCTTCGGCGTGTTCGAACTGCATACGGGCGGCCAGCGCCTCGGCTTCCTGGCGCAGACGCGCCTCTTCCTCGACCGGGTCTTCGCGACGAACCTGAACGTGGGACAGCACGCGAATGGTGTCGCGCTTGATCGAATCCAACAGTTCCTGGAACAGCGTGAAGGACTCGCGCTTGTATTCCTGCTTCGGGTTCTTCTGGGCGTAACCGCGCAGGTGAATACCGTGACGCAGGTGGTCCATGGTGGACAGGTGGTCTTTCCACAGATCGTCCAACACGCGCAGCAGAATCTGCTTCTCGAAGGTGCGCAGCGCTTCGGCACTGGCTTGGTCTTCTTTCTCGTTGTAAGCAGCCAACAGCGCTTCCAGAATTTTCGCGCGCAGCGGCTCTTCGTAAAGCTGAGCGTCTTCGTCGAGCCACTGCTGAATCGGCAACTTGATGCTGAAATCGTTGAGCAGCGCCGCTTCTAAGCCGGCGATGTCCCACTGCTCTGGCAGCGATTGCGGCGGGATGTGCGAGTTGATGGTGCTATCCAACACCTCCTGACGGAACTCGGCGATGGTGTCGCCCACATCGCTGGCAGCCAGCAAGCTGTTGCGCATGTGGTAGATCACTTTGCGCTGCTCGTTGGCTACGTCGTCGAACTCGAGCAGTTGCTTACGCATGTCGAAGTTGCGGCCTTCAACCTTGCGCTGAGCCTTCTCGATGGCATTGCTGACCATGCGGTGTTCGATGGCTTCGCCGGACTGCATGCCCAGCGCCTTCATGAAATTCTTCACCCGATCAGAGGCGAAGATGCGCATCAGGTTGTCTTCCAGCGACAGGTAGAAACGGCTGGAACCCGGGTCACCCTGACGGCCCGAACGGCCGCGCAACTGGTTGTCGATACGGCGCGATTCGTGACGCTCGGAAGCGATTACGTGCAGACCACCGGACTCGATCACCAGTTGGTGACGCTTGTGCCAGTCGGCCTTGATTTGCGCGATCTGCTCTTCGGTCGGGTTTTCCAGGGCAGCGACTTCAACTTCCCAGTTACCGCCCAACAGAATGTCGGTACCACGACCGGCCATGTTGGTGGCGATGGTCAGCGCGCCGGGGCGACCAGCCTGAGCAATGATTTCGGCTTCTTTTTCGTGGAACTTGGCGTTGAGCACTTTGTGCTCGATGCCTTCTTTGGTCAGCAGCTGGGACACGTATTCCGAGCTGTCGATGGACGCGGTACCCACCAGAATCGGGCGGCCCACGGCCTGGCTTTCTTTGATGTCGGCAACGATAGCGGCGTACTTTTCTTCCTGGGTCAGGTAGACCAGGTCGTTGTAATCCTTACGTGCCAACGGTTTGTTCGGCGGAATCACAACCACCGGCAGACCGTAGATCTGATGGAACTCGAACGCTTCGGTGTCAGCCGTACCGGTCATGCCGGACAGCTTGTTGTAGAGACGGAAGTAGTTCTGGAACGTGGTCGAGGCCAGGGTCTGGCTCTCAGCCTGAATCGGCAAGCCTTCCTTCGCTTCGATGGCCTGGTGCAAGCCCTCGGATAAACGACGACCCGGCATGGTACGACCGGTGTGTTCGTCGACCAGCAACACCTGATCGTTCTGCACGATGTATTCGACGTTGCGATGGAACAGCTTATGGGCGCGCAGGCCGGCGTACACGTGGGTCAGCAGACCCAGGTTGTGCGCCGAGTACAGGCTCTCGCCCTCAGCCAGCAGGCCGGCGTGGGTGAGCATGTCTTCGATGAACTGGTGACCGGCTTCGTTGAGCTCGACCTGACGAGTCTTCTCGTCAACGGTGAAGTGGCCTTCCTGGGTAACGACGCCTTCCACTTCTTCGATATGTTGCTTGAGGCGTGGAATCAGCAGGTTGATCTGCATGTACAGCTTGGAGCTGTCTTCGGCTTGGCCCGAAATGATGAGCGGGGTACGGGCTTCGTCGATGAGGATCGAGTCGACTTCGTCGATTACGGCAAAGTTGAGTTCGCGCTGGAATTTCTCTTCCACGCTGAACGCCATGTTGTCGCGCAGGTAATCAAAGCCGAATTCGTTGTTGGTGCCGTAGGTGATGTCGGCGGCGTAAGCAGCACGCTTTTCTTCCGGCGGCTGGAACGGGCTGACGATGCCGACCGACAGACCGAGGAACTCATAAAGCGGACGCATCCAGTTGGCGTCGCGACGAGCCAGGTAGTCGTTCACGGTGACCACGTGCACGCCTTTGCCGGACAACGCATTGAGGTACACAGCCAAGGTACCCACGAGGGTTTTACCTTCACCGGTACGCATCTCGGCGATCTTGCCTTCGTGCAAGGTGGCGCCACCAATGAGCTGCACGTCGAAGTGACGCATGCCCATTACGCGTTTGCCCGCTTCACGGGCTACAGCGAAGGCTTCCGGCAACAGTTGGTCGAGGGTTTCGCCTTTGGCCAGACGGGCCTTGAACTCTTCGGTTTTGCCGCGCAGTTGCTCGTCGGACAGAGCCAGCATTTGCTCTTCGAACGAATTGACGGCTACCACCGTCTTTTGCATGCGCTTAACTTCGCGCTCGTTCTTGCTTCCAAAGAGTTTCTTTAACAAAGGCGCAAACATATCGGCAGGATCTTCCACACATAGGGATGGAGGGCGGCCCCGTGAGTCGCCCGCGCAGCCTTCATGGCTGCTTGCGAAGCGGGCATTCTACCCGGAATCGTTAGCGAGGAAAGTAGCGTTGTTGCACGGTGCCAGCACGCTCGGCAGCTTGCGGAAATGACTATACGGTCCGCTTGCACAACGAGTGTGACGAATCGGTAAGCGGCACCATTGCTTTCCTCGAAGCCCTTATATGGGGGCAAACGCCCGCCAATCAACCCCTATGGTTCTGCTGACAAATCGTCGCTCTGCTACCATTGGCCCCCGGTTATTTCAGGCACTTCGCCATGGCATTTCGTCCCCTACCCGCAAAAGGTCACACCGCGCTCCTGCGCGACGCCAAACCTTTGCAGGCGCTGATCAATCAGGCGCACCGCCTGGATCATCTGCAGCGCCTGGTGGAAAGCCAATTACAACCCGCTGCGCGCGAACACTGTCACGTCGCCTCGTGGCGCGAAGGTTGTCTGTTATTGATCGTCACCGATGGTCATTGGGCCACCCGCCTGCGCTACCAACAGCGCCGCCTGGAACGCCAACTGCAAGCGCTGGAACCGTTCAGCAACCTCAACCGTATTCTCTTCAAAGTGCAGCCGCGCGTGGGCGTCGCAAAGCTTCGCGGTCACACCATGCAGCTTTCCACGGAAACGGCGGAAGGCATTCAGGAAGTGGCGGAAGGGATTAGCGATCCGGGGTTGCGTGCGGCCTTGGAACGACTCGCGCGGCATGGCAAGGGCTGACGTCACTTTCGGCGGCTAACCCTGTAGGAGCGACCTTGGTCGCGAAGCGGTCTATGCCCCAGCTAGTACGTTTGCAGGGTTCGCCAGCAAGCTGGCTCCTAGGGTCTTCGGAGCACCCTGGCCTTTTCAGACGCCCATAAAAAAAGCCACCCGAAGGTGGCTTTAAAAACAGCAAAAACTAAGGAGGGTTTACTCAACCAGCCGCAACTGGTCGCATGTACGAAATCGGCGCGCTCTTCACGTCGTCGAAAGTCACCACTTCCCAAGCGTCACGTTGCTCAATCAAGGTGCGCAACAGACGGTTGTTCAGCGCATGTCCCGACTTGAAGCCGCGGAACTCGCCAATCAGGCTGTTACCCAGCAGGTAGAGGTCGCCGATGGCGTCGAGGATTTTGTGCTTAACGAATTCGTCCTCGTAACGCAGGCCGTCTTCGTTCAGTACGCGAAACTCGTCAACCACGATGGCGTTTTCTACGCTGCCGCCGAGTGCCAGGTTCTGCGAACGCAGGAACTCGATATCACTCATAAAGCCGAAGGTGCGCGCACGGCTCACTTCTTTTACGAAGGAGGTGCTAGAGAAGTCCACGCTCGCGCTTTGGGTGCGATTGCGGAAAACCGGGTGATCGAAGTCGATCTCGAAACTCACCTTGAAACCATCGAAAGGAACGAAGGTGGCGCGCTTGTCGCCCTCTGTAACCGTTACTTCGCGGGTGATGCGGATGAATTTCTTCGCCGATTCCTGCTCTTGCAGGCCTGCGGATTGAATCAGGAATACGAAGGGACCAGCACTGCCATCCATGATCGGCACTTCGGACGCGGAGAGCTCGACGTAGGCGTTATCGATGCCCAGGCCAGCCATGGCCGAAAGCAGGTGCTCCACGGTGTCCACTTTCACATCACCATTGACCAACGTGGTCGACATGGTGGTTTCACCGACATTCTCGGCCCGGGCGCGAATTTCCACGACGGGGTCCAAGTCGGTACGGCGAAACACGATACCGGTATCGACCGGTGCCGGCTTGAGGGTCAGGTAAACCTTTTCCCCGGAATGCAGGCCGACGCCAGTGGCGCGAATGATGTTCTTCAGGGTGCGTTGTCTGATCATGGCTTGGCCGCTATAACACTAGTTGCGAATTGTTTTCAACAATGGCCGGGGATAATACCAGACCCGACCCGTGCTGAACACCAATCACCCCAATACTCCTGATAAATTTCATCAATCAGCCTGACGACGCAGGAACGCTGGAATATCCAGGTAATCCAGGTCGTCCTGAGCGTTCAACTTGGCTGCAGCAGCCGCGCCAGCGTGGGCTTGGTTGCGCATTACGGTTGGACGATCCAGGTCGCGGTAGTTAACCGAAGGCTGCTCGTTGCGCGGTGCGGCGGCCGATGGAACGGCAGCAGCTTGCACGGTGTTGTCGATAACCTTGACCGGCTTCTCGATTTTCGCGCCCAGGCCGGTGGCCACAACAGTCACGTGCAATTCGTCGCGCATGTCCGGGTCGATTACGGTGCCGACCTTAACGGTGGCGTGCTCGGAAGCGAACTGCTCGATGATGTTACCCACGTCGGAGTACTCACCCAGAGACAGGTCAGGACCGGCGGTGATGTTCACCAGAATGCCGCGCGCGCCTTGCAGGTTCACGTCTTCGAGCAACGGGTTGCGGATGGCCGCTTCGGTGGCTTCACGTGCACGGTTTGGACCGCTGGCGCAGCCAGTGCCCATCATCGCCATGCCCATTTCGCTCATCACGGTTTTCACGTCGGCAAAGTCGACGTTGATCATGCCCGGACGCTTGATGATGTCGGAGATACCGCGAACGGCACCGGCCAATACATCGTCAGCCTTGGCGAAAGCCGACAGCAGGCTCGCGTCTTTACCGAGGATGGTCAGCAATTTTTCGTTCGGAATGGTGATCAGCGAGTCGACGCTGGCCTGCAGAGCACGAATGCCCTCTTCGGCGATCAGCATGCGCTTGCGACCTTCGAACGGGAACGGACGGGTCACCACCGCAACGGTGAGAATGCCCATCTCTTTAGCCACTTCAGCAATGATCGGTGCCGCACCGGTACCGGTACCGCCGCCCATGCCAGTGGTGATGAAGACCATGTCGGTGCCTTGCAGCACTTCGGCGATACGCTCGCGGTCTTCCATTGCAGCCTGACGGCCGACTTCCGGGTTGGCGCCAGCGCCCAGGCCCTTGGTCACACCGGTACCGAGTTGCAGCACGGTACGCGCGCCGACATTTTTCAATGCCTGAGCGTCAGTGTTGGCGCAGATGAACTCAACGCCTTCGATGTTGTTTTTCGCCATGTGGTTAACAGCGTTGCCGCCGCCACCACCTACGCCGATTACCTTGATAACAGCGCTTTGCGGGATATTGTCTACGAGCTCGAACATGGTCCCCTCTCCTTTGCTTTTCTAGTTGTAACGCCTACAGCACACGCGGTTTAACATCAAAAATTGCCCTGGACCCAGCGTTTCAGCCGCTCCAGTACAGGTGTCTTTGGTTCGTCGTTGTAGCTGCTGCCACCGGACAGCGAGATGCCGTCGTTCTGCTTTTGCAGCCCGTACATGAGCAAGCCCACGCCGGTCGAATAAATCGGGTTGTGCACCACGTCGCCCAGGCCCTTGATGCCTTGCGGCATGCCCAGGCGAACCGGCATGTGGAAAATTTCTTCGGCCAGTTCGACCGCGCCTTCCATCTTCGAGGTGCCGCCGGTCAGCACGATGCCGGCTGGAATCAGGTCTTCGTAACCGCTGCGGCGCAGTTCAGCCTGAACCAGGGTGAACAGTTCGTCGTAACGCGGTTCGACCACTTCGGCCAGCGACTGTCGCGACAAATCACGCGGCGGACGATCACCCACGCTCGGTACTTTGATGGTTTCGCCAGCGCCGGCCAGTTTGGCCAAGGCGCAGGCGTAGCGAATCTTGATTTCTTCGGCGTACTGCGTCGGTGTACGCAGGGCCATGGCGATGTCGTTGGTGACCTGATCACCCGCAATTGGGATCACGGCCGTGTGGCGAATTGCGCCTTCGGTGAAGATGGCGATATCGGTGGTGCCACCGCCGATGTCCACCAGGCACACGCCTAATTCTTTCTCGTCGTCGGTCAGCACGGCGTAGGCCGAAGCCAACTGCTCAAGAATAATGTCGTCTACTTCCAGGCCGCAGCGACGCACGCACTTTTCGATGTTCTGTGCCGCGTTCACCGCGCAGGTCACCACGTGCACTTTGGCTTCCAGGCGCACGCCCGACATGCCCAGCGGCTCACGAACGCCTTCCTGGTTATCGATCACGTAATCCTGCGGCAAGGTGTGCAGCACGCGCTGGTCAGCCGGAATGGCCACGGCCTGTGCGGCATCAAGTACACGCTCAAGGTCGGCCTGGCTCACTTCGCGGTCGCGAATGGCGACGATGCCGTGGGAGTTCAGGCTGCGGATGTGGTTGCCCGCCACGCCGACGAATGCCGAGTGGATACGGCAGCCGGCCATCATTTGCGCTTCTTCGATGGCGCGCTGAATCGATTGCACGGTGGATTCGATATTCACCACCACGCCCTTTTTCAAGCCGCGCGATGGGTGCGTGCCGATCCCGACGATTTCCAGCTGGCCATCAGCCGTGACTTCGCCTACCAGCGCCACCACCTTGGAGGTGCCGATATCGAGGCCGACGATCATCTTGCCGCTCTGCACGTTTGCCATGTTGCTGCCTTCTCCTAATTCACTTCTGCGCGACGGTTTTGTCCGTCGCCGGCGCAATCGGTTCACGCCACGCAACGGCCAGGCCGTTGGAGTAACGCAGGTCGATGCGCGAAATATTGGCGATCTGGTCTTTCAAACTCTTGTCGTAGATGGACACGAAGCGGCGCATTTTCTCGACCAAGTGATCCCGACCTAACAACAACTCAATGCTTTGTCCGGTGTTATTCACCCCGGTGGTGATAAACCAGCTGCCGCGTTCACGCAGTTCCAGACGCGCCACCGAAAACCCTAGCGGGCGCAGCATCTGGCTGAGCATCTGGTAGCGCTGCATCACGTCTTCCTGGGCGCGCTGCGGGCCGACCAGTTGCGGCAGGTTTTCGTAATTGGCCAGTTCACGCGGGGTGAACGCCTGACCCTGATTGTTCAGCAACGCCTCGTCGCCCCAACGGGCCACCGGCAGTTGTTCTTCCAGCGAAATGCTCACGGTGTCGGGCCAAACGCGGCGCACTTCGGCGTGGGCAATCCACGGCATCTGTTCCAGTTCGGCGCGCATGCCGGCCAGGTCGACGGTGAAGAAGCTCGCTGCCACAAACGGCGCGATACGTTGCTGCACCGCTTGCTGGCTGATGTAGCTGAGCTCGCCCTGCACGCTGATCTTGGCAATCGGGCGGTCGGCGTAAGGCAGCAACCGCTGCGCCGCTTCGTAGGTGCCAAAGCCCAACACCAGCAACATCACCGGCCAGAGCACACGCTTGATCGCCGAGAAGCTGGGCTTCGGTACGCGAACCGACAACGGCTCCTTGGCCACCATCCGACTGGCACCCCGCTGCGCCGGCTTGCGGGGCAAAGCGCCACGGCCGGGAACAGGTTGCTGATGACGGAGGGTTGCGCCGTGCATGGTCTTAACCTCGTGCCTCAACGCTGTCGGAAAGAATCGCCACGACCAGCTGCTGGAAATCCAGCCCTGCTGCGCGAGCGGCCATTGGCACCAGGCTGTGGTCGGTCATACCGGGAACGGTGTTGACTTCCAGCAGCCAGAATTTGCCGTCTTTGTCCTGCATCACATCCGCACGCGCCCAGCCCTGAATGCCAACGGCATCGCAGGCGCGGGCGGTGAGGTCTTTGAGTTCCTGTTCTTTGGCGGCGTCCAGCCCACATGGAATGCGGTACTGGGTGTCATTGGCCAGGTACTTGGCGTCGTAGTCGTAGAAGCTGTGCGGGGTGCCCAGGCCAATCGGTGGCAGCACTTCGCCGCGCAATACGGCGACGGTGAATTCCGGACCGCTGATCCATTGTTCAACCAACACCTGCGAGTCGTAGCCGCTGGCATCGCGCCAGGCGCTGATCAACTCGTCGACGCTGCTCACTTTGGCCATACCGATACTGGAACCTTCATGCGCCGGTTTGACGATGAGGGGGAACCCCAGTTCCATGGCTGCCGACCGGCAGTCATCGACGTTGGCCAACACCGCGTGGCGCGGGGTAGACAAACCGAGGCTCTGCCACACTTGTTTAGTGCGCAGCTTGTCCATCGCGAGCGCCGAGGCGAGCACGCGGCTGCCGGTGTACGGAATGCCGACGCACTCCAACAGGCCCTGCATGCTGCCGTCTTCGCCGCCACGACCGTGCAGCACAATAAAGGCGCGATCGATTTTTTCGCTGACCAGACGCTGCAAGAAGTCGTCGCCCACATCGATACCGAAGGCGTCGACACCCGCCGCTTGCAGCGCTTCCAGTACGGCAGCGCCGGACTTCAGCGACACCGGTCGCTCAGCGCTCTTGCCACCGAACAGCACGGCCACACGGCCGAACGCGTCCGGGGTCAGGTTGCGATCTAACAGGCCACTCATTTCTTACTCCCACCGGCGACAACGGCGCCGGCAAACAACGGGCTCTGCAACAACTGCGGCGCCAGGCCACCGATATCCCCGGCGCCTTGGCACAGGAGGATGTCGCCAGCGCGCAGCAACGGTTTAACAATCGGCGCCAGCTCAGTGCCGCGCTCGATATAGATAGGATCCAACTGGCCGCGCTGACGAATGCTGTGGCACAGCTGACGGCTATCGGCGCCAGGAATCGGCTCCTCGCCCGCTGGGTACACTTCCATCAGCAGCAATACGTTCGAGTCGGCCAGCACCTGCACGAAGTCGTCGTACAGATCGCGGGTGCGGCTGTAGCGGTGCGGTTGGTACACCATCACCAGGCGACGCTCCGGCCAGCCACCGCGTACGGCCTTGATCACCGCCGCCACTTCACGCGGGTGGTGGCCGTAATCGTCGACCAGCATCACGCTGCCGCCATCGACGGGCAGCTCGCCGTACACCTGAAAGCGGCGACCCACGCCCTGGAATTTCGACAGGCCGTGAACGATGGCCTCGTCTGAGAGGCCTTCGTCGGTGGCGATGGCGATGGTCGCCAGCGCGTTCAATACGTTGTGGTTGCCCGGCATGTTCACCGACACATCCAACGGCTCACGGCCAGCGCGCAGCACGGTGAAGTAGGTTTGCATGCCGTTCTGACGCAGATTGATGGCGCGCACATCGGCGTCTTCGCTCAGGCCATAGGTCATGGTCGGGCGTTTAACCTGGGGCAGAATTTCGCGCACCACCGGGTCGTCCACGCACACCACCGCCAGCCCGTAGAACGGCAGGTTGTGGAGGAACTCGACGAAGGTTTTCTTCAACTTGTTGAAGTCGCCTTCGTAGGTGCTCATGTGGTCCATGTCGATATTGGTGACCACGGCCACCATCGGTTGCAGGTGCAGGAAGCTGGCGTCGCTTTCGTCCGCTTCGGCGACCAGGTAGCGGCTAGTGCCGAGCTGGGCGTTGGTGCCGGCAGCATTCAGGCGGCCGCCGATTACAAACGTCGGGTCCAGGCCTGCGGCAGCAAACACCGAAGCAATCAAGCTGGTGGTCGTGGTTTTGCCATGGGTGCCGGCAACGGCAATGCCGTGGCGATAGCGCATCAGCTCGGCGAGCATTTCGGCGCGCGGCACGATGGGAATGCGGCGCTCAAGGGCGTTGGCCACTTCCGGGTTCGCGGTGTTGATGGCGCTGGACACCACCAGCACGTCGGCGTGCTGAGCGTTCTCGGCGCGGTGGCCGATAAACACCTGGGCGCCAAAGTTCTGCAGGCGCTCGGTAACGGCCGAGCCCTTGATGTCGGAACCGGACACGTCGTAGCCCAGGTTCAGCAACACTTCGGCAATACCGCACATGCCCGCGCCGCCGATGCCGACGAAGTGGATGCGGCGGATACGGCGCATTTCTGGCTGCGGAAACGCTTTCTGGCTCTCAACCACGGGCCACCTCCAGGCAGATGTCGACGACGGTGCGGGTCGCGTCGGGCTTGGACAGGCGGCGCGCGGTGCTGGCCATGTAGATAAGGCGTTCGGGATGCATCAAAACCTCGGTCAGGCGCTCCGCCAATTCGGCGGCGCCAGTAGTCGCTTGTGGCAGCAGGAAGGCAGCGCCTTCACGAGCCAGATAATCGGCGTTGCGAGTCTGGTGGTCGTCGATGGCGTGCGGCAACGGCACCAGCATCGACGGCAGACCGGCAGCAGCCAGTTCACTGATGGTCAGCGCGCCTGCGCGGCACACCACCAGGTCGGCCCAGGCATACGCGCCGGCCATGTCTTTAATGAAAGGCGCGACGTGCGCTTGGACACCGGCCGCGTCGTAACGGTCCTTGGTGATTTCATCGTGATTCTTGCCGGATTGGTGCACCACTTCCGGACGGATCTCGACCGCCACTTCGCGCAAGGCTTCCGGCAGCAATTTGTTCAACGGCTCGGCGCCCAGGCTGCCGCCCAGAATCAGCAAACGCGGACGACGGCCTTGCAGCGTGTCGCGTGGTGTTTCCAGGAACAGCTCTTCACGCACCGGATTGCCGGTGGTGCGGCGCTTGGCCGACTGTCTGAAGGTATTCGGGAAGGCTTCGCACACGCGCGTGGCGAAACGCACCAGGCTGCGATTGGCGGTGCCGGCCACGGCGTTCTGTTCGTGAATAATCAGCGGCACGCCGGCCATTTTCGCCGCCAGGCCACCTGGGCCGGTGACATAACCACCCATGCCCAACACGCACACCGGTTTCAATTTGCGCACGATGCGGCGCGCCTGAAACAGCGAGCGCAGCAAGCTGAACGGCGCCTTGAGCAGGTTGACGAAGCCTTTGCCACGCAGGCCGGCGACGTTGATCAGGTGCAGGTCCAGACCGGCTTCCGGCACCAGTTGGTTTTCAATGCCGCGCGGCGTGCCGAGCCAGTGCACGGTGTAACCGCGCGCCTGAAACTCGCGAGCACAGGCCAGCGCCGGGAACACGTGGCCGCCGGTGCCGCCGGCCATGATCAGAACATTAGCGGCCATGCACCACCTCCTTGGACGCTTTGCTGGCAGCCGGTTCTTCGGCGAAATCGCTCTCGACGAAATCGACGTCTTCGCTGCCAAGAATGGTGCGGCGCTCCCACTCGATACGCAGCAGCAACCCCAGGCAGGCGCAGCAAATCACCAACGAGCTGCCGCCGTAGCTGAGGAACGGCAGGGTCAGCCCTTTGGTTGGCAGCAGGCCGACGTTCACGCCGATGTTGATCAGGAACTGGCCGATCCACAGGAAGGCCAGGCCGAAGGCCACGTAGGCGGAGAAGAACTGCTTGGCCTTTTCAGCCCAAAGGCCGATGTACAAGGCGCGCACGCTGACGAACACAAACAGCGCCACGGTGGCCAGCGAACCGAACAAGCCAAGTTCTTCGGCCAGTACGGAGTACACGAAGTCGGTGTGTGCTTCCGGCAGGTAGAACTGCTTCTGCACGCTGTTGCCCAGGCCGACGCCCAGCCATTGGCCACGGCCGAAGGCGATTAGCGCCTGAGTCAATTGATAGCCCGAGCCGAACTGGTCGGCCCATGGGTCGGTGAAGGTCACCAGACGCGCCATGCGATACGGCTGCGCCTGCACCAGCACAAACACCGCGCCGACTGCCAAGGCGACCATCAGCGAGAAACGGAACAGGCCGACGCCGCCGAGGAACAGCATGGCGGCGGCAGCGCCCATCAACACAACGGTGGCGCCGAAGTCCGGTTCCATCAGCAGCAAGCCAGCCATGGGCAACAGCACGATGAAAGGCTTGAAAAAGCCCATCCAGCTTTCACGCACTTCTTCCTGGCGGCGCACCAGATAGCCGGCGAGGTAGATAACCGCGAACACTTTGGCGATTTCCGAAGGCTGCACGTTGAATGCGCCGAAGCCGATCCAGCGCATCGAACCGTTCACTTCGCGGCCAATGCCTGGCACCAACACCAGCACCAGCAACCCGAACGCCACCACCAGCAGGGTGCCGCCCATGCGCTGCCAGGTGGACATCGGAATCACCAGCATCAGTCCGGCAGCGCCGAGGCCGATGGCCATGTAAATGACGTGGCGGATCATGTGATAGAACGGGTTGCCGGTCTGCACGGCGGCCACTTCGGTGGAGGCCGAGGTAATCATCACCAGGCCAAGTCCCAGCAGCGCGAAGCAACCGGCCAGCAGCGGGAAGTCGAGGTCAATACCGCGACGGCTGAACAGCGGCGACGGGTACGGGCGAAGAATGCTGAGCAAGCGAGCGAGCATCAGTTGAGCCCCCCGACTGCCTGGGCGAACAGGCGCCCGCGTTCTTCGAAATTCTTGAACATGTCCAGGCTTGCGCACGCCGGCGAGAGCAGCACGGCATCACCGCTCTGGGCCAGCTCGGCGGCCTTGGTGACCGACTCATCCAGCGTGCTGACACGAATCAGCGGCACGCCGGTATCAGCCAGCACGTCGGCCAACAGCGGCGCGTCGCGGCCCAGCAGAATCACAGCGCGGCAATGGGCGGCGACCGGCGCACGCAGGGCGGAGAAATCCGCGCCTTTGCCATCACCGCCGGCGACCAGCACCAGCTTGCCGGCGATGTCCGCACCCAACCCTTCGATGGCCGCCAGCGCGGCGCCCACGTTAGTGGCTTTCGAGTCGTCGTAATAGCTCACGCCGTCCCGCTCACGCAGCCACTGGCAACGGTGCGCCAGGCCAGTGAATTCGCGCAGCGCTTGCAGCATCGGCTCGAACGGCAGGCCCGCGGCATGGCCCAGGGCCAGCGCCGCCAGGGCGTTGGCTTGGTTGTGAGCGCCGCGCACTTTCAATTCGCGCGCCGGCATCAGGGTTTCAAACTGGAAGGCCAGGTGCTTCTCGCCCTGCTCTTCCACCAGACCGAAGCCTTTGAAGTCGGGCTTGTTCAAGCCAAAGGTCCAGCACGGCGTGTTTTCGCCAATCAACGGACGGGACAAACCGTCCTGACGGTTGACCACCACTTGCCGCGCGCCACGGAAGATCCGGTGCTTGGCCAGGTGATACGCCGGCAGGCCACTGTAGCGGTCCATGTGGTCTTCGCTGATGTTCAGCACGGTGGCGACTTCAGCATTTAGCTGGTCAGTGGTTTCCAGTTGGAAACTCGACAGTTCGACCACGTACAACTCGACGTCATCGCTGAGCAGATCCAGCGCCGGCGTGCCGAGATTGCCGCCGACCGCCACACGCTTGCCGGCCGCCACGGCCATCTCGCCTACCAAGGTGGTGACGGTGCTTTTCGCGTTGGAACCGGTGATCGCCACAATCGGCGCCTTGGCGTGGCGGGCGAACAACTCGATGTCGCCCAGCAGTTTTACGCCACGGGCGGCGGCTGCTTGCAGCGCTGGAGTGGCCAAGGCCAGACCTGGGCTCACGTACAGCTCGTCGGCGCGGCAGAGGAATTCAACGTCCAGTTCGCCACAACGCACTTCCACCTCCGGGTACTGGGCGCGGATGGCGGCCAGCTCCGGTGGGTTCGCACGGGTGTCAGCCACGGCAAAGCGGATGCCCTGGCGCGCGAGGAAGCGCACCAGGGACATGCCGCTCTTGCCGAGGCCGACAACGATGCGGAAGTGGTCAGTAGCGATGAGGCTCATTGGGTTCCTTGTCCTTAACGCAGTTTCAGAGTGGCGAGGCCGACCAGCACCAGAATTACGGTGATGATCCAGAAGCGCACGATCACGCGCGGCTCAGGCCAGCCTTTGAGTTCAAAGTGGTGATGGATCGGCGCCATGCGGAACACGCGCTTGCCGGTGAGCTTGAACGAAGCCACCTGAATCACCACCGACAGGGTTTCCATCACGAACACGCCGCCCATGATGAACAGCACGATTTCCTGGCGCACGATCACGGCGATGGTGCCCAGCGCAGCGCCGAGCGCCAGCGCGCCGACGTCGCCCATGAATACTTGGGCCGGGTAGGTGTTGAACCAGAGGAAACCCAGGCCCGCCCCCACCAGCGCCGAACAAAACACGATCAGCTCGCCCGCGCCCGGTACGTAAGGAATCAGCAGGTAGTCAGCGAATTTGATGTTGCCCGACAGGTAGCAAAAAATGCCCAGCGCGCCGCCGACCATTACGGTGGGCATGATCGCCAGACCGTCGAGGCCGTCAGTCAGGTTCACTGCGTTGCTAGAGCCGACGATCACGAAGTAGGTCAGCACCACGAAGCCCACACCGAGGGCGATGCTGACGTCTTTGAGCATCGGCACGATCAGCGTGGTTTCAACCGCGCTCGGCGCAGTCATATAAAGGAACACGGCGGCGCCCAGGCCAAACACCGATTGCCAGAAATACTTCCAGCGGCTCGGCAGGCCTTTCGAGTTTTTCTCGATGACTTTGCGGTAGTCGTCCACCCAGCCGATGCCGCCGAACAGCAGGGTCACGATCAGCACCACCCACACGTAGCGGTTGGTCAGATCAGCCCAGAGCAAGGTGCTGATGGCGATGGCCGACAGAATCAGCGCGCCACCCATGGTCGGCGTACCGGATTTGGACAGGTGCGATTGCGGACCATCGTTGCGCACGGCCTGACCGATTTGACGAATCTGCAGGGTGCGGATCATCCAGGGGCCCAGCCACAGCGACAGCGACAACGCGGTCAACACACCCAGAATCCCGCGCAGGGTCAGGTATTGAAAGACCGCGAAGCCCTTGTAGAACTGTTGCAGATACTCGGCCAACAGCAGCAGCATTTAATGACTCCCCTGGGTGCCGCACAAAGCCGCAACGACGTTTTCCATCGCTGCGCTGCGCGATCCTTTAATTAGAATGGTGGTGTTGCCTGGCTCGGCACTGACGGCGGCGATCAGGCTGGCCTGATCGGCAAAGTGCCGGCCATTGGCGCCGAAAGCGGCCACGGCGTGGGCCATGTTCGGGCCGACGGCATAAAGAGCATCGACTTTCCCGGCGGCGTAAGCGCCGACATCGCGGTGGCCTTGTTCAGCCCACTCGCCCAGCTCGCCGATATCGCCCAAAACCAGAACCGTCCGGCCGGAAAAGGCCGCGAGTATATCAACGGCGGCACACATGGAAGTCGGGTTGGCGTTGTAGGTGTCGTCGATCACGCGCGCGCCATTAGTCGCCAACTGCGCTACCGCGCGGCCTTTGACCGGCTGCACATTTTCCAGCCCGGCAACGATACTGACCAACGGCAGGCCAAGCGCAGCGGCGGCTGCAGCTGACGCCAACGCATTGGCGATGTTATGGGTGCCAAGCAGATTGATCTGCACCTTGGCACTGCCTTGCGCGCTATTCAGGGTGAAGAACGGGCAACCACGGGCATCGCGGCCGAGGTCGCTGGCGTAGAAGTCGGCGGCGCTGTTGTTCAGGGCGAAGGTCAGCACCTTGCGCTCGCCGGCACGGGCTTTCCAGATGCTAAAGGCTTTGTCGTCGAGGTTGAGCACAGCGGTGCCGCTGGCGCTCAGGCCGTCGATGATTTCGCCTTTGGCTTCGACAATTTTGTCGGCGCCGCCGAACTCGCCGATGTGGGCGGTGCCGGCGTTGTTCAGCACGGCTACGTGCGGCTTGGCCAACGCCACGGTGTAAGCGATTTCGCCGACGCGATTGGCGCCCAGTTCGATAACGGCGCCTTTGTGTTCTGCGCCCAGCTCAAGCAGGGTCAACGGCACACCGAGGTCGTTATTCAGGTTGCCACGGGTCGCCAGCACGGCGCCGTCGATGCCGGCGCGCAGAATGCTGGCGAGCATTTCCTTGACCGTCGTTTTGCCGCTGGAGCCGGTGATGGCAGCCAGGGGGCCGGTGTAGGCCTGACGATTGAGCGCGGCGAGTTGGCCCAGCGCGTGGCGAGTGTCGGCTACTACCAATTGCGGAATGCTGACGCCAACGGTTTCACGCTCGACCAGCGCAGCGACCGCGCCTTTCTGCGTGACCTCCTGCAAATAGCTGTGGCCGTCGAAACGTGGGCCAGTCAGGGCGACAAACAGCTGCCCCGGCTTGATCGCACGGCTGTCAGTGCTCACCGCGCTAAACGTGGCGTCGGCGCCGACCAAGCAACCATTGAGGGCGTTGACCACTTCGCTCAACCGCAAGGCTTTAAGCATGAGCGGCCTCCCAGGCGGCCAGGGCCGTGGTGGCTTGGTGCAGGTCGGAGAACGGTTGGCGCTCGCCGTTGATTTCCTGGTAATCCTCGTGGCCTTTTCCGGCCAGCACGATCACATCGGCGGCATCGGCACTGGCGATCAGTTGCGCGATGGCCTGGCCGCGACCGTATACAAACTGGGCTTTCTCCGGCGCGGTGAGACCGGCGCGGATGTCGGCGAAAATCTGCTCGGGCGATTCGGTGCGCGGGTTGTCGTCGGTCACCATCACGCCATCGGCAAGGCGCTCAACCACTTCGGCCATCAGCGGACGTTTGCCGCGATCACGGTCACCGCCACAGCCGAACAGGCACAGCAGTTTGCCGGTGGCGTGTGGGCGCAGGGCGGTCAGTACTTTATCCAGCGCGTCTGGCGTGTGGGCGTAGTCGACCACCACCAGCGGCTGGGTGCCGCCGCCCAGGCGCTGCATACGGCCAGCCGGGCCTTCCAGTTTCGGCAGCACTTTCAGAATTTCGTCCAGCGGGTAATCCAGCCCCAGCAGCGCGCCGACCACGCCGAGCAGGTTGCTCAGGTTGAAGCGGCCCAGCAACGACGAACGCAGGCTGCCCTCGCCTTTGGGCGTGACGAGCTTGGCGCGCACGCCGTGGTCGTCGAACAGCGCTTCGCTGCAGTACAGGTAGGCGTTGCGGTCTTCGAGGCTGTAAGTAATCAGGCGCGAGTCGTGGTGCTCGGCGGCCAGTTGGCGGCCAAACTCGTCATCAATATTCAGCACGCGGCAACGCAGGCTCGGCCAGCGGAACAGTTTGGCTTTGGCTTCGCCGTAGGCCTGCATGGAACCGTGGTAGTCCAGATGGTCGCGCGACAGGTTGGTGAACACCGCCACGTCGAATGCCAGTGCCGCGACGCGGCCTTGGTCCAGACCGTGCGACGACACTTCCATAGCCACTGCGCGAGCGCCGGCTTGTTTCAGGTTGGCCAACACCGCTTGCACGCCGATGGGGTCTGGCGTGGTGTGGCGGCCTTGCTCCAGTTCATTGTGGAAACCGGTGCCCAGGGTACCGACGATGCCGCAGCGCTCACCGAAGTGATCCAGGGCCTGGGCCACCAATTGGCTGATGCTGGTTTTGCCGTTGGTGCCGGTAACGCCGACCAGGTGCAGGCCACGGCTCGGCTCGCCGTAGAAGCGGCCGGCGATGGCGGACAACTGACCGGCCAGATTCTTCAACGCCACCAGCTCTGCGCCCTGGGCGTCGATAACAGGCGCGCCTTCGGCTTCATAGGCAACGGCGGCAGCGCCACGGGCAATCGCATCGCTGATGTGCACGCGGCCATCTTGCTGACCGCCGGGCACGGCCAGGAACAAGTCGCCGGGGCGCACTTTGCGGCTGTCCAGCGTCAGTTCGCGGATCAGCACCGAGCTCTCGGCTTGTGGCAGCAATTGGTTCAGTGGCATTGGCATTAGCGCGCTAACTCCCGAGGAATAGAGAGCGCCACGGCGGGCGCAACGTCAGCCGGGGTCAGGTTGTCTGGGGCAATGTTCATCAGGCGCAGGGCGCCGGCCATGACCTTGCCGAATACCGGCGCCGAGATCAGGCCGCCGAAGTAGGCGCCGGTGCTTGGCTCGTCCACGACTACCACCATGGCGATGCGCGGGTTGCTGATCGGCGCGAAGCCGGCGAACAGCGAGCGGTAGGCGTTCTGGGTGTAGCCCTTGGTGCCGACGGTGGCTTTACGCGCGGTACCCGACTTGCCGCCCACGTGATACGCCGGCACCTTGGCGCGGAACACGCCACTTGGCGCTTCGACCACTTGCTGGAGCATGCCCTGGATGGTTTTCGCGGTGTCTTCCGGAATGACCTGCACGCCGTCCTGAGTACGGCCATCGACGCGGGTCATGGTCATGGGAATGCTGCGGCCATTGTTGGCGAGCACCGCATAGGCATGGGCGAGTTGAACGGCCGTCACCGACAGGCCGTAGCCGTAGGCCAGGGTCGCGGTTTCAGCTTTCGGCCAGATGCGGTGGTTGGGCAGGTTGCCGACGCGCTCGCCGGGGAAGCCCAAGCCAGTGTCCTGACCGAGGCCGACTTGCTGCATGACGTTGTAAATCGGCTCGGCGCCGATATCGAAAGCGATCTTGCTGATGCCGACGTTACTGGACTTGATGAGGATGCCGGTGAGGTCGAGCACGCCTTCGTTTTTGGAAACGTCGCGGATGGTGTATTTGCCGATCTGCAGGGTGCCGGGGTACACGTCAACCGTATCGGTCGGCTTCCAGCGCCCGCTTTCCAGCGCAGCACTCATGGAGAACGGCTTAACGGTGGAACCTGGCTCAAACACGTCGATCATCGCGCGGTTGCGCATCATCGCCGGCTGCAGGTTGCGGCGGTTGTTGGGGTTGTATGTCGGCTGGTTGACCATGGCCAGCACTTCGCCGGTTTTCACGTCGAGCATTACCAGGCTCGCACCCTTGGCGCCGAACTCGGTAACCACATTGCGCAGTTCGCGGTGGGCCAGGTACTGCAGACGCAGGTCGATGGACAGCGCCAGCGCCTTACCAGCCTTGGCGTTGCGGGTCACTTGCACGTCTTTGATCAGGCGACCGCGACGGTCTTTCAACACTTCGCGCTTGCCGGGTACGCCCGACAGCCATTGGTCGAACGCAAGCTCCACGCCTTCGCGGCCGTGGTCGTCGATGTCGGTAAAGCCCACCACGTGCGCGGTCACTTCGCCGGCCGGGTAGAAACGACGAAACTCCTCGATGGAGTAGACGCCTGGCACTTTGAGGTCGAGCACGGACTGGCCCTGCTCCGGGGTCAGGCCCCGCACCAGGTACATAAATTCGCGCCCGGCGTTGTCCTCCAGCCGGGCGGCAAAGGCTTTTGGCTCTTGCCCCAGCGCGGCAGCCAACGCTGGCCAGCGGTCTTTGCCGGCTTGCAGTTCTTTACCGTTGGCCCACAGGGTAGTGACCGGTGTACTCACGGCCAACGGCTCGCCGTTACGGTCGGTAATCAGGCCACGGTGCGCAGGAATCGGTACGTGACGCACGCTACGGGCATCGCCCTGGCCTTGCAGGAAAGCGTGGTCGAGCACTTGCAGATCGATGATGCGCCAGCAGATGGCCGCGACCATGATTCCGAGCAGGCCCAGAACCACGCGGAACCGCCACGGATAGAGGGCGCCTTCGAGCTTCATCATTTCGCCACCATCCGAACTTCAGCTGGCTCAGGAATGCGCATTTTCAGCTGTTCACTGGCGAGGGTTTCGATGCGGCTGTGGGCGGTCCAAGTGCTTTGTTCGAGAATCAGGCGACCCCATTCGGCCTGCGCTTTGTCGCGCACGCTGAGTTCGCCATACAGCGAGTTGAGCAACTGGCGGTTCCAGTGCGCGCTATAGGCCACGGCGATTGCCGAGACCAACACGGCTATAAAGAGAAGCAGCAGCACAGTGCTGCCGGCCGGGAGCGGCTTGGCGAAGGAGCGGCTCAACGCAACTTCTCCGCAACACGCATCACCGCACTGCGCGAGCGCGGGTTGGCCGATTGCTCAGCGTCGGAGGGGAACTGAGCCTTGCCGATGGTGCGAATTTTCGGCTCGAAACGCTCGACGCGCACGGGCAGGTTGCGCGGGAGTTTGTCCGCCTCGCCTTTTTCCAGACGGCGCATAAACAGTTTGACGATGCGGTCTTCCAGCGAGTGGAAGCTGATCACTACCAGACGACCGCCCACTTCGAGCACGTCCATGGCCGCTTGCAGGCCACGTTCCAGATCGCCCAGCTCGTTGTTCACGTGGATGCGCAAACCCTGGAAGGCACGAGTTGCCGGGTTCTTGCCCTTCTCCCACGCTGGGTTCGCTACTTTTAATACTTCGGCCAGATCGCCGGTGCGCTCAAACGGCTGCACCTCGCGGCGCTGGACCACGGCGCGCGCCATGCGCTTGGCGAAACGCTCTTCGCCATACTCTTTAAAGACGCGGGCAATTTCTTCTTCGGCCGCAGTGGCAATAAACTGCGCGGCGCTGATGCCACGGGTAGGGTCCATGCGCATGTCGAGCGGGCCGTCGTTCATAAAGCTGAAGCCACGCTCGGCGTCATCCAGCTGCGGCGACGACACACCGAGATCGAGCAGAATGCCGGACACTTTGCCCGCATCGCCCCGCTCGGCAACCGCTTCGCCGAGCTCGGCAAAACTGCGCTGCACAACGACAAAGCGGCCGTCTTCGGCCGCCAGCGCTTCTCCGGTCGCAATCGCCAGAGGGTCTTTATCAAATCCGAGGAGCCGACCGCCTGGCCCGAGCTTTTGCAAGATCAGCCGACTGTGCCCGCCCCGGCCAAACGTGCCGTCCACATAGCAGCCGTCCGCGCGCACGGCGAGAGCCTCTACGGCTTCGTCGAGCAATACGGTGATGTGGCGAAAGCCGCTGCTAGTTGGGGTTGTCACAGGATCAGATCACGCAATTCGTCCGGCAGACCGCCCGGCTGTTTAATGGCTGCCAGGTCCGCATCAGCAAGCGCGTTCCAGGCGTTTTCGTCCCACAGTTGGAATTTGTTCAGTTGCCCCACCAGCATCGCGTGCTTGTCGAGCTTGGCGTACTCGCGCAAACGCGGCGGCACCAGGAAGCGGCCGGCGCTGTCGAGCTCGATATCCACCGCGTTACCGATCAGCAAACGCTGCAGGCGACGGCTTTCTTCACGCAGCGATGGCAGCTCACGGAGTTTGGTTTCGATGATTTCCCACTCAGGCAGCGGGTAGACACAGAGGCAGGGGTCAATGGCGTCGATGGTAACGATGAGCTGGCCAGCCGAACGCGACACGATCTCGTCCCGATACCGACTTGGCATCGCGAGGCGCCCTTTGGCGTCGAGACTGATTGCGTTAGCTCCGCGAAACACGACAGCGCTTCCCCTTTTTTTACTAGCTTTCCATGCCTAAAAAACCCACTTCGTACCACTTTGTACCACTTCGGCACACTATAGGAACGCAGCTACCCCACCGTCAAGGCGCGCTTGAAGGGAAAAATCCTTATGGGACGGTGATTTAGCGAGCTTTTGAGGGCGATGAAAGGCGGTTTTAGGGGTGTTTTGGAGGATGTACGCGAGCACACTCAACGAGCTGCGCTTCGAAGTTAAAGTAACTTCTTAAGAGTTAGATTTTTTCGGATTTAGAAATGCAGCGACGGGAGGTAAAACGAAACAGCGGAAGGAGGTGGAGAGTCGATCTGTAAGCCGGGTTCTGTCGAGGACAGTCATTCCTCTACGACGGCCATCACTGGACGCCTTTAGCAACCTACCCGGTTCCGACGCGGGCCACGCCATGGAACCCTATTTGGTCTTGCTCCGAGTGGGGTTTGCCTAGCCACGAACTGTTACCAGACGCGCGGTGCGCTCTTACCGCACCTTTTCACCCTTACCGGCACCGAAGTGCTTAGGCGGTTATTTTCTGTGGCACTTTCCGTAGGCTCGCGCCTCCCAGGTGTTACCTGGCACTCCGCCCTATGGAGCCCGGACTTTCCTCCCCCCCGCTCGCGTGAACGAAACGAGGCAGCGACTGTCCAATCGACTCTCCGCCGCCTAGGGTAGCGGCAGCCTCCTGTTAGAACAAGCCGAAATCCTTTATTGCCGCTCCAGGGCCACCTGATAGAGCAGGTTCTTGCGCACCCCAGTGATCTCAGCCGCCACGGCAGCCGCGCGTTTGAGCGGCATTTCCTTGAGCAATAAATCGAGCACGCGCAGGGTGTCGGCGCTCACCGCTTCCTCGCCTTCCGGCGCCTGCCAGCCGGCCACCAACACCACGCATTCACCGCGCTGCTGGTTGCTGTCGCCCGCCACCCAGGCGCGCAACTCAGCAAGCGGCAGGCCATTCAATGTCTCAAATGTCTTGGTCAGCTCACGCGCCAACAAGGCCACGCGCTCGCCGCCGAACACCAGCTCCATGTCTTCCAGGCATTCGAGAATACGGTGCGGCGCCTCGTAAAAAATCAGCGTGCGCGGCTCTTCTTTTACAGCTTCCAACCGCGCGCGGCGGCCGACCGCTTTCGCGGGCAAGAAGCCCTCGAAGATAAATCGATCAGACGGCAAACCGGCAGCCGACAGCGCAGCGATCAGCGCGCAAGGCCCCGGCACCGGCACCACTTTTATGCCAGCGGCGCGCACTTGTCGCACCAGGTGGTAGCCGGGATCGGAAATCAGCGGCGTACCCGCGTCAGAAATCAGCGCTACGTCATCACCCGCCTGCAGGCGCGACAGAAAACGACTGCCTTCATCACGCTCGTTGTGCTCATGGCAGGCCGCCAGCGGTGTAGGAATGCCGAAATGTTGCATCAGGCGCATGGAATGACGCGTGTCTTCAGCGGCAATCAGCGCAACGTCGCGCAGAATCTTCAGCGCCCGAGCGCTGATATCGTCTAGGTTGCCGATGGGTGTGGCGACCACATAGAGGGTACCGGCGGTGGAATTCAAAGCACCCTGAGTGGTCACAACGCACACCTCTTAAATCTCGGAAAGCGCGCATTGTAGCCCGATTCACAGCATCGACATCGCGCCTGGGGTGCCCCTTGGGTACAATCCGCCCTCTTCGATCAAGTACCAGGAACGTCTACATGATCAACCGCCTGACCGCCGGCCTGCGCCCGCTCCTCGCTATCAGCCTTGCCGCTCTCTTGGCCGCTTGCTCAAGCTCGCCGTCCTCCACCCTTGGCGAATTGCCACGCACGCCACAGGCCAGCATTGAGCAATTGCTGCAGCAGGCTGCCGAAGCCAAGCCGGAAGAAGCGGCGTCGCTGCGATTGGCCGCCGCCGATCAGGCCTATCAACAGAAGGATGTTGGCCGTGCCGCGCAAATTCTCGATCAGGTTCCCATCGCAACGCTCAAACCTGCCCAGCAAGTGTTTGCCGCCACGCTGAGCGCCGAACTCGCCCTGGCCCGCGGCAAACCGAAAAACGCCCTGGCAGCGCTTGATCAGCCCGGCATGCAACGCTTGGCCGAACTGCCCGTTGAACAGCAAGTGCGTACTCAACTCGTGCGCGCGCAAGCGCTGGAAGCTGATGGTCAACCCCTCGCTGCCGCCCGCGAGCGTGTTTTTATCGCGCCGCTGTTGAGCGGCAACCCAGCCGTCGAAAACCACGAGCGCATCTGGGCGCTGGTGTCTTCGTTGCCTGCTGATCAACTGCAAGGCGGCGGCGATGCCGATCTCGCCGGCTGGCTGCAACTGGCAAATGCGGTCAAAACCGCCGGCACGCTGCAGCAGCAACAAGCGGCAATCGATGCGTGGCGCCAACAAAATCCGCAGCATCCAGCCGCCGAACAGTTGCCCGCTCCGCTGACCAAACTCAAAGAATTGGCCAGCCAGCCGCTGACCAAAATCGCTCTGCTGTTGCCGCAAGACGGCCAGTTGGCCTCGGTGGCCCGCGCCCTGCGCGACGGTTTTATGGCCGCACATTTCCAGGCCCAGCAAGCAGGCCAGAATCCGCCGAGCATTGAGCTGTACGACAGCTCGCGTCTGGCCTCGATGGACGAGTTCTACCGCCAGGCGCAGGGAGCGGGCGTGCAGCTTGTAGTCGGCCCGCTGGAAAAGAACCTGGTTAAGCAATTGAGCGATCGCGAGCAGTTGCCGATCACCACCCTGGCCCTTAACTACAGCGACGTCGGCCGCGAAGGCCCGCCGCAGTTGTTCCAGTTCGGCCTGGCGGCTGAAGACGAAGCGCGCGAAGTGTCCCGCCGCGCCTGGGATGACGGCATGCGTCGCGCCGTAGCTCTGGTGCCTCGCGGTGAATGGGGCGACCGCGTACTGGACGCCTTCCGTCAAAGCTGGCAAGCCAAGGGTGGCAGTCTGATCGCTGCCGAGCACGTGGACCAACCGGTGGAACTGGCTCAGCAAATTGCCGACCTGTTCCAACTGCGCCAGAGTGAAGCCCGCGCCAAGCGTCTGCAGAGCGTGCTGGGCACCCAAGTGGCCGCACAACCTGCACGCCGCCAGGACATCGACTTCATCTTCCTCGCCGCAACGCCCCAGCAAGCCCAACAGATCAAGCCGACGCTGGCCTTCCAGTACGCTGGCGATGTGCCGGTGTACGCCACCTCTCACCTCTTCACCGGCGGCAGCAATCCGGCGCAGTATCAGGATTTGAACGGCATCCGCTTCTGCGAAACGCCGTGGCTGCTCAACGCCAATGACCCACTGCGCCAGCAAGTCAGCGGCCAATGGCCCCAGGCCGCGGGCAGCCTCGGCCGCCTGTACGCCATGGGCGTGGACGCGTATCGCCTGGCACCGCGCCTAGCCGAGCTCAAGGCATTGCCGCAAAGCCGCGTCGACGGCTTGTCCGGCAGCCTGAGCCTCACCGCCAGCCAGCGCGTTGAGCGCCAGTTGCCATGGGCCGAGTTCCGCGACGGCACCGTACAGCGCCTGCCCGATAGCGGCTTCTGATTGATCGCTGCCAGCACGCAAACAGCAGGCCGTGAAGGCGAAGCAGAGGCGTTCGAGCACCTGCGCCGGCACGGCTTGAAGCTGCTAAGCAAGAACTGGCGCTGTAAGGGCGGCGAGCTCGATCTGGTCATGCTGGACGGCGATACAGTAGTATTCGTCGAAGTTCGCGCCCGCCGGCATAGCGCCTGGGGTGGCGCCGTTGAGAGCGTTGATGGCCGCAAGCAGCAGAAGCTGATAATCGCCGCCAGCAGCTTTCTTCAGCAGCAACCTCGCTGGGCCAAACATCCGTGCCGTTTCGATGTCGTAGCCATCAATACGGCCGACACCCAGGCGAGCCGCCTGAATTGGATTCGCAACGCGTTTGACACCTGAATCAGCCTGAACCAACACAATCGATTGCCGGCAGTACGCTGTGCGGCAGCAAGTTAGTGCAAGACCGAACCTGGTTTCGGCACAGCCAGCAGCGACTGCGGCGCCGAGCGATTTTTACCTGTAACAGGCAGGCGCCAGCATTACCCTGGCCCACCTGATCAGCAGCCACACTGAAGGTCATTCCGATGGACATGCAAGCCCGTATCCGCCAGCTGTTTCAAGCCAGTATCGAAACCAAACAGCAAGCCATGGAGGTGCTGATTCCTTACATCGAGCACGGCAGTCTGGTCATGGTTCAAGCCCTGCTCAACGAAGGCAAAATTCTCACCTGCGGCAACGGCGGCTCTGCCGGCGATGCGCAGCACTTTTCCTCCGAACTGCTCAACCGCTTCGAACGTGAACGTCCAAGCTTGCCAGCCATCGCGCTGACTACTGACAGCTCGACCATTACTTCGATCGCCAACGATTACAGCTACAACGAAGTGTTTTCCAAGCAGATCCGCGCCCTAGGCCAGCCTGGCGACGTACTGCTGGCCATCTCCACCAGCGGCAACTCCGCCAACGTCATCCAGGCCATCCAGGCCGCTCACGACCGCGAGATGATCGTCGTCGCCCTCACCGGCCGCGACGGCGGCGGCATGGCCTCGCTGCTGCTGCCAGAAGACGTGGAAATCCGTGTTCCATCGAAAGTTACCGCACGCATTCAGGAAGTCCATTTGCTGGCCATCCACTGCCTGTGCGACCTGATTGATAGCCAACTGTTTGGGAGTGAAGAATGACCCGTTCGCCATTAATCCTTGCCGCTCTTGCCATCACCCTGGTGCTTTCCGGGTGTGGCAGCCGTTCGTTCGGCAACAAGATCGATGACCAATTCATCCCGTCGAACGTCGAGCAGAAAATCAAACAGGCCAGCCCTGATTTGGCCAACGGCTCGCACATCATTGTTACCAGCTACAACGGCATCGTGCTGCTGGCAGGGCAAACACCACGTGCGGACTTGAAAGCCTCTGCCGAGCAAGCTGCTCGCTCCGTACAGGGCGTGCGCAAGGTTTACAACGAACTGCAAGTGACCGCGCCCTCCTCGGCGCTGGCGCGCAGCAATGACGCGCTACTAACCACCAAAATCAAAACCGAAATGCTCGCCGACAGCAGCGTGTCGAGTTCGCAGATCAAGGTGATCACCGAGAACGGCATCGTCTACATGCTTGGCGTGGTAAGCCGTCAGCAAGCGCAACTGGCGACCAACCTGGTCCAAGGCGTATCGGGCGTTCAGAAGATCGTGAAGCTGTTCGAGTACGTCGACTAAGTCGATTCGCAGGCAATAAAAAAGGCGATCTTCGGATCGCCTTTTTTATTGGGTCGGGTTTCATGTTGCGCGAAACCCGCCGACGCTTTACTTGACCACCTTCAAGCTCGGCCGGCCGCTTGGACGCGGTGGCTCGGAACCTGATGGGCCGTCGTCATCCGGATCATCGTCTGGCTCTTCGTCAGCCACCGGCGACTCCAGATCGAAAACCATGCCCTGGCCGTTTTCCCGCGCGTAAATGGCCAACACGGCGGAGGCCGGAATGAACAAGGTATGCGCGATGCCACCGAAACGCCCTTCGAAGCTCACCGCCTCGTTATCCATGTGCAAATGGCGAACGGCGCTAGGCGATACATTCAAGACAATCTGACCGTCATTGGCAAAACCTTGCGGTACTTGCACGTTCGGGTATTCCGCGTTTACCAACAGATGCGGTGTGCAATCGTTATCGACGATCCACTCGTATAAAGCGCGAATCAGATACGGACGACTGGAGTTCATCAAAAGCTCCTTCAGCTTCAGCGCATATCGCGCTCTACACCCGACAGGCTGATTTGGAAGGCCTCACGGGCGAACTGGCGCTCCATGTAATCGAGCAGCGGTTTCGCCGGTTTGGGCAGTTCGATGCCTAATATCGGCAACCGCCACAGGATCGGCAAGAGGCAACAATCTACCAAACTCAACTCGTCACTGAGGAAATAAGCCTTGTCGGCAAACAATGGCGATACGCCGGTCAGGCTCTCGCGCAGTTCTTTGCGGGCCTGAACGCGCGCCGGCTCTTTGCTGCGCGGATCAAGTATCTGGTCCACCAATACGCACCAGTCGCGCTGAATACGGTGCATCAGCAAACGGCTATTGGCGCGAGCCACCGGGTAAACCGGCAGGAGCGGTGGATGTGGGTAACGCTCGTCAAGATATTCCATCACGACCGTTGACTCGTACAACGCCAAATCACGGTCCACCAAGGTCGGCAGACTGGCGTAAGGATTGACCTCAACCAGCTTGGGCGGTGTACGCCCGGGTTCGACGTTGATGATTTCCGCGCTAACACCTTTCTCGGCGAGCACGATACGTACGCGATGGGAATAGTGATCGGCGGGGTCGGAGTAGCAGGCCAACCGGTTGGTCACGCCCATGGCGATCCTCCTCGCTTGTTAAAGTTATCTGAAGCAGAAAAACGTGCGCGCCCAATTGGGCGCGCAAGTCGACAGCGGAGAATACCAGTTACTTAGTGCACATCCTTCCAGTATTCACGCTTCAGCAGATACGCGAACACAAAGAAGAAGGCCAAGTACAGCAGCACGTAAGTACCGATGCGCTCGCTTTTAAGCTTCACTGGATTTGCCGAGTAGGCGAGGAAGGTCACAAGATTTTTGATCTTCTCGTCGAACTCAGCTTCGTTCAACTTGCCGGTCTTCGGCACGATGGTGAGCTGGTCACAGGCTTCGTGGGTCAGCGGAGTACCGGTGAGTGGGTCGTACTGCTTTTTACCGTCCTCAACCACTTGTACTTGCTTGCAGCCTACAACCTGACGACCTTGCAGACCGACCAACACGTTAGGCATGCCCACGTTCGGGAATACCTTGTTGTTCACACCCCAAGGGCGCGCTGGGTCTTCGTAGAAGTTGCGCAGATAGCTGTAGAGCCAATCGTTGCCACGAACACGAGCCACCAGGGTCAGGTCGGGCGGAGCCGCACCGAACCACTTCTTGGCATCAACCGGCGACATACTGTTTTTCATCAGGTCGCCGATTTTTGCACCGGTGAAAACTAGGTTGCTAAGCATCAGGTCATGCGGGATGCCGAGGTCATCGGCAACGCGCTCGTAACGCTGAAACTTGGCGCTGTGGCAGCCCATGCAGTAGTTGGCGAAGGTACGCGCGCCGTCTTGCATGGCGGCTTTGTCGGTCAGGTCAATATCAACCGAATCCAACTCAGGGCCATGGCCAGTGTTGGCGAACGCGATGGCCGGCAGAACAGCGAAAACTAGTGCAGCAAATAGCTTTTTCATCAGCCAGTCACCCTTTCCGGAACCGGTTTGGTCTTCTCAAGCTTGGTGTAGAACGGCATGAGGATGAAGTATGCGAAGTACAAGAAGGTGCAGATACGCGACAGCAACGTGCGCTCGTCGGTCGGGGCCAATACGCCCAACACGCCCAGAATCACGAAGGAAACGCAGAACACCGCCAGCCAGATTTTGCTCATCCAGCCTTTGTACTTCATCGACTTAACCGGGCTACGGTCAAGCCATGGGAGTACGAACAGAACAGCAATTGCAGCACCCATGGCGATTACGCCGAGCAACTTATCCGGTACCGCACGCAGAATTGCGTAGAACGGTGTGAAGTACCAAACCGGAGCAATGTGTTCTGGCGTCTTGAACGAGTTCGCTACTTCGAAGTTCGGCTTCTCAAGGAAATATCCGCCCATTTCCGGGAAGAAGAAGATGATCGAACAGAAGATGAACAGGAACACCACCACGCCGACGATATCTTTCACGGTGTAGTACGGGTGGAAGGCGATGCCGTCCAACGGTACGCCGTTTTCGTCTTTGAACTTCTTGATATCCACGCCTTGCGGGTTGTTCGAACCGACTTCGTGCAGTGCCAGAATGTGCAGCACGACCAGGCCCAGAATCACGATCGGCAAGGCAATAACGTGTAGCGCAAAGAAGCGGTTCAGGGTGATGCCAGAGATGAGGTAGTCACCACGGATCCACTGAGTCAGGTCATCGCCGATCACCGGAATCGCACCGAACAGCGAGATGATTACCTGGGCGCCCCAGTACGACATCTGACCCCACGGCAGGAGATAGCCCATGAACGCTTCAGCCATCAGCGCCAGGTAGATCAACATACCGAACACCCAAACCAGTTCACGCGGCTTCTGATACGAACCGTAAAGCAAGCCACGGAACATATGCAGATAAACCACGATGAAGAACGCCGAAGCGCCGGTGGAGTGCATCAGACGAATGATCCAGCCGTATTCCACATCACGCATGATGTATTCAACGGAGGCAAAAGCCTCTTCGGCGGACGGGGTGTAGCTCATGGTCAGCCAGACACCGGTCAGGATCTGGTTAACCAGAACCAGCAGAGCCAGCGAGCCAAAGAAGTAGAAGAAGTTGAAGTTCTTCGGTGCGTAATACTTGCTGAGATGGTCTTCCCACATTTTTGTGGCGGGAAAGCGCGCATCTACCCACTCCATGAATTTGCTCATCAGGCTTTCTCCTGGTCCACACCGATGACAATGACGTCGTCAGACTCGTAAGAGTGAGGCGGCACTGGCAGATTCAACGGGGCTGGTTGCGATTTATAGACACGACCTGCGAGGTCGTAGCGCGAACCGTGGCATGGGCAAAAGTAGCCACCGACCCATTCAGCGCCGAGGTCAGCCGGAGCCACTTCAGGACGGAACGATGGCGAGCAACCCAGGTGGGTGCAAATACCGACCAGCACCAGAATCTCCGGGCGGATCGAACGCACAGTCGGGTCGACATAGGTGGGCTGCACGGAAGCTTTCGACTCCGGGTCAGACATCCGATCGTGGATCTTGGTCAGGTTGCCCAGAATTTCATCTGTACGGCGAACGATGAATACCGGCTGGCCGCGCCACTCAGCAATCATCTGCTGACCTGGCTCGACTTTGCTGACATTCACCTTCACCGCAGCACCAGCGGCCTTGGCCTTGGCACTCGGGAACCATGACCCCACGAACGGGACCGCAGCACCCACCGCTCCTGCAGCACCGACCACCGAAGTGGCTGCTACAAGGAAGCGACGCCGGCCTGCATTCACGCCGTCATTGCTCATTCAGTCGTCTCCCATCAGCTTTGTGGCCTGTTATTCAGGCATCTACTAAGTAAAATTCAAGCCGCGCAAAAAATTTGCCAAATGGTAAAGAAAAGCCCCATTTCTGACAAGGCAATTACTGGATACAAAATGGCTGAAAGCCTTGCCGCACGTGGCATTTACCGGTGCGGCAAGTTGTCGCAATTAATACTCTCGCCCATAAAAAACGCCCAGTTCCTTTGGGAAACTGGGCGTCTTTGAACGAAGTGCGAATTAACGCTTCGAGTACTGCGGACGCTTACGCGCTTTACGCAGACCGACTTTCTTACGTTCAACTTCACGAGCGTCACGAGTGACGAAACCAGCTTTGCGCAGAGCAGGACGCAGAGCTTCATCATAGTCCATCAGAGCACGAGTGATGCCGTGACGGATCGCGCCAGCCTGGCCGCTTACACCACCACCCAGAACGGTGACGTAGATGTCGAATTTTTCAACAGTCTCAGTCAGCTCCAGCGGCTGGCGAACTACCATGCGGGCAGTTTCGCGACCGAAGAAGTTTTCCAGGGTGCGGTTGTTGATGGAGATCTTGCCAGTGCCTGCACGCAGGAAAACGCGAGCGGTTGCAGTCTTGCGACGGCCAGTGCCGTAATTTTGAGTCGCCGACATAATGAACTATTCCGTTAAATCTTCAGTTCTTGGGGCTGCTGAGCAGTGTGTGGGTGAACAGCACCCTTGTACACTTTCAGCTTACGGTACATGTCGCGACCCAGCGGGTTCTTCGGCAGCATGCCTTTAACCGCGGTCTCGATCACACGCTCAGGCGCCTTGGCGATCAGCTTTTCGAAGTTGATCGATTTGATGCCACCCGGGAAACCGGAGTGAGAGTAGTACATTTTGTCAGTGGTCTTAGCTCCGGTTACACGCACTTGCTCAGCGTTGATAACGACGATGTAGTCGCCAGTGTCAACGTGCGGGGTGTATTCGGCTTTGTGCTTGCCACGAAGACGGCTAGCGATTTCTGTGGCCAGACGACCCAGAGTCTGACCTGCAGCGTCGACGACAAACCAGTCGCGCTTAACAGTTTCCGGTTTAGCAGTAAAAGTTTTCATTCTTTAATAGCCTCAGGGGCCGCCCTGAAAATAAGACGGCGGATCTTACTGAATAGTGCGCACTTTGACAAGCAAAGGCAGCCAGAGACGGACGCTATCGGGGGCTCGGGTCATCACGTCCGTACGGCGGATTCAAGCAGGCTAGGCATCCCCTGCTGAAAACAGCTGCGGAATTATGCCGATTGCAGGAAAAATATCAACCTGATTTGATGGTGACTTTTGCACGAGGAGAAATTCATGCAGTTTCGTAAGCTCGGCCGCACCGATTTGAACGTCAGCGCTATCTGTCTAGGCACCATGACCTGGGGCGAGCAGAACACCCAGGAGCACGCTTTCGAGCAGATCGATATCGCCCGCGCCGCTGGCGTGAACTTCATCGACACCGCGGAAATGTACCCCGTCCCGCCACGCGCAGAGACGTACAGCCGCACCGAACAAATCATCGGCAACTACTTCAAAGCCCGCGGCAAGCGTGGCGACTGGATTCTCGCCAGCAAGATCGCCGGCCCCGGCAATGGTATTTCTCACATCCGTGACGGCCAGCTGAAACACAACCGTGCGCACATCGTGGCCGCTGTTGACGCCAGCTTGAAGCGTCTGCAAACCGACTACATCGACCTCTACCAACTGCACTGGCCTGAGCGCAGCACTAACTTTTTCGGCCAGCTCGGCTATCAACATAAAGATGAAGACTTCACGCCCATCGCCGAAATCCTTGAGGCGCTGGATGAGCAAGTGAAGGCCGGCAAGATCCGTCACGTCGGTCTTTCCAACGAAACCCCGTGGGGCACCATGAAGTTTCTGCAGCTCGCCGAGCAATTGGGCCTGCCGCGTGCGGTGTCGATTCAGAACCCGTACAACCTGCTGAACCGCACGTTCGAAGTCGGCCTGGCTGAAGTGGCAATCAGAGAGCAATGCGGGCTGTTGGCCTACTCGCCTCTAGCCTTCGGCATGCTCTCCGGCAAATACGAAGGCGGCGCCCGACCGGCCAACGCGCGCATCAGTTTGTTCAGCCGCTTCACGCGGTACACCAACCCCCAGGCAGAAGCGGCGTGCTCGCGCTACGTCGCGCTGGCGCGTGAAAACGGCTTGGATCCTGCGCAGATGGCGCTGGCATTCGTGACAGCTCGCCCCTTCGTTACCAGCAATATCATCGGCGCGACCAGCAATGAACAGCTGCGCAGCAACCTGGGCAGCGCTGAACTCACGCTCAGCACCGAGTTGCTGGAGAAGATCGACGCCATCCATAAAAGCCAGCCCAACCCGGCGCCTTAACAACGCGCGCAAAACGAAAAAGCCCGGCACTCAGCCGGGCTTTTCAGTTACACCAAGCACTCACAACGACCGCGAAATAATCTCCTTCATGATCTCGTTGGTGCCGGCGTAAATGCGCTGTACCCGCGCGTCCGCCCACGAGCGTGCCACCGGGTATTCCCACATGTATCCGTAACCGCCGTGCAACTGCACGCACTCATCCAGCACTTTGCACTGCAGGTCGGTCGTCCAGTATTTGCACATCGCCGCAGTCGGCACGTCCAATTTGCCTTCCAAATGCTGCTCCAGGCAGCGGTCAACGAATACACGCCCCACCTGCACCTCTGTGGCAATTTCCGCCAGCTTGAAGCGCGTGTTCTGAAAGTCGCTGATCGCTTTGCCGAACGCCTTGCGCTCGCGGGTGTAATCCAGCGTCCATTTTAGTGCGGCTTCGGCATTGGCCAATGCGCCCAGCGCCACGGTCAGGCGCTCTTGTGGCAGCTCCTGCATCAGATAAGCGAAGCCCATCCCGGCTTGGCCGAGCAGGTTTTCCTTCGGAATGCGTACGTCCTGGAAGAACAATTCGGACGTGTCCTGCGCCTTCATGCCGACCTTCTCCAAGCGCTTGCCCTTGGAAAAGCCCGGCGTGCCCGCTTCAACGAGGAAAAGACTGGTGCCCTTGGCGCCAGCTTTAGGATCGGTTTTGGCCACGACGATTACCAGATCGGCGAGAAAGCCGTTGGTGATGAAGGTCTTCGAGCCATTGAGCACGTACTCATCGCCATCCAACACAGCGGTGGTTTTCACGCCTTGCAGATCGGACCCGGCACCCGGCTCGGTCATGGCAATGGCGGTGACCATTTCGCCCGATACCAGCTTGGGCAAGTACTTCAGCTTCAGATGCTCAGAGCCGTAATGCAGGATGTACGGCGCGACGATGTCCGAGTGCAGCGAGAAGCCGATGCCGCTCAAGCCGAGTCGGCTGATTTCTTCGATGACCACAGTGCTGTAGAGGAAATCGGCCGCCATACCGCCATATTCTTCCGGCAGATGGGAGCAGAGCATGCCGGCCTCGCCCGCCTTGTTCCAGAGCGCGCGGTCGATATGGCCGTCTTTTTCCCACTGATGGTGGAATGGCACGGCTTCCTGTTCGAGGAACTTGCGCACGCTGTCGCGAAACAGCTCATGGTCCGAGCTGAACAGGGTTCTTGGAATCATTGTTTTTACCCACTGGATACGTCTAGAGCCGGGATTGGCATGGCGCCGACTGTAGGACAGTCAAACGTTCAGACGCACTGGACACATGCGACAAAAAATAAGACGATCCAGCCAGCCACTGACCACTATCCCCTAATAAGAATAAGCAACCATGCCAACCGCTCAGTCCAGCGCACTCAAACGCGTCGCCATTCTGGCCATCGAAGGCGTGTTCGCCTCCACGCTCATGCAAGCCAAAGACTTCTTCCACATGGCCAGCCTTCGCTACGGCCGGCAACTCGGCCTGGGTCTTACGCCCGCATTCGAAATTCACCTGGTAAGTCCAGACGGCCAACCCGCGCGCAGCTTCAGCGACGTGGTGCTGCCGGTCGAAGGTGGCCTGGAGCCGGCCGACATCATCATCCTGCCGGCGTACTGGGGCGACTTCGACACGCTGTGCCACCGCTATCCGCAAATTCTCACCTGGCTGCGCAAGCAACACGCCGCCGGCAGCATGATCTGCGGCGAAGCCATGGGCGTGTTTTGGATGGCGCAGTCCGGCCTACTGGACGGCAAAGAAGCTACGACTTACTGGCGCTTTTTCCGTGAGTTCAGCGAACGCTTTCCCAAGGTGCTGCTGAATCAGGAGAAGCATCTTTCCGACGGCGACAACTTGTACTGCGCCAGTGGCACCACCTCGGCCTGCGATCTGTACCTGTATCTAATTGAACACTTCTGCGGCGCCAGCGTTGCTCAGGCCGTCGCCCGCGACATCCTTTACGAGGTGCAGCGCAACTACACGCCAGGCCGTATCGGCTTCGGTGGTCAAAAGCTGCATCAGGACGTGACCATTCTGCAAATTCAGCAATGGCTGGAAGAAAACTTCGCCGAGAAATTTCGCTTTGAAGACGTGGCGCGCCAGCACGGCATGAGCATTCGCAACTTTATGCGCCGCTTCCAGACGGCAACCGGCGACAAGCCGCTGCACTACCTGCAACGGTTACGGATCGAAACAGCCAAGGGTTTGCTCAGCGCCACCCGCAAAAGCATCAAGACCATCAGCTACGAAGTGGGCTACGACGATGCGAGCTTCTTCGCGCGGTTGTTCCGTCAGCACACAGAATTGTCGCCTAACCAATACCGCCGCCAGTTCCAGCAGAAGGACAGCCATTCCTAGGATGGGGGTTGGTCGCCCTGCCCTGCGACCTATGATCGGGCCTGTGAACCTCTAACAAAAACAGGTACTTGTCATGCGCTCGTTTATCTTTGCCCTGCTTACGCTGTGCAGCCTGGTGGCTGTGGCAGACGAACAATGGAAACCCTTTCCCTACGATCAGAGCAGCTTCGACTATTCGGGCGACAAGCTGCGGCAGGCCTGGCCGCAGCTAACCCGCGGCTTTGGCGACAACTATCCGTTCCCCGACGCGCAATGGGTCATGAAGATGGCCACCACGTATCCAAAAGCGTTGGAAATGACCGTAGCCGGCAACACCGGCTTTACTGGCAAGCCTGAAGACGCCGAGGCATACGCGCAAAAATTGCAAAACGTTTGGCGGCTGGTGTTCAAAGGCGACTTCGCCCAGGCCAAAAAAGAAGGTCTGGCCTTGGGCGTTGGCGGGCAGGTGCCGGCGATGTTTGCCCAAGTGGTCTACGCGATGTTCTTGGTACCGAATCAGGAAGAAAAGCATCGCTTACTTGAAGAAGTCATCGACTACACCGACAAGGCCGGCGAGTTGGTGCAAGCCGACCTCGTCGCGCAATTCGGCCGTGTGTACGCGAAGGCGCGACTGGGTGAAGAGCTGTCCGTACCGGTCGTGCTCAAGCGCGGTTACACCAGCCAAATTCCGAAAGAGCTTGATGCGCTGCTGGCCAAGCAACCTGACCAACCCTTCGCCCTGGCGCTGTACGGCGGCTATGAAGCCGGCGTGATCCGCAAGGTTGGGAAAATGGTGGGGAAAATGACCTACGGCGTCAGCGCCGACAAAATGGAAACCTACTTCGCGCAATCGTTTAAGCAGGCTGACAATCTGCCCATCGGCCATTACGAATATGCCAACGCGCTTACCTACGTGTATGGCGATGACGAAGAGGCCAAGGCAGTTCAGCACTTGAAGCAAGCGGTGGCGCTCAAGCCCATCAATGCCATGGAAGCGCTGGAAGTGGCACATGCCAAAGAGTTGCTGAAAGAGCATGAGCAGAAGGTGGCGCAGAACTGATGCGGGCAATGTGTCCAGCCGCCGTCATTCAGGCGGGAATCCAGAGTTATTTGTCAGACATCAATCGTTGGCGAATCCGAGATTCTGGATTCCCGCCTGCGCGGGAATGACGGAGTGAAAGGTAAGACATGCATCTATCCTCTGGGCGCTCCTACGAAAAGCCCACAAAAAAGGCTGCCCTTGGGCAGCCTTTTTTACGCTCGAATCCCTTACGGCTTATGCGCCCGCGACAGGAATTCGTGGGATTGCATTTCCAGCAACCGGCTCAGGGTACGCTGGAATTCGAAGTTCAAGCGGCCGCCGGTGTAAAGGTCTTTCAATTCGACGGCGGCCGAGATGATCAGCTTAACGTTGCGGTCGTAGAACTCGTCCACCAGGTTGATGAAGCGGCGCGCCAGGTCGTCTTCGTTGACGCCCATCTGCTCCACGTTGGAGATCAGAATCGCGTGGAAGATTTTTGCCAGTTCGATGTAGTCGTTCTGGCTACGCGGGCCGTCGCACAATTCGCGGAATTCGAACCAGGCCACGTCGTCGCAGACTTTACGCGCCGTGATGCCACGGTTTTCGATCATCAGCACTTCGTTTTCCTGCGCCTTCACGCAGTCGGGCACCAGGCTGACAAAGCTTTTGTTCAGGCTGGTTTCCGCGCCTTCGTTGAGCGGCCAGTAATACAGTTCGGCCTGCTCAAGGGCGCGCAGACGGTAGTCGACGCCGCTGTCGACGTTAACGATGACCGTGTGTTCTTTCAGCAGCGCAATGGCCGGCAAGAAGCGCGCGCGTTGCAGGCCGTCTTTGTACAAACCGTCCGGCACGATGTTAGAAGTGGCGACCAGGCTGACGCCGTTTTTGAACAGTTCTTCGAGCAGCGTCGCCAGGATCATCGCGTCGGTAATGTCCGAGACGAAGAATTCGTCGAAACAAATAACGCGCGTCTCGGCGGCGTAACGCTTGGCGATGGCTTGCAGCGGGTTTTTTTCACCGCTCAATGAGGTCAGGTCTTCGTGCACGCGCTTCATGAAACGGTGGAAGTGCGTACGGGTTTTTTCTTTGAACGGCAGCGCTTCGAAGAAGGTGTCGACCAGGTAGGTTTTGCCGCGGCCGACGCCGCCCCAGAAGTACAAACCCTTGACCGGATCGTGGTTCTTTTTGCCCAACAGTTTGCCGAACAAACCGGGCTTGTTGTCACCGGCGGCGATCAGGTCATCGTAGAGGCGTTGCAGATGGCGCACCGCAGTTTCTTGCGCGGCGTCATGGAAGAAGTCGGGACGTTTGAGGTCCGCCTGGTATCGCTCGAGGGGCGTCATCGCGTAATGCTCTCAACTATTTACTAGCTCGCGACCGGGCCGAGTGGTGGGCAGCGCGAGGCAGGTGATGGGCAGGTAACGAGTAAACAGTACCCAGGGTCTGCGTTTTGCCGACGCGCTGTGGCGCGCGTGGTGGGTCGAAACGCCCGAGACCGCAAAAACGGGGTCGTCACTTTAGCGGCGACCCCGTTGCTTGGCAATCAGCCAGCCATGCACGCTGGCCTTCGCGCGTTATTCCGGCTGTGGCGCCAATGCTTCACGCAATTGGGCAACGGCCTGTTCACAGGCAGCGGCATCGGCGAATTGCGGGCTTTCACCGACGGCTTCGTCGTCCAGCCAGACGGCAAAGCTGTTGCCGTCCACGCGCACGTCCAGCGGGCTGCCGTCCTGAAGACGCTTGCTCACCTGGCCGGCGGTCTTACCGTCGGCGAAGTGTTTGGACAGCAGCAATTGCTCCCCATCAGCGGCCAACAGGCGGAAGCGGAAGCTGCCGTCGTCTTCGCGGAAGCTGACAAAGCGCGCGCCTTTCGTGGCTTTCTTCTTGCTGGTTTGAGCGCTCTGCATGTCGCTGCGGAACGAACGCAGCCCCACCGCTTCGCGCAGCTCGCCGAGGAACGGGGTGGCAATTTTGCGAGCCTTGGCAGCGCCGGCCAGCAAGATGTCTTCCAAGTCGGCAGGCCGCTCGATCAGCGTGTTGTAACGCTCCCGCGCTTCGCCCAGTTCGCTGTCGAGTAGCTCGAACAGGCGCTGCTTGGCTTCGCCCCAGGCCAGACCGCCGAGCAGGTCGCTGCGGAATTCTTCTTGCTGCTGCGCAGTAGAGAAGGCCTGGTAGAGGGTGAACAGGTGCGAGTTGTCCGGATCCTTGGCTTCGCCCGGCGCACGGGAGTCGGTGACGATGGAGGACACCGCCGCCTTCAACTGTTTAGGGCTGCTGAACAGCGGAATGGTGTTGTCGTAGCTCTTCGACATTTTGCGGCCATCGAGGCCGGGCAAGGTGGCGACGCTTTCTTCGATGAGCGCCTGTGGCATGACGAAGAACTCACGGCCTTTGCCAAATAAATGGTTGAAGCGTTGGCCGATATCACGGGCCATTTCCACGTGCTGAATCTGATCGCGCCCCACCGGAACCTGGTGCGCGTTGAACATCAGAATGTCCGCCGCCATCAGCACCGGGTAGCTAAACAGCCCCATGGTGACGCCGGCATCCGGGTCTTCGCCTTGCTCCAGGTTTTTGTCCACCGAGGCTTTGTAGGCGTGGGCACGGTTGAGCAGACCTTTACCCGCTACACAGGTCAGCAGCCAAGTGAGTTCGGTGATTTCCGGGATGTCGGACTGGCGATAGAAGGTCACGCGGTCGGTATCCAGACCAGCAGCCAGCCAGGTGGCGGCAATTTCCAGCCGCGAGCGCTGAATGCGCACCGGGTCATCGCATTTGATCAGGGCGTGGTAGTCGGCCAGGAAATAGAACGAGTCGGCGTCGGCGGCGCGACTGGCGACAATGGCCGGGCGAATGGCGCCGGCGTAGTTGCCCAGGTGCGGCGTGCCGGTGGTGGTGATACCGGTGAGGATACGAGTGGTCATGGCGATCGCTTATTCAGTCAGTTCGACAGGCGCGGCAGCAGCAGGTCTTTGAGATCCGTGAGTTTGCCGTGAAAAAAGTGCCCGCATTCTGCCACTTTCAGCAGCTCGTGGGGACGCTGAAGGTGGGCCGACCAGGTGAAAACCGTTTCCGGCGCGATGACTTCATCTTGCTCCGGCTGAATCAGCGTCAGCGCGCCGCGCTGGGCGATCGGCGTGTGCTCGTTCAGACGGCTGACGGCGGGGGCGACCATAAAGAGGCGCTCGATGTCCACGCCGCGTGCTTCCAGGCGGCCACTCAAGCTGGCAGCGACGAAGCCGCCGAACGAGAAGCCGAACAGGTTGAGTGGCAAGTCCGGTTGTTCGGCGAGCAGCCAGTTGGCCACGGCTTCGGCGTCGTCCACTTCGCCGCTGACCATCTCGCTTACGCCTTCGCTGGCACCCACGCCGCGATAGTTGAAACGCAATGTGGCAAAGCCGGCGTCGCGGGCGGTGCGCTGTAAAGTCGACACCACTTTGTTAAGCATGGTGCCGCCCTGCACCGGATTGGGGTGGCAGATCAGCGCCAGGCCACGGGCTTCGGGCAGGTCGAGGTAAAGCGCTTCAAGTTGCCCGGTGGGCCCTTCAATAAACAGAGAGACTTCGCGAACTGACAACGGCGGAACTCCGTGACCCGAGATAGGGTCGACACGTCTTGGGAAAGATCTCGTTGGATAAGATCCTGTGATTAGCAACCTGCGGACGCTTGCAAGCGACGCCCGCCCCTTCAGGACCGCGCCGCGCTATACAGCGCCGGTGTGAGCCGTTAACGTAAAGCAAAGCCGTTTATAGAGGAAGGACTCGTGGAACAGACCCTATTGGCCTGGTTACTCCCGGCACTCGCCCTGCTCGCAGGTGTGACCATCGGTTTTCTGGTGGCCCGCCTGGTTCCCAGCGCCGCACCGAGCCGTACCCAACGGCAACTGGACGAAATTCAAGAGCGCTTCGATAGCTACCAGAGCGAAGTGGTCACCCATTTCAACACCACCGCCAGCCTGGTGAAAAAGCTCACTCAGAGCTACCAGGAAGTGCAGGAGCACTTGTCTGAAGGCGCTAATCGCCTGGCCTTGGACGAACTCACCCGTCAGCGTTTGCTGGCCGCCTTGCACGATGAAAAACCGGGCAGTCGCGAGCGTTTGACCCCGCCGCGTGATTCCGAAGTGCCCCGCGACTACGCACCGAAAAGTGCCGACGCGCCGGGTATGCTGGACGCGACCTTTGGCCTGAAAAAGCCGCCTGTGAGCGACACCTCGCCGCGTTAATTCGCGAGCAACAAAAAGCCCCGCCGATGCGGGGCTTTTTGTTTGAGGCTTGGAAGATCAAAACCTCGAGGCTTCAGCCGCGATGCTTTTTAGATCGCGCCGCGACTACGCAGCAGATCCAGCACCAGCTTCACGCCCTCTTCCACCGACACGCTCTGGGTGTCGACCACCAGGTCGGCATTCAGCGGAATGTCGTATGGGAAGGATTCGCCCGGAATGTTGTCGCCGCCTGCTGCGTACAGCCCTTGCGGGTCGCGCTCGGCACACACTTGTGGCGACGCCTGAACGTACACGGTGAGCAAACGCTGATTGCCGATCAGGGCCTTGGCCTGTTCACGACCTTCGGCATCCGGCGCCACGAACGCAGCCAGGGTGATCAAGCCAGCTTCGTTGAACTGACGCGCCACGTGCGCGGCACGACGCCAGTTCTCGGTACGCCCGGCACGGTCTTGCGGCAGGCCTTTGTTCAGGTCGTGACGCAGGTTCTGACCGTCGAGCACGTAAACCGCACGGCCCATATCGAACAGCTTGCGCTCCACGGCGTAGGCCAGTGTGCTTTTGCCCGCGCCCGACAGGCCGCTGAACAGCACGGTGGCCGGCTGCTGGCCGAAGCGCGCGGCGCGCTCTTCAGTAGCCACGTGAGCGAGCTTGCCGTGCACGCCGCCGGCCTGACCACCCACCGGTGCGGCGACGATCATGCCGGCGCCAACGGTGCCGTTGGTGAGGCGATCGACCACGATAAACGAGCCGGTGGTGCGGTTGCGGTCATAGCCGTCGAGGGCAATGGAGGCGTCGAGGCTGACTTTGACCTTGGCGATCTCGTTCAGCTGCAGCGCGCTCGCGGCGCCCTCTTCCAGCGTGTTCACGTCAACCTTGTGAACGATGCTGGCAATCGAGCCTGGCACATAGCTGGTGGCGCGTTTGATGTCGTATTTCTTGCCCGGCAGCATGGGCTCTTCGGCCATCCACACCAGCATGGCTTCGAAGCTGTCGGTCACTTGCGGCTTGCTGTCGGCATGCACCAGCAGATCGCCACGGGAGATGTCGATTTCATCTTCCATGGTCAACGTGATGGCTTGGCCTGGGCCGGCGCTTTCCAGTTCACCTTCAAAGGTGACGATGGATTTCACGCGGCTGCTTTTGCCCGACGGCAGCACCACGACTTCGTCGCCTTTGTGCACGATGCCGCTGGCCAGAGTGCCGGCGAAGCCACGGAAGTTCAGGTTTGGACGGTTAACGTACTGCACCGGGAAACGCATGTCGGTGAAGTTGCGGTCGGCGGAAATTTCGACGGTTTCGAGAATTTCCATCAGCGTCTGGCCGCTGTACCAAGGCGAGCGATCGCTGTGGTTGACCACGTTGTCGCCCTTCAAGGCGGACATCGGCACGAAGTGAATCGACGTCGGTTTCAGCGATACCTTGGCAGCGAAGTCGAGGTAGTCGGCTTTGATCGATTCGAACACGCCTTCGTCGAACCCTTTGAGGTCCATCTTGTTGATGGCCACGACGATGTGCTTGATACCCAGCAGTGAGGCGATATAGCTGTGGCGACGGGTTTGCGTCTGCACGCCGTAACGGGCGTCAACCAGGATAATCGCCAGATCACAGGTGGACGCCCCGGTGGCCATGTTGCGGGTGTACTGCTCATGGCCGGGGGTGTCGGCGATGATGAATTTGCGCTTGGCGGTGGAGAAATAGCGGTACGCCACGTCGATGGTGATGCCTTGCTCGCGCTCGGCTTGCAGGCCGTCTACCAGCAGCGCCAGGTCGATGTCTTCACCGGTGGTGCCGACTTTTTTCGAGTCGCGGGTGATGGCTTCGAGGTGGTCTTCGTAAATCATTTTCGAGTCGTGCAGCAGGCGCCCGATCAGGGTGCTTTTGCCGTCATCGACGTTGCCGCAGGTGAGGAAGCGCAGCATTTCCTTGCGCTCGTGCTGCGCCAGGTAGGCGAGGATGTCCTCGCTGATCAAATCGGATTGGTGCGACATATTAAAAGTACCCCTGACGTTTCTTGTCTTCCATCGAACCGGCCTGGTCATGGTCGATGACACGACCCTGGCGCTCGGAGGTTCTGGTCAGGAGCATTTCCTGAATGATGTCGGTCAAGCTGGTAGCGGTGGACTCCACCGCGCCAGTCAGTGGGTAGCAGCCGAGGGTGCGGAACCGCACCATCTTCTTGTGAATGCTGGCTTTCTGTTCAGGCGACAGGTGCTCGAGGATGCGGTCGTCGTCGATCATGATCAGCGTGCCGTTCATTTCGATCACGTCGCGTTCGGCCGCGAAGTACAACGGAACAATCGGAATGCCTTCGAGGTAGATGTACTGCCAGATGTCCAGCTCGGTCCAGTTGGAGAGCGGGAACACGCGGATCGACTCGCCTTTGTTGACCTTGCCGTTGTACACGTTCCACAGCTCAGGGCGCTGGTTCTTGGGATCCCAGCGGTGCTTGCTGTCGCGGAAGGAATACACGCGCTCTTTGGCGCGCGATTTTTCTTCGTCGCGGCGCGCGCCACCGAAGGCGGCGTCAAAGCCGTGCTTGTCGAGCGCCTGCTTAAGGCCCTCGGTTTTCATGATGTCGGTGTGCTTGGCGCTGCCGTGGGTGAACGGGTTGATGTTCTGCGCCACGCCGTCCGGGTTGATGTGGGTGATCAGGTCCAGACCCAGATCGGCCACCATCTTGTCGCGGAACGAATACATCTCCTGGAATTTCCAGCGTGTATCCACGTGCATGACCGGGAACGGCAACTTGCCTGGGAAAAACGCTTTGCGGGCGAGGTGCAACATGACCGCGGAATCTTTACCGATGGAGTACAGCATCACCGGGTTATCGAACTCGGCGGCGACCTCGCGGATGATGTGGATGCTTTCCGCCTCCAACTGCTTCAGATGCGTCAATTTATCGAGCATGGCTACTCACGGCTTTCTCACGAAGAGAGCGTTATTGGACGGCCTGCGGGCCGTGGACGAGGGCGGCACTTTAGCACAGCGGTCTATTCTAATCAGGCAGCTACTTAGACCTAAACGATCTAGTCATATGCCCGCTAAACGGGGTTCGGGCAGTCGATAAACAGGTGTTCCAGGGCGAAGCGTTTGGCCAGGTATTCGCCGAGCGCCTGCACGCCGTAGCGTTCCGTGGCGTGATGACCTGCGGCAATAAAGCTGATGTCGTTTTCCCGCGCGCTGTGCACGGTTTGCTCTGAGGCTTCACCGGTCAGGTAGAGGTCGACGCCGGCGGCAATGGCCTGGTCGATATACCCCTGACCGCCTCCGGTGCACCAGCCAATGCGACGAATCATCTGCGAACCTTCTATTAATAGAGGCTCACGGCCGAGCACATCCTGCACGCGGCGGGCGAAGTCTCGGGCGCTCATCGGTTCGTCGAGCGAGCCGACCAGGCCGACCACTTTCGAGTTATCAGGATCCAGCGGGCCTTCGACGGTGATGTCGAGTTGCTGAGCCAGCTGCACGTTGTTGCCGACCTGGGGATGCAGGTCGAGCGGCAGGTGATAGGCGAGCAGGCTGATGTCATGGCTGAGCAGGGTTTTCAGGCGCCGCTGTTTCATACCGACCACGCAGGGGTTTTCGCCTTTCCAGAAATACCCGTGATGCACCAACACCACATCGGCGTCGGCTTCGACAGCGGCATCAAGCAACGCCTGACTCGCCGTAACGCCGCTGACGATACGGCGCACCTGCGGCCGCCCTTCGACCTGCAAGCCATTGGGGCAGTAGTCGGCAATGCGCGCAGCAGCGAGGAAACGCTCGGCTTCTTCCAGCAAGGTGGTCAGCGCAATCGCCATAACATTTACTCTCCCGTACAAATGTAAGCTGCTTTTTATTGCCGCGACGGCCTCTATAATGGCGCCACCTTAAGGGCCTGCCATGGCCCTCGCAACCCTCAGGATTTATCGATGTTCAAGGCTCTGCGTTATCTTGGCTGGCCGCTGGTGGTCGGTGTGTTGCTCGCGTTGCTGATTATTCAGTACTACCCGCAATGGGTAGGTCTGCCGCGCCAGGATGTGCATATGCGGCAAGCTCCGCAGTACGGCGTGGCGCAACAGGGACCGGTGTCGTATGCCGACGCGGTAACCATCGCCGCCCCCGCCGTCGCCAACCTGTACACCACTAAAATTGTCAGCAAACCGGCCAACTCGCTGTTTGAAGATCCGCAGTTCCGCCGTTTCTTCGGCAACAACCTGCCCAAACAGCGGCGCATGGAATCGAGCCTCGGCTCGGCAGTGATCATGAGCCCCGAAGGGTATCTGCTCACCAATAACCACGTGACCGCCGGCGCCGACCAGATTGTCGTGGCGCTCAAAGACGGTCGCGAAACCTTGGCACGCGTGATCGGCAGCGACCCGGAAACGGACCTCGCCGTGCTCAAGATCGACCTCAAGGATTTGCCCTCGATCACCCTCGGCCGCTCCGACAACATCGCCATCGGCGACGTCGCGCTGGCCATTGGCAACCCGTTTGGTGTTGGCCAAACCGTGACCATGGGCATCATCAGCGCCACAGGCCGTAATCAACTCGGCTTGAACACCTACGAAGATTTCATTCAGACCGACGCCGCGATCAACCCGGGCAACTCGGGCGGTGCGTTGGTGGACGCGCACGGCAATCTGGTCGGCATCAACACGGCGATTTTGTCCAAGTCTAACGGCTCGCAAGGCATCGGCTTTGCCATTCCCACCAAGCTGGCGTTGGACGTGATGAAAAACATCATCGAGCACGGCCAGGTGATCCGCGGCTGGCTGGGCATTGAAGTGCAGCCGCTGACGCCGGAGTTGGCGGAGTCGTTCGGCTTGGAAGGCCGCCCCGGCATTATCGTGGCAGGCATTTACCGAGACGGTCCGGCGCAAAAGGCGGGCTTACAACCGGGCGATCTTATTTTGAGCATCGATGGCGAGCCAGCCAGCGACGGCCGCCGTTCGATGAACCAGGTGGCGCGCGCCAAGCCGGGCGAGACGACCAGCATCGAAATCATGCGTAATGGCAAACCGATAGAGCTGAAAGCGGAGATTGGTTTGCGCCCACCACCGGCCACCAGCGACGCCTCGGAATAAAGGTTTCACCCTGAAAAGGCGCCGCGTAGGCGCCTTTTTTATGCCTGCGATTTGGCCTCACACCGATTGCCATAGATGACGCGACCGTTTTTCCGTGCTTAAAATGTTATGTTATTACATGTTTTACACGGAAGCCTGACATGAAGTCCCCCACGCTCACACCCCTTGCTTTGCTCACCGCCGGCCTGCTCAACGCGCCCATCGTTACCGCGACTGAACCGCTGGATTTGGAAGAAACCAGCATCTCGGCCGAGCACGCCGACGAGCGCGCCGAGGGCCCCGTTCGGGGTTATCGCGCCACGCGTTCGGCCACCGCCACCCGCACCGATACCGATATCCGCGACACCCCGCAAAGCATCAACGTGGTTCCAGTCCAAGTGCTCACCGACCTCAACAGCACACGAATCGACCGTGCGCTGGATTTCGCCGGCGGTGTGTCGCGGCAGAACAATTTCGGTGGCCTGACCTTCCTCAACTACAGCGTGCGCGGCTTCACCACCGGCGAGCTGTACCGCAACGGATTCGCCTACAACCGGGGCAGCAACAGCGCGCCAGACACCGCCACCATCGAACGCATCGAAGTGCTCAAAGGCCCCGCCGCCAGTTTGTACGGGCGTGGCGACCCCGGCGGCCTGGTCAATATCGTCAGCAAAAAGCCGCAGGCCGACGCGTTCAGTTCACTCCAGCTCAGCGCCGGTACATGGAATCGCTACCGCAGCAGCCTGGACGTCAACACGCCACTCAACGACGAAGGCACCGTGCTGTCTCGCGTCAACCTTGCAGTGGAAGACAACCACAGCTTTCGCGACCACGTCACCAGCCAGCGCAAGCTCGTCAGCCCAACGCTTTCATGGCAGCTCAGCCCCGACACTTTCCTGACGATTGAAAGCGAATTCAGCCGCACCGAATCGGTGTTCGACCGTGGCATTCCAGCCGTCAACGGCGAGATGGGCGCGGTGTCGCGCACCACGTTTCTGGGCGAGCCCAACGATGGCGACGTGCGCAATGACAACCAGTTGCTGCAAATCAGCCTCGAACATTTCCTCAACGACAACTGGAAAACCCGCCTGGCCACTCATTACAGCCAAGGCACGTTGCAAGGCGACAGTTCGGAACCGCAGCGTCTGGTCGGCAGCCAGGTTTCGCGGTTCTACCGCCAGCGCGACTTCGAATGGAACGACAGCATCACCCAGGCCGAGCTGCACGGCACATTCGAATTGGCTGGCTGGGAGCACCAGACGCTCACGGGGCTGGAGTATGAAAACTACCGCAACAGCCAAAAATACCCGCAAAGCCTGACGTCGCTCGGCTACGGCCTGGACGTGTTCAACCCGGTGTACGGTCAGCCCAAGCCCGCGCTGGCGAACAAAAACGACTTCTTCGAACACACCGAAAGTTACGCCCTGAACCTGCAAGACCAGATCGTGTTCTCCGAACACTGGCGCGGTCTGCTGGGCGTGCGCCTGGAGCGCATTGAGCAGCACGCGCTTAACCGCAGCACCGGCGTCGATAACGTGCAGGAGAAAGACGTCGCCACCCCGCGCATCGGCGCGCTCTACCAACTCACCCCGCAAGTCGGCGTGTTCGCCAACGCCTCGACCTCGTTCAAACCCAACAGCATCGGCACTCAGGGCCAGGTCTACAAACCGGAAAAGGGCCTCGGCTACGAAACCGGGCTCAAACTGGACCTGCTCGACGGCCGCCTTGGCGCGACCGTGGCGCTGTTCCATATCGACAAGGAAAACGTGCTGACCACCGATGGCAATGGCGACAGCATTGCCGCCGGTAAAGCCCGGAGCCAAGGGCTGGACCTGCAGTTCAGCGGGCAACTGACCGACGCGGTGCGGGTCATTGGCGCCTACGCCTATATCGATGCCGAGGTCACCCAAGACAACGTCATTGCCGAAGGCAGCGACCTGCTGGGCATCGCCCGCAACAGCGCGAGCGTGATGGCCGTCTACGAATTCCAAGACGGCGAACTGCGCGGCTCAGACCTTGGCATTGCCGGCAATTACGTCGGTGATCGCTCAGGCCAGACCGGCACGCAATTCGAGTTGCCGGCCTACAGCACCGTCGACCTGCTGGCCCATTACAAGGCCAGCGAAGACCTCACCGTCGGCCTCAACCTGAACAACTTATTCAACCGCACGTACTACGAGCGCTCGTACAACAGCACTTGGGTGCTGCCGGGCGAGCCGCGCAATGTCAGCGTCAGCCTGACCCTCTCCCTCTAACTCACGCACTGCCAAGGAAGCCCAATGCCAAAACTTCATCTGCTATTGATCGCAGCCCTGTTCACAATGGAAGTTCAAGCCCACGGGCTATGGACCGAGCAACGGCGCGGCAACATTGAAGTGGTCTACGGTCATGGCGCCGAAGACGACGCCTTCAAGGCCCGAAAAATCTCTGACGCCTGGGCCTACGACCTCAGTGGTAAGCCCATCAACGTCAATATCGAACGCCTCGACGACCATGCCCGCCTCCACCCAACCAGCGCACCGGCCAGCCTGGCCGTGGCGCTGGACAACGGCGCCTGGTCGCAAACGCCAGACAACAAATGGATCAACGAGGGACGCTCGAAAGTACCTAACGCGGTCCATGCGCTGCACACCTGGAAGTACAGCCTGGCGATTTATAAGGAAGGCGCGGTGTTGCCAGACCTGAGCGCGCTCAAGCTGGTGATCAAACCCTTGCAAGATCCGCTCAGCGTTGGGCCTGGCAAACCACTGCGGGTGCAAGTGCTGCTGGACGGCAAGCCGGTCGCAGGAATTGCGCTGATCGGCGACTACCGCAGCGCACCCTCGACCACCAGCGCAACCACCGACAAGAACGGTGAAGCGCAGGTGGTTGTACGCAACGAGGGCTTGAATATCATCGCCGCCGAAACCAGCGTGCCGGTCAGCGGTGATGCCGATATCGACGAGCGTGGGTTGTTTACTTCGTTGAGTTTTATTGGCAGCGCGCACAGCGAGTAGGCATGTAAACGTTTGGCTTCGCTGCGCTCACTGAACGCAACCAGACCCAACCCACATTCTCTGAGCTTGTCGAGCATTGAGCAGGAGGAGTGATCCGAGATTCTGGATCCCCGCCTACGCGGGGATGACGGTGATCCAACGTCATATCTTCGTCATTCCCGCGTAGGCGGGAATCCAGGATGCGGATATCGACGAGCGTGGGTTGTTTACATTGTTGAGTTTTATTGGCAGCGCGCACAGCGAGTAGGCATGCAAACGTTGGGCTTCGCTGCTCTCACTGAACGCAACCAGACCCAACCCACATTCTCTGAGCTGGTCAGCGTCGAGCAGGAGGAGTGATCCGAAATACTGGATCCCCGCCTGCGCGGGGATGACGGTGGTGGTGGGTGCATCTCCGTCATTCCCGCGTAGGCGGGAATCCAGAATGTTGAGCTTGTTGGAGAAGCCCGAGCCAGAACCCAGGTTGGGTCGGGGCGCGGGTCAAGCGGAACGTGGAGGCAACAAAAAGCCCGGCACATGACCGGGCTTTTCCTTTCAAGCGGCTATCACAACTGCTTCAACGCCTCCACCAGCGCCTGATTCTGCTGCGGATTACCGATGGTAATACGCAGGAACTGGTCGATACGCGGCTTGTTGAAGTGCCGAACGATAACGCTCTGCTCCCGCAAGCCGGCTGCCAGCACGGCCGCGTCTTTGTCGGGGTGACGAGCAAAAATGAAGTTGGCGCCCGAGGGCAGCACGTCAAAGCCCAGCGCCGTCATTTCGCCCACCAGCTTGTCGCGGCTGTCGATTACGGCCTGACAGGTTTGCCGGAAGTAGGCTTTGTCTTTGAACGCAGCCGCCGCACCGGCAATCGCCATGCGATCCAACGGGTACGAGTTGAAGCTGTTTTTAATCCGCTCTAACGCTTCAATCAGGTCCGGATGTCCGACCGCGAAGCCCACACGCAGGCCAGCCAGCGAGCGGGATTTGGACAAGGTCTGCGACACCAGCAGGTTCGGGTAACGGTCCACCAGGGCGATGGCAGTTTCGCCGCCGAAGTCGATATAGGCTTCGTCCACCAGCACCACGCTGTCCGGATTGCTTCGCACAATGTGCTCAATCGCATCCAGCGCCAACACGCAGCCGGTGGGCGCGTTCGGGTTGGGGAAGATGATGCCGCCGTTGGCTTTGGCGTAATCCTGCGGGCGAATCTGGAACTGCTCGTCCAGCGGCACCGCGTCGAATTCGATGCCATACAGACCGCAGTAAACCGGGTAGAAGCTGTAGCTGATGTCGGGGAACAGCAACGGTTTGCCGTGTTGGAACAGGCCGTGGAACGCGTGGGCCAACACTTCATCCGAACCGTTGCCGACAAACACCTGCGCCGGCTGCACGCCGTAGTACTCGGCCACCGCGTTCTTTAAGCGCTCACCGTTAGGGTCCGGGTACAAGCGCAGGTCGTCGTTAAGCACCGCTTGCATCGCCGCAATCGCTTTCGGCGACGGGCCATAGGGGTTTTCGTTGGTGTTGAGCTTGACCAGGTTGTTCAGCTTCGGCTGCTCGCCGGGCACGTACGGCACCAGGTCTTTGACGAAGGGGCTCCAGAATTTGCTCATTGCCCTTCTCTCCTCGAATGCGACAGGTCTAAGCGGGCGCCGAAACGCCCGCACCATTAGTTCTTGATGCGATATTCGGCGCTGCGGGCGTGGGCGGTCAGCGACTCGCCACGGGCCAGCACAGAGGCGCTTTTGCCAAGTTCCGAGGCGCCGTCTGCCGAGCAGTGAATGATCGACGAACGTTTCTGGAAGTCGTAAACGCCCAACGGCGAGGAGAAGCGCGCGGTGCCGGAAGTAGGCAGCACGTGGTTGGGACCTGCGCAGTAATCGCCCAGCGCTTCTGCGGTGTAGCGGCCCATAAAGATCGCGCCGGCGTGGCGAATCTGCGGCAGCCAGGCGTCCGGGTCGGCCACCGACAACTCCAAGTGCTCCGGCGCAATGCGGTTGGCGACGTCGATCGCTTGCTGCATGTCTGCCACTTGAATCAGCGCGCCGCGGGTTTCCAGTGAGGTGCGAATAATCGCCTCGCGCTCCATGGTCGGCAGCAGCTTGGCGATGCTGGCGGCGACCTTGTCGAGGAACTCGGCGTCGGGGCTGAGCAGAATCGACTGGGCGTCTTCGTCGTGCTCGGCCTGGGAGAACAAGTCCATGGCGATCCAGTCCGGATCGGTCTGGCCGTCGCACACCACGAGAATTTCCGAAGGGCCGGCGATCATGTCGATGCCGACTTTACCGAACACATGGCGCTTGGCGGTGGCGACATAGATGTTGCCCGGGCCGACAATTTTATCCACCGGCGGAACGCTTTCAGTGCCGTACGCCAGCGCCGCGACCGCTTGAGCGCCGCCAATGGTGAACACGCGATCAACGCCGGCGATGCACGCGGCGGCCAGTACGATTTCATTGATTTCGCCACGCGGCGTCGGCACCACCATCACCACTTCCGGCACACCGGCGACCTTGGCGGGAATGGCATTCATCAACACCGAAGACGGGTACGAGGCTTTGCCGCCTGGCACATACAGGCCGGCGCGATCCAGTGGCGTAACCTTCTGGCCCAGCACGGTGCCGTCGGCCTCGGTGTAGGTCCAGGAATCCTGTTTCTGTTTTTCGTGGTAGCTGCGCACGCGCTCGGCTGCGACTTCCAGGGCTTCACGCTGTGCTGGCGTGATGCGGGTCAGCGCCAGTTCCAGACGCTCACGCGGCAAGATCAGGTCGGCCATGCTGTTGACGCTAAGGCCGTCGAAGCGCTGGGTGTACTCCACCAGCGCGGCGTCGCCACGCTCGCGCACGGTTTTGATGATGTCGAGTACGCGCTCGTTAACGCCGTCATCCGACACGCTTTCCCAGCTCAGCAGATGATCCAGATGCTTGGAAAAGTCCTGGTCAGCGGCGTTGAGTCGACGAAGAGCAATGGGAGCAGTCATGACGGACCTCGTGATAGACATGGACGTTTAGAGCGGTTGAATGACGGATGCCACATCAACCGGTTCTCGAGCGTCGCTAGGCTACCAAGCTGGCCCCGTGGACGCCCGAGAAAGATGGCTAAGACAGGGCAGCAGCGCGCGACCGATAGCCGCGCGTAGAGGTATTAGCTTCGGTGGTTGGCTTCAACCGCGTCGCGCAGGGTATCGATGAGTTGCTGGATGCGCGCGTGCTGCATCTTCATGGAGGCTTTGTTGACGATCAGGCGCGAGCTGATGTGAGCGATCAGTTCCTGAGCTTCCAGACCGTTCGCTTTGAGGGTATTGCCCGTGTCGACCACGTCGATGATCTTGTCGGCCAAGCCCACCAGCGGCGCCAGCTCCATGGAGCCGTAGAGTTTGATCACTTCAACCTGACGGCCCTGCTCGGCGTAGTAACGCTTGGCCACGTTGACGAACTTGGTGGCCACGCGCAGACGGCCTTTGGGTTCCGGGACGCCAACGGCGCCAGCAGTCATCAATTTGCAGCGGGCAATTTTCAGGTCCAGCGGCTCGTACAAACCCTGGCCGCCGTATTCCAGCAACACGTCTTTGCCGGCTACGCCGAGGTCCGCCGCACCATGCTCGACATAGGTCGGCACGTCGGTGGCGCGCACGATCAGCAAACGCACGTCATCCTGGGTGGTGGGAATAATCAGCTTGCGACTCTTGTCCGGGTTTTCAGTCGGCACGATCCCCGCCTTGGCGAGCAAGGGCAGGGTGTCGTCAAGAATGCGGCCTTTGGATAAGGCGATGGTCAACATGGTGCGCAATGTCCTTAAAACCTGATTACAAGCGGTTGCCCAGCCCCGCCCGGCTTGCTGCCGAACAGGGCCTTGGCTCGACTAGCCCGGCACGCGACGGATTTTCGCGCCCAGCAACTGCAGCTTCTCTTCGATGCACTCGTAACCACGGTCAATGTGGTAGATGCGATCGATCAGGGTGTCGCCGTCGGCCACCAGGGCCGAAATCACCAGGCTGGCGGATGCACGCAGGTCGGTGGCCATTACCGGCGCGCCTTTCAGCGTTTGGGTGCCGGTGACGATGGCGGTGTTGCCTTCAACCTGAATTTGCGCGCCCATGCGAGTCATTTCATACACGTGCATAAAGCGGTTTTCGAACACGGTCTCGATCACCGCGCCAGTGCCTTCGGCAATGGCGTTCAGGGCGATGAACTGCGCCTGCATGTCGGTGGGGAATGCCGGGTACGGCGCGGTGCGCAGGTTCACGGCCTTCGGACGTTTGCCTTTCATGTCCAGCTCGATCCAATCCGGGCCGGTGGTGATTTCGGCGCCCGCTTCCTGAAGCTTCAGCAGAACCGCTTCGAGGATGGTTGGGTCGGTGTCTTTAAGTTTGACCTTGCCGCCGGTGGCCGCTGCGGCGACCAGGTAGGTGCCGGTTTCGATACGGTCAGGCATCACGCTGTAACGCGCGCCGCCGAGACGCTCAACGCCATCGATGGTGATGGTGTCGGTGCCAGCACCGGTAATTTTCGCGCCCATGGCGATCAGGCAGTTGGCCAGGTCGACCACTTCCGGTTCGCGTGCGGCGTTTTCCAGCACGCTGCGGCCTTTGGCCAGGGTGGCGGCCATCATGATGTTTTCGGTGCCGGTTACGCTGACGGTGTCGAAGAAGAAATGCGCGCCCCGCAAACCGCCTTCAGGCGCCTTGGCTTTGATGTAGCCGCCTTCAACGTCGATGATCGCGCCCATGGCTTCAAGGCCACGGATGTGCAGGTCAACCGGACGCGAGCCGATGGCGCAGCCGCCAGGCAAGGCCACTTCGGCTTCACCGAAGCGCGCGACCATCGGGCCGAGTACCAGAATCGACGCACGCATGGTTTTCACCAATTCGTACGGCGCAACCAGCGTTTTAATGGCGCGGGCGTCTACTTCGACGCTGAGCTTTTCGTCGATCACAGGCTCGATGCCCATGCGACCGAACAGCTCGATCATGGTGGTGATGTCGTGCAGGTGCGGCAGGTTGCACACGGTGACCGGCGCATCGGCCAGCAAGGTGGCAGCCAGAATCGGCAAGGCGGAGTTCTTCGCGCCGGAGATGCGGATTTCGCCATTCAGGCAAACGCCGCCGGTAATAATCAATTTATCCATAGGAGTCTCGTCGCCCGTGGGCTTAGGAACGCTCGGCCCAAGCGGCGCGGCTGAAGAATTTCATGGTAACCGCGTGAATTCGGCCATCGGCGATCCACGGGTTGAGGTGGGCATAGATTTGCTGCTGACGTTTGACCGGGCTCATGCCCGCCAATTCATCACTGATCACATTCAACTGGAAATTACAGCCTTCGCCTTCCACGTTGACCTCGGTGTCGGACAGCTTTTCCTCAAGGAGGCTTTTTACTTCTATGGCCTGCATGCTAAACCTCGATCGGCGCCCTACGCGCGCGGGTCGGCCATGATACAAAAAAGCCCCCCGCCTGCGAACCCCGGAAAACGGAACACTGACGGAGGGCTTTGGTTTTTTGCTACCTGGCGCAGCAATGCGCAACGCAACGGCGTTATGCCTGCAACGGCAAAATGTCGAGCAGGCCGGAAACCTCGGCAATTTTTTTCATGTCGTTCGGCAAGCCACGCACTGACAGCTGCTTGCCTGCCTGCTGCGCGACCCGCATGTACGCGAGCAGCAGCGACAAGCCCACGCTGCTCGAATGCTCGACCTGCGCGCAGTCGACCACCACGGTGGCAGTCGGCGTCGCACGAATCAGCTTTTCGCCTTCGCTTCGTAGCGTCGCCCCGGTACGGAAATCGAGCACGCCGACCAGTTGCAACACGCCGTCCGCTTGCTGGCGAATAACGCTATCAGTCGTCATGACCCGCAGCCTTCTGCCCTTCTTCGGTGTTCTTGGCGTTGGCTACAACTTGCGCCCAACCGTCGATGGTTTTGTCCAGGTCGTTGCCGTTTTTCTGCATGGCGTCGGCAAATTGATCGCGGAACAGCTTGCCGATGTTGATGCCGTTGATGGTCACGTTACGCAGCATCCACTCGCCGTTCACTTTGGTCATGGTGTAGTTGACCGGGTACACGGTGCCCTTGGTGTCGCGCACTTCCATGTTCACGCTAGTGCGATCCGGGTCGGACTGCTTGGCGCTGCTGGGCAGTACGCGGATGTCCTGATTGTTGTATTCGAGCAAGGCGTTGCCGTAGAACTCCATCAGGCTGCGTTTGAAGTTTTCCTGGAATCGCTTCATCTGCGCCGGGGTGGCGTTACGGGAATACTTGACCGTCATGATGCTGCGTGAAATGCCGTCGGCATCCACAACCGGGCCAATGATGCGGTTCAGCGAGTCATAAAACTTCTGCGGGTTAGCCTTGTATTGGTCTTTGTTGGCCTTGAGGTCGTTCAACAGCTCGTTTGTGGTGTTCTGTACGATTTCCTGAGGGGCTGGGCCGGCCATGGCAACCAATGGAACCATTGCCAACAGCACCAGCAAACCGCGACGCAGAGCGCTAACCATGCCTGTATTCCTCACTTGGATTCTTTATTAACCGAGTTGATCAAGAACTTACCGATCAAGTCTTCCAGTACTAACGACGACTGGGTGTCGTGAATGGTTCCGCCATCCTTGAGCAGCGCTTCGTCGCCGCCCACGCTGATGCCGATGTACTTCTCGCCCAGCAAACCGGCGGTGAGGATAGACGCAGTGGAGTCTTCCGGCAGGTTATCCACACGCTTTTCCAATTCCATGGTCACGCGCCCGGTGAAGGTGTCGCGGTCCAGGTCAATGGCGGTGACTTTGCCGATGCCGACGCCGGCCATCGTCACCTTAGCGCGCACGGTGAGCCCGGCCAGGTTTTCAAAGTTGGCGTACAGCTTGTAGGTGTCTTGTCCTGCGCCGACGGTCAGGCCGCTCACGCGCAATGCCAGGAGCAGCAAGGCCAACAGACCGGCCAAGAGGAACAGGCCGACACCGATTTCCAGGGTGCGGTTTTGCATCAGAAGTCTCCAAACATCAAGGCGGTCAAGATGAAGTCCAGGCCCAGCACGGCAAGCGAGGCATAAACCACTGTTTTGGTGGTAGCGCGACTGATCCCTTCAGACGTGGGTTCACAGTCATAACCCTGGAACACGGCGATCCAGGTCACTACAAAGGCAAACACGATACTTTTGATCAGGCCGTTGAGCACATCCTTCTCGAACGACACGCTGTTTTGCATATTGGCCCAGAAAGAACCTTCGAACACGCCCAGCCAGTCCACGGCAACCATGGCGCCGCCCCAGATGCCGACCACGCAGAAAATCATGGTCAGCAGCGGCAGCGAGATAAACCCGGCCCACAGGCGCGGCGCGATGATGTACTTGAGCGGGTCGACGCCAATCATTTCCAGGCTCGACAGCTGCTCGGTGGATTTCATGTTGCCGATTTCAGCGGTCAGCGCCGAACCTGCACGACCGGCGAACAGCAAGGCGGTCACCACCGGCCCGAGCTCGCGCAGCAGCGTGAGCGCTACCATCTGCCCCACCGCCTGCTCGGACCCATAGCTGGACAAAATATTGAAGCCCTGCAGCGCCAGCACCATGCCGATAAACAAGCCCGACACGACGATGATCACCAGCGACATCACGCCAACCGAGAACAATTGCTTGATCAATAAATGACCAAAGCCATTGCCGACGTTGCCTCGACCGAACAGCGCGCGCAGCAGAAACAGAGTGGAGCTGCCGAGCGAACCGACCACGTCGATGCCGGCACGGCCAAGCAGGCGAATACGTTCGCCAATGGATTTTCTGCGCATCAACGCGTCCCCAACAGGTCGTCGCGGTAGTCCGCAGCCGGGAAATGGAACGGCACCGGACCATCGGCAACGCCTTGCATGAATTGACGGATGCGCGGGTTATCCGAGGCCATCAATTCTTTCGGCGTGCCGTGGCCGAGTACCTGAGTATCGCCCACCACATAAAGGTAGTCGGCGATGCTGGCGGTTTCGGCAAGGTCGTGGGACACCACGATGCTGGTGATCCCCAGCGCATCGTTGAGCAGGCGGATCAGGCGCACCAGAATGCCCATGGCAACCGGGTCCTGGCCAACGAAAGGTTCGTCGTACATGAGAATTTGCGGGTCCAGCGCGATGGCGCGGGCCAGGGCGACGCGGCGCTTCATGCCGCCCGACAGCTCGTCCGGCATCAGCTCAATGGCACCGCGCAGGCCAACGGCTTGCAGCTTCATCAAGACGATGTCGCGAATCATGTCTTCGGGTAATTCGGTGTGCACGCGCAGGGGAAAGGCCACGTTCTCGAACACATCGAGATCGGTAAACAACGCGCCGCTTTGAAACAGCACACCCATTTGTTTGCGCATGTCGAAGAGGTCGCTGCGCGACAGGTCCGGCAAGTTCTGGCCGTTGACCAACACTTGGCCGCTACTGGGCCGCAGCTGGGCGCCCATTAAACGGAGCAAGGTAGTTTTACCACTCCCGGAAGGCCCCATGATGCCGGTGACCTTGCCGCGCGGAATGGAAATATCGACATTCTTGAAAATGCTGCGCGAACCGCGCATGAAGGACACGCCCTTCAGCTCGACCGCGTAGGCGTGATCGGCACTCATCTGAACTCCTTGGTGCAGCCGCCTATCGGACGCCATGTCTCACGGTGGGGACACCACGGGAGTGAACATGCCGGATAGGGCGGCAACTATATCACCGGCATCCAGCCGCGCCCAAGGTGGAAAACCCGCCAGCGGCAAACCCGGCGCGTGACCGGCGAAGTGCGACGCAGTGATCGCTGCATCAATGCGAGCACATTCGAGGATGAGCCGAACGGGGTTTTATCGTTATAATCCCGGCCTTTTCCCGCGGCCATTGTCTTTACGATATGAACCAGACCCACGACCTGATCCAATCGGCACTGCGCACCGTGCGCCTTGAAATCGAAGCGGTGGAAGGCCTGCTCCCCCGTATTGACGCGGCTTTCGTCAAGGCCTGCGAACTGATTCTGGCCAGTAAAGGCCGCGTAGTTGTGGTCGGCATGGGCAAGTCTGGCCACATCGGCAACAAGATCGCCGCGACCCTCGCGAGCACCGGCACCACCTCATTTTTCGTACACCCGGCCGAAGCCAGCCATGGCGACATGGGCATGATTACCCGTGACGACGTGGTGCTGGCCCTGTCCAATTCCGGCTCAACCGCCGAGATCGTGACCCTGCTCCCGTTGATCAAGCGCCTGGGCATCACCCTGATCAGCATGACCGGCAACCCAGACTCGCCGCTGGCCAAAGCCGCCGAGGTCAACCTGGATGCACGCGTGGCACAAGAAGCCTGCCCACTGAATTTGGCGCCCACTTCCTCCACCACCGCATCGTTGGTACTGGGCGATGCCCTGGCTATTGCCTTGCTGGAAGCACGCGGGTTTACCGCCGAAGATTTCGCCTTTTCCCACCCAGGCGGCGCGCTTGGCCGACGTCTTCTGCTGAAAGTAGAAAATGTCATGCACACCGGCGAGCAATTGCCGAAAGTGCAACGCGGCACGTTGTTGCGCGACGCGTTGATGGAAATGACCCGCAAGGGACTGGGCATGACTGCCGTGCTCGAGGCCGACGGCACACTGGCCGGAATTTTCACCGATGGCGATTTGCGCCGCACGCTGGATCGCGACTTGGATATCCGCCAGGCCACCATCGACGACGTGATGACCGCACACGGCAAAACAGCACGGCCAGAGATGCTAGCTGCCGAAGCCTTGAAGATCATGGAAGACCACAAAATCGGCGCACTGATTGTCGTCGATGACCAGGACCACCCGATTGGGGCCTTCAACCTGGGCGACCTGCTACGCGCTGGAGTGATGTGATGAGTGCTGATTTATTGCAACGCGGCAAGGCCATCAAACTCGCCGTCTTCGACGTCGACGGCGTGCTGACTGACGGCAAGCTGTACTTCCTGGTCGACGGCAGCGAATTCAAAACCTTCAATACGCTGGACGGTCAAGGCATCAAGATGCTGATCAATTCCGGTGTGCGCACCGCTATTATCAGCGGCCGGAAAACCCCGGTGGTTGAGCGTCGCGCGCAGGGGCTGGGCATTCAGCATCTGTACCAGGGCCGCGAAGACAAAATGGTCGTGCTCGATGAGCTTCTAGGCGAACTGGGCCTGAGTTACGAGCAAGTTGCCTACCTTGGCGATGACCTGCCAGACCTGCCGGTCATTCGCCGCGTTGGTTTGGGCATGGCCGTCGCCAATGCCAATGACTTTGTTCGCCAACATGCCCACGGTGTCACCCAAGCCCGCGGTGGTGAAGGCGCTGCGCGGGAATTCTGCGAGCTCATCCTGCAGGCGCAGGACAACCTTGAAGCGGCGCAAGCCGCCTATCTATAGAGCCGACCATGTTGCGCAAACTGCTTCTTACCTTATCGTTTGGCCTCGCGGCGCTGTTGGTAGCGGCGCTCGGCTATTGGAATCTGAACCCGGAAAGTTTGCTGGAGCAGAAACCACAGGCCAGCACCGACAATGCCGTGGACTTCTATGTGATCAACGCCAAAAGCGTCGAATTCCAAGCCGACGGCAAGCTGCACTACGAAATGACCAGCGATAAAGTCGAGCACTTGAAAGACAGCGACAAGAGCCTGGTGACCAAGCCGGACCTGCTGCTGTATCGCGGCGCCGCCGAGCCGTGGCACGTTCAAAGCGAGCGTGGCGAAGTGGCGCCAGGCGGCACCGAGGTCGAGCTGATCGACAATGTGCGCATCGCCCGCACCGACGAAAAAAATCGCCCCACCATCATTACCAGCAGTCGCATGACCGTGTTCCCGGACAAGGAATTTGCGCAGACCCAGCAAGCCGTTAGAATCGAGGCCGCCAATGGAGTGACCACGGCTAACGGAATGAAAGCGTATTTGAAAGACAGCCGGGTGCTCCTGCTGTCCAACGTAAGAGGCCAGCATGAGGTTCGTTAATAAATTCTCCCTTCACACCCTGTCCTTGCTCATGAGTCTGGGTGCGGCGATTGCCAGCTCCAGCGCCTGGGCGTTGCCAACGGACCGCGAGCAACCCATTCGTGTGCAGGCCGACAGTGCTGAACTCGACGACAAACAAGGCGTAGCCGTATACCGCGGCGACGTAGTGATCACCCAAGGCAGCATGAAAATCACCGGCCACACGGTGACTATCACGCAAAACGCCAGCGGCGACATCGAAGTGTTCACCGCCGTGGGCACCCCCGCCTACTACGAGCAGAAGCCAGCGGTAGATAAGCAAATCGTCAAGGCCTACGGCCTGACCATCCAGTACTTCGCTGCTAAAGACCGCATCGTGCTGATCGACCAGGCCAAGGTGATTCAGGAAGGCAACACCTTCGAAGGCGAGAAAATCGTCTATGACACCCAGCGCCAAATCGTCAACGCCGGCCGCGCCAATGGCACCAACGTGACCACCCCGCGCCCACGCATCGACATGGTCATTCAGCCCAAGAACAAACCCGCTGGCGCTCAACCAGCCGACAAACAGGCGCAGTAATGGCGACTCTCAAAGCCCAACACCTGGCCAAAGCCTACAAAGGCCGCCAGGTGGTTCGTGATGTCAGCCTGTCGATCGAAAGCGGCCAGATCGTTGGCTTGCTGGGTCCTAACGGCGCCGGCAAAACCACGTGCTTCTACATGATCGTAGGCCTGGTCAATGCCGATCAGGGGCGCGTACTGATCGACCAGGACGACGTCACCAGCCTGCCCATGCACGGCCGCGCACGTGCCGGCATCGGCTACCTGCCGCAGGAAGCGTCGATTTTCCGCAAGCTGTCGGTGGCCGATAACATCATGGCCATTCTGGAAACTCGCAAAGAGCTCGACAGCGCTAGCCGCCGCAAAGAGCTGGAAAGCCTGTTGCAGGAATTCCACATCACCCACATTCGCGACAGCCTCGGCATGAGCTTGTCCGGTGGTGAACGCCGCCGTGTGGAAATCGCCCGTGCGCTGGCCACTGCACCGAAGTTCATCCTGCTCGATGAACCCTTCGCAGGCGTGGACCCCATCTCGGTTGGCGACATCAAGCAGATCATTCATCACCTCAAAGCCAAAGGCATTGGCGTGCTGATTACGGACCACAACGTGCGTGAAACCCTCGATATCTGCGAGACCGCGTACATCGTCAACGACGGCCAATTGATTGCCGAAGGCGACGCTGAAACCATCCTCGCCAACCAGTTGGTGAAAGAGGTTTACCTGGGTCACGAATTCCGCCTCTAAGAGCGTTCTGTAGCCGCAATCAGATGCGCACTACAGACTTCGATTGAGGACTAGGCAAACGCCTCAGACTTAGGCATATAATTTGCTTCCTGGTGGCGCTTCGGCGCCCTCGTTGTGGAAGCGCGTATGCGCCGGCGAATAAGGTCTTAAGCCCCCTCCATGAAACCATCGCTCGTCCTAAAAATGGGCCAGCAGCTGACGATGACACCGCAGCTGCAACAAGCCATCCGCTTACTCCAACTGTCCACACTGGATCTTCAACAAGAGATTCAGGAGGCGCTGGAGTCCAATCCCATGCTCGAACGCCAAGAAGAAGGCGAGGACTTCGATAACAGCGATCCGCTGGCCGATGGCGCCGAAAGCGCGCCGCCCGCGCCGAACAACGAAGAGTCCTACCAAGACACCAGCTACCAGGAAACCTCGGCACCTACCGTCGACAATCTGGAAGACGGCGAATGGGGCGAACGCATTCCCAATGAGCTTCCCGTCGACACGGCGTGGGAAGACATCTACCAAACCAGTGCCAGCAGCCTGCCATCCAACGACGATGACGAGTGGGATTTCACCACCCGCACCTCGGCTGGCGAAAGCTTGCAAAGCCATATGCTCTGGCAGCTCAACCTGGCGCCGATGTCCGACAAGGACCGCCTGATTGCGGTCACCCTGATCGACTGCATTAACGACCAAGGCTACCTGGAAGAAACCCTCGAAGAAGTGCTGGAGGCGTTCGATCCCGAGTTGGATATCGAGCTCGACGAAGTCGAAGCCGTGCTGCACCGCATCCAGCAATTCGAACCCTCAGGCATCGGCGCGCGCGACCTGCGTGAGTGCCTGTTGCTGCAACTGCGTCAGCTGCCAGCGAAAACGCCGTGGCTGCCCGAAGCGCAGCGCCTGGCCGGCGATTACCTCGACCTGCTCGGCAACCGCGATTACAGCCAACTGATGCGCCGCATGAAGCTCAAGGAAGACGAGCTGCGTCAGGTCATCGAACTGATTCAAAGCCTTAACCCGCGCCCGGGTTCGCAGATTGAAGCGAGCGAGCCGGAATACGTGGTGCCCGACGTGATCGTGCGCAAGCACAACGACCGCTGGCTGGTGGAGCTGAATCAGGAAGCGATGCCCAAGCTGCGGGTTAATCCGCAATACGCCGGCTTCGTTCGCCGCGCCGACTCCAGCGCCGACAACACCTTTATGCGCAATCAGCTGCAAGAGGCGCGTTGGTTTATCAAAAGTCTGCAAAGCCGCAACGAAACACTGATGAAAGTGGCCAGCCAGATCGTCGAGCACCAACGCGGCTTCCTCGACTACGGCGACGAGGCCATGAAGCCGCTGGTTCTGCATGACATCGCCGAAGCAGTGGGCATGCACGAATCAACGATCTCGCGCGTTACCACGCAAAAATTCATGCACACCCCGCGTGGCATTTATGAGCTGAAGTACTTCTTCTCCAGCCACGTCAGCACCTCCGAAGGCGGCGAATGCTCGTCAACGGCGATACGCGCAATCATCAAAAAACTGGTTGCTGCGGAAAATGCGAAAAAGCCGTTGAGTGACAGCAAGATCGCTGGTTTACTGGAGGCACAGGGCATTCAGGTAGCCCGTCGCACAGTCGCCAAATACCGCGAATCCCTCGGGATAGCGCCTTCCAGTGAACGTAAGCGACTGATGTAAACGCCTGACCCGGTTCGCCTGCGAACCTCGCTCTGGCAAGACGGCTACACTGATCCAAGGCCAAAGTGTTCCGGCGACAAGCCCGTTAGCTTGTCTCTTACACACGGCAATAAGGAGAAAGCGGTATGCAAGTCAACATCAGTGGACATCAGCTGGATGTGACCGACGCCCTACGCGACTACATCGACGAGAAGCTCAGTCGATTGGAACGCCACTTCGACAAGATCACCAACGTGCAAGTGACCATGGAGGTCGAGAAGCTCAAGCAGAAAATCGAAGCGACTTTGCACATCGCCGGGGGCGAAGTGGTCGCCAACGCCGAACATGACGACATGTACGCAGCCATCGATCTACTCACCGACAAACTCGACCGCCAACTTATCAAACATAAGGAAAAGCAACTGGGTCGCCTGCAAGGCGCCACAGCTCGCTGACACCATCCCAACCCATGATTCGACTTGAAAATATCCTGACCCCCGGCCGCTCCCTCGTGGGCGTGCCGGGCGGCAGCAAAAAGCGCGTACTCGAACAAATCGCCAACCTGGTCGCCCGCGAGTTGCCCGACCTCGATGGCCAAGACATATTCGAAAGCCTGGTGGCGCGTGAAAAGCTCGGCTCCACCGGCTTCGGCAATGGCATCGCCATTCCCCATTGCCGCCTGCCCGGCTGTACCGCTCCCATTAGCGCCCTGCTGCGTCTCGATTCCGCGGTCGATTTCGACGCCATTGATGGCGCGCCGGTCGACTTGCTGTTTGTGCTGCTGGTGCCGGAAGCGGCGACCGATGAGCACTTGGAATTGCTTCGCCAGATCGCCAGCATGCTTGATCGCAGCGAGGTTCGTGACCAGTTGCGCCACGCCTCAACCAGCGAAAGTCTTTACCAGGTCGTCGTCGACGTACAAAACGGCCGCTAGACGAACAGGTGACTGTGCATGCGTTTGATCATCGTCAGTGGCCGGTCCGGTTCAGGTAAGAGCACAGCGCTGGATGTGCTTGAAGACAACGGTTTCTACTGCATCGATAACCTGCCCGCCGGGCTCTTGCCCGAGCTGGCCGAACGCTCCCTGCTGCACACCGAATTGGTTCAACCGCTGGTGGCCGTGTCCATCGACGCGCGCAACCTGCCCAGCCAGCTTAAACGCTTCCCCGAACTGCTTGCCGAAGTGCGCGCCCGTCACATTCAGTGCGATGTGCTGTACCTGGACGCCGACGACGAAACCCTGCTCAAGCGCTTCTCCGAAACCCGCCGCCGCCACCCGTTGACCACCGACGAGCGTTCGCTGGCCGAAGCGATTCGCGATGAAAGCATACTGCTGAGCCCGATCACCGACCTGGCCGACCTCAAGGTCGACACTACGCACCTCAACCTTTACCAACTTCGTGACACCCTCAAGCTGCGCCTGCTGAACAAGCCGGAGCCGGGTACTGCGTTTTTGGTCGAGTCGTTTGGCTTCAAGCGTGGCATGCCGGTCGATGCCGACCTGGTATTCGACGTGCGCTGCCTGCCCAACCCGTACTGGAAACCCGAACTGCGTGAGCATTCGGGCCTGGATTCGGTGGTGTCGGACTATTTGCAGGAACAACCGGACGTACAGGAAATGTACGACGACATTTACGCGTACTTGCATAAATGGCTGCCGCGCATTGCCGCCAGCAACCGCTCGTACGTCACCGTGGCCATTGGCTGCACAGGCGGTCATCATCGCTCGGTATACCTGGCGGACCGGCTGGGGAAAGAACTGAAGAAAACCCTGAAAAACATCCAGGTTCGTCACCGCGATCTCTAGAACCGCGGGACTCTATAGAAGGACTTAAGCAGCGATGCCTGCCTGTGAAATCACCATCATCAACAAGCTCGGCCTGCATGCACGCGCCGCTGCCAAATTCGTCGGCGTGGCGGGACGTTTCCCCTGCCAGATTCGCATTGGTCGCAGCCCGGAAAGCTGTGTGGACGGCAAGAGCATCATGGCCGTCATGATGCTGGCCGCCGGCAAAGGCACCGACATTCACCTGAGCACCGACGGTGAGCAAGGCGATGAAGCCTTAGCGGCCTTGGTGGAGCTGATCAACAACCGCTTCGACGAAGGCGAATAACGCCAAGCGCTAGAGCAAGCGCGGCGCACGTCAAACGTGCGCCTGCCGGAATCAGCTACCGGCTACCGTCATTTTCTCGATCAATACCGAACCGGTTCGCACATTGCTGCGCAGCTCCAGATCGTTACCCACCGCGACGATCTGCTTGAACATGTCGCGCAGGTTGCCCGCGATGGTCACCTCCTGCACCGGGAACTGAATTTCCCCGTTCTCCACCCAGTAGCCACCGGCGCCGCGCGAATAATCGCCGGTCACCATGTTCAGCCCTTGGCCCATGAGTTCGGTGACCAACAAGCCGCGTCCCATACGCTTGATCAGCGCCTGCTGGTTTTCATCGCCATGGCTGACAAACAGGTTATGCACGCCGCCGGAGTTGGCCGTGCTCGGCATGCCCAATTTGCGCCCTGAGTACGTGCCGAGAATGTAGGAACGCAACTCACCGTTTTCGACGAACGACTTCGCGTAGGTCGCCAGCCCGTCACCATCAAACGAGGCGCTGCCCAACGCGCCACGAATATGCGGGCGCTCTTCAAGACTCAACCATTTTGGAAACAGCACCTGCCCCAGGCTGCCTTCAAGAAACGAGGACTTGCGGTAAAGATTGCCGCCGGACACGGCCGACAGAAAATGCCCGAATAACCCGGTGGCCAGCTCCGCCGCGAACAGCACCGGCACTTCGCACGTCGGCACCGGACGGGCGCCCAGACGGCTGACCGCACGCTCGGCGGCACGACGGCCAATGCTGGCTGCGTCGGCCAAGTCTTCGCCGCGCCGGCTCACGTCATACCAATAATCGCGCTGCATCAGGCCATCGGCCTCGGCGATCATCACGCAACTCAGGCTCTGCCGCGTGCTGGCATAGCCGCCAACAAAGCCGTGGCTGTTGCCGTAGACGCGGCAGCCACGGTGGGTGTTCAAACTGGTGCCGTCAGCGTTTTTGATCCGTGCATCGGTGGCGAACGCCGCCGCTTCACATTCCAGGGCGCGCTCGATGGCTTGTTCCGGGGTAATGTCCCAGGCATGAAACAGGTCGAGGTCCGGCAAGTCGCGCGCCATCAGCTCAGCATCGGCCAGTCCGGAGCAGTCATCTTCGGAGGCATGTTTGGCGATGGCCAGCGCCGCCGCCACGGTTTCGCGAATGGCGGCGTCGCCGCTGGCCGAGGTGCTGGCCGAGCCTTTGCGCTGACCTAGATAAAGGGTGATGCCAAAGCCCTGGTCGCGGTTGAACTCAACGGTTTCCACCTCGCCCTGGCGCACCGAAGTCGACAAGCCCTGCTCCACCGAAACGGCCACTTCGCAGGCGCTGGCGCCCTGGGCTTTGGCCTCGGCGATAATTCGCGCCACTTGCTCCTGCAATTGCGGCAGGGCCTGTGGCCCAACTACGTCTGCTGCACTCATAACCTACAACTCCAGTTCAGAGACCAGTCACCTGGCCAGGCCGGACAAGCGGCCTTCGACTCGTTATCATGGCGGCGTTTCCAACTGGATCGACCCCATGTCTGACTATTCCGACGACTTCTCCGAAGAGAAGAGCAAAAGCCAAGTAAAGCGCGAGCTGCACGCGCTGGTTGACCTTGGCGAGCGCCTGACCACGCTCAAACCCGCCCTTATCGAAAAACTGCCACTGACCGACGCCCTGCGTCGCGCCCTGGCCGATGCGCCGAAACACACGGCGAACATCGCTCGTAAACGGCATATCCAATTCATCGGCAAGCTGATGCGTGATCAGAACGTCGATGAAATTCTGGTACTGCTGGACCAGCTCGATGCCTCGACCCGGCAGTACAACGAACGCTTCCACAACCTGGAACGCTGGCGTGATCGCTTGGCCACCGGCACCGACGATGTGCTCGAAGCCTTCGTCGCCGAGTACCCGGACGCCGACCGCACCCATCTGCGTCAGCTGATCCGCCAGGCCCAACACGAAGCGGCACAAAACAAAGCCCCGGCCGCCACGCGCAAAATCTTCAAATACATCCGCGACCTGGACGAAACCAAACGCGGATTGCGCTAGTCCCTACCCCGTTTTCTCGGGTGATGAACTTTTGTGGGAGAGGCTTCAGCCTCGATCTTTTGATCTTGAAAGCATCGAGGCTGAAGCCTCTCCCACAAGGATCTCGATTTGCTTACGACCAGCCGTTATTTATCCAACCGGCTACGCCCACCACCACAACCAAACACACCATCACACCAAACCCACCCACCAGCCAGATATTGGCATTGCGTTTGGTAGCGTCGTAGCGGCCCCAGGTCAGTAGAAGCAGCAAACCGCGCCCCAACTGGTACGCCAGCAAGTCGACAATAACGCTGAGAACTCCGTCGAGCATCAGCTCCCAGTCCCGCCCACCGTAATCAAATCAATCTTCAACGTCGGCTGCCCCACGCCGACCGGCACCGACTGCCCGTCTTTACCGCAGGTGCCCACGCCGCTGTCCAGTGCCAGGTCGTTGCCGACCATCGACACCTTGCTCATGGCTTCCGGGCCGTTGCCGATTAGCGTCGCGCCTTTGACCGGGGCGGTGATTTTGCCGTCTTCGATCAGGTAGGCCTCGCTGGTGGAGAACACGAACTTGCCGCTGGTGATGTCGACCTGGCCGCCGCCGAGGTTGGCGCAGTAGATGCCCTTCTTCACCGAGCGAATAATTTCTTCCGGGTCGCTTTCGCCGGCCAGCATGTAGGTGTTGGTCATGCGCGGCATCGGCAGGTGCGCGTAGCTTTCGCGGCGGCCGTTACCGGTGGCGGCCACGCCCATCAGGCGGGCGTTGAGCTTGTCTTGCATATAGCCCTTCAACACGCCGTTTTCGATCAGGGTGGTGCATTGGGTCGGTGTGCCTTCGTCGTCCATGCTCAACGAACCACGGCGGCCGAACAGGGTGCCGTCGTCAACGATGGTGCACAGGCTGGACGCCACTTTTTCACCGATGCGGCCGCTGTAGGCCGAGCTGCCTTTGCGGTTGAAGTCGCCTTCCAGGCCATGGCCAACCGCTTCGTGCAGCAGCACGCCAGACCAGCCCGCGCCCATCACCACTGGCATGGAGCCGGCCGGCGCGGGAATGGCTTCGAGGTTCACCAGTGCCTGGCGCAGCGCTTCGCGTGCATAGCCCATGGCGCGGTCCTCGGTGAGGAAATACAAGTAGTCGGAGCGGCCACCACCGCCCTGTCCACCGCGCTCGCGACGGCCGTTCTGCTCGACGATAACGCTGACGTTGAAGCGCACCAGCGGACGAATATCGGCGCCCAGGCTGCCATCGGCGGCAGCGACCAGAATGCGTTCCCACACGCCGGCAAGGCTGACGGTCACTTGTTTGATGCGCGGATCAAGCGCACGCGTGGCGACGTCGACGCGCTTGAGCAGCTCGACCTTTTCCGCACGGGTCAGCACTTCCAGCGGGTTTTCCGGCGCATACAAACGCGCCACTTCGGGACTGACAAACGCCTGCACTCGACCATTCTGGCCAGCCCGGGCAATTGAACGGGCCGCGCGGGCCGCTTCGCTCAATGCGACGGGCGTGATGGCGTTGCTGTAGGCGAAGCCGGTTTTCTCGCCGGATTGGGCGCGCACGCCCACGCCCTGGTCGAGGTTGAAACTGCCTTCTTTGACGATGCCGTCTTCCAGCACCCAGGTTTCCGAAACCTGACCGTGAAAGTACAGGTCAGCCGCATCGATACCCGGCCCAGCCAGCTCGCCGAGCACGCCCGGCAGCTGCTCAATGCTCAAACCGCCAGGGCCCAGCAGATGCTCGCTCACGGACAGCAACATGTCGCTCATTTAGTTACTCCATAGGCTCTGGTGAGCCTCTAGGTCGGCGCCTTTAGCGACGACACTGCAAAACGGCGGTGCGTGTGCACCGGCATACGTTGACGGATGTCTGCCTGCTCAACCGCATCGCGGTCGGCCAGCAACACAGCCGCACCTTGGGCCTGCTCGGCAAGCACCCGACCCCAGGGGTCGATGATTGCCGCATGGCCGAATGTCTCGCGCCCCTTCGGGTGCAGACCGCCCTGCGCGGCGGCCAGGATGTAGCACTGCGTTTCAATCGCCCGCGCCCTGAGCAGCACTTGCCAATGCGCCGCGCCAGTTACTGCCGTGAACGCGGCTGGCGCGGTAATCAGCTCGGCACCCGCTTCACGCAAGGCGCCATACAACTCGGGGAAGCGCAGGTCGTAACAGACCGTCAGGCCCAAGCGTCCTACGGGCGTATCGGCGACCACCACATTGCCGCCAAACGCGTAGTCATCCGACTCGCGGTAACGACCACGGCTGTCAGCCACGTCCACATCGAACAGGTGCAGCTTGTCGTATCGCGCGACTTGCTCGCCGTGCGCATTGATCAACAACGAGCACGCGTGGGACTTGGCGTCCGGCTGATCCTGCGGCGGCAAAGGCATGGTGCCCGCCACTATCCATAACTTGAGGTCGCGAGCGGTCTGTTTCAACCACGGCAGTATCGGCCCGTCGCCAAGGGCTTCAGCGCGCCCCAGTGTGGCGAGGTCGCTGCGGCCCATGGCGGCAAAGTTTTCCGGCAGCACCGCCAGTTGCGCGCCCTGCTCGGCGGCTTGTTGCAAGAGCAGGCGGGCTTGGGCGAGGTTGGCCAGCACGTCGTCCTGGCTGACCATTTGAATCACCGCGAGGGACATAGGCGCTCCCTTAAGGTTAGCGAGGTTTTTCGAAGGGCTTGTCGAAGGCAATTTTCGGATCCTGCCAAGAGCCCTTCACGCTGTACTGCACGCTGGCGAAGCGGGCGACTTGTTTGCCCAGCAGCTTGTCGGCCACGAACAGCGCACCACCAATGGCCGGCGCACCGACAATCAGCGCGGCCAGCGGCAGGTTGTTGGTCAGCGGCAAGGTCACCAACAGTTTGGCATCCACCTGGTTGCTGGCCATGTCCAGCGTGCCATTCATTTCCAGGTTGCTCGACGGCCCGGTGAGGGTGATCGGCTCTTTGGTCACGTACACGCCGTTAGTAGCGACCAGCAAGCCTTTCACCCGGTCGTAGCTCAGGCCTTTGTCCAGCAGGTCGGAGAAATCCAGGCGCAGGCGGCGGCCAATGGAGTTGAAGTTAAGCAGACCAAACACCCGCAGCGCCGCCGTCGAACCTTGGGCTTCGACGAACTGGCCTTTGCGCAGCGTGGGGTCGAGCGTGCCGCTAAATCGTTTGAGGCTGATCCAGGCGGGCGATCCCGGCCAGCGGCCGTCGATGTCCATGTGGAAATCCTGGCTGGTGGCGGTAGGTGCGAAGTTCCAGGCCAACAGCACATCCGACAGGTTGCCGCCGCCAATTCGGCCTTTGAACCAACTGCTGGTCGCGCCCGGCGCGCCTTCCCAGCCCACGTCGCCTTCCAGCTGCAAGCCTTTAAGGCCCATGTTGACGTCGCTGAACACCACGCCGTTGGCATTCGGCCGTGCTTTCAGCGACCACGCGCCGAGCAGCGCATCGCCTTGATAAACGCGCTCGATGTTCAAGTTCAGTGCCGGAATCTGCCGAGGGTCGACGTCAGCCAGCGCGTCCGGTTCTTCCACCTCGGGCGCGGCTGGGTCGGCGGGCTGCGGCGGTTGCGCCGCGGGGAAGCGCAGGTGCTTGAGCTGTATATCGATAGGCGCACCGTCGGCGTCGGGCAAGCCCACCACGCCACTGACGCGGTCGCTGCTCAAGCCCACGTTCCAGCCACTGGCGATACGGGTCATCTTGACGTTGAGGTTGTCGATGTCTGCGCCCAGGCCATGAAAGGCGCCGATGTGCAGGTCGGCACTGCTGAAGAATTGCTTGGCGCTGGCGGCCTGGTCACCGGCGTAGCGCTTGGCGACGTCTTGCCAGGCGGTGGCGTCCAGTTCGCTGATCTCGCCGTTAACCTGCAAACCTTTGGCGTTGGGCACACGAGCCGGCTCGCTGCCCAGGCGCAACTCGGCGCGACCGTCGCTGAAGCCGCTGGCCGGTGCGCTGGCAGCGAGACTGGCGAGGTTGGCGTACGTCAGCGCATAGCCGCGCTCGGCACCCTGCAAGCTCATGCGCCATTGGCTCGGGCGTTCATCCGTCGCCGCTTTGCCCAAGGGCGCCGGCAAATCAATGGCCACGCCTTTAAGCGTCGAGTTCACCTGCAATAAGCTGTTGTCGCCGTCCAACACCACCGCCAGCTGCAACGGCAATTCGCCGGAGACCGGCAGCGGCCGGGTGATGCCCGACCAATCGGTGAGGGTTTTCACCGGCACCTGCCCGGCCACTTCGATGCGGCTCGACGGTTTGCCGACTGTTTTGCTCGCCACGGCCTTGCCGCGAACCGGCCGACCGAACACCTGGGCGCGAATGTCCGGTGCGCTCAGGCCGGTGGCCGTGTCGTAGCGGAAATCGCCTTTCACCTGACTCAGCGCCAGCTTCGGCGTTGCCATATTCAGCGTGGCGCCGTCGGCACTGAAGTCGACAATCGCGCGCGTGGTCGGGCCCTGGCCCAGCGGAATATCGAGGTTGAGCTTGGCTTTTAAATCGCCTTCACCGCCCCAGCCTGCAAATATCGAAGCCGTGCCGATGGGCGCTTCCTGAAGAATTTTCAGCGCGTCGGTCATGCTGCTGGCGACATCACCCGTGACCAGCAAGCGCGACGGCTGGCCCTTGGCAACGTGCGGCACGTCGACGTTCACATTGCTAACCGTGCTGTTGAGCATCTGTCCGCTGGGCGCGCGAACGCGAACGCCGGTGTCTTCGATCAGCACATCGCCGGTGATATTTTGCAGTACGGGCCAACCCGGTTGAAACGCCAGTTCGGTGTCATGCACCTTAAAGAACAGACTGATGCTGGTGGCTGTCGGGTCGGCGCCTTTGTTAAGCGAGCCCTGGTACTGGAAATAACCTTCATCAATGGCGCCACGGTGGATGGCCGTGGTCAGCCACTTGGCCAGGTCCTGGCTGAAACTGGGCACCAGAGTCGGCAGGTATTTCTCGACGTATTGGGCGTTGCCTTCCTGCAGCCCGACGCGCAGGTCCATGTAGTCTTCGGTGTCGGGCGCCAGGGTCAGGCGAATCAGGAAGTCGCCCGCCAACTTGCCTTCGTCGCCGACCAGCTTCATGTACGGGGCAATCAGGGTGAAGGCGTCGGCGTTGAGCGTCCAGGTCAGGCGCGCGTTGGCTTTCTGGTAACGCCAGGGTTTGGGAAACAGGTGATCCAGGTGCAGGGCGAAATTCTCGGTGTCCATGCGCAGCTCGCCATGGCCGAGGTCACCGCTGATGCTGCCGGTGACGTTCTCTGCGGCCGGCGCGCCGCCGTAAGCACTGAAGGTGATTTGCTGAAGGTTGGCGGCGAACTCAACGCGCTGGTCGCGGTTGGGCGCCTCGGGCGTAATGCTCAACTGCAGGTTGCGCAACGCACCTTGCGGCTTCAGGCCGTGCAGCACCTCGGCGGCTTTTGCCGGCAGCGGCGCCAGGGCTTCGATGGTGGGCGTCAACGGCGCCAGGTCGAGCCGGTCGGCGCTGACCTGCCAGCGCTGCGGCCGGTTTTCAGCGGCGCTTTGATAGACCAAACCCACCTGCACTTCGCCCCAGCGGGTTTCGCCGAGTGTGGCGGCCAGTGAGTTGAGCAGCACGTTGTAGCCCTGCTCGGTGCGGTTCATGTAGGCCATAACCGCCAAGTCATTGATCTGCACGGCCTTGCGTTCGGCATAGGCGGCGCGCAGCTCTGGGGCATTCAGGCGGGCCACGGCGCGTTGCACCGCACCGTCGGCCCAGGACAGCCAGAACTCGCCACCCGCCTGAAAGCGCTCCACCTGCCAGTCGCGCGTTACGCCGGCCGGCAGCCAACGCGCCCAATCGCTCTGCGGCAAGCTCAAGTAAACCTGCGCCTGCGCCTCGCGCCAGGTTTTCGGCTTCACGCGGGCATCGATGCTCAGGCTCAGCGGCTGGCCGTCGGGCAACGTAACGCGGCCATCGAGGCGCTGGCGGCTGGCGCCGGTGATCAGGTCGAGGTTGATGTAGGTAAAGGTCAGCGGCGTGCTGTCGTGCGGTTCCAGCGCGAGCTGGCTATTGAAGAGGGAAAACTGTTGCACCCGTTTGAGGTTGCGCAGCAGTTGTTCAGGGTCCAATGGCGGATCGTTCTCGCGCTTGGGCAGCCCTTCCATCGTCCATTTGCCGTCGGCATCCTGCACGGCACTGAGTTGCAAGCCATCGACTTCCAGACTGCCGACGCGCACCTGCTGAGCCTGAACGCTGGCCCACAGCGCGGGCACCACACGAACCTGATCGAGGCGCAGCGCGCTGGCGCCCTCGCCCACCTGCACGTCATGCGCCACCAGCAGCGGCGCCAAACCGCGCCAACTGCCTTCCAGGCTGCCAATGGTGACCGGCAGGCCGACGGCTTCGCGCAGCCGGTCTTCGGCTTGCAGGCGGTAGTCGGCAACCATCGGCACCAGCATGCGGCCGATGCTCACATACAGCGCTGCCACGATCAGGCCCGTGGCGCAGAGGTACAGGCCCCAGCGCGTCAGGGTGGCAATCAGGCGGGCGAGGCGCTGCATGATCAGGCGGCTTTCCTTTTATTGTTAGGCCGGGTCGACGCTGCCGGCGCGTGGCTAAACGCGGCGCCGGTTAAGGTCGGGAGAGGTGTCAGAGTAGAACCACGTCGTATTGTTCCTGCGAATACATGCTCTCGACCTGAAATTTGATGGTGCGGCCGATAAAGCTCTCGAGGTCGGCCACATTACCCGATTCCTCGTCCAACAGGCGGTCGACCACTTTCTGGTTGGCCAGCACGCGATAGCTTTCGGCCTGGTAGGCGCGCGCTTCACGCAGAATCTCGCGGAAGATCTCGTAGCAGATGGTTTCCGGCGTTTTCAGTTTGCCGCGCCCCTGACAGCTGACGCACGGCTCGCACAAAATCTGTTCGAGGCTTTCACGGGTGCGCTTGCGGGTCATCTGCACCAGGCCCAGCTCGGTGATGCCGATGATGTTGGTTTTCGCGTGGTCGCGTTCCAGCTGCTTTTCTAGCGTGCGCAGTACCTGGCGCTGGTGTTCTTCGTCTTCCATGTCGATGAAGTCGATGATGATGATGCCGCCCAGGTTGCGCAGCCGCAGTTGCCGGGCGATGGCGGTGGCCGCTTCCAGGTTGGTTTTGAAGATGGTCTCTTCCAGCGTGCGATGGCCAACAAAGGCACCGGTGTTGACGTCGATAGTGCTCATCGCCTCGGCGGGGTCGATGATCAGGTAGCCGCCGGACTTCAACGGCACTTTGCGCTCCAGCGCTTTCTGAATTTCGTCTTCGACGCCGTACAAGTCGAAGATCGGCCGCTCGCCGGGGTAATGCTCGATGCGGTCGGCCACTTCGGGCATCAGTTCGTCAACGAACTGGGTAACTTTCTGGAAGGTTTCTCGCGAATCGACGCGCAATTTCTCGGTACGCAAACTGACCAAGTCGCGCAGGGTGCGCAGCGCCAGGCTGAGGTCTTCGTAAATCACCGAAGGCGTAGGCGCGGTTTTCATTTGTGTGGCGATCTGGCTCCAGAGGCGGCGCAGGTAGCGGATGTCGGCAACGATTTCATCAGCCCCCGCGCCGTCGGCGGCGGTGCGCAAGATGAAGCCGCCAGCCTCTTCGATGCCCTCGGCGGCGATGCAGTCGGCCACGACTTTCTTCAGGCGTTCGCGCTCCACTTCATCTTCGATACGCAGCGAAATGCCGACATGGCTGGTGCGCGGCATGTACACCAGGTAGCGCGAAGGAATCGACAGCTGCGTGGTCAGGCGCGCGCCTTTGCTGCCGATGGGGTCTTTGGTCACCTGCACGGTGAGGCTCTGGCCTTCATGTACCAAGGCACTGATGCTTTCCACGGCCGCACCTTCGCGGGTGGAGATTTCCGAGGCGTGAATAAACGCCGCGCGCTCCAGGCCGATGTCGACAAACGCCGCCTGCATGCCCGGCAACACGCGCACCACTTTGCCTTTATAGATGTTGCCGACGATGCCACGGCGCTGGGTGCGCTCGACATGCACTTCCTGCAACACACCGTTTTCCACCACCGCCACACGGGATTCCATGGGCGTGATGTTGATCAGAATTTCTTCACTCATGACGGCTCTCGCTCATGGCCTGCCAACAGGGAATACCGAATTCGGCGAGTAAGGCGGCGGTTTCACACAGTGGCAGGCCGACCACGGCCGAATAGCTGCCACGCATGCCGCTGACAAACACGGCGGCCAGGCCTTGAATAGCGTAGCCGCCCGCTTTGTCCTGCGGCTCGCCGCTGGCCCAATAGGTGGTTGCTTCAGCGGTGGAAATGGAACGGAAACTGACGTCGCTGCTGACCAACCGCACTTCGCTGCGCTGGCCATTCGCCAGGGCGACGGCGGTCATCACCTGATGTTCGCGACCGGACAGCAATTGCAGCATGGCCAAGGCGTCGGCCTGGTCGGCAGGCTTGCCGAGAATGTGGCCATCGACGACGACAGCGGTGTCGGCACCGAGCACGACGGCCTCGGAGGTGGCGGGCAATGTCGCCAAGCCGGAAGCCGCCTTGGCCAGCGCCAGACGCTGCACATAGTGCTCGGCCGACTCGCCAGGCTGGACGCTTTCGTCGATGGGGGCAGCAAGAATGGAAAAGCCTACGCCGATCTGCGTCAGCAGTTCGCGCCGGCGTGGAGACCCGGAGGCCAGGTAAAGCGTGGCCATGCAGACCTCTCCCTGTCGAGCAGTACAGAGGCAGGCCTAGGCCTTGCCCCGCTTAGTTGACGTTCAAACGCTGATGCACACCGCGCAAGGCCACCGACACCCACGGCCAGAGCAGCGCGCTGACCAGCGCGGGCAGCACAAAAGCCAAGGTGGGCGGCCGGTTGCCAGTCAACGCATTGAGCCACAACTGCACCAGTTGGGCCAAGCCAAACACCACCAGCAGCACCAGGCTTTGTTGCCACATGGGGAACATGCGCAGGCGCTGATGCAGGTTGAGCACAAGGAAGGTCACTAGGGTGAGGATCAGCGCGTTCTGGCCGAGCAATGTGCCATACAACACGTCGACGCCTAGCCCGAGCAACCAAGCGGTGGTCATGCCCACGCGGTGCGGCAGGGCCAACACCCAATACGTGAGGATCAAGGCGGGCCACAGCGGACGGCCCACTTCCATAAAATCTGGCAATGGCGCGACGCTGAGCAGCAGCGCCAGACCGAGGCTAAACCAGATCACCCAGCCATTACGTGGACGCAGACCAATCATCGACGCTCTCCCTGAGTGGCGGGTTTGGCCGGTGTGGCGGCAGGTTTGGCCGGCGTAGTCGCCGGCTTGGCAGGCGCCGTCGGCGCCGGGCTTGGAGCAGCTGCGCCAGCGGGGGCAGGCGTGGCAGCGGGCGCGGGTGACGGCGCTGGCGGGGAGCCGGCGCCTTCATTTTGCAGGGCCTCAGCGGCTTTCTGTTCAGCCTGGCGATCAACCTTTTCTTGCGCTTCGGCCGAATCCGTCGCGCGCTGTTCCGGCGTGCGGGTGTCGGTAAACACCAGCAGCACATAACGGCTGCGGTTCAGCGCGGCAGTGGGAACAGCACGAACGATGGCGAAGGGCTGGCCAGAGTCGTGCACCACTTCTTTGACCACGGCCACTGGGTAGCCGGCTGGGAAGCGCTGGCCCAGACCGGAACTCACCAGCAGATCGCCTTCCTTAATGTCTGCCGTGTCGGCGACATGGCGCAGCTCCAGGCGTTCCGGGTTGCCGGTGCCACTGGCAATGGCGCGCAGGCCATTGCGGTTCACCTGCACGGGAATGCTGTGGGTGATGTCGGTGAGCAGCAACACGCGGGAGGTGTACGGCATCACTTCAACCACCTGGCCCATCAGGCCCCGCGCATCGAGCACCGGCTGGCCGAGGAACACGCCATCTTTGCCGCCTTTATCAATCAAGATGCGATGGGTGAAGGGGTGGGGGTCGACGCCAATCAGCTCGCCCACCAAAACTTTCTCATCCACCAGGGACGACGAATTGAGCAATTCGCGCAGGCGCACGTTCTGTTCGGTGAGCGCGGCCAGCTTTTGCAGGCGACGCTGCATCAACAGCGCTTCGGCTTTGAGTTTTTCGTTTTCGCCGAGCAACTCGCTACGGCTGGTGAATTGCGCGGTGGCGCCATCCCACATACGCACGGGGAAATCCGCCAGCCAATAGAACGGCGTCAGCACCAGACCGAGCTGGCTGCGCATGGGCTTGAGGGATTCGAAACGGGCGTCGACCACCATCAGCGTGGCCGACAGCACAACCAGCACCAGCAGGCGCACACCCAATGACGGTCCTTTGGCAAAGAGCGGCTTAATGGCTGATTGCTCCGACGCTGAAGTGAATATTCATACGGTCCGCATCGCTGGCTGGTGGGCGTGGATTCTGAAGCGCGAAGTGTAACGGCAGTGACCGACTTAAATGCAATGAGCCCACCGGAGTGGGCCCAACAGCCATGCTTTTTTAATGTTCAGGTCTTGTGAAAACGTAGCGAGCGAAGGGTACGCGAGGCGAAAACAGATGAACAAGCGGAGTTGGCTGTAGCCAATGAGCATTGTGAAACTGTTTTTAACGCGGCGTAACCGAGCGCAGTAGTTTTCTCAAGGCCTGGGACTCATTCGCTGGAAAGCAGATCCATCGTATGACGATCCATCATCTCGAGGGCCTTGCCGCCACCGCGTGCTACGCACGTCAGCGGGTCTTCAGCAACGATCACCGGCAGGCCAGTTTCCTGAGCCAGCAGTTTGTCGAGGTCACGCAGCAAGGCGCCACCACCGGTCAGCACCAGACCGCGCTCGGCGATGTCGGAAGCCAGTTCCGGCGGCGATTGTTCGAGGGCGCTTTTCACCGCTTGCACGATGGTGGCCAGCGACTCTTGCAACGCTTCGAGCACTTCGTTGGAGTTCAGGGTGAAGCTGCGCGGTACGCCTTCGGCCAGGTTGCGGCCACGTACGTCAACTTCGCGCAATTCGCCGCCAGCGTAGGCGGTACCGATTTCCTGCTTGATGCGCTCAGCGGTGGATTCACCGATGAGGCTGCCGTAGTTACGGCGCACGTAGGTGATGATCGCTTCGTCGAAACGGTCGCCGCCCACACGCACGGATTCGGCATACACCACACCGTTGAGGGAGATGAGGGCGATTTCAGTGGTACCACCACCGATGTCGACCACCATGGAACCGCGTGCTTCTTCTACCGGCAGGCCGGCACCAATGGCAGCGGCCATCGGCTCTTCAATCAGAAACACTTCACGGGCACCGGCACCGAGGGCCGATTCGCGAATGGCGCGACGTTCAACTTGGGTGGATTTGCACGGTACGCAGATCAGCACGCGAGGGCTGGGCTGCAGGAAGCTGTTTTCGTGCACTTTATTGATGAAGTACTGCAGCATTTTTTCGCAGACGCTGAAGTCGGCGATCACGCCGTCTTTCATGGGGCGAATGGCTGCGATGTTGCCGGGGGTACGGCCGAGCATGCGCTTGGCCTCGGTTCCGACTGCCACGACACTCTTCTGGTTGCCGTGGGTACGGATGGCGACCACGGATGGCTCGTTCAGCACGATGCCGCGTTCGCGAACATAAATCAGGGTATTGGCAGTGCCCAGGTCGATCGAAAGATCACTGGAAAACATGCCACGCAGTTTCTTAAACATGGGATAGGGACCCTAGGCAACGCGTGGGTAAAAAAGTGCGGCAAACTCTAACAACGACGGGGATTTTGGGCAAGGCGCCAATATGTTAAATTGCCGCCTTTTCCCGGCATTAGCGCCCAGTTAGCGGCTTATGACCGCGCGCTGATCTTATCCGTTCCGTACGACATTCCCTACGGACTTCTACTCGCCTCTCGCAGGCCGTTCTATTTAATTGGAGAACACCCGATGGCGCTCGAACGCTCCGAGGTGGAGAAAATCGCTCATCTGGCCCGACTGGGTCTGAACGAAGCCGATATCCCTCGCACCACCGAAACACTGAATAACATTCTGGGCCTCATCGACCGCATGCAAGCGGTCGATACCACCGGCATCGAGCCGCTGGCCCACCCGCTGGAAGCAACCCAGCCCCTGCGTGAAGACACCGTCACCGAACAGAATCAGCGCGACGCTTACCAAGCCATCGCCCCGGCCGTGCAAGACGGCCTGTATCTGGTTCCGAAAGTAATCGAGTGAGGGTTATCGAGTGAGTAAGGACGTGGACATGCACCAACTGACCCTGGCCGAGATTGCCCGTGGCCTCGAAGCCAAGAAATTCTCTTCCGAAGAGCTGACCCGCAGTTTGCTGGCGCGTATCGCCGCACTCGACCCACAGCTCAACAGCTTTATTACCGTGACCCAAGACAGCGCGTTGCAGCAGGCCAAAGCCGCTGACGCCCGTCGTGCCGGCGGCGAAACCGGCGCCCTGCTCGGCGCGCCCCTGGCGCATAAAGATTTGTTCTGCACCCAGGGCATTCGCACCAGCTGCGGCTCGAAAATGCTCGACAACTTCACTGCCCCGTACGATGCCACCGTGGTCGCCAAGCTCGCCGCCGCCGGCGCCGTGAGCCTGGGCAAAACCAACATGGACGAATTCGCCATGGGCTCGGCCAACGAGTCGAGCCATTACGGCGCGGTGAAAAACCCGTGGAATCTTGAGCACGTACCGGGCGGCTCGTCCGGTGGTTCGGCGGCTGCCGTCGCCGCGCGCCTGCTGCCAGCCGCAACCGGCACCGACACCGGCGGCTCGATCCGCCAGCCCGCCGCACTGACCAACCTCACCGGCCTCAAGCCCACCTACGGCCGTGTTTCGCGCTGGGGCATGATTGCCTACGCATCGAGCCTCGACCAAGGCGGCCCATTGGCCCGCACCGCTGAAGACTGCGCCCTGCTGCTGCAAGGCATGGCCGGTTTCGACGCGAAAGATTCCACCAGCGTCGACGAGCCCGTGCCGGATTACGCCGCCACCCTCAACGACTCGCTCAAAGGCCTGCGCATCGGTCTGCCCAAGGAATACTTCGGCGAAGGCCTGGATCCGCGCATTGCCGAGCTGATTCACGCCAGCGTCAAACAACTGGAAGCACTTGGTGCCGTGGTTAAGGAAATCAGCCTGCCAAACATGCAGCACGCGATTCCGGCGTACTACGTCATCGCTCCGGCAGAAGCGTCTTCCAACCTTTCGCGTTTTGACGGCGTGCGTTTCGGCTACCGCTGCGAAGACCCCAAAGACCTCACCGACCTCTACAAGCGCTCGCGCGCCGAAGGCTTCGGTGCCGAAGTGCAGCGGCGCATCATGGTCGGCGCGTACGCATTGTCTGCCGGGTACTACGACGCCTATTACCTGCAAGCGCAGAAAATTCGTCGCCTGATCAAGAACGACTTTATGGCCGCGTTCCAGGATGTGGACGTGATCCTCGGCCCAACCACGCCCAACCCGGCCTGGAAAATCGGCGCGAAGAACAACGACCCGGTCGCCGCCTACCTCGAAGACGTCTACACCATCACCGCCAACCTTGCGGGCTTGCCGGGCATTTCCATGCCGGCGGGTTTCGTCGACGGTTTGCCGGTTGGCGTACAACTGCTCGCGCCCTACTTCCAGGAAGGTCGCCTGCTCAACGTCGCTCACCAGTATCAGCTCAACACTGACTGGCACACGCGCACACCGACAGGCTTCTGAGGAGAAACACCATGCAATGGGAAGTTGTTATCGGGCTGGAGATTCACACCCAGCTCGCCACCCAATCGAAGATTTTTTCCGGCAGCGCCACCACCTTTGGTCAAGCGCCGAACACCCAGGCCAGCCTGATCGACCTGGGCATGCCCGGCGTGCTGCCGGTGCTCAACGAAGAAGCCGTGCGCATGGCCGTGAAATTCGGTCTGGCCATTGATGCCGAGATCGGCCAACACAACGTGTTTGCCCGCAAAAACTACTTCTACCCTGACCTGCCCAAGGGCTACCAGATCAGCCAGATGGAATTGCCCATCGTCGGCAAGGGCCACCTGGATATCACCCTGGAAGACGGCACCGTCAAACGCGTCGGCATCACCCGCGCGCACCTGGAAGAAGACGCCGGTAAAAGCCTGCACGAAGACTTCAGCGGCATGAGCGGCATCGACCTCAACCGCGCGGGCACGCCGCTGCTGGAGATTGTTTCCGAGCCAGACATGCGCAGCGCCAAAGAGGCGGTGGCCTATGTGAAAGCCATTCACGCGCTGGTGCGTTATCTGGCCATTTGCGACGGCAACATGGCCGAAGGTTCGCTGCGTTGCGACTGCAACGTGTCGGTTCGCCCCAAAGGCCAGGTCGAATTCGGCACGCGTTGCGAGATCAAGAACGTCAACTCGTTCCGCTTTATCGAGAAGGCGATCAACAGCGAAGTGCAGCGCCAGATCGAGCTGATCGAAGACGGCGGCAAGGTCATTCAGCAAACCCGTCTGTACGACCCGAACAAAGACGAAACCCGCGCCATGCGCAGCAAGGAAGAAGCCAACGACTACCGTTACTTCCCCGACCCTGACTTGCTGCCGGTGATCATCGACAACGCCTTCCTCGACACCACCCGCGCCACCCTGCCGGAGCTGCCGCCGCAAAAACGCGAGCGCTTCCAGGCGCAGTTCGGTTTGTCGGCCTACGACGCCAGCGTGCTGGCTTCCAGCCGCGAGCAAGCCGATTACTTCGAGCAAGTGGTCAGCATCAGCGGTGACGCCAAGCTGGCGGCCAACTGGGTGATGGTGGAGCTGGGCAGCCTGCTCAACAAACAAGGCGTGGAAATCGACGCCTCGCCGGTGAGCGCCGAGCAACTGGGCGGCATGTTGCTGCGCATCAAAGACAACACCATCTCCGGCAAGATCGCCAAGATGGTCTTTGAAGCCATGGCCAATGGCGAAGGCAGTGCAGATCAAATCATCGAAGCCAAGGGTCTCAAGCAAGTCACCGACAGCGGCGCCATTTCCGCCGTGCTCGATGAAATGCTGGCGGCCAACGCCGAGCAGGTTGAACAGTACCGCGCCGCCGATGAAGCCAAGCGCGGCAAGATGTTCGGCTTCTTTGTGGGCCAGGCGATGAAAGCTTCTAAAGGCAAGGCCAACCCGCAGCAGGTTAATGAGCTGTTGAAGCAGAAGCTGGAAGGTTAACGGCAAAACCCTCTCCCTAGCACTCTCCCGCAAGCGGGCGGAGGGAACCAGACCGAGTTGCCGTAGCTCCCCTCTGCCCGCTCGCGGGAGAGGGGTCGGGGGAGAGGGTTTTAGGCTTTGTTCCCACCCCAACACGGAGACACAGGTATGTGGCGCGTTCTAGTAGCAGGAAGCTTTCTCGCGCTGTTGAGCGCCTGTACCACCCCCTCCTTTCGCGGCAGCCCGAGCCCCAGCGATAACACCCCGGCTTATAGCGGTCATTACGATGAACGCGGCGAAGCCTCGTATTACGGCGCCCGTCACCACGGCAAGAAAACCGCCAGCGGCGAGCGCTTCGATCAGACGCAACTGACCGCCGCCCACCGCACCCTGCCCTTCGGCACGCAGGTTCGGGTGACCAATCTGGACAACAACAAATCCGTAATTCTGCGCGTCAACGACCGCGGCCCTTACAGCCGCAAACGCTTGATCGACGTATCCCATGCCGCCGCCGAACAACTGGGCATGGTGCGCAGCGGCGTAGCCACGGTGCGTGTGCAGAGTCTCGACTGATTTCGTGAGGAAACGCTATGAGCGAACAACCTAAAAGCGGCGAGCAGATGCGCCGCCAGGTGATGGGCGATGCCTTCGTCGACCGCGCCTTGAACAACGCCACCGACTTCACCCAGCCGCTGCAAGACTTCGTCAACGAGCACGCCTGGGGTTCAGTCTGGAGCCGTGAAGGCTTGCCGCTAAAAACCCGCAGTCTGATTACCCTCGCCGCCCTTACCGCCCTGAAATGCCCGCAAGAGCTGAAGGGCCATGTGCGCGGCGCGCTGAACAATGGCTGCACGGTCGAAGAAATTCGCGAAGCGCTGCTGCACTGCGCCGTCTACGCCGGCGTGCCGGCCACCATCGACGCCTTCCGTGCCGCGCAGGAAGTTATCGAAAGCTACGAACCGGCCCCACCAAAACCGTAGGTTGGGCTCAGCCAAAGGCGAAGCCCAACACTCACGACCAAACCACTAAGCCTCCACAAGCCCCTGCTCTTCCAGACGCAACTGGCGCCCATGGAATTGCTTGAGGCTGCCCCGGTGGCCAATGCTGATCAGGCTGCTGCCGGGCAACTTGTCAGTCAGCAGGCGGTACACCGCCGTCTCATTGGCCTCGTCCATGGCCGACGTGGCTTCGTCGAGGAACAACCAACGCGGCTCCACCAGCAACGCACGGGCAATGGCGACGCGCTGTTGTTCGCCCGGCGAGAGCACGCGCTCCCAGTGATTTTCTTCTTCTAGGCGACCAGTGAGGTGCGCCAGGTTGCAGGCTTGCAACACCTCGTGCAGGCGTTCAGTGGAATAGGTGTTTTCGGCCTGCGGATAACTCAGCGCCGCGCGCAGGCTGCCAATCGGCAGATACGGTTTTTGCGGCAAAAACAGGCTGCTGTCCGGCACGTTCAAGGCGCCCTTGCCGAATGGCCACAAGCCGCTAAGCGCACGCAGCAAGGTGCTCTTGCCGCTGCCGGAGGCGCCGCTGATTAACACGTGTTCGCCCGGTGCAATATTCAGCGACGTGGGGTTCAGCAATACGCGGCCATCGGCGAGGCTCAGCTGCACTTGGTTCAGGCTCAGTTGCTCGACGTTGCGACTGCGGGTAATCGCCGGATTGGCGTCCAGATGCTCGCCCTCGGCCAGCGCCTGACGGAAGCTCAGAATCCGGTCGCAGGTGGCGCGCCATGCCGCGAGGCTGGCGTAGGCGTCGATAAACCAACTCATGCTTTCCTGCACGTTGCTGAACGCCGAATTGATTTGCATAAGGTCGCCAAGCTGAATCTTGCCGGCGAAATAGCGCGGGGCTGCGACGATCATGGGAAAGATAATGGCGATCTGGCCATAGCCCGAACTGAAGAATGTCAGGCGCTTCTGCACCTTCATCAGCTCCCAAAAGTTGCTCCACACTTTGGTGAAACGCCCCATCAGCCGCTGCTGTTCGTTTTGCTCGCCGTTGTACAGGGCAATGCTTTCAGCGTTTTCGCGAATACGCACCAGGCCAAAACGCAGGTCGGCTTCGTAGCGTTGCTGGTTGTTGTTGAGCACGATCAAACGCCGCGCCACCAAGTGCACCAGCCAACTGCCGACCAGCGCATACAGCAGCGCCGCCCAGAACATATAGCCCGGCACGTCGATGCCAAAGATTTCCATGCTGCCGGACACGCCCCACAGAATCACCGAGAACGACACCAGACTGACCACGTTGCGAATCAGCCCCAGGCCAAGGCTCAGCGTGCTGTCGGTAAAGCTGTTGAGGTCTTCAGCCAGACGTTGGTCCGGGTTATCGGTGTAGCCAGCTTGCTCGAGGCGGTAGTAGTTCTTGTGCGCCAACCAGGCGGCAAAGTGTTTTTCCGTGAGCCAGCGACGCCAGCGGATGGTCAGCATCTGCGTGAGGTACAGCTTGTACACCGCGATCAGAATCGCCACCGCCGCAATGCCGCAGAAGTACAGAATCAGCCGGGTAAAAGCTTCAAGGTCTTTGTTCTGCAGGGCGTTGTAGAAGTCGCGGTACCAACTGTTGAACCACACCGAAATCGCCACGCCCACCAGCGACATGGCGATCACTGCAATCAACAACAACCAGGCCATGCCTTTTTCTTCGCTGCGCCAGTAGGCGCTGGCGAGGTGCCAGACGCGGGAGAAAAAGTGGCTGGGCAGCGCATCATTGACCGCTGAATATTCGGCGTTCTTACTCATGGATGGCACTCAAGACAGGGATGAAAAAAAAGCGCCTAACCAGGCGCTTTACTGCATAGGGGGGCGCTGATTAAGACAGTTTCCAGCCCCCTTGGATAGCATGTCTCGCGGCCAGTTCAGCGCCGTACCGGACGCTTCTGCAATTTGCGCTGTAGCGTCCGACGGTGCATGCCCAACGCACGCGCGGTGGCCGAGATATTGCCGTCGTGTTCGCCCAATACGCGCTGGATGTGCTCCCACTGCAGGCGGTCCACCGACATCGGGTTTTCCGGCACCAGAGTGGAAAGGTCGGCATGTTCAGACACCAGCGCCGTCAGCACGTCATCGGCGTCGGCGGGCTTGCACAGGTAGTTGCAGGCGCCGCGCTTGATCGCCTCCACGGCGGTGGCGATGCTGGAATAACCGGTGAGAATCACCACGCGCATTTCTGCATCTAATGCGAGCAATTTCGGCAGCAGCACCAGCCCGGAGTCGCCTTCCATTTTCAGATCGAGCACGGCGTAATCGGGAATATCCTGCTCGGCCAACGCCAGGCCAGCTTCGGCGGAGCCGGCAATCGACACGCGCAAGCCGCGGCGACTCATGGCGCGGGCCATTACGCGGGTGAAGGTTTCGTCGTCATCGACCAGCAGCAGGTGCGGTTGCTCTTCGCCTTCGATGGGGGTTTCTTCGCTCATTGGCTTCTCCGGTTCAGCTTGGCTGACGAGGCAGGCGCAGCTCGGTAAGCGTGCCGCCGTCTTCATGATTGTAGAGTTTCACCGAACCGCCAGCCCGCGTGACGCTGGCCTGGCTCAAGAACAGACCCAGGCCAAAGCCTTTGCCTTTGGTGGTGATAAAGGGTTTGCCGAGTTGCTCGGCAATGGCCAGCGGCACGCCGGCGCCGTGGTCGCGAATGCTGATGCACATTTCCAGCACGTTCCAATCCACGCGAATGTCGAGCTTGTCGGCGCAGGCGTCGGCGGCGTTGTTCAGCAAGTTGAGCAGGGCTTGGGTGAGGTCTGGCGGCGGCGCCAAACGCGGTACCGCGCCGATGCCGAGAATTTGATAACGGTAGGTGGCTTCGGGGCGCATCAGGTGCCAGCGGTTAAGCGTGGTTTCCAGCCAACTGGCCACCGACTGTTCTTCCACGGTCAGGCGGCGGTCGGCCTCGGCGGCGCGCACCAGTTGCTGCAAGGTGTCTTTGCACAGGCTCACCTGTTCTTGCAGCACGGCCAGGTCTTCTTGCAGCAGCGGATCAGGATGCTCGCGGCGCAGCTCTTTGATCAACACACTCATGGTCGCCAGCGGCGTGCCCAGCTCGTGCGCGGCGCCGGCTGCTTGCGTGGCCACCGCGAGCAGTTGTTGGTCGCGCATGCTTTCCTCACGACGCTCGGCCTGCAACTGCACCTGACGCCGCACCGCGCCGGCCATTTTCACCACGAAGAAGGTAATGAACGCCGCCGACAGCGCGAAGTTCAGCCACATGCCAAACAGGTGCAGGCTGATCAACATCGCCTCGTGCTGCACGCCATGCAGGTGCAGCGGGTGATACCAAATCAGCAACGCGGTGTAGCCGCTCAATGCCAGGCCGCTGAGCACCATGGAATACAGCCACGGCAAGGTAGCGGCGGCGATGGTCAGCGGCACCAGGTAATAGGAAACGAAGGGGTTGGTCGAGCCGCCGGAGTAGTACAGCAATACGCTGTGAATCAGCAGGTCGCACGCCAGTTGCCCGGCATATTCCAGCTCGGTCACCGGCCATGGCCCACGCAACCGTAAGGCGGTGAGGCAACACAGCACGGCTGAACAGACGAGGGTCAAACACAGCGGCAGCCACGGCAGTGGCAAGAGGTCGAGCAGGTAGGCGACGCCCACCGAGGTGGCCTGCGCGGCCAGCACCAGCACGCGGATCAGGCTCAAGCGCCATAGATTCTGGCGGCTGGCGGAAAGCAACAACACGGGGGCGAGCATGAGCGCTCCTGATGAGAGCCACAAACGACGGGCGAGTATAACCAGCAGTGCGACAAACCGCGCCAAGTGCGGCAACCCGTCGCAACGCCATTCAATACAGCCCCCGTAGGAGCCAGCTTGCTGGCGAACCCTGCAAACGTGATTTCCAGCGTTGCACGCAGAATTCGCGACAGAGGTCGCTCCTGCGCGAGCGGCACCGTGACGGAACCCGCCCCTGCCGCTACAGTCTGAACCGCGTAACCCTGCCCTGTGCCCATAAGGAGTTTGCATGTCTTCGCTCAGCCGCCTTACCGCTGCCATCGCCCTCAGTGCCGCCACCCTCACGGCGCTGCCCAGCCATGCCGATGAGGCGCGTTACAACCAGGTTTCCCTGCGCGCCGAAGTCAATCAGGACGTGCCGCACGACCTGATGAACGTCACGCTCTACACCGAAGCGCAAAACAGTGACCCGGCCAAGCTCGCCGCTGCCACCAGTGAAACCCTCAACATCGCCGTGGAACGCGCCCGCCAAGCCAAAGGCGTGACGGTGAAACTCGGCAGCCGCAACAGCTACCCGATCTACGATAACGACGGCCAGAAAATCACCGGCTGGCGCGAGCGCGGCGAAATTCGCCTGGAAAGCAGCGACTTCGCCGCCCTGTCCACCCTCACCGCCGACCTGCTGAAAGACCTGAAAGTCGCCAGCATGGACTTCGCTATCTCCAACGCCACCCGCAAAAAGAGCGAAGACGAACTGCTCAAAGAAGCCGTTGCCGCCTTCAAAGCACGCGCCGACATCGCCACCGCAGCCGTGGGCGGCAAGAGCTACAAACTGGTGAGCCTGAACCTCAACAGCGCCGGCTTCCAACCGATCCGCCCGATGCGCATGGAGGCCATGTCCAGCATGAGCAAATCAGCGGCGCCGCAGGAAATTGAAGCGGGCACCAGTGAAGTGACGGTGGCGGCTGATGGCGTGATTGAAGTGCAGATGCAGTAAGTTCGGCGTTGCCTGAACGATCCAATCGCGGCTAATGCGGATCGCCGCCCGCCCGCTCTTACAGGTGTAGGAGCGGCTTTAGCCGCGATGCTCTTCGCCACACCCCCGTGCTCCTTTTCGAAGCACTCGCCGCGCCGGCAGATGCCGCCCCCTCCCCCGACCGCTCGGTCACCTTCCTAACACTTATAAAAACGCGACATCCTCAGACGATCCCGCCACAGGTTCTACACTCTTTGACCTATGCAGCTTGCAGTGGGCATGTGCCCTGCATACTTTCCAGCCACTCGGTCGCTCACGATCTGAAGGCCGAACTCGCAAAAAACGACAACAACCTGAGGCCACCATGCAAAAGAAAGTTGCCCTTCCTTTGTTACTTGCAAGCGGATTGCTGACCAGCGCTCCTTTCGCCCACGCCGCCAGCACCCTGGTGTTTTGTTCTGAAGGCAGCCCCGCTGGCTTCGATGCCGCGCAGTACACCACCGGCACCGAATTCGATGCGGCGGCCGAAACCATGTTCAACCGTCTGACGCAGTTCGAGCGCGGCGGCACCGCTGTTGAGCCAGGCCTGGCTACCAGTTGGGAAGTGTCTCCGGACGGCCTCACGTACACCTTTCACCTGCGCGACGGCGTGAAGTTCCACACCACCGAGTACTTCAAACCGACCCGCGAATTCAACGCCGACGACGTGCTGTTCACCTTCGAGCGCATGCTCAACAAGGAACATCCATTCCGTAAGGCCTACCCAACCGAGTTCCCGTATTTCACCGATATGGGCATGGACACCAACATCACCAAAGTCGAGAAAATCGACGCCAAAACCGTGAAGTTCACCCTCGCGGCGGTCGATGCAGCGTTCATTCAAAACCTGGCCATGAGCTTCGCCGACATCCTCTCGGCCGAATACGCCGACAAGTTGCTCAAAGACGGCAAAGCCTCGGACATCAACCAGAAGCCTGTAGGCACCGGTCCGTTCGTGTTCAAGCGTTATCAGAAAGACGCGCAGATTCGTTACACGGCCAACAAGGATTACTGGAAGCCGGAAGACGTGAAGATCGACAACCTGATCTTCTCCATCGTCACCGACGCCTCGGTGCGTATGCAAAAGCTCAAGGCCAACGAGTGCCAGATCACCCTGAACCCGCGTCCGGCTGACCTCGAATCGTTGAAGAAAGACCCCAACCTGGTGCTGCCAGAACAAGCGGGCTTTAACCTCGGCTACATCGCTTATAACGTCACGCACAAACCGTTCGAGCAATTGAAAGTGCGTCAGGCGCTGGACATGGCGGTGAACAAGAAAGGCATCATCGACGCCGTGTACCAAAGCGCCGGCCAGCTCGCCACCAACGGCATGCCGCCGACCCAATGGTCTTACGACAACAGCATCAAAGACCCGGCCTTCGATCCGGAAAAAGCCAAGGCGCTGCTTAAAGAAGCCGGCGTTGCCGAGGGCACCGAGTTCACCCTGTGGGCCATGCCGGTGCAGCGTCCGTACAACCCCAACGCCAAGCTGATGGCTGAAATGCTGCAGGCTGACTGGGCCAAAATTGGCATCAAGGCCAAGATCGTCAGCTACGAATGGGGCGAGTACATGAAGCGCGCCAAAGGCGGCGAGCACGACATCATGTTGATCGGCTGGAGCGGCGACAACGGTGACCCCGATAACTGGATGGGCACCCTCTACAGCTGCGACGCGGTAGAAGGCAACAACTTCTCCAAATGGTGTGACCAGGACTACGACAAGCTGGTTGTAGCCGCCAAACGCACCACCGACCAAGCCAAACGCACCGAGCTGTACAAGCAAGCTCAGCAGGTGCTGAAAGCACAGGTGCCGATCACTCCCATCGCCCACTCCACGGTTTACCAGCCGATGCGCAAAAGCGTGAAGGACTTCAAGATCAGCCCGTTCGCGCTTAACTCCTTCTACGGCGTCAGCGTAGAGAAATAGCTATCGCGTCGACCGTCCGGCATCTCGCCGGACGGTCTCGATTGCAGAGGCGCTTGTTTGAAGACTCCGAAAAATACCCATTTTTTCAGGGCGCTGCTGCTAGCGGCCGGTCTTTTGGCACCTGCGGTTTTTGCCGCGCCTGAACAATCGTTGGTGGTTTGCACCGAAGCCAGCCCGGAAGGGTTCGACATCGTGCAGTACACCGCCGCGACCACGGCCGATGCATCGTCAGAAACGGTGTTCAATCGCTTGGTCAATTTCAAACCGGGCAGCACTGAACTCGTCCCCGGTCTGGCAGAAAGCTGGGAGATTTCCCAAGACGGTTTGACCTACACCTTTCACCTGCGGGCCGGGGTGAAGTTTCATCGCAACAAGGCGTTCACGCCGACCCGAGAATTTAATGCCGAGGATGTGCTCTGGAGCTTTCAGCGTCAGCTGGACCCGACGCACCCGTGGCACAAGCTGGCCACCCGCGGCTTTCCCTATGCCGAAGCCATGGGCATGGCCGCGCTGATCGCGCGCATCGAAGCACCGGATGCGCGCACGGTAGTGTTTACCCTCAACCACCCCCAAGCGCCCTTTTTGGCAAACCTGGCCATGGGTTTCGCGTCCATTTACAGCGCTGAATACGCCGGGCAATTGCTGGCCAGCGGCAACACGGAACAGCTGAACCAACAGCCCATCGGCACCGGCCCGTTTGTGTTCGAGCGCTACAGCAAAGACGCGCAGATCCGCTTTCGCAGCAACCCCGACTATTGGGATGGAGCCCCGACGCTGACGCGGCTGATTTTCGCCATCACTCCCGACCCGAACGTGCGCCTGCAACGGCTGAAGGCCAATGATTGCCAGGTGGCGGTGTATCCACGCCCTACCGACATTCCCGCCCTGCGTGCCGAACCCGACCTGAAGGTGCTGGAGCTTGATTCGCTGCTCACCGCCTATGTCGGTATCAACACCCGACACCCGCCGCTGGATGATGTGCGTGTGCGCCAAGCCATCAACCTGGCGTTCGACAAAGCCGTCTATGTGCGCGCGCAATTCGGCGAAGGCGGCGCCTCCCCGGCTGTAGCGCCCTATCCGCCGACGCTGTGGGGCAGCGACCCGACTATCAAAGACTGGCCGCACGACGTGCAGCGAGCCAAGCAGCTATTGAAAGAAGCCGGGCATGGCGACGGTTTTGCACTGACGATCTGGACCCGTCCTGGCGGCGGCCCGACCAACCCCAACCCCGGTATCGGCGCTCAGTTACTGCAAAACGACCTGGCGCAACTCGGCATCAAGGCCACCATTCGCGTGTACGAATGGGGCGAGCTGCTCAAGCGCGCCAAGAATGGCGAGCACGACCTGATTTTCATGGGCTGGGCCGGCGACAACGGCGACCCGGACAACTTCCTGACGCCCAACCTCTCCTGCGCCGCCGCCCGTTCTGGCGAGAACCAGGCCGGTTGGTGCAACGCCGAATTCGACGCGCTGATTACCCAGGCTCGACTCAACAGTGACCAGGCGCAGCGTGCCGAACTGTACCGTCAGGCGCTTGGGATTTTTCATCAGCAGGCGCCGTGGATTTCGCTGGCCCATCCGAAGCAATTCAGCGTAATCCGCCGTGACGTGCAGGGCTTTGTGCTAAGCCCCATGGGCTCGAACAACTTCGCCAAGGTGCAGCGCCGTGCTTCTGCCGAATGAGCCTACAAGCCTGCGCGCCGCCGTCGAGGCCGGCCGTCAGCCAGTGCCTATGCTGTGTTGCACGGGTTGGCGAATGCGAGAAAAATACGCGCCCTTTTCGCCAGGGCTCGCGCAGAGACTGAACCTGCGTACGAGGCTGGGCTCAATAGTTCGCGAGACGCCTGCCCTCTCCCTAACCCTCTCCCGCAGGCGGGCGAGGGGACCGAACGAGGAAGACGTAGCAACGCAGTTAACCCCCTCGCCCCAGCGGGGAGAGGGCTGGGGAGAGGGGGCTGGATATCAGCCCAGTGCACAGCGTGAACGGCGATTTCCTGCCCTCTACCTAAACTTCTCCCGCAAGCATTAGCGGGGAGCGAAAACGAAACGAGTAAAAACGAACACCACCGTCACGGGCACCACTACCCACCCGCTGACCCATAACAGCCTCGCGCACACCCACGCGAAGCCATAAAAAACGCCCGGCGCCGCTGACCCATTGCGCTGCCAGGTATGCCTAACCGGCTGATGAGTTGCACCAGACCAGGAGTACCGCCCCGCGATGTTCACTTTCATTGCCCGACGATTGGGGTTACTGATCCCCACGTTCTTTGGCATCACCTTGCTGACATTCTCCCTGATTCGCCTGATTCCCGGCGACCCCGTGGAAGTGATGATGGGTGAACGCCGCGTAGACCCACAGATGCACGCCGAAGCCTTGGAGCGTCTGGGCCTGAACAAGCCGCTGTACGAGCAATACCTGAATTACATCGGCGACCTGGCGCAAGGCAATCTGGGCGAGTCGTTGCGCACGCGTGAAAGCGTGTGGCACGAATTCCTCACCCTGTTCCCGGCCACGTTGGAGTTGTCGCTGGCGGCCTTGCTGTTCGCCGGCACCTTGGGCTTGCTGGCTGGCGTTATCGCGGCGCTCAAGCGCGGCTCGCTGTTTGACCATGGGGTGATGGGCATTTCGCTGGCGGGTTATTCCATGCCGATTTTCTGGTGGGGCCTGCTGCTGATCATGTTCTTCTCCGTGTGGCTGGGCTGGACGCCCGTGTCGGGGCGTATCGACCTGCTGTACGACATCGAACCCGTCACCGGCTTCATGCTGATCGACACCCTGCTCAGCGATGAAGAAGGCGCGTTTGTCGACGCCCTGCGCCACCTGATTCTGCCCGCCATTGTGCTGGGCACCATTCCCCTGGCAGTGATTGCGCGCATGACCCGCTCGGCCATGCTCGAAGTGCTGCGCGAAGACTACGTGCGCACCGCGCGGGCCAAAGGCTTGTCGCCGACCCGAGTGATTTTTGTCCATGGCCTGCGCAATGCCTTGATTCCGGTACTCACCGTATTCGGCCTGCAAATCGGCGCGCTGTTGGCCGGCGCTGTGCTGACCGAAACCATTTTCTCCTGGCCGGGCATCGGCAAGTGGCTGATCGAGTCGATTGGCGCGCGTGACTACCCGGTGGTGCAGAACGGCATTTTGCTGATCGCCTGCCTGGTGATTTTGGTCAACTTCGTAGTGGACATCCTCTACGGCTTGGCCAACCCACGCATTCGCCATCAACGTTAAGGGAGGCCTGACCATGACTACCAATGCACCGTCTAATGCGCCGGCACTGGCCGACCCGAGCACCCTGTACCCCTCGCCAATGAAAGAATTCTGGCAGCACTTCGCCCGCAACAAAGGCGCCGTGGCGGGCCTGCTGTTTATGCTGCTGATTGTGTTTTGCGCGCTGTTTGCGCCGTGGGTGGCGCCCCACGACCCGAGTGAGCAATACCGTGACTTCCTGCTCACGCCGCCGGCCTGGGTGGCCGAAGGCCATAGCCAATTCCTGCTGGGCACCGATGAACTGGGGCGCGATCTGCTGTCGCGGTTGATTCACGGCGCCCGCCTGTCGCTGCTGATCGGCTTGGCCTCGGTACTGATGTCGCTGATTCCGGGCATTTTCCTCGGCCTGGTGGGCGGTTTCTTCCCGCGCATTCTCGGCCCGACCATCATGCGTGTGATGGACGTGATGCTCGCCCTGCCCTCGCTGCTGTTGGCCGTGGCGATTGTCGCCATTCTCGGCCCTGGCCTGATCAACACCGTGATCGCCATTGCCGTGGTGTCGCTGCCCTCCTATGTGCGCCTGACCCGCGCGGCGGTGATGGGCGAGCTGAACCGTGACTATGTGACGGCCGCGCGCCTGGCTGGTGCCGGGCTGTTCCGCCTGATGTTTGTCACCGTCCTGCCCAACTGCATGGCGCCGCTGATTGTGCAGGCGACCCTGAGTTTCTCGTCGGCAATTCTCGACGCCGCCGCCTTGGGCTTCCTCGGCTTGGGCGTGCAACCGCCGACGCCTGAGTGGGGCACCATGCTGGCCTCGGCGCGCGACTACATCGAACGCGCGTGGTGGGTGGTGAGCCTGCCGGGCCTGACCATTTTGCTCAGCGTGCTGGCAATCAACTTGATGGGCGATGGGTTGCGCGATGCGCTCGACCCGAAACTCAAGAACGCCATTTGAGGAGCCCGTAATGAGCCTGCTGAATATCAAAAACCTGAGCGTGCGCTTCGGCGACGCCAACGCGGTACCGGTGGTCGACGGCCTCGACCTGAGCGTGGAAAAAGGCGAAGTGCTGGCGATTGTCGGCGAGTCGGGTTCCGGTAAATCCGTGACCATGATGGCCCTGATGGGGCTGATCGACGCCCCCGGCATCATCAAGGCCGACGCCCTGAGCTTCGATGGCAACGACATGCTCAAGCTCAAAGGCCGCCAGCGCCGCAAGATCATCGGCAAAGACCTGGCCATGGTCTTCCAGGACCCCATGACTGCCCTGAACCCCAGCTACACCGTGGGCTTTCAGATTGAAGAAGTGGTTCGTCAGCACCTGGGCCTGTCTGGCAAAGCCGCACGCCAACGCGCCCTGGAACTGCTCGAACGGGTGGAAATTCCGGGCGCCGCCAGCCGCCTGAATGCTTACCCGCACCAACTTTCGGGCGGCATGAGCCAGCGCGTGGCGATTGCCATGGCGATTGCTGGCGAGCCGAAACTGCTGATCGCCGATGAACCGACTACCGCGCTGGACGTGACCATTCAGGCGCAAATCATGGACCTGTTGCTCGACCTGCAACGGGACAAAGACATGGCACTGGTGCTGATTACCCACGACCTGGCCGTGGTGGCAGAAACCGCCAACCGCGTGTGCGTGATGTACGCCGGGCAAGCGGTGGAGGTCGGCCAAGTGCCCGCCTTGTTCGACGCGCCGGCACACCCTTACACCGAAGCGCTGCTGGCCGCGATTCCGGAACACAGCCAGGGCGCCAAACGCCTGGCCACACTGCCCGGCATCGTGCCGGGCCGTTACGACCGGCCGGTGGGCTGCCTGCTGTCCCCGCGCTGCCCGTATGTACAACAGAAATGCCGCGACCTGCGCCCCGCGCTGGACCCCAGCGAGCTTGGCGAAGTGCGCTGCTTTTTCCCGCGTAACCAGAACACCGCACCCAGCCACCCAGAGAATCAGGAGCCCGCACGATGAGCGTAGTACTGACGGCTCGCGACCTTACTCGCCACTACGACGTCTCCCGTGGGTTGTTCCAACCGCACGCCACCGTGCGCGCCTTGAACGGGGTGTCGTTCGAACTGGAAGCGGGCAAAACCTTGGCCGTGGTCGGCGAATCCGGGTGCGGTAAATCGACCCTGGCCCGCGCCCTGACGCTGATCGAAGAGCCGTCTTCCGGCTCGCTGCAAATCGGCGGACAAGAAGTGAACGGCGCCAGCAAGGCCGAACGCAAACAACTGCGCCGCGACGTGCAGATGGTTTTCCAAAGCCCCTACGCCTCGCTTAATCCGCGGCAAAAAATTGGTGATCAGTTGGCCGAGCCGCTGTTGATCAACACCAATCTGTCGCGCAGCGAACGCCGCGAAAAAGTGCAGGCCATGATGCAGCAGGTCGGTTTACGTCCTGAGCATTACCAGCGTTACCCGCACATGTTTTCTGGCGGCCAGCGCCAACGCATTGCCCTGGCCCGCGCCATGATGCTCAACCCGAAAGTGCTGGTGGCCGATGAACCGACCTCGGCGCTGGACGTGTCGATTCAGGCGCAGGTGCTCAACCTGTTTATGGACCTGCAAGCCGAGTTCAACACCGCGTATGTGTTCATCTCGCACAACCTTGCCGTGGTTCAGCACGTGGCCGATGACGTGCTGGTGATGTACCTCGGCCGGCCGGCGGAAATGGGCCCGAAAGAGAAGATTTACGCCAAGCCTCTGCACCCCTACACCCAGGCGCTGCTGTCGGCGACCCCGACCATTCACCCGGATCCGGACAAGCCGAAAATCAAAATCGTCGGCGAACTGCCCAACCCGCTGAACCCGCCGAGCGGCTGCGCCTTCCACAAACGCTGCCCACACGCCACCGAACGTTGCATCAACGAAGAGCCGCAACTGCGCCTGCTCGATGCGCGGCAAGTGGCGTGTCACCACGCCGAGGTGATTAACGGGTTGTGAGGTGAAGCGCGGCCTAGCCCATCGAGGCTAAAGCCGCTCCCACAGGACGGTGCAGACCTGTGGGAACGGCCGGGCGGCGATCCGCTTTAGCCGCGATGCTTTTTTAGCCGATCAATAAACGTCGCGCCGGTAACGCCCTTCTTCGGTCAGTTGCACAACCCGCTCATCGCCGAGTACCTGGCGCAACGCCTGGTCCACGCCTTCGGCCATGCCCAGCAAACTGCCGCACACGTATATCGCGGCGCCGTCTTCGAGCCACGTTTCAAGCTCGTCGGCAGCTTCCAGCAAGCGATGCTGCACGTAGATTTTCTCTGCCTGGTCCCGCGAAAACGCCAAGTCCAACCGCGCCAGCTCGCCCGTCGCCAGCCAGCCCTGCAATTCGTCGCGGCAGAAGAAGTCGTGAGCCTCATTGCGCTCACCAAAAAGCAGCCAATTGCGCGTCAAACCTTCGGCCACGCGCGCTCTCAACAGGCTGCGCAGCCCGGCCAGACCGGTGCCGTTGCCCAGCAAAATGAGCGGACGCGGCTCGCTCGGCAGGTGGAAACCACTGTTGCGGCGCAGGCGCAGGTTGATGCCGTCGCCCACTTGGGCATGCACGCACAGCCAGCCCGAGCCAAGGCCGACGGTGCCGTCGACATGGGTTTCAACCCGCACCAGCAATTGCAGCACGCCGTCTTCAACCACCGAGGCAATGGAGTATTCCCGCGCGGTGATCGGCACCAGGGCGTCCACCAGTGCTTGGGCATGCAAACCAACGAGATGCCCACGGCTTGCCGGCAGTTGCCGATTGGCCAGCGCCTGGGCCAGCGTTTCCTGCAAACCGCCAACCTGCACAGGCGTGGTCGCGGCAATGCCCAGCCCGGCGATGAAGGCCTCGACAGCGGCGGCGCTATTGCGCGGCATGACTTCGACCAAGTCGCCGGCTTGCCACACCAACTGGCTATCGGGCGGCGTCAGGCTCAGCAGGTAAGTCGGCGCGCCCGCACTGCCGGGGTTGAGCAATTCGCGGGCGCTGAGGGTCCAGTTGCCGTAGGTCGGCGACTGCCACGGTGCGGCGAGCGAACCGCCCGACAACTGTGCAAGCTGCTGTTGCCACTGATGCAGCGCGGCGGCATCGCCGTTGTCGACCTCGACCGTGGGGAATTGCTGCTCACCACCTTCGTGGCTGAGCCACTGCTGCAACCGATGGGCGAAACCGCAGAAGTGCGCGTATTGGCGATCACCCAGGGCCAACACCGCGTATTTCAGCTCACCCAGCCCCAGATTCTGCCCAAGCAGTTTGCGCTCGAAGCCGCGGGCGCTGTCCGGCGCTTCGCCGTCGCCAAACGTGCTAACCACGAACAGCGCATGGCGCGCCTCGCGCAGGTGATTTGAACTCAGGCTGGCCAGCGGTTGCACGTTGACGGCATGGCCGGCGGCTTGCAGTTGCCCGGCGCTTTGCCAGGCCAGTTGCTCGGCAAAACCGCTCTGGCTGGCGAAGCCGATCAGCCAGTTGTCGCCGTCGCCGGCGCCCGTACCGACGCCGCTCCGAGCCGCGATTACCTGGCGTTTCTTGCGCCGACGGTCGAGGTAGAGCAGCCAGCCCGTGATAAAGAACAGCGGCATGGTCACGCTGGCGGCGGTCATCAGAATGCGGCCGGTCAGGCCGAAATAACTGCCCACGTGCAGGCTGTAAATGCTGGTCAGCAATTGCTGGCCTAGACGCTGATCGGCATAGCGTTTCTGGCTGCGCACCGCGCCGGTGGAGGCATCGAGCTGAATTTCGTTCATTGCCCGCTCGTGCGGAGAATCGTCGAGCAGGTACAGCACGGTGACCGGCTGCTTGGACGCTTGCGGCAGACGCAGGTTGTAGGTCGCCAGCTGTGGGCCGGCGATGCTCGTGACGGTCGACCACAGTGCGTCATAGTTCACCGGCACCGGTTCGGCAGCCTGCGGAGACGGGCCCCTGCGCTCACCCCGGCCACCGCCCGGCTTGCCGCCCTGCTGACCCGCCGGCGCGCCGCCAAGCAACGCCGTGGCGCCGTTGTTGAACCACTGGTACGACCAAGTGAGCCCGGTAACCGCCGCGAGCAAATAGAACACCAGGCACCAGGTGCCGGCTACGGCGTGCAAATCCCAATTGAAGGCGCGGCCTTTTTTCGCCCAATCAAACGTCAGCCATGTGCGCCAGCTCAGCGCATTGCGCGGCCAACGCAGGTACAGCCCAGACAGGCAAAAAAACAGCAGCATCAACGTACAGGCACCGGTGATTTGCTTGCCGAATTCGCCCATGGCCAGGAAGCGATGCAGTTGGAACATCAGGTCGAAAAACGCCTTGCCGGCAGGCTCACCGCGCAGCTCGCCGGTGTAGGGGTCGAAATAACGCATCGGCCCGCGACGCTCGCCCGGCTTGGGCGCAAAGAACACTTGCGACGCTTTGTTCTCCAGCGTGTGCACGCGCATGCCGGCGATTCTCATGCCGGCCGCGCTTTCCAGTTTTTCCACCAACTGGCCGGGCGGCAACACACCACTTTCGCGCACCTGAATCTGCAGCACGTCCGGATTCAATGCCGTGGAGATTTCCTCCTGAAAGGAATACAGCGCCCCGGTGATGCCCATGAGGGCAAGCACCAAACCGGCCGTGATGCCGAACAGCCAATGCAACTGGAACAACACGTTCTTGAACACGACAACCTCACCTGAACCGGCGCTTCTCAGCGCGACCAACCGTTAATAGCGGCGAATTCTATTTGAGAATTTATAGCAACCGCGCAACCTTTACTGATCGTTTACCTAGCAAACAAAAACCCCGAGCGATGGATCGCTCAGGGTTTTGTTTGGCGCCGGGCTGAGGGTCGTCGCCCCTGCGAAGGCGGCGGTGCGACGACCAGGAGTCCGGAATCTTTGGACCTGCACAGCTAATCGTCCAATCCGAAACTCTGGCCCCCCGCGTGCGCGAGGGTGACGCAGGTTTGGGTACTTGCGTACTCCAGCACGCAGCGCTGGAAGGCTGCGGGGCGCCGTGCAGGGGCGCCACCCTCAGCCCGCCCGCCGACCGTTAGAAGTGGAAATTAGTGGAGATTAAAGCGGTCCGGCCCGCCGCCACGTGGGCCATGTGCGTCGAGTAAACCTGATCGTAATAACGCTCGTCGGTCAGGTTCTGCACGTTAAGTTGCAGGTCCAAATTCTTGTTCACCACGTACTTGGCCATGGCGTCGTAGCGCCAGTAGTCCGGCACCTGCACGGTGTTGGCGGTGTTACCGAAGCGCGAATCCACGTAGTAAGCGCCGGCACCCAGGGACAGCTTTGGCAGCAGTTGGTAGGTGGTCCAGAAGCTGGCGCTGTTTTGCGGGGTGCTCGGGATGTCGTTGCCGTCGTAAGCACCTTCGACATAACGCGGCGCCGCCGTGGTGCCGACGTTCACCGCACCGCCCTTGGTCAGCTCGCCGTCCAGGTAGGTGTAGTTGGCGAACACTTGCCACTTGCTGGTGATTTTGCCGCTGGCGCCCAGCTCGAAGCCGTCGACACGGGTTTCCCCGATGTTTTGCGTGAAGCCGAACTCATCGAGGGTGCGGGCGTTGGTTTTCTCGGTGCGGAACACGGCAGCGTTCAGGCCCAGACGCTCGTCGAAGAAGTCCCACTTGGTGCCCACTTCGTAGTTGCGGTTGCGTTCCGGCTCAAGCTCCTGGTTCGCCGCTGCCAGGCCATCGGCGCCTTCGCCACTGGTTTCGCCCACCGGGTTGCTGGAGGTGGACCAGGCCGCGTAAATGCTGCCGTTGGGCAATGGGTTAAAGACAACGCCGAGCTGGTAGTTCCAGAAGTGCGCCTTGTTTTCCAGGTCGGTGGCGCCGCTGATGGTGTTGGTGCCACGCGTCACGCTCGGACCTTGGACCTTGGTCTCGTAATCGTCGTAACGCAGGCCGGCGTTAATCGACCATTGATCGTTGAACTTCAAGGTGTCGAACACATACGCCGAGAGGGTTTCGCTGTCGGTGTCGGTGTAGGCGTTGCTGTCGGTGATAGTGCCGTGGAAGGTGTCGTTGTAGTTCGGGTTGGCCAAGGTGGTGCAGTTGTTCGAGGCGATCGCCGCCGCATTGCACGTGTTGCCGCTGCCTGGCGTTGCGATGAAATACGCGCGGTTATGCACGCCTTCCTTGCTGAACTCGACGCCGGTGTTCACCGAGTGTTCGATAAACCCGGTGTTGAAACGCGCGCTCAGGTCGGTCTGGTTGACCAAGCCTTCGGAAGTTGAATTACGGCTTTTTGCCGAACGCGACACGTAACCGTTGGCGACGTTGTTGCGCGAGTCATCCGGGTTGGTGGCGATGTAGTCGAGAGTCGTGCGCACGATGCGCGAGGTGTTCGACACGGTGACGTTTTCGTTCAGGTCGTGCTCGAGCTTGATGGTGCCGGTGTCAGTGGTGCTGTCGCGGTAGTCGCGCGAGGCGAAGCCGTAGAACTTGTCTTTGTTGCCGGTGGGGGTGCGCACGCCGTCGGCACCAACGGTGCTTTGCAGCGGGTTGCCGAGGTCGGGCGTGTCTTCGCCTTCGACGTGGTAGTACGACACGGTGGCGCGGGTCGGCGTGTTCAGGCCAAACGTAACGGTCGGTGCCACGCCCCAGCGGCTGACGTCGACACCGGCGCGGCCGGCGACATTGGCGTCGTGCTGCATCAGGTTGATGCGCGCGGCGATGTTCTCGTTGAGCACGCGGTTAACGTCGAGGGTATAGCGGCGGGTCTGGTCGGAGCCGAAGGTGAAACCGGCGTCGGCAAAGTCCTGCTGCTTGGCAGTCTTGCTGATCAGGTTGAGGCTGCCACCGGTGGAACCGGCGCCGGTGAAGGCCGAGCCTGGGCCCTTGCTCACTTCCACTTGCTCGATGTTGAACACTTCGCGGGTTTGCGACGCAACATCCCGCAGGCCGTCGATAAACATGTCGCTCTCGGCGTTGAAGCCGCGAATGATCGGGCGGTCGCCCGCCGGGTTGCCGCCCTCGCCGGCACCAAAGGTGATGCCGGAGGTGGTGCGCAGCGCGTCGGCCAGGGAGAGGGAACCGGTGTCCTTGATCACTTGCTCGCTGATAACGGTGATGCTTTTCGGCGTTTCACGCAGCGGCGCGGTGTACTTCTTCGAAGCCGATTCGTCGACCTTGTAGTTCTCGGCCTGATCTTGCTCACCGACCACGCTGGTGGCTTCCAATGCAACCGGCTCGGCAGCATGCGCGAGGGGCGAAGCGGACATCGCCATGCCAACAGCGGTGGCGAGCAAACGTGGCGAAAATACAGTCGATTCTGTGGACGTGGCGGACATGCGGTTTCCCTCCCCAGGAATGGCAAAGGCCGCGGAATGTAGAGCAACAGTTAAAGGTTAGCAATTGGTAATAATTCGCATGTAACAATCTTTACATAATGTTTACACTTTTAAAATACGCTGAAGGCCGCATGGCGCGTGGGTTTAATCCAGTTGCCAGCGAGCCAGGCGGCGAATTATCATTTGCGACTTACTTTCAAATACAAACGGTTCCGCCATGCTTTTGCACATTCCCGGCGTTTTCAGCAGCGATGAAGTCCGGCAGATTCGCAGCGCGTTGGAACAGGCCGAATGGGCCGATGGCAAGGTGACGGCAGGCTTCCAATCGGCCAAGGCCAAACATAATTTGCAACTGCCCGACGACCATCCGTTGGTCCGCGAAATCAGCAGCGAAATGCTCACCCGGTTGTGGCAAAACCCGTTGTTCATGTCCGCCGCGTTGCCGCACAAAGTCTTCCCGCCGCTGTTCAACTGCTACACCGGCGGCGGCTCGTTCGACTTCCACATCGACAACGCCATTCGCCAGGTAAAAAACAGCGTGGAGCGGGTACGCACCGACCTTTCCGCCACGGTTTTTTTCAGCGACCCGGACGACTACGACGGCGGCGAGCTGATCATCCAGGACACCTACGGCAACCAGCGCGTCAAGTTGCCGGCCGGCGACATGGTGCTGTACCCCGGCACCAGCTTGCATAAGGTCGAAGCCGTAACCCGGGGGGCGCGCTTCGCCTCGTTCTTCTGGACGCAAAGCCTGGTACGCGAAGACAGCCAGCGCGCCTTGCTGTTTGAAATGGACCAAGCCATTCAACAACTGACCCAGGCCGTGCCCGACCACCCTGCCCTGCTGCAACTGACCGGCAACTACCACAACCTGCTGCGCCGCTGGGCCGAGGTGTAAACCGTTGACCGCCCTCCTGCGCCGCGAAGAACACCTCGACACCGACGACTTGGCGGCACTGCTGGCGAGTGATCCCGGCCGCGCCGCCAATGCCGTATTAACCGCCGCCAGGCAGGGCTCGCTGGATGCGCAAACCATGCTCGGCCAACTGTTGCTGGAAGGCCGAGGCATTCAGCGCGACCCGGCGCTGGCCGTCACTTGGTTCCGCATCGCTGCGCGCAACGGCCACGCCATGGCTGACAACATGCTCGGCCGCTGTTTGGAGCATGGCTGGGGCACACAGGCGAATCTCACCGAAGCCGCCGAACACTACCGCCGCGCGGCAGACGCCGGGCTGGACTGGGGCCAATACAACCTCGCCAACCTGCTCGCCACCGGCCGAGGCGTGCTGCGCGACCCGCCGCAGGCGTTCGCCCTGTACAAGCGTGCGGCCGTGCAAGGGCACGCCAAGTCTATGAACCTGGTGGGGCGTTATTTCGAGGAAGGCCAGGTGGTGATGCGCGACGTCGCGCTGGCCCACGACTGGTACCGCCGCTCCGCCGAGGCCGGCGATTTCCGGGGTCAATTCAGCTACGCCGCCGTGCTGGCGGAAAAAGGCGATGTGCGCGCGGCGGCGGCTTGGCTGGAGTTGGCGCTGGAGCACGGCAATCTGAATTTTCTGCGGGTGGCGAGGCATTCGCTGCAAGAGGCCGAGCAGCCGGGAATTCGCGCGTTGGCGGCGGATTACTTTCGCCGTGCGGCCGAGTTGGGGGATGAGAGCGATCGACAGGCGTACGCTGCGTTTTGCTAACTCACGCCAGCGCCCCGTCTACGTCATTCCTGCGCAGGCAGGAATCCAGAGTGGTTCAGGAAACCTCGTTCGACGAACGATTCTGGGTTCCCGCCTGCGCGGGAACGACGGGCGTTGTCGGCAAATTGGGCGCGGGTTGTTGGCTAAGTCAGCGCAATAAAAAGCCCCGCACCAGGCGGGGCTTTTCCGTTCAGCTAACGCTTACAGGTAGAACGCTTTCAGCGGCGGGAAGCCGTTGAATTCCACTGCGCTGTAGCTGGTGGTGTAGGCACCGGTGGACAGCCAGTACAGGCGATCACCAATCGACAGGTTCAGCGGCAGGCCGTACTTGTAGTTCTCGTACATGATGTCGGCGCTGTCGCAGGTCGGGCCGGCGATGACCACTTCTTCCATCTCGCCTTTCTTCTCGGTCCAGATCGGGAACTTGATGGACTCGTCCATGGTTTCGATCAGACCAGAGAACTTGCCCACGTCCACATACACCCAACGCTCGACCGCTGTACGCGACTTACGCGCCACCAACACGACTTCGCTGACCAGGATGCCAGCGTTGGCGATCAGCGAACGGCCCGGCTCCAGAATGATTTCCGGCAGGTCGTCACCGAAGTCTTCCTTAAGGAAGCGAATGATCTCTTCAGCGTAGGTTTCCAGGCTGTTGGTGCGGGTGATGTAGTTGGCCGGGAAGCCGCCACCCATGTTGATCAGTTTCAGCTCGATGCCGTCTTCTTCTTTCAGGCGCTCGAAAATCACTTTCACCTTGGCGATTGCCGCGTCCCACACCGAGATGTCGCGCTGCTGCGAACCGACGTGGAACGACAGGCCGTAAGGCACCAGGCCCAGGTCTCGAGCCAGAATCAGCAGGTCCATGGCCATGTCGGTCTGGCAGCCGAACTTGCGCGACAGCGGCCAGTCAGCGGTGGTCGAGCCTTCGGTGAGGATGCGCACATACACTTTCGAACCCGGCGCGGCCTTGGCGATGTTGCGCAGGTCGGCTTCGGAGTCGGTGGCGTAGAGGCGCACGCCTTTGTCATAGAAGTAACGGATGTCGCGAGACTTCTTGATGGTGTTGCCGTAGCTGATGCGCTCCGGGCCGACACCGGCGGACATGACTTTGTCCAGCTCATAGATCGAGGCGATGTCGAAGTTCGAGCCCTTGTCGCGCAGCAGCTCGATGATTTCGATAGCGGGGTTGGCCTTGACGGCGTAATAGACCTTGGCGAACTCGAAACCGGCGCGCAGATCATCGTAAGCCTGGCTGATGATATTGGTGTCGATCACCACGAACGGGGTTTCTTGCTGGTCGGCGAACGCCTTCATTTTCTGGAAGGTTTCGCGCGGGTAGTAGTCTTCGACCTTAATCGACATGCGGGGGACTCCATGGGCAAAACAAACAAAGGTAGTAAGGGGTGGCTTTGTGACAAAGCCGCGAACGTCTAATCCGTTTCCCCACTTTGGTTCGCCTACTTCCCAAGGCTTGTCGCCGAGTATCGAAACCGATCTCTCGTCGTCAGTACTTGAGCCGCATGGATCGTTTCCAGCATGGACGTTCGGGCGCGAACTTTAGGAGCATGTGGGGGCAAGATCAATCAAAAAATGCCGCTGTTTTGCACCTGATTGTCGCCTTACCGATTGACCGTTTTGGATTCCAAACAAAACGTCCGAAATGCTGCACAAACCGTTGCGGGGCTTGGCTTCCAGCGCAGGTGCCGAGGGGAAGTATCCAGTCCGTTTTTGACAGACCGGGTATCGCCGGCAGGGTTCATTTGGATCGACCCAACGGAGCGACCGTCACCCGGCCCCGCGGCCAACAATCCAGGCGGGGCATCCTGTATACTTCGCGCCCAATTTCCAGCTCCACGACCAGGTTCTCGCATGTCCATTCAGGCCGCCGAAGTCGCGAAACGCCGTACGTTCGCCATCATCTCCCACCCCGACGCCGGTAAAACCACCATTACCGAGAAGCTTCTGCTTATGGGTAAAGCCATTGCCGTGGCGGGTACGGTGAAATCGCGTAAATCCGACCGCCATGCGACGTCTGACTGGATGGAAATGGAGAAGCAGCGCGGCATCTCCATCACCACGTCGGTCATGCAGTTCCCCTACCGCGAGCACATGATCAACCTGCTCGACACCCCCGGCCACGAAGACTTCTCGGAAGACACCTACCGCACCCTGACGGCGGTGGACTCGGCCCTGATGGTGCTCGACGGCGGTAAAGGCGTTGAGCCGCGCACCATCGCCCTGATGGACGTGTGCCGCCTGCGCGACACGCCCATCGTCAGCTTTATCAACAAACTGGACCGCGACATTCGCGACCCCATCGAACTGCTCGACGAGATCGAAGCCGTTCTGAAAATTAAAGCAGCGCCGGTGACCTGGCCGATTGGCTGCTACCGCGACTTCAAAGGCGTGTACCACCTGGCTGACGACTACATCATCGTCTACACCCCGGGCCACGGCCACGAACGCACCGAAACCAAAATCATCGAAAAACTCGACTCCGACGAAGCCCGCGCGCACCTGGGCGACGAGTACGAGCGCTTTATCGAACAGCTGGAACTGGTCCAGGGCGCCTGCCATGAATTCAACCGGCAGGAATTTCTCGACGGCAAACTGACCCCGGTATTTTTCGGTACGGCGCTGGGCAACTTCGGCGTCGACCACGTACTCGACGCCGTGGTCGATTGGGCACCGCAGCCGCTGGCCCGCGTCGCCAACGAGCGCACGGTAGAGCCAGAAGAAGAGAAATTCAGCGGCTTCGTGTTCAAGATTCAAGCGAACATGGACCCCAAACACCGCGACCGCATTGCCTTTATGCGCATCTGCTCCGGCAAATACGATAAAGGCATGAAAATGCGCCACGTACGCCTGGGCAAAGAGGTGCGCATCGGCGACGCCCTGACCTTCTTCTCCTCCGAACGTGAGCAATTGGAAGAAGCGTTTGCCGGCGACATCATCGGCTTGCACAACCACGGCACCATCCAGATCGGCGACACCTTTACCGAAGGCGAAAACCTCGGGTTCACCGGCATCCCGCACTTCGCCCCGGAACTGTTCCGCCGCGTGCGCCTGAAGGACCCGCTGAAATCCAAGCAACTGCGCCAAGGCTTGCAAGAGCTGGCCGAAGAAGGCGCTACGCAGGTGTTCTTTCCCGAACGCAGCAACGACATCATCCTCGGCGCCGTGGGCGTGCTGCAGTTCGACGTGGTCGCCAGCCGGTTGAAAGAGGAATACAAGGTCGAGTGTCAGTACGAGCCGATCACCGTGTGGTCGGCCCGTTGGATCGACAGCAGTGATAAGAAGAAGCTTGAAGAATTCAAGGTCAAGGCTGTGGAAAACCTGGCCATCGACGGCGGCGGCCACCTGACCTACCTGGCCCCGACGCGGGTGAATTTGAGCTTGATGGAAGAGCGCTGGCCTGAGGTGAAGTTCAGGGCTACGCGGGAGCATCATTGATTTAGCGTCGGCGCCATAACGGCCCCTCTCCCCTGCCCCTCTCCCGCGTGCGGGAGAGGGGTTCCAATTGCCTCTCCCCCGCAACCGCGATCAGCTTGTCTCCCCTCGCCCGCTTGCGGGAGAGGGGCTGGGGGAGAGGGCCAGCTCTTGCGCTTCGACCCAAAGTCGCAAATTCTCGAGAACCGCTTCCAATTCAGCCATCACCTGATTATTCCAATACCGCAACACAGTAAATCCCTGCATTTCAAGCCAACCCGTTCGTTGCCGGTCGTAATTCAGCTGTTCGCCGTGCTGCCCTCCATCCAGCTCAACGATCAAGCCGAGCTCCATACAAACGAAATCAACGATGAAATTGCCCAGCGGCACCTGCCGCTTGAATTTCAAGCCCACAAATAGCTTCGCCCTCAACCTAAACCACATCACCCGCTCCGCCTCCGTCGCCGCTCCTCGCAACCCTTTGGCACGCCGGCGCAAATCCATTTACCCTACCCCCATGCACCTTATAGACACCCACACCCACCTCGACTTCCCCGACTTCGATGCCGATCGCAGCCAGCTCTTGGCGAATGCCCGAGACAAAGGAGTGGAGCGTTTAGTAGTGCTCGGCGTCTATCAGAGCAACTGGCAGCGCGTATGGGACTTGGCCCAGGAAAACGACGGCCTCTATGCGGCCCTTGGCCTGCATCCCGTTTACCTGGAGCAGCACCACCCCGACCACCTAAACGAATTGCGCACCTGGCTGGAACGCTTGGCCGGCGACAAAAAGCTCTGCGCCGTGGGCGAGTTCGGTTTGGACTATTACCTGCCGGAGCTGGACCGCGAGCGCCAACAAGCCTTGTTCGAAGCGCAACTGACGCTGGCCGCCGAGTTCGAACTGCCGCCGCTGCTGCACGTGCGCCGCAGCCATGCGCAGGTGATCGCCACGCTCAAGCGTTTCAAGCTGAAACGTCCGGGCATTATTCATGCATTCGCTGGCAGCTATGAGGAGGCGCGGGAGTACATCAACTTGGGCTTTAAATTAGGGCTGGGCGGCGCGCCCACTTGGCCGCAGGCGTTGCGCCTGCGCAAAGTGGTGGCGCAATTACCCGCCGAGGCCGTGGTGCTGGAAACCGACGCCCCGGACATGGCGCCTGCCATGCATCCCGAACAACGCAACAGCCCCGCGTATCTGCCGGACATCTGTGCAGCCCTGGCCGAAATACGCGGCGAGACAACGGAAGATTTCGCACGCGTCACCACCGATAACGCCAGGGCTGTATTCGGCTGGTAAGCCCCTTCCAACGCGGCGCAGAAACAACAAAGCCGCCAATAAGGCGGCTTTGTCATTCAACAGCTCCGATCAGACGCGGAACGCGCTGATCAGTTGCTTGAGATGAGCCACTTCGCCCGACAGTTCACGGCTCGCCTGCTCGGTCTGGCTTGCGCCTTCAGCCGTACGCTCGCCGGCCAGGTTGATTTCGACGATGTTCTGGTCGATGTCGTGCGCCACAGCTGTTTGCTGCTCAGCTGCCGCCGCGATCTGCTGGTTTTGGTCGACGATCATGCCCACCGCACCAAGAATATTTTCCAGCGCCACCTGAACCTTGCCGGACTCGGCCACGGTGTTGTCGGCCATGCTGTGACTGCTGTGCATGGTTTTGACCGCTGCACCGACGCCGCCTTGCAGCTTGGCAATCATCTTTTCGATTTCTTCAGTGGACTGCTGGGTGCGCTTGGCCAGGTTGCGGACCTCGTCGGCCACCACGGCAAACCCACGACCCTGCTCGCCAGCACGTGCTGCCTCGATGGCCGCGTTTAGGGCCAAGAGGTTGGTTTGTTCAGCGATGCCTTTGATCACGTCGAGCACTTGGCTGATCGAGGCGCTGTCGCTGGCCAGTTGATTAATGACGGTTACCGACTGGTCAATCTCATCGGCCAGCCGTTGGATGCTGCCAACCTGCAACTCCACCAGCGCGCGACCGCTGACGGTTTCGTGGTTAACGCTCTGCGCGCTGTCTACGGCGGCGGCGGCGCTACGGGCAACTTCCTGCGCGGTGGCGGACATCTGGTTCATCGCCGTGGCCACTTGTTCGATCTGGCTACGCTGTCCAGCGACGGCCTGGTTGCTCTGCGCGGACACGTCTTCCACCCGATCGGCCTGCACGCCTACGGCGCTAACCGTGTGGCCGACGCGCTCAATGAGGTGGTGAATCTTCTGCACGGTGCCGTTGAACACTTCACCCAATTCGCCCAGTTCGTCACGACTCTGGGCGCGGAAGCTGACTGTCATGTCGCCAGCCGCGACTTGGTCCATCACCTTGCCGAGGCTTTTCAGCGTGGTGCGGGTGGACACATAAAACGCGCCGTAGAGATAGCCGATGAGGATGAACACCACCAACAGCGCCACCACCAACAGCACCATCTGGGTTTGTTTACGCTCCAGACGTTTTTGCAGTTGTTGCTTGAGGAACACCAAGGCGGCGTCGTTCAGTTGGTAGGTTTTTTCCATGGACGCCGACACTTTGTCGTAGAAGCCCTGCCACGGCTCGTCCAGGGAGTCGGCCATCACCACTTGGTCTTCGAAGAACGTGCTGCTTTCTTTCAGGGTGGCGCGGCTGGCTTCGGCCAGGCTTTTCAAAGCGTCTTGCGCAGCCGGGCTGCCATCGAGCGCGTCGTTGATGGTCAGGCCGTATTCGGCGTGGAGTTTTTCCAGCAGCAACAGCAATTCATCGAACTTGCCGCTGGCGGAGGAGTTGAGGAAGCCTTGCGCCAGGGAGGCGGCACCCAGCGAGCGACCGGTGCTCAGCGCGGAAGTGACCGACGTGGTGCCGTTGGTGACCAGCTCGATCATCTGGCGCACGGTGGTCTGGTTGTCTTGGCTGAGGCCGGCCTGGTTGGCGATGATCTTGATCAGCACCTGCATGTTGCCCTGCAGCTTCTCGATCATTGGCGCTTTGCTCTGCAACGACGTTTCCGCGTCAGCGGCCTGCAGGGCTTTCTCCATTTCGTCACGCTTGGTGACGAACAGCTCGATCTGGTCGGGATCGGTAACCACCGGTTCAAGCTTGAGCAGATCGGCTTCGATGCGTTTGCTCAGCGCGCCAATGCGCACTTCGAGATCGCCCGCCTTGCCGGATTGGCCGACGGCAGCGTTGATCTCGACCATGTCGTTGAGGTTTTCCAGGTCGCCGCGCAACTTGAGGCTGGCGCTCATCAAGTCGAGGCTTTGCAGCTCGGCGCGCGTGCCGATGAACTCGTTGTACGAGTCCTGCACGAGATAGAAGTTGGTAACCAGCATCGGCAGAAAGAACAGGACGCTGATCAAGCTGAATTTCATACCAAAACTGAGGCGATTCATCAGCGCGATGGCCGGATACAGCACGGTCTTCACAAGACGTCTCCTGATCACATTATTGTTATTGGATCGTCACAGGGCAGAGCGGGGACGCAGCGGAGGTCAATCGCTTTCGTCTCTGTCGACCCATGCGCGTCGCAGTGCGCGTTCACCGTGCAGTCGAGCGTGACACGAGTCACAAACTGCCGGGCGCGGCATTCTGTATACCCGATATCGGCACGCACCTTTGTAACTTAAGGTTAAGTGAGCGTCCATCGCCAGGAAGGGCCATTGATCTGAGTGATGGCACTTCACACCCAATGACGGCGGGACGCTAGCCAGTCCGGGCGTTTCAGCCCGACCGGCGGTGCCGTGACGGGGCTAAAACAATAATGTCCAGACGGCAAAACCGGCGTACCAAAACACCCCGGCGCGCACCAGCAGTTGCCACAAGCCGTCGAGGCTCGATACGCCGCTTTCGCCCAAGGTCGGCGCGCCAAAATCTTCAGCCGCCCGACCGCTGTTGGCGATTAATTGAGCGGCCGAAATATTCCAGTTCAGCAACTCGTTGAGCAGCACGCGGCTCACCGCCACAAAGCTGCCGACCAGCGCAAAGCTCCCGGCCAGCAGGCGCACCGGCAACCAGTCGAACGCATGTCGCCATTGCCCCGCACGGGCGCGCAAGGCGGGGTCTTCAGCGTGTTCAACGGTCAACGCCAACAGCCGATAGGCAATCGCCGCCAACGGCCCCAGCAACGCGTACCAAAAGATCACCGCGAAAAAGCTTTGATAGCCCTGCCACAGAAGAAAACCCTGCGCTTGCTGCAACAGGCTGTCGGGGTCGGGCGCTTCGACGTTCAGATCACGTTGCGCCACTAGGTACGCCCCTTCCACATCTTCCCGGCGCCAGGCGTCGCGAAACGGCCCCAGCGCCACCAGTGGATCGCCGCGCCCCAGGCTGTAAACCAGCACCCACAAATGCACCGGCAGCGTCAGCCAACCGTGCAGCGGCACGCCGAGCACTGCGAGCAATACGGCCAGCGCCGCGACGGGCACCAGCACTAACATCGCCAGTTGCAGCCATGGATTATGACGAAACGCGGCTTGCCGCTCGGCCCACGCCAACAGGCGCAACCAGGCACCGTCTTGCTGGATTCTGGCGCGCCAGGACGAGAATTTCTCGACCCACAACACCAAGAGCAGCACTAGAAAACTCATGACACGCCTCCCTCTGACGACGGGCGTTCGCCCGCCTTTCCTTGATCTGCCAGGCCGGAAAAAAAACGCGGCCACTCGAAACATGCACCCGGATCGGTCTTACGGCCCGGCGCGATATCGCTGTGGCCACAGATCCGCTCAGGACTGATAGCAGGGTATGCCGCGCACAACTGCGCGCTGAGTTGCGCGAGCACGGCATATTGAATAGCGGTAAACGGCTGGTCGTCGGTGCCTTCCAGCTCAATGCCTATAGAAAAATCATTGCAGTTGTCGCGTCCTTCAAACAACGACAGCCCGGCGTGCCAGGCACGGTCCAGGCAAGACACGAACTGGATGACGCTGCCGTCGCGCTGAATTAAAAAATGCGCCGAGACACGCAGCTCGGCGATGCCGGCAAAGTACGGATGCTCGTCAGCACACAGGCAATTCTGAAACAGCTCAACCACCTTTCCCGTACCGAATTGCCCCGGCGGGAGGCTGATGTTGTGAATTACCAGCAGCGAAATTTCCCCATTGGGCCGCTCGTTGAAATTTGGCGACGGGCAATGGCGGATACCGTCGCACCAGCCGGTGGTGGGGTCCAACTGCATACATTCTCCTTGGCAGGCCCGCTGCAACCGGCCCGCAAACTGCCGACCACTCTAGAGCAGCCCACCGCTGCGGCCAACCCTGAAAACGACAACGCCCGGCAAAGGCCGGGCGTCGTTGTAAAAGCAGGCTGCGATTAGGCGTTTTTCAACCGGCGCAAGTTGCCGATTACCGACTCCAGCGCACGGTCAAACAACAGCGCATCGTCAAGCAGACGAATCGCGTTGCGGCGGAACTCCACCGCGAGCCCCATGCGGGTTTTCTCCAGCACCTTCATGCCCGTGCGGTTAACGAAGATGTACTTGCCAGTCGGCTTGATGATCGCCGCCAACTTGCAACGCACTTTGTGCTCTTCGTCTTCCTGAAACTCGACCCAGCTACCGACCACAAGGCTGTCGACACGGGCCAGGCCTTCGTCGTCATCCGGCAGCACCATTTCTGGTTCCGGCAGGCGGTTTTCACCCGGCGCCAGCAGCACGATTTCTTCAACGACCTCGACCATCGCCGGCACGGCAATCGCCTCGACTTCGTCTTCAGGCGGCAGCTCCAGCAGTGGTGCGTCGCCCTCTACAGCGGAGGCATCGGTGCCAGGCTCAACCGTTTCAGGCATTGGCCGCTTGAAGCGCTGGAACGCCTGTACATGCAGGTTTTCCAGCTGACTGAAAAATTCGCTGGTGGAGAACGGGTCGAACGCCGCGCTGGCCATGCCTTCGCGCAGGGCTTTCAGCAGGCCGGGCACCAGTTCCAGCAAACGCAGACGCGCTTCCGGATCTTCATGCGGGGCCACGCTCCAGACCAAATCGTCCATGGTGCTCAGGGCCGCGTCCCACTCCGGCGAATTCACGCCGTGTTTGAGGCAGGTGAGCATCATCACCTTGCTCCAGGCTTCCTGAAGCAAGCGCACCACCACTTCGGGCAGCGTTTTACCGAGCAGACGTTCATTCAACGCATGTTCGACTTCGCGACGGGCCAGTTCGGCCTTGGCGCTGCCCTCTTCGGCATCACGGGTACGTTGTTCGAGCAACTCGCTGCGGCGACGCTCATCGCCGGTAAAGGCGAGGAAATCGGCCAACAGCTCGGAGAAAATCGCCGGATCGTCAACGAAATCGTTAAGCAGGCGCTGCACGATGCTTTCGATCTTCTGATACAGGCTGTCGCGCTGGGCGTCGTCCTGCTCTGCCCAGCCCAAGGCGGCGGCAGCAATTTCGTTGAGCAGACGACGCGCCGGATGGCTGCCACGGCTGAAGAAGGTTTTATCCAGAACCGCGACCTTCAACATCGGAATTTGCAGACGGCCAATCAGCGCTTTCAGCGAGTCGGACAGGGTGCGGTCGTCGAGGATGAACTCGAACAACATCGACACCAGGTTGATGACGTCTTCATCAACCTCCCCAACCACGCGCGACTTGCCGCTCTTGGCGCTAGCGCGCACCAGCAGTTGTTCCAGCTGGTTGCGCAGGTCGAAGTCGTCTTGCACGGCGGTAGTGAACGCCGGGCGCTGCTGCATATGGGAGAGCAGGCGCATCAAGTCATTACTGGAAATCGGCAAGGCGTCGGCGGGCATTTCGCGACGCGGCAAACCGCTGCCACGCACCTGCGACAATAGCTCTTGCAGCACGCCAAACACTTCCTGCACGCCTTCATCGGCGTAACCACCACCGTGGCTGACTTCGCCAGGCGCAGCGGCGGTTGAAGAACTGCGCATACCACTGCTGGCCGGGCCGGCTTTACGACGCACCGGCGCCGTCTTCAGCTCTGGCAATACGCCGGCCTGAATCAGCTGTTCGTTGGTGTCGGAATAGAGTTGGTCGAGATCAGCCAGTACATATTTCTCAAACAGCTTGAGAATGATCAGCTTGACCTTGATCTCAACGCCCAGACGGCTGCAGGCCTCCAGGAAAAATTCACAGAGAACGGTCGGACCGAGCGGGTTGGTTTTGTCGTCGATTTTCTTGCTGACCATCGCGTTGATGCGCGTGGTCAGGTGGCCGAGGGCAACCGAATCACGGCTCATCACCTTGGCGACCATGGAATCCAGCGCTACGGTCTCTTCCAGTTCATCGTTTTGCACCAACGCCAGGGTGTCGAACGACACGGCGTCCAACTGCGGCGCGCGGCCAATTTCGTACTGGTTGAGGTTGGCGAAGGTTTCGAAGACTTTCTGCAGGAAGCCGCGCTCAATGCCCTTGCGCTTCAGACGCAGGTCACGCATGGCCTCGAAAAAGGCGTTCTGCTCGGCGTTACTGGTCGCGCGGTCGGCCATCTCAAAGAGGGTGTCGTCCGCGTTGTCGAACAACGCCTGCAAGGCTTGTTTCAGCTGCTGAGCAGCTTTGTCGCGCACGTGAATGAGTGCCACGGGCAGCCTCCCCGCCGGTGATGTTGGCGAGTGCTCGGGGGCAACCTTGTTAAGGTGCACCACTTTCGCATCAGTCATTGCAACTCTCCCGCAGACCGGCCATCTGGCTCTCACATCTGCATAACGATCAACTGAGCGTCATCCGTTTTACGTCAAGGGCATGGCGTCAATAATAAGCAGTAAAAGCGATTATAGAGAGCCGGAGCAAGATGAAACCCTACTTCTTGCCCAGATATGACCTACATCACACATGTACCGCATCTGATTCCAAACGGCTACTAACGGACGACCAACGCGCGAAACTCCGCACAGATCCGCCTAAATAAATGGCGCTGCACAGAGACCTTCGCCTCCTTATAATTGCCCCCATCCGAAACGGGAGCTCCCAATGCCGAACCTTGCCCTCGCCGACCTTGGCGCAGAAATTCAAGCCAACGTACGCCGTGCTCTTCGTGAAGACGTCGGCAGCGGCGACATCACCGCCCAACTGATCCCCGCCGAACGCCTTGCTCACGCCACCATCATCACCCGCGACGCTGCCGTCATAGCCGGCAGCGCTTGGGTTGACAACGTATTCGCCCAAATAGATCCGCGCGTCGCTGTTCATTGGCAAGTTCAGGACGGCGATCGCGTGCAGCCTAACCAACCTTTGTTTCACCTCGAAGGCCCCGCCCGCGCCCTGCTCACGGGCGAGCGCAGCGCCCTCAACTTCCTGCAAACCCTCTCCGCCGTTGCCACCCGCTGCCGCCACTACGCCGACCTCGTCGAAGGCACCGGGGTGAAACTGCTCGACACCCGCAAAACCCTGCCCGGCCTGCGCCTGGCACAGAAATACGCCGTCACCCAAGGCGGTTGCCATAACCACCGCATCGGCCTGTACGACGCTTTCTTGATAAAAGAAAACCACATCGCCGCGTGCGGCGGGATCGCCCAAGCCATTAAAGCCGCCCACGGCATTGCGCCCGGCAAGCCGGTCGAGGTTGAAGTAGAGAGCTTGGCAGAACTAAAGGAAGCGCTGGATGCCGGCGCCGACATCATCATGCTCGACGAACTGAGCCTTGATGAAATGCGCACGGCGGTGGCGATGACCGCGAGCAAGGCGAAACTAGAAGCGTCGGGTGGGATTAATGAGACGACGCTGCGGGTGATTGCTGAGACTGGCGTGGATTACGTGTCGATTGGCACGTTGACTAAGGATGTTAAGGCGGTGGATTTGTCGATGCGGTTGAGCATTTGACTCAACCGCACCACAGGCAGGCCGCTTGCGTCAGTTCCAGGGATTCAGATCGACAATAGCCACGACCTGGCCCGCTTTACGGTCAACCAGGACCACCATAGGTTTGACGCTAGCCATAAGCGGCAGCCAACCGTCTGCCTCCGGGTACTCGCTCAACGCGGCGGCGACCGAGTCTTCCTTATTGAAGCGCTTCAGCTCATCGAGGGGCTTGGCTTGCAGACGTACCGCTGCGGCCATGTCCTCCAAGGGCTTATAGAGCTTTGGTCGCTGGGCCAGGTCGGGGCCGCCTGCGGTCGCTTCAAAGGTAATGTTGTTGCGCTCTTGCACGTCGGCTGGGTTTTCTGCGCCTACCCATTTGGGACCAAACAGCGGCGCCGACTGATAAGCCGCTGGGGCATTGCCGATGTCCCGAGTATCAATATCCAACACCCGCACCGCATCGAATCGGTCAGCGTTGAACACCAGCCAAGCTGGCCGCCCTTCCGCCACAGACCAGAGCCCGTAAACCAACGCCGACAGCTGAAGCGCGGCAATTACCGCCAGATCGAATTTGAGGCTCTTCTTACCTTCCTTATAGATAAGCAACGTAAGCGCCGGACCCAGGCACACGTCGATCGCCAACAACATCAAAAACACGTGGGTCACGCCCAACGCCGTATAAAGCGGCGCGGGATACCAAACCATGAAAATCAGCAACAGCGACAGCACGCCAATAGCCGCAGAAATCAACAGATGCAGCGCGAAAGCCTTGATGCGAATGGGCACAGCAACCTCCTGTAAACAGATGTGGTCGGCAATCTAGCAGGGAAATCAGGCGGCATTCAAAGACCGTAAGCGCAATGGTTACCCGATCACGCAAGCGAGACGAATCGTAGTAAATCGGGGGTTGGCAGCTTGCAATGGTGGCCAATAGCCGTAGGCGACATCCCACGGCAATGTCAGATGACGCTTTTTGTCAGTTACCGCCACCGCGTGAAACCACAGGCACCCAGATCCAACGCAAAAAGCCCAAAAGAAGCGCCAAATAAGGGACGCCCAAAACCTGGCACGCAAGCTGCAATATCTCCTGCAACGCAACTAAGACGTTGCTACTTACAACCCCGGAGAGCATTACATGAAGACTATGCAGAAAGGCTTTACCCTTATCGAATTGATGATCGTAGTTGCGATCATCGGTATCTTGGCCGCAGTAGCTCTGCCGGCTTACCAGGACTACACCGTTCGTGCCAAGGTTTCGGAAGGCATGATCGCTGGTAGCGGCCTGAAAGTTGGTGTTACTGATGCGTTTGCTGACCGCGGCATCGCCGGCGTGACGAACTATGCTGGCGTGGTTAACGCCGACCCAGCGGTACTTACACCGATCATCACTGCTGTAAACATTTCTAACGCTGGCGCAATCGCATTGACTCTCGGCGGCATCCCTCAGCTAGCCGGAAACAACGTACTGTCGTTCGTGCCGTACATCAATAACGCTGCAATTAGCAACGCCAACGCTACCGGCAGCATCGAGTGGAGATGCTTCGAGGCTACTACCACTATCGTTGACAAGTTCCTCCCAGCTAACTGCCGCAAAGTCCGTTAATACAGATGTTGCAAAAGAGGGGCCGCTAATGCGGCCTCTTTTTTGTCTGAAGAAATAGCCGCCGTTATAATGGACTGGGAGACGATTCAATCCGGCGTTCCAAATACTCGCTGTTTATCAAGAGTCCCGAAGGCTAGACTGCAGACGTAGAAATCCTCTTGAGTTATCACTATGAACGACATCGTGAATCTGACTGGTTTAGCCAAACAATTAGTCCTAGCAGAACTTCTGGATGAGAAGCTGGCAAAGCAGGCCTACGCTCAAGCTCAGCGCAATAAAACGTCGCTTGTTACCTATCTCGTACAGAACAAACTAGTCAAAAGCCGCCAACTGGCTGAGTTGGCGGCGGATCAGTTTGGAGTAGCATTTTTAGATCTAAGCAGTCTAGACAAGGAAAGCCAGCCCAAAGATCTCATCGCAGAAAAGCTGGTGCGTCAACATCGAGTGCTTCCATTATGGCGCCGAGGCAACAAGCTTTTCCTTGGTATATCTGATCCAACCAACCACCAAGCCATTACCGACGTTCAGTTCAGCACCGGCCTCAACACCGAAGCCATTCTGGTTGAAGACGACAAACTGGGCGATGCTATCGATAAATTTTTCGACAGCGCCAATACCGCCATGGACGACCTCGGCGACCTCGACCTCGATATCGAGACGGTGGATGAAAACGGCCCAGGCAAAGAAGAAAACCAGGAGGCCGACGACGCCCCGGTTGTACGCTTCGTAAACAAAATGCTGCTCGACGCTATCAAAATGGGTTCGTCCGACCTGCACTTTGAACCCTATGAGAAGAGCTACCGCGTCCGCTTCCGTACCGACGGCATTCTTCACGAAATCGCCCGTCCGCCAATCCAGTTGGCACCCCGAATTTCCGCCCGTTTGAAGGTGATGGCCAGCCTGGATATTTCCGAGCGCCGCAAGCCGCAAGACGGCCGCATCAAGATGCGAATTTCGAAAACCAAATCCATCGACTTTCGCGTAAGCACCTGCCCAACCCTCTGGGGCGAGAAGATCGTGATGCGGATTCTCGACTCCTCCAGCGCGCAGATGGGCATCGACGCCCTCGGCTACGAGGAATCGCAGAAAGACCTCTACATGTCGGCGCTCAAGCAGCCGCAGGGGATGATTCTGGTAACCGGCCCGACTGGCTCCGGCAAAACCGTTTCGCTGTACACCGGCCTGAATATTCTCAACACCGTGGACGTGAATATTTCCACCGCAGAAGACCCGGTGGAAATCAACCTGGAAGGTATTAACCAGGTCAACGTCAACCCGAAACAGGGGATGGACTTCACCGCTGCGTTGAAATCTTTCCTGCGTCAGGATCCGGATATCATCATGGTCGGCGAGATCCGGGACCTGGATACCGCATCCATTGCAATTAAGGCCGCGCAGACGGGCCACATGGTGATGTCGACGCTGCACACCAACAGCGCTGCGGAAACGCTCACCCGTTTGCGCAACATGGGTGTTCCCTCTTTTAACATCGCTACATCGGTCAACCTGATCATTGCCCAGCGCCTGGCACGCAAGCTTTGCAGCGTGTGTAAAAAAGAAGTGCCGATTCCGCCAGAGACGCTAATCGAAGAAGGATTCCCAGCTGACAAAGTCGGCACCTTCAAGATTTACGGCCCGGTTGGCTGCGATAACTGCAACGGCGGTTACAAAGGCCGAGTCGGAATATATGAAGTGGTTAAAAACACGCCAGCGCTGCAACGCATTATCATGGAGGAAGGCAACTCCATCGATATTTCGGTGCAGATGCGCAAAGATGGCTTTAACGACCTACGCACCTCGGCACTGCTGAAGGCCATGCAGGGAGTCACCAGCCTCGAAGAAGTGAACCGCGTCACTAAGGATTAAGTCATGGCCGCTAAAGCATTAAAAACCAGCACCTTCACCTGGGAAGGCACTGATCGTAAAGGCTCCAAGCTGAAGGGCGAAACAAGCGGCCAGAATCCTGCTTTGGTAAAAGCGCAACTGCGCAAACAGGGCATCAACCCTACCAAAGTGCGCAAGAAGTCCATGTCGTTGCTGAGCGCGGGCAAAAAGATCAAGCCCATGGACATTGCCCTTTTCGCCCGGCAAATGGCCACGATGATGAAGGCGGGCGTACCGTTGCTGCAGTCCTTCGACATCATCAGCGAAGGACTCGACAACCCAAACATGCGCAAGCTTGTTGATGAAATCAAACAGCACGTGGCTGCTGGTAATAGCTTTGCGGCCGCGCTGCGCACTCGTCCAATGTATTTCGATGACTTGTTCTGTAACCTTGTAGACGCAGGCGAGCAGGCTGGCGCCTTGGAAAACCTGCTTGATCGAGTGGCTACTTACAAAGAAAAAACCGAGGCGCTTAAGGCCAAAATCAAGAAGGCTATGAACTACCCGATCGCGGTGGTTTGCGTTGCGGTGATCGTGACTGCGATTCTGCTGCTCAAAGTGGTGCCGCAGTTTGAGTCGGTATTCAAGAACTTCGGTGCAGAACTCCCAGCGTTTACTCAGATGGTGGTGAACTTGTCGCGAGGGCTTTCAGAGTCTTGGTATTTTTTCTTGGTTGGTATCGTCGCCGTTGTTTTCGGCTTCATTCAGATAAACAAGCGTTCGGAAAAATTTCGCAACGGACTGGACCGAGCACTTCTTAAAGCACCCATCGTCGGCGACATCATCTACAAATCCTCAGTAGCCCGTTATGCCCGCACTTTGGCAACCACGTTCGCCGCCGGTGTCCCGCTTGTTGAAGCCCTTGACTCAGTCGCCGGCGCCACCGGCAACATTGTTTTCAAAAACGCGGTCAACAAGGTCAAGCAGGACGTCACCTCGGGCATGCAGCTCAACTTCTCGATGAAGTCCACGGGTGTCTTCCCATCCATGGCCATCCAGATGACCGCCATCGGCGAAGAGTCCGGTTCCCTTGACATGATGCTCGACAAAGTCGCGCTGTATTACGAAGCGGAAGTGGACAATGCGGTGGACGGTCTGACCGCGCTGATGGAGCCCCTGATCATGTCGATTCTCGGCGTCTTGGTTGGCGGCTTGGTCGTTGCGATGTATCTCCCTATCTTCCAGTTGGGTGCCGTAGTTTAAAAACATGTCTCTATTCCAACTCTTGGCCAGCGATTCGCTGGCCTTTGTTTTTTGCGCCCTAATCCTCGGCCTGCTGGTCGGCAGCTTCCTCAACGTGGTGGTCTACCGCCTGCCGGTAATGATGAAGCGCGATTGGCAGAACCAGGCGCGGGAAATTCTGGAGCTGCCGCCAGAGCCGAAGGGAAAGACGTTTAATCTGATACTTCCCAACTCCAGCTGCCCGCACTGCAACCACGAAATCAAAGCCTGGGAAAACATTCCGGTCGTCAGTTGGCTAGCCCTGCGCGGCAAATGCTCTTCCTGCAAAGCCCCGATCAGCAAACGCTACCCATTGGTCGAGCTCACCTGCGGCCTGCTCTCGGCGTATGTCGCTTGGCATTTCGGTTTCACTTGGCAAGCCGGCGCGATGTTGTTGCTGACGTGGGGTTTGTTGGCGATGAGCCTGATTGATGCCGATCACCAGTTGCTGCCGGATGCATTGGTGTTGCCGCTGTTGTGGGTCGGCTTGATCGTTAATCAGTTTGGCTTGTTCGCCACTGCGCAGGACGCATTGTTCGGCGTAGTCGCCGGCTACCTGAGTTTGTGGTCGGTGTATTGGCTGTTCAAGCTGGTGACGGGCAAGGAAGGCATGGGCTATGGCGACTTCAAGTTGCTGGCCATGCTCGGGGCGTGGGGTGGGTGGCAGGTGTTGCCGCTGACGATTCTGCTGTCCTCGCTGGTGGGCGCGGTGTTGGGGGTGATCATGCTGCGTTTGCGCAACGCTGAGACCAGCACGCCGATTCCGTTTGGCCCTTACCTGGCAATTGCCGGCTGGATTGCGCTGCTCTGGGGTGATCAAATAACCGGCACCTATCTGCAAATCGCCGGATTTAAATGACTACACCCTGGATTCTTGGGCTCACTGGCGGCATCGGCAGTGGCAAAAGCGCGGTTGCGCAGCACTTCATCGATTTAGGCGTCCACTGCGTCGATGCCGACCACGCCGCGCGCTGGGTGGTTGAGCCGGGCAAACCGGCCTTGGCTGCCATCGTCGAGCACTTCGGCCCGCAGGTCTTGCAGGCCAGTGGAGAGCTCGACCGCACGGCGTTACGCGGCCTTATCTTTCAAGCGCCGGAAGAACGCCGCTGGCTCGAAACGCTGTTGCATCCGCTGATTGGCGAAGAAATCATGGCCAGTTTGGCGAGCGCCACATCGCCGTACGCCATCCTGGTTTCGCCGCTGTTGATCGAGTCGGGTCAGTACAAGCTGACGCAACGAGTGCTGGTGGTCGACGCCCCGGAAAGCCTGCAACTGGAGCGCACGATGCTGCGCGATAGCGCCTCGCAGGAGCAGGTCCATGCGATTCTCAAGGCCCAGGCCTTGCGCGAGGACCGTTTGAAACATGCGGATGACGTATTGCTCAATGACCGCGACTTACCCTGGCTGCAAGCCGAAGTTGAACGCTTGCACCGCTTCTATCTCACTCTTCATGGAGGCCAGCCATGAGCCCTGCTCCCATCGTTAAATGCCCTACCTGCGGAGCCCCCGTCGAGTGGACGCCGAAGAATGTCACGCGCCCGTTTTGCAGCGAACGCTGCAAGCTGATTGACCTAGGCGCCTGGGCGTCCGGGGAACATGCGATTCCGGGCGACCCGGTGGAGGACGACGTCTTCTCCAGCGATTTCGACGTTCCGCCGCAGCGCCACTGAGTTTCAGGGCCGCATAAAGCTGTAGTCGCGGTCGTCGTCCAGGTTGTCGGCGAGAAACTGCAGCTCCTGCGCCAAGTCCGCAGGGCTGCGGTGATGTTTGCTCTGTTCGATCACCGCGCTGAGTAGTGCTCTCAACGCCAAGCTTGTTTCAAGCCCTTGAGCGCCAGCGTCTTCCAGGCTGCGCTGCACCTGCTGTGTGGCCCATGCGTATGCACTCATCTCGCGATCTCCTCGGTGTATGCCGGTGCGGCTGGGCTGCAGCGTGGCAATCGTGCTCGGCGCGAAAACTGATCGAGATCAAGCAGCGCAGCGCTATAAAAACGGCGAATCACTCGTCATCGTTCCACGGCGCTTGCAGGTAACGGTCGCGGTTGAACGTCTCGAGCCATTCGGGCTTAAACACCACCAAGGCAGTGATCAGCGTGCCATTGATAAAGGCCTCCGGAAACATCACCAGCCACAGGTAGCCGATAAAGTCTTCCAGCCAGAACGGCATCGGAAAGCGCCCGTCCAGCCACAGCACCCACAGCCCCAACAGCACGCAAAGCAGTGCGGCCAACGCGGCCGGAAAAAAGCCGGAACAGAAGATGTAGACGAACAGATTCTGCGATTGCCGGCGTTCTACCCACAGCGCGCACACCTCGGTGACCAATACCGGCACCAGCGCCAGCAACACACCGTTTACGCCCATGGCCGCTAGGTCTTGCCGGCCAATGGCGAGCAAACCGAGCTGGGCGACTAGGCCGCCGACGATTGCCAGCGGCCAGTCGAGCAACAGGGTCACGACTGTCATGCCGATAAAATGGAATGACACGCCCACGTCGAAATCGCGCCTGACCAACCACAGCACAAACAAGCCCAGCACGGTGCCGAACAGCAAGTGCTGGCGGCGTGTGTCGCTGAATAGCTCCAGCCAGGGCGAACGAAATACGGCCCACGCCAGCACGGGAAGGTAGATCAGCCAGCCGGCCGTCAACGTGGTGGTGGATAGCAACTCGGCGGCGATCACGACGGCGCGTCCTCTGCGAGCTCGCGAACGCTCCCCAGCCCGCGTAATGCGGTATGGCGAGTGAGCAGCGCGGGGCGAATCGACATAGAGGACTCCTGCCTAGGCGAAATCGCAGTCTACACCGGCCTCGTCCGACGTCTAAACTGGCGGGCATGGATGACTCCGACTACCTGCGTCTACTGACCGACCAAGCCGAACAGGCCAACGCCCTGCTTTCCAACGCCCAGAAATGGGAGCGGGAGCGCTGGGTATGCCGGCGTTTTTTGCAGGCGCTGAATGTGCCGCATCGCTTGGAAGAATTCAGCGCCGCGGAAAAAGACCCGCCAGATGTGTTGTTTCACGATGCCCATTTCGAGGTGTTTTTCGTGCTCGATGAAGGCCGCCGCCTTAACGATGAATGGCGGCAGGAGTTGGAGCGACGTCGCAACGCGTATTCCCTCAGCCAACTGGTCGAGCACGAGCCCCGGCCGAAAAAAATAACCGCCGCCGAACTGCATAATCGGTTGGCGCCGACGCTGCGCAAAAAGACCGCCAGCTACCGCGAGCGCGGTATCGACGTGGGCACTCTCGACATGCTCGCCTACGTGAACCTCAAGCGCGAAATCACCAACTTCAACAGCGCCTTCCCGCCTCCCACCGAATTTCTGCACCAGGGCTGGCGGTCGCTGTCTGTGTTAGGACCAAACTTCGCCCGGGTGTTGTTCGCCCATCCCGGCGCGCCAGATTTTCTGCGCATCAACCTTGGCCGAACGGTGCTGCTGGATATTGGAATCAGCCTATGAGTCAGCTGTTGGACCTGATCGCCGACGTACCGCAACACGGCGAGGTTCGCTGGATTGGTGTGCGACCGGTTTCGCGCGAGCCGATGCTCGAATTGGATGCTGTGGAAGCACGGCGAGAAGCCGGCTTGACCGGCGACCACAGCCGGCCCGGACCGCGCAATGCGCGGCAAGTGACGCTGATTCAATGGGAGCACCTGGCGGTAATCAGCGCGCTGTTAGGTCGGCCCGCCGAGCAAGCGATCACGCCGGCTGATATGCGCCGCAATATCGCGGTGAGCGGCATCAATCTGTTCAGCCTGAAGAATCGGCGCTTCCGCTTGGGCCAGGCACTGCTGGAAACCACCGGTTGGTGCCAGCCCTGTGCCCGCCTCGAACAACGCTTGGGGCGAGGCACCTTTCAGGCAGCGCGGGGACACGGTGGAATTACGGCCCGCGTGCTGGAGGGTGGGATTATTCGTTTGCAGGACACGCTTTACGTTGAGCCAGATTAAATCCCACGACTAGAATGGATTTATCCCAAACGAGGCCTGCCATGACCAGCCGACTCAGCCCAGACGACCAGCAACGCGTCGACCAGCACCTCAGCGCGCCGCATCACCAAGTCGAGCGCCGGCCGTTCCGTCCGTGGTTTTTGCTCTCAATCGTGTTGGTCTCGGTTATTGGTCTGGGCCTTCTCAGCCGTTTACTCAGCCGGTTAGTGCTATGAGCTGCCTCGCGCTCGCCTCGCCGGTTTTTCCCCGAATCCTTAAAAGCCTTGTGAGAACTCACCATGTCCCATCGCATTGTTATTGTCGGCGGCGGCGCCGGCGGCCTGGAGCTTGCCACCCGCCTGGGTAAAACCTTGGGTAAACGCGACATCGCGCGCGTAACCCTGGTTGACGCCAACCTCACCCACATCTGGAAACCGCTGCTGCACGAAGTCGCGGCCGGCTCGTTGAACTCGTCCGAAGATGAGCTCAACTATGTCGCCCAAGCCAAGTGGAACCACTTCGAGTTTCAGCTAGGCCGGATGCAGGGGCTGGACCGCGCGGCGAAAAAAATTCAATTGGCCGCCACCGTTGATGAACAGGGCGAAGAGCTCGTACCGGTGCGCACGCTGGATTACGACACGCTGGTAATTGCGGTCGGCAGCACCACCAACGACTTCGGCACGCCAGGCGCAGCGGAACATTGCCTGTTCTTGGACACCCGCGTGCAGGCCGAACGCTTCCACCGGCAATTGCTGAATCACTACATGCGCGCCCACGCCAATCAGGCGGACAGCACAGGACAAATCAGCGTGGCCATCGTCGGGGCCGGGGCCACGGGCGTTGAACTGGCGGCCGAGTTGCACCACGCCGCCCATGAGTTGGCGGCGTACGGCCTGGACAGAATCAAGCCGGAAAACATGCGCATCACCGTGATCGAAGCAGGACCGCGCGTATTGCCCGCGCTACCGGAGCGCATCGGCCAGCCGGTGCATAGAACCCTGGAAAAACTCGGCGTAACGGTGCTGACCAACGCAGCGGTCAGCGAGGTGACGCGCGATAATTTGAAGACCGTGCAAGGCCAAGAGATTCCGGCCAGCTTGAAGGTGTGGGCGGCGGGGATTCGCGCCCCCGAATTCTTGAAAGACCTTGATGGGCTGGAGAGCAATCGCATCAACCAGTTGCAAGTGCGCCCTACTCTGCAAACCACACGTGACGACAATATTTTTGCCTTCGGCGATTGCGCCGCGTGCCCGCAAGGTGAAGACGGCCGCAACGTACCGCCTCGCGCGCAGGCGGCGCATCAGCAGGCGTCGCTGTTGGCAAAATCGCTGAAGCTGCGTATTGAGGCCAAAGCGCTGCCGGTCTACCGCTATCGTGACTACGGCTCACTGATTTCGCTGGCGAGTTTTTCGGCGGTGGGCAATCTGATGGGTAACCTCACCGGCAGCGTGATGCTGGAAGGTTGGCTGGCACGGATGTTTTACGTGTCGCTCTACCGTATGCACCAGATGGCGCTGTATGGCGTGTTTCGCACCATGATGCTGATGCTCAGCGACCGAATCGGGCGTGGGACGGAGCCGCGTTTGAAGCTGCACTGACAACGAGATGCAAGCGTGGGCGAAGCTCAGCCCACGCCTCCCAAGCGCCGCCGTCGAGTGCGGCGGCTTTAAAAAGCGCCAACAAAAAAGGCGTCCCGAAGGACGCCTTTTTTGTTGGTTCCACGCCGCTAAGCGCTTTACCTAAGATTTAACTCTTCAAACATCAAGAGCCAAAAATGGTGGGTCGTGTGGGACTCGAACCTACGACCAATTGGTTAAAAGCCAACTGCTCTACCAACTGAGCTAACGACCCAAAAATGGTCGGGGTAAGGGGATTCGAACTCCTGACATCCTGCTCCCAAAGCAGGCGCGCTACCGGACTGCGCTATACCCCGGTTGAAAGATTGGCTCCGCGACCAGGACTCGAACCTGGGACCCAATGATTAACAGTCATTTGCTCTACCGACTGAGCTATCGCGGAACTACTTGCTTCCATCTCTTTACGTCATTTGGCGTTAGCCATTTGCCGTATCGAGGCGCTGCATTTTAAGGATATCCGCGACCCTGTCAACCCCCTAAATAGCTTTTAAGACAATGATTTGCAGCGACGTGATCGCCACTCTATGTTTGCGTGAGATATGATCGCCGCAGGATGCATAAGCCGCTTGGCTTGAACAGGACAGTCCATGAGCACGCAGGACGTACCCCCACCATCGAGAACCCACCAGACGCTTGCCAGCCGCGGAATTCAACCGCGTTTTGGGGACCTGGTGCAGGGTTGCCGCAAGCTCGCGATGAATCGTTTGGCCGAACACCTCACCGGGGTATTCGGGCAGGTTGATGACACGTTGTTTGAATGCGCCGAGAAAGCCGAGAACAATAAAGTGCAGTCGTTGTTTTTCGACAACATGCGCGAAATTCGTCGGCAGCGACCGCAAATCGAGCGCAGCTATCACCAGCGCGTGGCGCAAAATTTTTCTAATTTTCTTGAAGGCACGCTCGAGCCCGAAGCGAACGCGACAGGGCTGCGCGCTGAAGATCTGTCGTTGATTCAAAACGAAGATTACGAAGAGAGTCTGCAAGTCACCAACATGGTCAGCCGGGTCAAAGCCCGCTGCGCCGAGCCGCTGTTCGCACTCGAGCAACGGCTGGCGGTGTTGAACAACGGTCAGAAGCTAGGCGAAGACAACAACCCGTTCGGGCCGCGCGCGATTGCCCAGGCGTTTCGCGAAGCGCTGGCGCCCACGCCGTTTCCGCCGCAGATCAAAACCATCCTCTATATGTTGTTTGATCGCCACGTCATGCAGAGCCTCGACCGCCTGTATGAAGCGATGAATCAGCGCCTGATTGATGCCGGGGTTTTGCCCAACCTCAAGTACGCGCCGCAACGCACCCCCGATGCCCGACGCGCTCCAACGGCGCCGCGTGAGCCGGCCAGTGCAGCGCCCGCAGCGACCAACGAGCCCGTGCGAAATGCGCAACCGGCACCCGCCGGCACAGCGCCCGCCGCCTCGGCCGCCGCACCAAGCGCCGAAGCCGCGCGTGTGCCGTACGACGCGTCTGGCCCGGAGCCGACCGACCCAACCGCATTGTTCAGCAGCCTGGCTGCCTTGCTCGGCGAGCGCCGGCATTACAACGTCGATGCGCCGCTTCTGGGCGGCACGCGCAGTATCGCCAGTTTCGCCCCCAGCGGCGCGACACGCACCTACGCGGCCAGCGACCTGCTCGACGCACTGAACCGTTTGCAGCAACAGTCGGCGCTGGATTTCTCACAGCGTTTGCAACGTCCGCAGCAAGTCGAAGATTTCAAAGTCGATCTGCAGCAGCAGTTGGAAACTCACAGCAGCGAACCCGGCCAGCAAAAACTGTCGGACCAGGAAGCGGATGTAATCGACCTGGTGGGCATGCTGTTCGACTTCATCCTTGATGACGAAAACCTGCCAGACAATTGCAAAACCGCCCTCTCCCACCTGCACACGCCTTACCTGAAAGTGGCGCTGCTGGATAAGGCGCTGTTCACCCAATACCATCACCCGGCGCGACGCTTGCTCAACGCCATGGCCCAGGCCGGCGTGCTGTATGGCGGCGAAGAAGACGACCGTGGCCTGTTGGCGAAAATTCACTGGGTGGTCGAACGCGTCATCCAGGGCTTCGACGGCGAACTGAAACTGTTCGATAGCCTGCTGGAAGAATTCAACGAGTTCACCACCAACCTGCAACACAAGGTGGCGCTGCGGGAGCGGCGTGCGGTGGAAGCCGCCAAAGGTCGCGACAAATTGCTCGGCGCGCGCCAGCAAGCGGTGGACATCATTGCCCGCGCGCTGGCCAACCGTCAGCCGCCGCCGCTGATTCGCAATTTTCTCGAACTCACCTGGACCGACGCGCTGGTATTCGTGTTGTTGCGCCACGGCGAACGCAGCCCCGAGTGGCAACGCTACAGCGATGTGGCCGAGCAGCTTGCATGGAGTAGCACGCCGCTGAACGCAGCCGGTCAGGAGCGCTTGCAGTCGATTCGTGTGCAACTGCTGGAAGACCTGCGCAAAGGCCTGGAGATTCTCGGCGGCTATCACGAAGACGGCATCCGCCGCTTACTTCAAGACATCGTCGCCTGCCAGCACGCGGTGCAGGCCAAGCAGCCGCAAGTGGCCGCCAAGCTCAATCCGGTGCTGCCAGAAAGCCCGCTCGGCGCCATGCTTGGCGAGGACGCTGCGTTAGCGACGACCGCCCCGCAAGCCTCGGGCCTGTCGCACCAGGCGCAGCTGATTGCCAAGGAACTGGGCCGTATCGAGTTTGGTACTTGGTTTGAATTTATCGACGGCGCGCAGGTACGTAACCTCAAGCTGTCATGGTTCAGCCCGACCACGCACAACTACATGTTCGTCGACCACAGCGGCCAGCGCGTGGCGATTAAACCGCTGACGATTTTAGCCAATGAGATGGAACAAGGTCTGGTTCGCATCCTCCAAACCGAACGCGAGGCCCCGCTGGTGGACCGCGCCCTGACCGCCATCTACCGGGTGTTGCAACGCTTCACCGGTCGCGCCGACAACAGTTAAGGAGCCGTAATGGACGATCGTCGCCAGCACAGCCGACACGCCGCAGAGCTGCATCTGGAAGTGTACGACTTGCACACCGAGCGCCACTTGGGCCGCGTAGTGGATCTCTCCGCCGAGGGCTTCATGCTGTTCGGTGACTGCCCCCAAGAAGCCGATGCGCTACTGGAATGCCGCCTCGTTTCCTACCCGCCGGTCGAAGGCCTGACCGAAGTTCGCCTGGGTGCGGATTGCCTGTGGAGCCGCCCGGGCGCCGACGGTCAGCATTGCTGGTCGGGCTTTCACATCATCGATTTGGCCGAAGACCAAGCCGTGCTGCTCGAAGGGTTGCTCAAGCGCCTGTAAACGGTCAGCCGATAAAAAAGCCCCGGCAACTGCGGGGCTTTTTTGTGCGCACTGAACGTCTTAATTCACGCTGTAACCGCGCCCAGCCATGCATGCACCCAGCGAGCGGCGGTAAATGTCCGCCACGTTTTGCGCCGGCGCATAGGTGGCTTGGGAGGGATCGAAGCCGCTTTGATTCACCGCCCAGCGATGGCAGTCGTAGCGGTCCTGCGCCAACTGCGCCTCGCTCTGCCCGCGCGCCGGATACGCCACCACGTCGTAGCCGTTGCCCTGCCAGCCGTTATTGCTCGTCACCTGAACGGGTGGACTGGTGACCACATATTCCTGGCGGTCGGCCTGGTACAGGTAATAGGTGCCGGCAGCGATGAAATACAGCGCGCTGCCAATCCACAGCTGCTCGGCATACGAGGGCAGCGTGCGCACCCGAACGCCGTAAGGCGGCGTGACGACGATGTAGCTCGGGCCGTACGGGCGATACCAGTAACCGTCGGCGTAGTAATAGTCGACACCGCCGTGCGGCACGCGCCAACGGCCTGATGGAATGGTGTTTACCCGGTAGCCCGGCTGCCAGCGCGGCCCAGAGCCCCAGCCGCCGCCCGGACGCCCGCCATGCCACTGATTGCCCGGCGGCGGCGGTGATTTAGCGCCCAGTTGCCGGGCCGGACCCTGCGGACCTCGTTGCTCGTTATTGCTCGGACGGTCGCGGTCGTCATCGCGCCCGCCACCGGTGTGGCCGCCGTTATAACCACCGTTGTAGCCATTGCCGTTATGGTTTTGGCCGGCGCCCTGGTTGTATCCGCCGCCGTTGTAACCGCCTTGATTGCCGTAGCCGCCTTGGTTATGGCCACCCTGGTTATAGCCGCCGCCGTTGTAGCCGCCGTTGTGCCCATTGCCACCGCGATCATCACGATCACGCTGCGACGGGCTGCTGGCCCCCAACGTGCGGGCAGCGCCTTGCGGCCCTTGTTGTTGCTGCGGACGCGCTTGCTGCTGCCCGCCCTGATTGCCGCCGCCGTTGCCGCGCCCCTGATCACGCTGCGAACTGCCACTTATCACCGAACGCACATCCGGCCCGTCATCGGCGAGCGCATTGGCGCCCATCGCCAGGGAAAGAACGCCTACACCTGCCAGACGCCACAACTGCGACTTCATGACTGTTACTCCAGAGAGGAAAGACCGCGACACACCTGCCCACCCGTATTGCCGAGCGGCGGGCACTTGTAGCCGATCGGTAACCACTTCGACAACAGCCGTTAGCGGAGTTGCAGAACAGAAAGCACAACCAAAAAAATAACCGCCGCTCCGCCGCTCCAGATCGAGCGAGCTAGGTCTGGCAAGGCGGAAATCAATTTACAAGCGCAGTGGGCTGTAGCCCATGAGCATTGGAAATTGGTTTCCAACGCAGCCAGGCCGACGCGCAGCCGATCGCTTTCTAACACCCAAAAAAAAGGGCCCACTAGGGGGGCCCGTTTGTCCTCTGCTGGCGATTGTGTCGCCGCCTGTCTCGACCGCCTGGTTGGGCAGTGCGGACCCGGTTGCCGAGGCGACCCGGTAGGATCGGCGGCTCTGGCGCGCCTGATTGAGCGGGCCAGTTGGACTTGCGTCCGGGTCGTTTAACTTGAGGGAAAGTGTAGGCTTGGCCGCGCGACACAGGATTGCGAATATTGCTGATCGATAGGCCACTTGCGCAATCTTTAGCTCATAACGCACCATGTTGCGCAATTAGCACCGACTGGAGCGCCATCTTGAACAACCTCGACCGCTACGACCTGAACATACTGGCCGAATTGCAGCGCGACGCGCGCATCTCCAATCAGGAGCTGGCCGAACGCATCGGCCTATCGCCCTCGCCCTGCTCGCGCCGGGTCAAGCAATTGGAAGATGACGGCTACATTCTTCGCCAAGTGGCGCTGCTGGATCGCAAGAAGCTGGGGCTAAGCCTGACGGCGTACGTGAACATCGGCATGGACCGTCACACGCCCGAGCGTTTCGAGCACTTCGAAGCGGTGATCACCCAATGCCCGGAAGTGCTGGAGTGCTGCCTGGTGACCGGGATGGACGCCGACTACCAACTGAAGGTCGTGGTGCCGGATATGGACCATTACCAGAAATTCCTGCTGGGCCAACTCACGCGCATCGAGGGCGTGACCAGCGTGCGCTCGAGCTTCGTGCTCAACCAGGTAATCTCCAGCACCCAACTGCCGTTACAACACCTGCGCGGCTAAACGCTTGCCCCGACAACCTGCGGCCACGGGCCCGGAGGCTGACGTATAATCGCCCGCCAAGGCCCGCCCTTGAGGCGTGTGGCTATACGTGTGTGTCTGACGAATACCTGAGGTTGTAATGGAACCGGAAAAGTTTGAAGAGTGGATGATGATCATCCTGGTCGGCGGCCTGGTGATGTTTATGGCCTTCATCGTGTGGGATCTGGCGAAAAAATCCAAAGCCGGCCGCTACGGCACCATGGTCCTGTTCCTCGCCCTTGGCCTGGGCGTGTTGGGCTTCATCATCAAGACCGTGGTGATTGGAAGCCTGGAAGGCTTCTAGAGCCGAGCAGGAATTTGCGCGCTGGTTGGGTTGGTCGCGCTCGGTGAGCCACGCGCACCGCCCAACCTACGACGAACGACTCAAAGCCGTGCCTCAACCGCCTTCCACTCCCCCAACCCCAGCCCCTCGATACTCCACGGCCCAATCCGCACCCGTACCAGCCGCAACGTCGGCAGCCCCACTGCCGCTGTCATCCGCCGCACCTGGCGGTTGCGCCCTTCCCTGATCACCAATTCCAACCACGACGTCGGAATGCTCTTACGAAACCGCACCGGCGGATTGCGCTCCCACAGTTCAGGTTCGGCCAGCTGCCGCGCTTCAGCCGGCAAGGTCGGTCCGTCATTCAAGGTCACGCCATCACGCAATTGTTGCAGCTGCGCTTCGGTCGGCTCGCCTTCGACCTGCACCCAATAGGTTTTCGCCAGCTTGTGTTTGGGGTCGGCAATTCGCGCTTGCAGCTGCCCATCGTTGGTCAGTAGCAGCAGCCCTTCGCTGTCGCGGTCCAGCCGCCCGGCCGGGTACACGCCGGGCACCGCAATAAAGTCTTTGAGCGTGCTGCGGCCTTGCTCATCGTTGAACTGAGTCAGCACGTCGAACGGCTTGTTGAACAGCAACAACGTCGGCTCAGCCGGCGGCGCTTTGGCGACGCGGCGGGGAGCTGGGCGGGCGGGACGAGGTGGGCGCGACATGAACAATCCAGGGCAACGAGCAGGCTGCACAGTGTAACGCGAGGCCATGTACGCACCATCAATCGGGCTTATCTCGCTTCATCATTTGCCGTCTATGGTTATGCTGCTGCGTTGCGCCGTCTAACCCACAAGGAATCCTTGCATGAGCACGTCCGAGGTCGAGAAGTTCACCGGTTGGGCCGCTACCGCGCCCAAAGCCCCGCTGCAATCGTATGAATACGATCCAGGCCCGCTGGCCGCCGAAGATGTTGAAGTGGCGGTGGAGTTCTGCGGCATCTGCCACTCCGACCAATCGATGATCGACAACGAATGGGGCCGCACTCGCTATCCGTTCATTCCCGGCCACGAAGTGGTCGGCACCGTGGTGCGCGTGGGCGACCAGGTGCGTGGCCTCAAACGTGGCCAGCGTGTGGGCATCGGCTGGAACAAAGGCAGCTGCATGCACTGCGCTTCGTGCATGGAAGGTTCCCACCAGCTGTGTCGCACCGTGCAACCCACCATCATCGGCGGCAATGGCGGCTTCGCTGATCGCCTGCGCGCCCATTGGGCCTGGGCCATTCCGATTCCAGAGGCCATCGACCCAAGCTTGGCCGGCCCGCTGTTTTGTGCCGGCTCAACGGTGTTCAGCCCGCTGGTGGACTTGGACATCAAACCCACCGACCGCGTCGGCGTGGTTGGCATCGGCGGCCTCGGTCACCTGGCACTGAAATTCCTCAATGCGTGGGGCTGCGAAGTCACGGCGTTTACCTCCTCGCCAAGCAAGCAGGAAGAAGCCCAGCGCCTGGGCGCGCACAAAGCGGTGGCGTCCACCGACAGTGCGGCGATGAAAGCGATTGCCGGCACTCTGGATTTCCTTCTGGTGACCGCCAGCGCTGATCTGGACTGGAACAGCCTGCTCGCCACCTTGCGTGGCCGTGGCCGCCTGCACTTTGTCGGCATCGTGCCGAGCGCCATTCCGGTGCACGTGTTCAGCTTGATTCCCGCGCAAAAAGCCATCTCCGGCTCGCCCGTAGGCTCACCGGCCAACATGGCGAAAATGTTGGAATTCTGCGCCCGTCATCAAATCGTGCCTCAGGTGGAAATGTTCCCCATGAGCAAAGTGAACGACGCCATCGATCACCTGCGCGCCGGCAAAGCCCGTTACCGCGTGGTGCTCGACGCCAGCAAATAACGCGCTGCGTTGAGTTGCAAAACATGTAAGGGAGCAGGCAAACCCAAGCGGCCATGCTAGGTTTGCCTGCATCTTCCCCTGCGAGTTTCGTCAATGCCACGTAACCTCCGCCCCACCTGGTTACTGAGCCTGCTGACCCTGGCCGGCTGTAACAACTCCGCTTACCAAGGCCCCGCCAGCGACCACTTCGATGGCGAGCGCTTCCGCAACATTCAACCCACCCCGGAAAAAAGCCTGCGCGACCTGCTCAAGTGGCAGCTCAACCGCGAGCGCACCGACGCCTGGGTCAGCCAACCGGCGGCAAAAACACCACCCGTGCTGGCGCAGCGGGTGATGGGCGATGCGCTGCAAGCCACTTACATCAACCACGCCACCGTGCTGTTGCAGCATCAGGGCCTGAACATTCTCACGGACCCGGTGTGGTCCGAGCGGGTCAGCCCGTTCACGTTTATTGGCCCGAAACGCTTCCAGCAACCGGGGCTGAGCATCGAGCAGTTACCGCCGATTGACCTGATTCTCGTCAGCCACAACCACTACGATCACCTTGACCTGGAAAGCCTACGCAAGCTGGCGCTGCGCTTTCCGACAGCCAAAGTGGTCACGGGCCTGGGCAACGGCGCGCTGATCAAGCAGACCGGCTTTACCGACGTGGCAGAGATTGATTGGTGGCAGGAACTGCCCATCAGCCCGACCCTCAGCGTGCATGGCGTTCCGGTGCAGCATTGGTCGTCACGCACCCGCAGCGATACCAACCACACGCTGTGGCTGGGCTTTGTGCTGCAAGCCGCGAGTGGCCCGCTGCTGTTCCCCGGCGACACGGGGTTGGGTCCGGAATTCAAACTGATCAATGAACGCTTCGGGCCGATGCGCTTTGCGCTGTTGCCGATCGGCGCCTACGCGCCGCGCTGGTTTATGCGCGACCACCACATGAACCCCGACGACGCCGTGCAGGCACACCGGCAATTGCAGGCCAAAAACAGCATGGCCATTCACTTCGGCACCTTCCGGCTTACTGACGAAGGCCAGTTCGCCCCGCCGGCGGATCTGGCAGCGGCGTTGCAAGAACAGGAAGTGGACCCGCAGACCTTTCGGGTGCCGCAGCCGGGCGATTCGTGGGCAATCCCTTGAACACGCCCTCGGTGGCTACGCTTTGAGACGGTGATTTCAACAGCATCGCGGCTGAAGCCGCTCCCACAGGGGCGGTATTTATCCTGTGTGAGCGGCTTGGTCGTTCGCGAGCGGGGAATGTCCACGGTTGTGGGTTCCCTTGGAGATTCTGGATTCCCGCCTTCGCGGGAATGACGGCGTTTGCTGTGTTGTCCTCTGAACGGGACGGCCGATTTCGCCCACAATCGAAACCTGTGGGAGCGGCTTTAGCCGCGATGCTCTTTTTCCAAAAGCATCGCGGCTAATCGGAACGCCGCCAGCCGCGCCACAGGGTTAACGAAGAAATTTCCCGCCTTATCTAAACGGCGGCTCATCGAAGCTGCGCAGTTTGCGTGAGTGCAGTGAGTCGAGTTGGGTGCGCATCAGGTCGAGGGCGGCGATGCCGATGTGCAGGTGTTGGTTCACCGCTCGCTCGTAGAACGCGCCCGCCGCGCCCGGCAGTTTGATTTCGCTGTGCAACGGTTTGTCCGATACGCACAACAACGTGCCGTACGGCACCCGCAACCGATAGCCCTGGGCGGCGATGGTGCCGCTTTCCATGTCCACGGCAATGGCGCGAGCCAGGTTAATCAGCGGCCGTTCCTGGGCCCAGCGCAGTTCCCAGTTGCGGTCGTCGTACGTCAATACCGTGCCGGTACGCAGACGCCGTTTCAGCGCTTCGCCCTTTTCGCCGGTCACGGCAGCGGCGGCTTCCTGCAAGGCCAGTTGCACTTCGGCCAGGGCCGGAATCGGCACGTGCGGCGGCACCACGCGGTCCAGAATGCCGTCGCGGCGCATGTAGGCGTGGGCCAGCACGTAGTCGCCAATGGTTTGCGACTGACGCAAGCCGCCGCAGTGACCAATCATCAGCCAGCAGTGCGGACGCAAAACGGCCAAATGGTCGGTGATGTTTTTCGCGTTCGAGGGGCCAACGCCGATGTTTACCAGCGTCACGCCATGGCCATCCGCGGCGATCAGGTGATACGCCGGCATCTGATAACGGTGCCAAACCACGGCATCGGCGACCGCTTGCGCGTCTTCTTCAGACGTACCGCGCTCAATGATCACGTTGCCTGGCAAGACCATTCGTACAAAGCGCGGGTCGTCGCGCAGTTGCGCCAGGCCGTGGCGAATGAATTGGTCAACGTAGCGGTGATAGTTGGTCAGCAAAATCCAGGGCTGCACGTGGCGCCAGTCGCTGCCGGTGTAATGCACCAGACGGCGCAGCGAGAAGTCCACACGCGCCGCGTCAAACAGTGCCAGCGGCAGCGGGTCGATGTTTTGCCAGTCGTACAGGCCGTCGGCGATACCGTCGGTGGCGGCTGACAGATCGGTGCTTGGGAACACGCGCGACAATTCCGCTGCGGTCACGCCCGAACCGGCCAGTTCATCGCCGCCTTCCACCACGTAGGGGTACGGAATGTCCTGTTGGCTCACGCCGACTTCCACCTGCACGGTGAAGTCGTTCATCAATGGGCGCAGTTGTTCGAGCAGGTACTTACGAAACGCCGCCGGGTGGGTGACGGTCACGCTGTAGGTGCCGGGCACCTGCACTTTGGCGTAGGCGCGCACGGTGGTCGGCACTTCGCCTTGGCACAGGTAGGTCAGGCGCAGTTCGGGGTAGCGGAACAGACCGCGTTGGCTCGGGTCCGGTTTGACCCGATCTTTGAGGTACGCCTTGAGCGCCTGGCTAAGGCCATCCACGGCCCGCTGATGCAACTCGGCCAGGCGTTCCACGGCGTCTTCGGGGGTGTGGGCGATAACAAAACTGTCGGTATTGCTGGTCACGATCGGCCTTCCTGTCTGGACTCGCATGCGGCCTATCTTGCCTGCATCGTTGGCAAAAGGCATGACTGTGGGGAAGGCTTCAGCCGCGATTCCTGGAAAAGGCAATCGAGACTGAAGCCTGCCCCGCATCGATCATGTCGCATTACTCCATAACATGGGGCGTGCTGCGTGCGACCAACGCTTCCACGTCCGCACCGCGCGGCAAGGTGCCGTAAGCGCGGCCGCTCTGGCCCAGGCGACTGGCGATAAATGCGTCAGACACCACCGCATTGCCGCTTTCCAGCAGCAGTTTGGCTTGCAAGCCGACCGCGACGTCTTCGGTGAGCTGACGGGCGCGGTACTGGATGTCGGCGGTGTCGCGAAAGCCGGCCTTCAGCCCGTCGATATGGGCTTTCAGGCGCGCGTCGCCGTGGCCGTCGCCCAGCTCGTTGAACAACACGTCGAGCACGCCAGGCTCTTTGGACAAGGCGCGCAGCACGTCCAGGCACTGCACGTTGCCGGAGCCTTCCCAGGTCGAGTTCACCGGCGCTTCGCGGTACAGGCGCGGCAGAATGCTGTCTTCCACATAACCGGCGCCGCCCATGCATTCGGCGGCTTCGTTGATCATGGCCGGCGCGCGTTTGCAGATCCAATACTTGCCTACGGCCGTTACCAGGCGCGCGAATTTGTCTTCGGACTCAACGTGGGCGTTGTCCAGCGCTTTGGCCATGCGCAGGCTCAGCGCGATGGCGGCTTCGCTTTCCAGGGCCAAATCGGCCAGCACGTTTTGCATCAGCGCTTGCTCGCTGAGCACGCGGCCGCCCACGGTGCGGTGCGCGCAGTGGTTGGCCGCCTGGCTCAGCGCCTGGCGCATCAAGGCGCTGGAGCCGACCATGCAGTCGAAGCGGGTCATCGACACCATTTCGATAATGGTCGGTACGCCGCGCCCTTCTTCACCCAGCATCCAGGCCAGCGCGCCGCGGTATTCCACTTCGCTGGAGGCGTTGGAGCAATTGCCGAGCTTGTTTTTCAGGCGCTGGATGTAGAACTCGTTGCGGGTGCCATCCGGGCGATGACGCGGCAGCAGGAAGCAGCTCAAGCCTTTGTCGGTTTGCGCCAGGGTAAGGAAGGCGTCGCACATGGGCGCCGAGCAAAACCACTTATGTCCGACCAATTCGTAAGCCTGACCGGGGCCAGGCACGCCGACCGGATAGGCGCGCGTGGTGTTGGCGCGCACGTCGGTGCCGCCCTGCTTCTCGGTCATGGCCATGCCGATGGTGACGCCGGCCTTCTCCGCCATCGGCACGTTGCGCGGGTCGTATTGGGTGGCGAGCACTTTCGGCACCCACACCTCGGCGACGTCGGGTTGCATACGCAGCGCCGGCACGCTGGCGAAGGTCATGGTCAGCGGGCAGCCGGTGCCGGCTTCGGCCTGGCTGTGCATATAAGTCATGGCAGCGCGGGCGACGTGGGCGCCAGCACGCGGGTCGGTCCAGGGCAATGACGGCAGGCCGTGTTCCACCGCCGCCTTCATCAGCTCGTGGTAGGCGGGATGAAACTCCACCAGGTCGATGCGGTTGCCGTAGCGGTCGTGGCTTTTGAACACCGGTTTGTTTTCGTTGGCGAGAAACCCGGCCGCCATCAGCGGGCCGCCAGCCAAAGCGCCGTAGGCATCGATGCGGTCGTGCGCCCAGCCGCCGCCGAAGTGCCGCGTCCATTCCTGCAGCGGCAGGTCGGCGCGGTACAGGTTGATGCCGTCGAGCGACGGCGGCTGATTGCTCACTTCGTGGGTTTCGGCAAACGCGGCGTAGCTATTAACGGCAGTGCTCATGGCTGTGACTCCTCGGCGGCAAGGGCGCGTAGACAAAAGGAAACAAGGGCGGCGCTGACGTCCGCCAGTTGCAGAGCAGGCTCGCCCGCTTCGCGAGCGGCGCGGGCTTGGGGTGAAAGCGGACCGACCAACGCTTCACTGATGGCGCCCACCAGGCACGCGGCGCTGACCGCCACCGACGAGGTTCGAAACGCGCCAGTGGCCACGCCCTGTTCGATAACGGTGCTGAGTTGAGCGGCGTACGCCTCGCGAAATTCGAGGCGGCGTTCATCCACTTCCGGATCCACGGGCTCGGCGATCAGGGCGAATGCCAGTTGACGGCTTTGCCAGGCACGGGCGGCGAATTGCTCAAGGGCGCCGGCCAGGCGTTTGGGTTCGCTGCCCGGCAGTTGCAGCGCGCTGGCCATGGCGTCGACTTCACGCTGGCTGGCCCGGGCAAATACCTCGGCCGCCAGTTCGCCCTTGCCGCGAAAGTGCCGGTACAGGCTGCCCGTGGCGATGCCCACACGTTCGGCGAGGCTTTGCATGGTTAAGGCGGCAAAACCACCCTCGACCACCAGCAACAATGCGCAGTCAAGAATGCGCTCCCGTTGTTCTTGGTCGCGGTCGATGCGGGCGGCGCTGTGTCGGTAGGCCATAGTCTGAATCCTGGTTCATTTGGCGCTAGTGAATCAGGATTCAGAGTTTGGAAGAAGGGGCATTCTTGCCAAAAGAAAGGGTGCAAACGGAGGGCCAACGACCTGTAGGAGCTAGCTTGCTAGCGAAGCTCTTGCGATTGCAGGGTTCGCTAGCAAGCTAGCTCCTACACGGTCAGCCGACTCAGGAGATCCGCACCGGCGCTGGCGGCTCCAGGCTGAGCAGCCAGTCATGCAGCAACGCTTGCAGTTGTTCAAACTTCACCGGCTTGGCCAGGTAGTCGCTCATGCCAGCGGCCAAACAGCGCTCGCGGTCGCCGCTGTGGCTGTGTGCGGTAATGGCCAGCACCGGCAAGTCGGCGCAGTTGGACATCGCACGCAAGGCGCGGCAGGTGGCAAAACCGTCCATTACCGGCATCTGGCAGTCCAGCAGCACGGCGTCTACCGGCTCTCGGCGCAGCAGTTCCAGGGCATCGCTGCCGTTGTCGGCACAGCGCACGCGGTAGCCGAGTTTGAGCAACATGCCGCGCATCACCAATTGGTTGATGCCGTTGTCTTCCACCACCAGCACCGTGCACTCCTCCGGCCGGCGCAGGGCCTGGCCGCCGCCACGGCGCGCTGGCTCACGGGACGGCGCGCTGGCGAGGTGGTTGCCGTTGTTGGAGAGAAACAGCGGCACGGTCAGCTCGAAGTGGCTGCCCTCGCCCACTTCCGAGGTGTGGCTCAAGCCGCCGCCCATCAGGCTGACCAGCTTGCGGCAAATCGCCAAACCCACGCCCAGGCCGCCGTATTCCCGAGTCATCGAGCCGTCGAGCTGGTGGAAGCGCTGATACAGCGAGCCGTCTTTCGGCGTGCTAAACCCGATGCCGCTGTCAATGACGCCCACTTTCAGCACCAACCCTTCGCGCCCACGCTCCACCGCCGACACGCGCAAGGTCACGGCGCCGCCGGGGGTGAATTTGATCGCGTTGTCGAGCAGGTAACCGATGCATTGACTGAGTTTGCCGGCGTCGCCTTCCAGGGTGTCGGGCAGGCTTTCGTCCATTTCCAGGGTGAAGCCCAGCCCTTTCTCTTCGGCACGCGGGGCGAACTGGCTGCGCAGTCCGCCAAACAGACCGCGCAGGCTGAACGGCTCGCGCCATGGGTACAGCTTGCCGGCTTGCAGTTCGGTGAGGGTAAGGATGTCGCTGACCATGCGCATCATGTCGCGCGCCGAGGCGCTGGCGGTTTTTTGGTACTGCTCCAGCTCGACGTCCATGGGCACGGTTTGCATCAGTTCCAGCGAACCGATCACACCGTTCATGGGCGTGCGCAATTCGTGGGTGACGGTGGCCAGGAATTCATCTTTGAGTCGGTTGCTGTTGGCCAATTCGAGGTTCAGGGTTTCCAGCTTGCGGCCCGAGTCATAAAGAATGCGCGCGCGCTCTTCTTTCATGGAATTGATGCGGTCGGCCAAGGCCAGCGACAGCAGCCCCACTTCAATCGCTGAGCCGATCTGGCTGGCGTACATGGTGAGGAACACGTTGGGCAGGTAGCCGAGCACCATCAAGGTGTTGATCACGCCGCCAATCAGGAAAGTGGTCCAGGCAAAGATGAAATAGCGCGCCACGCGCATGCCGCGACGCCAGGCAATCAGGCCGGCGGTAAACACCACCACCGTGAACAGCAGCGCAAGGTACGTCGCCAGGCGCAGCGACACGCTGTAACTGACCGTGAGCGCCAACACCATCACCAGCGCGCCAACGGCCATAAGCGCCAGCAACGTGCGGTCCACCCACGGACTGTGCTCGCCGGTGTGCAAAAAGGTGCGCGCGAACTGACAGCCGAACAGCGTCGCCGAGCCAATCAGGAACGGCGTGGAGGCGTTCGCCCACCACGGGTTGTCGGGCCAGAAATATTCGATGCCGGCGCCATTGACCGACACCTGATACAGCCCGAACGAGGCGATGTAGAGGATGTAGTAGAGGTAGCTCGGGTCGCGCACGCTGAGGAAGATGAACAGGTTGTAAATCAGCATGCCCAGCAGCACGCCATAGATGATGCCGAGCAGGTAGATGCGCCCGGGCATCTGTTCCATGTACACCTTAGGTGACCACAGATTGAGCGGCGCCTGAATCGAGCCCTGACTTTGAATGCGCAGGTAAACGCGTTGCGGCTGATACGGCTGCAAGTTGATTTCGAACAGGTAGTTATTTTGTTTGATCTGCCGGCTGTCGAAGGGCAATGCATCGCCGGTGCGCTCGGCCAGTTGGAAGCCGCCGCGGCCATCGGGCAGATACAGGTCGAGGTGATCGAGCGGCGGATAGGCCAATTCCAATAGCCAGGGTTGCTGGCCGAGCAGCGCTTGCGGGCGGTAAGCGAGGTCGATACGCAGCCAGAACACCGAGTGCGAGTAACCGGAGTTGAGCACCGGTTTGTCGTGGCGGCGGAAGTTGGCTTGCAGTGCCGGCGAGGTGATGTCGTTGATGGTGGCGTCGCCGCGCACATCTTCGAACACGTCCATTTCCTGACCGAGCACGAGCTGGGTGGTGTACTCGTCGAATTCGACCGCGTGGGCCAGGTTCGCCAGTAAACACAGAACAAGTAGAAGACCGTAGCGCATGCTGCCCCGCAAAGGCCTGGCGGTTGACGTCGGAGCCCCATCTCCGTAAGTGACGTCACCTGCCGACCTGATTTATTCAAAAATGGGGGCCACTCTAGCATAGCCGCCCTACGCTGAAAGCCGCCCCCAGCAAGGCATCGCGAGTGCCAGCAGCGATACTGGCCACCTGCATGAGGGGAAATTGTGGTGCCCCATTGGTGTCATCTGCCATCTCACTACTCACCCTGTGAACAGAGCGCCCGCCTGGGGCAAAAAAGGTGAAAAGTGATAAGCTCGCGCACCATGACTACCTATACCTCCCGCCCCGTTGTTCTCTGCCTTTCCGGTCACGACCCGAGTGGCGGCGCCGGTCTTCAGGCCGATATCGAAGCCCTGCTTGCGCAAGGCTGCCACGCCGCTCCGGCGGTAACCGCATTGACAGTGCAAGACACCGTCAACGTCAGCGACTTCCGCGTGCTTGACCGCGAATGGGTGCTGGCCCAGGCCCATGCCGTGATCGCCGACATGCCGGTGGCGGCCGTCAAACTGGGCATGCTCGGCTCGGTGCAAATGGTCGAAACCGTGCTGGAAATCATGCAGAAATTGCCCGGCGTTCCGCTGGTATGCGACCCCGTGCTGCGAGCCGGCGGCGGCGGCGCGTTGGGCAAGGATGAAGTGGGCTTCGCCATGCGCGAGCGCTTGCTGCCGGTGGCCACCATCGCCACGCCTAACCTGCCCGAAGCGCGCATTCTCGCCGAACTGCCAGAAGGCACGGCCGATGAGTGCGCGGCCAAACTTCTGCCGTTCTGCCAGCACCTGCTGATCACCGGCGGGCATGGTGACGAAGCGCAAATACACAACCGTCTTTACAGCCGTGACGGCAGCCAGCACACCTTCACCTGTGAACGTCTGCCGGGCAGTTATCACGGCTCGGGCTGCACCTTGGCGAGCACCCTCGCCGGCCGGCTCGCTCAAGGCGAAGAGCTGGTGAGCGCGGTGCAGTCGGCGCTCGCCTATACCTGGCGCACCTTGCGCGATGCCGAGCAGTTGGGCCGTGGCCAGTACGTGCCGCGCCGCTTGCCGCTGGACTTTAACTCGTGACGTTGCGCGGCCTGTACGCCATCACCGACAGCCAATTACTGGCCGGTGGCAAGCTGCTGCCGTATGTGGAAGCCGCCCTCGACGGTGGCGCCACGCTGCTGCAATACCGTGACAAAAGCAGCGACGAAGCCCGACGCCTGCGCGAAGCCCAAGCGCTGAAAAACCTCTGCGAGCGGTATGGCGCCAGTCTGCTAATTAACGATGACGCCGAGCTGGCCGCGCGGTTGGGCGTTGGCGTGCACCTGGGCCAGGGCGACGGCTCGTTGTCCGCCGCTCGCGCCTTGCTGGGCCGCCAAGCCATTATTGGCGGTACTTGCCTGGCGCAGCTTGAGCTGGCCCAGCAAGCCGCCCGCGAAGGCGCGAGCTATGTGGCGTTCGGCCGCTTCTTCAATTCGCAGACCAAGCCGGGCGCCCCGGCTGCCACCCTTGAGTTGGTGCAGCAAGCGCGCGCCAGCGTGCAGTTGCCGATCTGCGCCATTGGCGGTATCGACCTGGAAAATGCCGCACCTCTGGTGGCCGGCGGGGTCAGCTTGTTAGCCGTCATTCACGCCCTGTTCAGCGCCGAAAACGCCCAGGAAGTGAACCGCCGCGCCCGCGCTTTCAGCGCCCTGTTTTAGTCTTAACCGCCGAATTCCCCGAGCGCCGGCAGGTCTGCCTGGCCGCCGCCAACTGTTTAGTTAAAGGAGTCTGCCCATGACCCAGTCCCGTTCCGAAGCCCTGTTCGCCAGCGCGCAAAAACACATTCCCGGCGGCGTTAACTCGCCCGTGCGCGCATTCCGCAGCGTCGGCGGCACGCCGTTGTTCTTCAAGCACGCGGCCGGCGCCTATGTGATGGACGAAGACAACAAGCAGTACGTTGACTACGTGGGCTCGTGGGGCCCGATGATTCTCGGCCACAGCCACCCGGACGTGCTGGAGGCGGTACGCAAGCAGTTGGAACATGGGTTGTCCTATGGCGCGCCAACCGCCATGGAAACCGAAATGGCAGAGCTGGTGTGCTCGATCGTGCCGTCGATGGAAATGGTGCGCATGGTCAGCTCCGGCACCGAAGCGACCATGAGCGCCATCCGCCTGGCCCGTGGGTTTACCGGCCGCGACAGCATCATCAAATTCGAAGGCTGCTACCACGGGCACTCCGACAGCCTGTTGGTGAAAGCCGGCTCGGGCGCCCTGACCCAGGGCGTGCCAAGTTCGGCCGGCGTACCGGCGGCCTTCGCTAAACACACCCTGACCCTGCCGTTCAACGACATCGGCGCCGTGGAGCAAATGCTCAGCGAAGTAGGCAAAGAAGTGGCGTGCATCATCGTCGAGCCGGTGGCCGGCAACATGAATTGCGTGCCGCCCGCGCCGGGCTTCCTCGAAGGCCTGCGCGAGCAGTGCGACAAGCACGGCGTGGTGCTGATTTTCGACGAAGTGATGACCGGTTTCCGCGTCGCCCTCGGCGGCGCTCAGGCGCATTACGGCGTGACGCCAGACCTGTCCACGTTCGGCAAGATCATCGGCGGCGGCATGCCGGTCGGCTGCTTCGGCGGCAAGCGCGAAATCATGCAGCAAATCGCCCCGCTCGGCCCGGTTTACCAGGCGGGCACGCTGTCGGGTAACCCGCTGGCGATGGCGGCCGGTTTAACCACGCTGAACCTGATTCGTCGTCCGGGCTTCCATGACGAGCTCACCGCCTACACCAGCCGGATGCTTGATGGCCTGCAGCAACGCGCCGACGCGGCCGGTGTGCCGTTCGTGACGACCCAAGCGGGCGCTATGTTCGGGCTGTACTTCAGCGGCGCTGACGACATTGTCACCTTCGACGACGTGATGGGCAGCGACTCCGAGCGCTTCAAGAAATTCTTCCATTTGATGTTGGAAGGCGGCGTGTACTTGGCGCCGAGCGCCTTCGAAGCCGGCTTTACTTCCATTGCCCATGGCGACAAAGAGCTGCAGATCACCCTCGACGCCGCCGAGCGTGCGTTCGCGGCTCTGCGCTGATGCAATACAGCACCGCCGCGTCCGACGCGTTGCTGGCGCTGGCCTGTTTGGCCAGCGTGCTGGGCATCTGGCGCAGCCCGCGTTGGGGCGAAAAACCCTTGCGCGCCACCTGGTGGATCGCCGTCGCAGCCTTGTTGCTGACCGGCGCAGCGGCGACGGTCGGTGTGTTGCATTTCGGCGTGGACGAACGCTGGCAACCTTTGCACACCAAGCTGAGCCAAGCCAGCAGCCTGCTCGCGCTGCCGGCTTTGGGCGTTGCGGCACTGACGCTGGTTCGCGGCTGGCATTGGCAGCGCCTGGGTTGGTGCTGGGTGATCATCTGCCTCAGCGTGTTGTTCGAAGGCGCCAAGCGCTGGGGCGTACTCGGCAGCTATACGCTGCTGTTGAACGTGGTCACGTTGCTGATGTTGCTTTACGCCGGTTTTACTCAGGGCGGTAAAGCGCTGCCCGCAGCGGTGGGCGCGGTGGCGCTGCTTATCGTCGCTGGTCTGGTGGTGGGCACCCAGGGAAACTTCGGCCCGGTTCTGCGGGTCGACGTGTTTCATGGGCTGCTTAGCGTTGCGTATCCGCTGTTGGCCTGGTTGCTGCTGCACCTGCACGGCCGCCAGGGTGTGACAGACGGGACACAAAAGTCGGTAAAGACTTTGTAACAGGCGCCCGGCTTATTCCATAATGCGCGGGCCGTCGCGTTCCGTCGGCCGGGCCTGGCCCGCACTGCTTGATGAGGCGTGTTGATTGTTATGAATTGCATCGGCCGCACCCTGTCCCTGGGCTGCCTGTTGCTTTTGCTGCCACTGGTTGCATCGGCGGGCGGCAACTCCTTGCTGATTCCGGCCGCTGGCCGCTGTTCGCTCAACACCCTTCCTGAAGACCAGGCGGAAGCCTTGGCCTCCTGCCAGCAAGCCGCTCAAAGTGGCGACCCCGAAGCCCAATACGAACTTGGCGAGTATTACTATGATGGACAACGCACGCCGCGTGACTTGCCGCAGGCGTTGACCCTGTTCGAGCAAGCGTCGCTGCAAGGCCACGCGCAAAGCCAGTATCGTTTGGGGATGATGTTCTTCCGTGGCGAAGGCGTGCCGGCCAACAATGTGCAGGCGTATATCGTGCTGAAGATGGCGGCGGTAAACGGTGCCGAAGATGCGCTGGACACGGCCGACCAGGTTGCCGCACAAATGCCCCGCGAGCAGTTGGAAATTGCTACGCAGGTGCTGGGGCAGATTTTTCGTAATTACTTGATTGAGTTGCAGACGGCGGACGGTGGATCGCCGTTTGCGCCGTTGCCTTAGGTTGACCGCGGTGTTGGGCTTCGCTTGAAAGCTCAACCCAACCTACCTACAAGAAGGGCGCCATATGGCGCCCTTCTTGTTTGGCCTATCACCTCACTGGTGATACTGCGCCGATAGCTCGTGTACCGCTTCCAGGAACGCGCCGGCATGGGCCGGGTTCACTTCCGGCGTGATGCCGTGACCGAGGTTGAACACGTGGCCGCTGCCTTTGCCGTAGCTGGCCAGAATGCGCGCCACTTCGTTGCGAATGGCCGCGGGCTGGGCGTAAAGCACGGTGGGGTCCATGTTGCCTTGCAGCGAGACCTGCTCACCCACGCGACGGCGCGCTTCGCCGATGTCGCACGTCCAATCCAGGCCCAGCGCGTCGGCACCGGCGTCGGCGAGCGACTCTAGCCACAGCCCGCCGTTCTTGGTGAACAGAATCACCGGAATCTTGCGACCTTCGTGCTCGCGAATCAGACCACTGACGATCTTTTTCATATAAGCCAGCGAGAACTCCAGGTACGCCGCCGACGACAAGTTGCCGCCCCAGGTATCGAAAATCTGCACGGCTTGGGCGCCAGCGCGGATCTGACCGTTGAGGTACTGAGTGACCGACTGCGCCAGCTTGTCGAGCAGCAGGTGCATGGCCTGCGGATTGTCGTAAAGCATGGCCTTGGATTTGCGGAAGTCCTTGGAGGAGCCGCCTTCGACCATATAGGTCGCCAGCGTCCATGGGCTGCCCGAGAAGCCAATCAGCGGCACGCGGCCGTTGAGGGCGCCGCGAATAGTGCGCACGGCGTCCATCACATAGCCGAGGTCTTTTTCCGGATCGGGAATTGGCAGGGCTTCAACGTCGGCCAGGCTGCTGATGACTTTCTTGAAACGCGGGCCTTCGCCGGTTTCGAAATACAGGCCTTGGCCCATAGCGTCGGGAATGGTGAGGATGTCGGAGAACAGAATGGCCGCATCCAGTTGTGGGTAGCGGTCGAGTGGTTGCAGGGTCACTTCGCAAGCGAATTGCGGGTTCTGCATCAGGCCCATGAAATCGCCGGCCTTGGCGCGGCTGGCACGGTACTCCGGCAGGTAACGACCGGCCTGGCGCATCATCCATACGGGGGTGACATCGACAGGCTGTTTTAGCAAAGCACGTAGGAAGCGGTCGTTCTTCAGGGCGGTCATGTCATTTCCTGAGAAAAAGTAGGCAGCAAAAAAGTGCCGGCATTTTCGCAGAGCGCACAGCAAAAGGCACGGCGGGTGCCGTGCCTTTTGTCTATGGAGTCAATTTGTCGCGCGCCAGACGCTGTAGGAGCGGCCGGGATTAAACCTCGAGGTAGTCGAGAATCCCTTCCGCCGCCTGGCGACCTTCAAAGATCGCCGTAACCACCAAGTCCGAACCGCGCACCATATCGCCGCCCGCAAAGATCTTCGGGTTGCTGGTCTGGTGTTTGAACTTGGATTGCTCCGGCGCGATCACGCGGCCTTGGCTGTCGGTCTGAATGCTGAACTGCTCGAACCACGGCGCCGGACTTGGACGGAAGCCGAAAGCGATCAGCACGGCTTCAGCCGGAATGATTTCCTCGGAGCCCGGAATCGGCTCGGGGCTGCGACGGCCACGGGCATCCGGCTCGCCGAGACGGGTTTCGACCACCTTCACGCCTTCGACTTTGTCTTCACCAACAATGGCGATTGGCTGGCGGTTGTAGAGGAATTTCACGCCTTCTTCCTTGGCGTTCTTCACCTCTTTGCGCGAGCCGGGCATGTTCTCTTCGTCACGACGATAAGCGCAGGTTACCGACTTGGCGCCTTGGCGAATGGAGGTGCGGTTGCAGTCCATCGCCGTGTCGCCGCCGCCGAGTACGACGATGCGCTTGCCCTTCATGTTGATGAAGTCTTCCGGCGCTTTTTCGAAACCCAGGTTGCGGTTGACGTTGGCGATCAGGAAATCCAGCGCGTCGTGCACGCCGGGCAAGTCTTCACCGGGGAAGCCGCCCTTCATGTAAGTGTAGGTGCCCATGCCCATGAACACGGCATCGTATTCTTCGAGCAGTTGGTCGACGGCGACGTCTTTGCCCACTTCGGTGTTTAGGCGGAACTCGATACCCATGCCGGTGAACACTTCACGACGGCGGGTCAGTACGCTTTTTTCCAACTTGAACTCGGGGATGCCGAAGGTCAGCAGACCGCCGATTTCCGGATTCTTGTCGAATACCACCGGCGACACGCCATTGCGTACCAGCACGTCGGCACAGCCCAGGCCAGCAGGACCGGCGCCGATAATGGCGACGCGCTTGCCGGTCGGCACGACCTTGGACATATCCGGACGCCAGCCCATGGCGAACGCGGTGTCGGTGATGTACTTCTCCACCGAACCAATGGTGACCGCGCCGAAACCGTCGTTAAGGGTGCACGCCCCTTCGCACAGACGGTCTTGCGGGCACACGCGGCCGCATACTTCCGGCAGCGTGTTGGTTTGGTGCGACAGCTCGGCAGCGGCCAGAATATTGCCTTCCGACACCAGCTTCAGCCAGTTCGGAATGAAGTTGTGCACGGGGCACTTCCACTCGCAATACGGGTTACCGCAGCCCAGGCAACGATGCGACTGGTCAGCGGCCTGGGCCGGTTTGAAGGGCTCATAGATCTCGACGAATTCCTTCTTGCGCTGGCGCAAGAGCTTCTTCTTCGGATCTTTGCGCCCGACATCGAGGAACTGGAAGTCGTTGTTCAGACGTTCAGTCATTGTAAAAACCTCATCACACTACGGCAGGCGCAAATTATTGTGGGTTAGCACGGGTGCTGGAGAGCAGCGACCCGAGGCTGGCGGCTTTCGGCTTGACCAGCCAGAACTTGCGCAGGTAGTCGTCCAGGTTTTCCAGGAGGTTGCGACCCCATTCGCTGGAAGTTTCCTGCACATACTCGGCCAGCACACGTTGCAAGTGGCTACGGTACGACTCCATCGACTCGCCGCTGATGCGCTGGATTTCCACCAGCTCATGGTTCACGCGGTCAACGAAGGTGTTGTCCAGATCGAGCACGTAGGCGAAACCGCCGGTCATGCCCGAACCGAAGTTGTAGCCCGTCTTGCCCAGCACGCAGACAAAACCGCCCGTCATGTATTCGCAGCAGTGGTCGCCTGTGCCTTCCACCACGGTGTGAGCACCGGAGTTACGCACGGCGAAGCGCTCACCGGCAGTACCGGCGGCGAACAGCTTGCCGCCGGTAGCGCCGTACAGGCAGGTGTTGCCGACAATGGCGCCGTCCTGTGTTTTGAACGCGCTGTTGGCCGGCGGCACGATAACCAGCTTGCCGCCGGTCATGCCCTTGCCGACGTAGTCGTTGGCGTCACCTTGCAGATACAGGTTCAGACCGCCCGCGTTCCACACGCCGAAGCTCTGCCCGGCCGTGCCTTTGAAACGGAAGGTGATCGGCGCCTTGGCCATGCCTTGGTTGCCGTGCACACGGGCGATCTCGCCGGAAACACGGGCGCCAATGGAACGGTCGCAGTTGCAAATGTCCATCTCGAACTCGGCGCCGGTCAGACCGTCGATAGCCGACTTGGCCATGCCGACCATTTGCTCGGCCAGCTTGCCTTCGTCGAACGGCGGGTTGCGGTCGACCTGGCAGAACTGAGGTTTGTCCGCCGGAATATGGTCGCTGCCCAGCAATGGGCTGAGGTCGAGGAACTTCTGCTTGTCGGTTTCGCCCGGCAGCATTTCCAACAGATCGGTACGACCAATCAGTTGCTCAAGGCTTGCCACGCCCACTTTCGCCAGCCACTCACGGGTTTCTTCGGCCACGAAGGTGAAGAAATTCATCACCATTTCCACGGTGCCGATGAAGTGGTCTTTGCGCAGCTTGTCGTTCTGGGTCGCGACACCGGTGGCGCAGTTGTTCAGGTGGCAGATACGCAGGTATTTGCACCCCAGGGCGATCATCGGCGCGGTGCCGAAGCCGAAGCTTTCAGCGCCAAGAATCGCGGCCTTGATGACGTCGAGACCGGTTTTCAGGCCGCCGTCGGTTTGCACGCGAACCTTGCCGCGCAAGTCGTTGCCGCGCAGGGTCTGGTGGGTTTCGGCCAGGCCCAGTTCCCACGGCGCACCGGCGTATTTAATGGAGGTCAGCGGCGAAGCGCCGGTACCGCCGTCGTAACCGGAAATGGTGATCAGGTCGGCATAAGCCTTGGCCACGCCAGCGGCGATGGTGCCTACGCCTGCCTCAGCCACGAGCTTCACCGAAACCAAGGCCGACGGGTTGACCTGCTTGAGGTCAAAAATCAGCTGCGACAAGTCTTCGATGGAGTAGATGTCGTGGTGCGGCGGTGGCGAAATCAGCGTCACGCCTGGAACCGCATAACGCAGCTTGGCGATCAACCCGTTGACCTTGCCGCCTGGCAGCTGACCGCCCTCGCCCGGCTTGGCGCCCTGGGCAACTTTGATCTGCAGCACTTCAGCGTTCACCAGGTATTCCGGCGTTACACCGAAACGGCCAGTGGCCACTTGCTTGATTTTCGAGCTGCGCACGGTGCCGTAACGCGCCGGGTCTTCGCCACCTTCACCGGAGTTGGAACGCGCACCGAGGCGGTTCATGGCTTCGGCGATGGCTTCGTGCGCCTCAGGCGACAAGGCGCCCAGCGAAATGCCGGCGGAGTCGAAGCGCTTGAGGATCGCTTCCAGCGGCTCGACTTGGTCGAGCGCCAATGGCGTTTCGGCTTCTTTGACTTTCAGCAGGTCGCGGATCATCGACACCGGACGGGTGTCGACCAGCGTGGCGTATTCCTTGTACTTGGCGTAGCTGCCTTGTTGCACGGCGGCTTGCAGGGTGTTGACCACGTCCGGGTTGTAGGCGTGGTATTCACCGCCGTACACGAACTTGAGCAAACCGCCCTGTTGAATGGCTTTGCGGTTGTTCCAGGCTTCGGCAGCCAGCAACTTCTGCTCGGCTTCGATATCGACGAAACGCGCGCCTTTGATACGGCTGGCGACGCCACGGAAGCTGAGGCTGACGACTTCTTCCGACAGGCCGACAGCTTCGAACAACTGGGCACCGCGGTACGAAGCCACGGTGGAAATGCCCATTTTCGACAAAATTTTCAGCAGACCTTTGGATATGCCTTTGCGGTAGTTCTTGAACACTTCATACAGATCGCCCAGCACTTCGCCGGTGCGGATCAAGTCGGCCAGCACTTCGTACGCCAGGTACGGATAAACCGCCGAGGCACCGAAGCCCACCAGTACCGCGAAATGGTGCGGGTCACGGGCGGTGGCGGTCTCGACCAGGATGTTGCAGTCGCAACGCAGGCCTTTCTCGATCAAACGGTGGTGCGCGGCGCCCACTGCCAGCGAGGCGTGGATCGGCAGCTTGCCCGGCGCGATGTTGCGGTCGGTGAGGACCAGCAGGCATTTTCCGCTACGAACGGCTTCTTCAGCTTGGTCGGCCACGTTACGCACTGCGGCTTCCAGGCCCATGCTCTCGTCGTAGTTGAGGTCGATGACGTAACGCTCGAACCCGGGGGTGTCGAGGTTCATCAGCGAACGCCACTTGGCCGGAGAGATGACCGGCGAGCTGAGGATCACGCGGGAGGCGTGAGCCGGTGATTCTTCGAAAATGTTGCGCTCGGCGCCCAGGCAGATTTCCAGGGACATTACGATGGCTTCACGCAGCGGGTCGATCGGCGGGTTGGTGACCTGCGCGAACTGCTGGCGGAAGTAGTCGTACGTCGGGCGCACGCGCTGCGACAGCACGGCCATCGGCGTGTCATCGCCCATGGAGCCGACGGCTTCCTGGCCCTGCTCGGCGAGCGGACGCAGCACCTGATCACGCTCTTCAAAGGTGACCTGGAACATTTTCATGTAGTGCTTGAGCTGGTCGCTGCCGTAGCTGGCGGCGCCATGGTCGTCGTCCATGGTTGCCTGAATACGCACGGCACTCTTGCGCAGCCACTGTTTATAGGGGTGGCGCGATTTCAGGCGGCTGTCGATGTCGTCGGTGTGCAGCACATGGCCGGTTTCGGTGTCCACGGCCAGCACTTGACCCGGGCCGACACGGCCCTTGGCGATAACGTCTTCGGGCTTGTAATCCCACACGCCGATTTCCGAGGCGATGGTGATGTAGCCGTTGTTGGTAGTGACCCAACGCGCCGGACGCAGACCGTTACGGTCGAGCAGGCACACCGCGTAGCGGCCATCGGTCAGCACCACGCCGGCCGGACCATCCCACGGCTCCATGTGCATGGAGTTGTATTCGTAGAAGGCGCGCAGGTCGGCGTCCATGGTTTCGACGTTTTGCCATGCCGGCGGAATGATCATGCGGATGCCACGGAACAGGTCCATGCCACCGGTAACCATCAGCTCGAGCATGTTGTCCATGCTCGATGAGTCGGAACCGACGCGGTTAACCAGCGGGCCCAGTTCATCGAGGTCCGGCAGTTGATCGTTGGCAAATTTGGTGCGACGGGCCAGCGCCCAGTTGCGGTTGCCGGTGATGGTGTTGATCTCGCCGTTGTGCGCCAACAGGCGGAACGGCTGGGCCAGCGGCCACTTCGGCAGGGTGTTGGTGGAGAAGCGCTGGTGGAACACGCAGATGGCGGTCATCAGACGCTCGTCACCGAGGTCCGGATAAAACTGCTGCAGGTCGACCGGCATCATCAAGCCTTTATAGATGATGGTCTTGGCCGAGAAGCTGCAGATGTAGTGGTCGGTGTCGGCAGCGTTAGCCACCGAAGAACGGCGACGGGCGCTGAACAGTTTGATCGCAAATTCCTGATCGCTCAGGCCTTCGCCACCAATGAACACCTGCTCGATTTGCGGCAGACGCTCCAGGGCCAGACGGCCGAGAACGCTGGTGTCGATCGGCACTTTGCGCCAACCGATCAATTGCAAGCCGGCGGCGAGAATCTCGCGGTTCATGTTCTCGCGCGCAACGTCGGCTTTGGCGGCGTCTTGGTTGAGGAACACCATGCCCACGGCGTATTGCGCGGGCAGCTCGGCGGCGAATTGCTCGTTGGCAACGGCACGGAGGAAAGCGTCAGGCTTCTGGATCAGCAGGCCGCAGCCGTCACCTGTCTTACCGTCGGCGTTGATGCCGCCACGGTGCGTCATACAGGTCAGGGCTTCGATAGCCGTTTGCAGCAAGTGATGACTCGCCTCGCCCTGCATATGGGCGATCAGGCCGAAGCCGCAGTTATCCTTGAACTCATCAGGATGGTATAGACCTGCTTTCATAGGGACTCTCACCAGGCAAACTTTGATCTATTTCAAACACTTACCGTGCGCGCAGGTCGTTGCGCCAGCTTTGCGCAGGCAAAAGGGGGGTCATTGTACACAGACGAATATCAGCGAACAAATGTTGAGCGGCGAAACCGCGAAACCTTATGTCGCCTTTTTATAAGAAAGTACCAGGCGGTCGTGCTAAAGACCACCCGGTCATTGCGGTCTAAGCGCGCATCGATCAGCGCGCTTGAGCTTCCTGCTGAATGCTGGAGAAGGTACGTGGCCACGGCTTGCCGGCTTGCACCTTGGCAGGCAGGCTCTTGATCGCGGCCTGGGCGGCACTGCGGTTAGCGAAGCTGCCATACGTGACGACGTACAGCGGCTTGCCGTTCAAGGTTTTCTTGAAGTAGTGGTACTCGGCACCGTTCTGACGAACAAACGCCTGCGCGGCGCTTTCGGAACCGGTACCCAACACCTGCAGCGCAAAGTTTCCGCCCGCCTGGCTGGCGTACCAGCCGCTGCCGGAACCGCTAGCTGCCGGGGCCGCAGGCTTCTCGACTTTAGCCACCGGTTTCACCGGCGTAGCAGCAGGTTTTGCGGCTGCGGCGGCTGGCGCTGCAGGCTTGGCAGCCGAGGCTGGCGCTTGCGGCTTCGCAGCCGTGGCGACTGTTGGCGCTGGCGGAGCAACCACCGGAGCAGACGGCGCGATAACCGGCGCAGCGGGTGGAGTGCTGGCTGTGGCGCCTTGCGGCGGCGCCATGCTGGTAACGGTCGGTGGAACGGCGCTAGCCGGCGGCTCGACAGCGCCGTCGTCGTCGCTGTCACCCAAACCCGAGGCTTGGGCGAGCGGCTCGCGAATAACAGGCTGCGCTTGCCCAACCAACGGCAACGGCAGTGGCTGGTTCGACCCGGCAAATTCCATCGCAGGCCCTTTACCTTCCGCAGGCGCAGCCGGAGCCGCCCCTTCGGTCGTCGGCGCTGCAGTGCCGCCCAACGGCAGCTGAGCAGTGGCTGGCGCCTCAGGCTCCTGCTTGCTGCGGCCTTGCATCATCCACGCCGCGCCGACAGCAATCGCGACGACCACCAGAGCCAGCAAATGCTTTTTCGGCAGTTTGAATGCCATACCGCCTTTGGGCGCATTGCCCCGATTGGCCAGCATCGATTCGACAAGCGTTTCCCGAGCCACCTGGTTAATTGCGCCCGGCCAGCCCGCCGACTGCTGGTGGATATCCGCCACCTGCTCATCGGTGAACAACTCGACGCCCTGCCCCGCACCCTCCAGGCGCTGAGCCAGGTACTCGCGGGTTTCTTCTTCGCTGTACGGATCGAGCTCAATGGCGTGAAAGCGCTCTTCGCCATCGGCTAACAATTCCAAGCGCGGCAACAAGGCAGACTCGCCGAAAAGGAACACGTGAGGACGACCTTCGGCATTGCCAGCGGCCAATGCGAGCAAAGCGTCCAACGCCTCGTCGTCCAGCGACTCGGCATCATCAATCAGCAGGTAGACCTCTTGGCCGGTCAGCGACAGCTGCGCGACCTGCGAGAGCAGCGACCGAGCGTCCGCTTGCTGGACGTTCAGCCCTTGAGCGATTTGACGCATCACGCCAGCGGCGTCGGTCGCTCCGCGTGCGGAGAACACCACGCTATGCACGGCCTGTTTGTTGGTGCTGGCCACCAGCGCCTGACGCAACAGGGTTTTGCCGCTGCCTTGCGGCCCGCTCACTACCAGCAGCAACTGGCTGTAGCGCGCCAAGTGGTGCAGTTGGCCGAGTACCGGCTTGCGCTGCGCAGGAAAAAACTTGAAGCCTGGAACGCGAGCGGCAAAAGGGTCGTGACTGAATTGGTAGTGGCCGAGAAAGGCCTCGTCGGCGTGCAGACTGGTCATGTGGCTCTCAATTAGTCTTCAAGGTGTTCCACCATGGCGCGGTAGTCCGCAACCAGAGTGGCATCCAAAATCTCGCGCGGAAAATCGCCTGTCACCACGGCTTCGCCGATCTGGCGGAGCAGGACAAGGCGCAACCGACCGCCAAGAACTTTCTTATCGACCGCCATATGGGTGAGAAAGTCCTCAGCGGTCATTTCTTCTGGCGGAATAACGGGCAGTCCCGCCTTAAGGAACAGGCGAATGCCACGGTCACGATCGGCCGTGCTGATCCAGCCAAGCCGGCAGGACATTTCCAGCGCCATTACGGTGCCGGCAGCAACAGCTTCACCGTGCAGCCAGACGCCATACCCCATGTGGGTTTCGATGGCATGGCCGAAGGTATGGCCAAGATTGAGCGTGGCGCGCACGCCGGACTCGCGCTCGTCAGCGCCTACGACTTTGGCCTTCGCCGCGCACGAGCGCGCAATGGCTTCGGTCAGCGCTGTTTGGTCGAGACGACGCAACGCGTCCATGTTTTCTTCGAGCCAGGACAGAAAGGGCTCATCGCAAATTAACCCGTACTTGATCACCTCGGCCAAACCGGCAGACAACTCACGCGGCGGCAATGTGTTGAGGGTTGCGGTATCGATGAGCACGGCGTTGGGCTGATAAAACGCGCCGACCATGTTTTTGCCTAACGGGTGATTAATGCCCGTCTTGCCGCCCACCGAAGAGTCGACCTGGGACAACAACGTGGTAGGCACCTGAATAAAGTCAACTCCACGCTGGTAACAGGCCGCCGCGAAGCCCGCCATGTCACCGATAACGCCGCCACCCAAGGCAATAACCGTGGTGCTGCGTTCGTGTCGCGCGGTCAGCAGGCCATCAAAAATCAGCTGCAGCGTTTCCCACCCTTTATAAACCTCGCCGTCCGGCAAAATAACGGTCGCTACATCAAAGCCGCTTAGCGCTTGCTGGAGGGACTCGAGGTAAAGGGGAGCAACGGTTTCATTGCTGACGATGGCAACTTGCCTGCCGGCAATGTGCGGTGAAAAAAGGGCGGACTGAACCAGAAGGTTCGCACCGATATAGATGGGATAACTACGTTCGCCCAGCTCAACCTGAAGAGTCTGCATGAAGCCCCCACGAGAAAAGGGCCATAGGATAGCGCATATCGCGGCGCGCTTTAACGGGGATGAAGCGCCTCAAGGCGCTCCAGAATTTCCTGCACCACCATGCGCGGTGGGCGCTCGTCCGTTTCGATAATCACATCCGCGATTTCCCGGTAAAGGGGGTCACGGATATGCATCAAATCGGCGAGCACTTTGCCAGGATTCGCCGTGCGAAGAAGAGGACGATTACGATCCCGAGAGGTGCGGTCTATCTGCTGATCAACCGATGTATGCAGATAGACCACGCGACCACCAGCACGCAGCGCTGAGCGATTTTCCGGACGCAGCACTGCGCCACCTCCGGTTGCAAGCACGACTCCGTCAAGCTCACAGAGCTCACCGATTACTGCTTGCTCGCGCTCGCGAAAGCCCGCCTCCCCTTCAACATCGAAGATCCAGGGAATGTTGGCTCCGGTTCGCTGCTCGATTTCCTTATCAGAGTCTTTGAATGACAGCCTTAACTCTTTTGCCAGCAATCTCCCGATGGTGCTTTTCCCTGCTCCCATCGGGCCTACAAGAATCAAATTTCGCACAGATTTAGCGACTCACAGCGATTGCCGAGGTGTTCATGATACGCGGAGTCAGGAAAACCAGCAGTTCGTTCTTGTTGTCCGAAACGATGTCGCGACGGAACAAACGACCGAGGTAAGGCAAGTCGCCCAGGAACGGCACTTTATCCACCGACTTGGTTTGGGTATTCGAGAACACACCACCGATCACGATGGTTTCGCCATCACTGACGAGCACCTTAGCGTTAACTTCGTTTTTCTTGATCGGCGGAACACCGTTCAAGGCGTTGGCGAAGTCAGGCTCATCCTTGGTGACTTTCACCTCGATGATGATGCGGTTGTCCGGCGTGATCTGCGGGGTTACTTCCAGCGACAACGATGCTTCTTTAAACGAGGTACTGGTAGCGCCGCTGGAGCTTGCTTCCTGGTACGGGATCTCAGAGCCCTTGAGGATCTTCGCGGTTTCTTTGTCCGAGGTAACAACCTTGGGCTGGGAAACCACTTCACCGTTGCCGGTTTTTTCCATGGCCGACAATTCCAGATCGAGGATCAGGTTGTCGCTCACGAAACCGATACCAATGCCGGCAGTACGATTCACAACGCCCATATCTACAAACGGCACGTTGCCGGACATGTCGTCGCCAGTGTCGCCACTTTCATCGCCGAGATCGTCGTTACCATAGACCAGGCCTTTGCCATTGGAGAAAGACTGCGAGCCGCCCCAACGAACACCGAGGCTCTTGTCGTAGTTGACGTTGGCTTCAACGATGCGCGCTTCAATCATCACCTGACGAACCGGGATGTCGAGCTGAGTAATGATGCGGCGCAGCTCGTCGATACGTTCCTGGGTCAGGGTCACGATCAGGCTATTGGTGCGGTCATCGAAAATTACCGAGCCACGCATATCGTCTTTCAGCGTGCCTTTGGCGCCTTCATCTTCGTAGATCTTGGCAATGTCCGAAGCCTTGGCATAGTTAAGCTGAATGATGTCTTTACGCAGCGGAGCCAGCTCAGCAACTTGCTTCTGAGACTCCAACTCTTGGCGCTCACGGGCAGCAATTTCGTCAGCCGGAGCGACCATCAGCACGTTGCCGATTTTGCGCTTGTCCAGGCCCTTGGTTTTCAGCACCAAGTCCAACGCCTGATCCCACGGTACGTTTTGCAGACGCAGGGTGATGTTGCCTTGCACCGTGTCACTCGCAACCAGGTTGAGGTCGGTGAAGTCGGCGATCAGTTGAAGAACCGAGCGAACATCGATGTCTTGGAAGTTAAGCGACAGCTTCTCACCGCTGTAGGCGAAGCGATCCTGCTTACGCTTTTCGGCATCTTGCTGGCTCAACGGTTTGACACTAATTGTCAGTTTGTTATCAGCCTGGTAAGCCAGGTAGTCGTACATGCCGGTAGGCTCGACGGTGATGATAGCTTTATCACCCTCTTCAACCGCGCTCACGAACTGCACAGGCGTGGCGAAGTCTTTTACGTCAAGACGAACGCGCAACGACTCGGGAAGATCAGTCTTGGCAAAGGCTAGGCGGATCTTGCCGCCTTGCTCTTGGATATCCGGGTTCACCGATGCATCGGACAATTGGATAACGACGTTACCTTCGCCCTGCTCACCGCGTTGGAAGTCGATGTTGCCAATGCTTTTATTGACTGGTGCGAAGTTCTTCTTCGCTGGAGTAGACGAGAGGGGTGCAACAGGCGCCACGGCGCTTGCCACCGGAGCGTTGGACAACGCGCCTTCGCCTACCACCACGAACAGGTTATTGCCTTCAGCGCGGGTGCTGTAGGGAACCAATGTGGCGAGGTTAATAATCAGCCGCGTGCGGTCTTTAGCTTCCACAACGGTCACGCTGCGTGCGTTGCCAACACCCAGTTCGCGGTTCTTCGAACCCGTCTGGTTGGTTACGCCTGGAAGATCCAGGGCGATGCGCGCCGGCTGCTCGATGGTGTAACCACGAGGCGCAGCGACCGGCTCGTCAAATGCCAATTTGAGCTCAACGCGATCGCCCGGCAAAGCAGCGACGTCGAGCGTTTTCAAGTTAGCGGCCAACAAGGTTGGCGACATAACCGCGACCAAAACAGATATGCAGATGCGCGACAGCGAGCTTTTCATACTCAGGTTCCGTTGTACCGACCGGTAATTGTTTTTCATCTTCCACCCCACCCTTAAGAGCGCTCTTTGAGAGAGAGGCTTCGTGGCCGCTCTAGCCAGCCACCTTCACCATCAGGAACAATTTCGACTACGTCGATTTTGCCTTCGCTGATGGCAATGATGCGTCCATTGTTACGTCCCAAGTAGTCACCCACTCTCACACGGTGCACACCACCCGCGCCGTTAACCAAGGCAAACATACCGGCCTCGTTTGAGAGTGTGCCCACCATCTGGAAGACTTCAATATTGAAGCCTTCCAAGAATTGTTTGATGCGCGTTTCGTCAGGCTTGATCTCTTTCGAGCCTTTCTGGCGATTGACCAGATCAATTTTGATCGGCGGCTGGAAAGGACTTCGCAGCGCAGCAGCACTGTAGGTAAAAGCTTCGTACGGCTGAAACTTGGGAAGCGGTTCAATCGAGCCTTTCGGACGAGTACGGACTTCGTCCATATACGTCTGCAGGTCGGCAAAATCGCCGCTCGAATCACAGCCAGCCAATGTAGCGAGTACCAAAGCACTAAGGATTAGTTTGGAGCGTCTCATTTTTTCGCCCCCGCCTTGGCTTTCGCTGAAGCCTTGTCATCGATGACATTCTTATCGTTGTAGCGATAGGTCTTAGCCAAGATGGTCATTCGCAACTTAGAGGTGCTATCAGCACTTACAGGCTTAATAGCAAAATCATGCAAGGTAACAATACGCGGAAGACTTGCCACGCCGCTGACGAATGTCGCCAGATCGTGATAAGCGCCTACAACCGAAATCTGAATCGGCAGTTCGATATAGAACTGCTGAGTGGACTCTGGAAGAAGCTTGATTTCTTCAAACTCCAAGCCGCTACCAAGACCGGTACGGGTTATATCTTCCAGAAGACCAGGTACTTCGGTATCACTTGGCAGTTGCCGCAAGAGCGCACCGAAAGAAACTTCCATTTCTTTCATCTGGTCTTTGTAAGCTTCCAAGTTGGCAGCCTGAAATGCTTTTGTGGAGAACTGTTGCTTAAGCGCCTCCTCTTGAGCGCGCTGCGCCTCAAGGTTCTCTTGGAGCTCTTTGAGGTGAAAGTTATAACCGAGCGCCAACACCACCACGAGCAGAATAAAACAGGCTATTGCTTTAACAGCTGCGGGCCAGGAACCCAAATTGTTAAAATCCAGATCTGCAAAGTCTACGTTCCGCAAACTTGCTAACGAATCAGAAATGCTCACTTCTTAGCCCCTTCTGCTTCGATGGAAGGCTGGGTCTGTTGGACCGTCAACTGGAATACGTTGGCCTGATCAATTTCACCTGCGGTAATCGCTTTAACTGCCGTCAGGTTCGGAGCGGTCAGCCACTCTGAAGCATCGAGATTACGCATAAGGTTCGAGACGCGGTTGTTAGACTCGGCGGCGCCTTCAATAGCGATCGTACTGCCCTTCATATTCAATGAAGTGAAGTACACGCCATCAGGCAACGTCCTGGCCAACTGATCAAACACTCGCCCGATAATCGGCCGATTGCCCTGCAAGTCCTGAATAATCTTCATACGCTCAAGCAGTTGCTGGCGACGAGTCTTCAGTTCGCTGATTTCCTTAATTCGAGCATCCAGTACCGCAATTTCTTTTTTGACGAACTCGTTACGCGCGTTCTGCTGGTCAATCGCGCCATTCAAGTATTGGTCGCCGAGAAACACAGCACCGCCGGCTACAATCAATACGCCTGCCAACGTCACCAGAAACCGCTGTTTGCGCTCCTCGCGCAGCTGTTCCCGCCACGGCAGTAAGTTAATACGCGCCATTAGTCGAAACTCCTCATCGCCAGACCACAGGCAATCATCAAGGCTGGCGCATCACTAGCCAGAGCGCCTGCGTTGACCTTGCCACTAAGCGCCATGTCGGCAAACGGGTTGGCAACCAATGTTTGCGTACCGATCTTCTGCTGAATCAGGCGATCCAGATCGGGAATTGAGGCGGTGCCACCTGCCAGCAGGATGTAATCGACATCGTTGTACTGGCCAGCGGCGAAGAAAAACTGTAGCGATCGAGAAACCTGTTGCACAACGGCCTCTTTGAACGGCTGCAATACTTCGCTGTCGTAGTCATCCGGAAGACCGCCCTGCTTCTTAGCAAGCCCAGCTTCTTCCACAGACAGGCCATAACGGCGCTGAATCTCTTCCGTCAACTGGCGACCACCGAACAACTGCTCGCGGGTGTAAATGGTCCGACCGTTATGCAAAACGCTCAGCGTCGTCATGGTCGCGCCAATGTCGACAATTGCTACGGTCAACTCGTCATGACCGCTACCCAACTGGGCGGACAGCAAGCCGTAAGCACGCTCGAGCGCATACGCTTCAACGTCGACGACTTTGGCGGTCATGCCAGACAACGCTAGCGCGGCTTCGCGAACTTCCACGTTTTCTTTACGGCAGGCGGCTAGCAGCACGTCTACACGATCAGAATTGCGTGCCGAAGGTCCCTGCACTTCGAAGTCAATGGCTACTTCTTCAAGCGGATAAGGAATGTACTGGTCAGCTTCAATTTTGAGCTGGTTTTCCAAGTCATCGTCAGAAAGGCCGGCTTCCATCTCGATGGTTTTGGTAATGACCGCAGAACCGGCTACTGCGACGGCAACGGTCTTGACGCCAGTCTTGGCTTTGGCCAATACGCGCGACAATGCCTGGCCTACGCCTTCCAGTTCAGCAATGTTTTTCTCGACCACTGCGTTTGGTGGGAGCGGCTCTACAGCATAAGCCTCTACTTTGTAGCGGCTTCCTGAGCGACTCAATTCGAGGAGCTTGACGGAGGTCGAACTGATATCGATCCCCAGCAGCGTATTCGCTTTCTTATTGAAGAGCCCTAGCACGACCGATTTCCTATTGGCATCCGCGACTTACGGACTATTTATGTTTTTTCACATTAAATAACAGTCTTGACATAAGCGCAAATGGCTACCTGGCAAAAAAAGCGCTTATAATGTGAACAGTTTTTCCCTTTCGACATCGCCCTACGCTTAACTCTTTCTTTTATCTGGAAATCCAAACATTTTGATGCGCCTGCTGAAGTTCTTCTGGTGGTCCTGCGTAGCCGTTTTTTGTGGACTGTTGCTCAGTCTGTCCGGCGCTTATCTGTACCTTAGCCCCGGTTTGCCATCCGTGGATTCGCTGCGCCGCATCCAACTGCAGATCCCGCTACGCGTCTACAGTAGTGACGCCAAGCTGATCGCCGAATTTGGCGAGATGCGCCGCACCCCCATCCGCTTCGCTGACATCCCTCCGAACTTCATCAAAGCGCTGCTTTCGGCCGAAGACGACAACTTTGCCAATCATTATGGCGTCGACCTCAGCAGCCTGATGCGCGCTGCCACGCAATTATTAAAAAGCGGCGGCCAAATCCAGTCAGGCGGTAGCACCATCACTATGCAGGTGGCGAAGAACTTCTTCCTCACCAACGAGCGCAGCTTCTCCCGCAAGATCAATGAAATCCTGTTGGCGTTACAGATTGAGCGTGAGCTGAGCAAAGATGAAATTCTCGAGCTCTACGTCAACAAGATTTACCTCGGCAACCGCGCCTACGGCATCGAAGCAGCAGCACAGGTTTACTACGGAAAACCCATGCACGATTTGAGCCTGGGACAGATGGCGATGATCGCCGGCTTGCCAAAAGCGCCTTCTCGCTTCAACCCACTGGTCAATCCACAGCGCAGTAAAGAACGCCGCGACTGGATCCTGGGCCGCATGTTCAAACTTGGCAAGATCGATCAAGGCCAATACGAGACCGCCCTGGCGGAACCCATCGACGCCAGTTACCACGTGCCAACCCCGGAAGTTCAGGCTCCTTACATTGCCGAAATGGCGCGCGCGGAAATGGTCGGGCGCTATGGCAGCGAAGCCTATACCGAAGGCTTTCACGTCACGACGACTGTTCCGAGCAATTTGCAGGAAGCAGCCAACGAAGCAGTTCGCAGCGGTTTGATCAGTTACGACCAGCGTCACGGCTACCGAGGCCCGGAAACACGCCTCCCCGGCATGACCCGTGAAGCGTGGCAAACCGAGCTAGCCAAGCAGAAAGTGCAGAACGGCATTGAGCCTGCAATCGTCACGCAAGTTGAAAAAAGCGGAATCCTGGTACTCACTCGCGGCGGCCAGGAAGAAACCGTGAGTTGGGAAAGCATGAAATGGGCGCGCCCCTTCCTGAACACCAACAGCCTCGGCCCACGCCCGCAAAAACCGGACGATGTTGTGCAAGTTGGCGACCTTATTCGCGTGCTCCGCCAGGAAGACGGGAACCTCGGCTTCAGCCAGATCCCAGCGGCGCAAGGCGCTCTGGTTTCGCTTGACCCGAAGAATGGGGCCATACGCGCACTGGTCGGTGGTTTCTCGTTTGAACAGAGCAATTACAACCGCGCCACCCAAGCCAAGCGCCAGCCCGGATCAAGCTTCAAGCCCTTCATTTATAGCGCCGCGCTGGACAAGGGTTATACAGCCGCCACCCTGGTGAATGACGCCCCGATTGTGTTTGTAGATGAATACCTCGACCAGGTATGGCGCCCGAAAAACGACACCAATACGTTCCTCGGCCCCATTCGCCTGCGTGAAGCACTTTATAAGTCGCGCAACCTGGTATCGATTCGCCTGTTGCAGGCCATTGGCATCGAATACGCCCTCGACTACGTCAGCCGCTTCGGCTTCAACAAGCAAGAGTTGCCGCGCAACCTCTCTTTAGCGCTGGGCACCGCCAACCTCACGCCAGTGGAGATCGCCGGCGGCTGGAGCACGTTCGCCAATGGCGGTTACAAGATTCAGCCATACCTGATTCAAAGCATTCACAGCCGCAATGGCGAAGCCCTTTTCGTGGCCAATCCGCCCAGCGCACCCGGCGAAAACGAAGACCAACCGGAAACAGTGGTCGACCCAGCAGCGGTTGCAGAGAACCTGCCAGTACAAGCCAGCAACGCCCCCGCCCCCGCTGTTGCCGAACGCATCGTCGACGCCCGCACCACTTACATCCTCACCAGCATGCTGCAGGACGTGATCAAGCGCGGCACCGGGCGCCGCGCACTGTCGATGGGTCGTAGCGACATCGCGGGCAAAACAGGTACGACTAACGAGTCGAAGGACAGCTGGTTCTCAGGCTTCAACGCCGACTACATGACCACCGTCTGGACCGGCTTCGATCAGCCAGAAAGCCTCGGCAGCCATGAATTCGGTGGCACCGTCGCGCTGCCAATCTGGATGAACTACATGAGCGCCGCCCTGAAAGACAAACCGGCTCATACCTTGCCGGAACCACCTGGCTTGCTCACCTTGCGCATCGACCCGGTAAGCGGCCGTGCTGCGGCGCCGGGCACGCCAAACGCCTACTTCGAAGTGTTCAAGAATGAAGATTCTCCGCCACCCATGAACGAGCTAGATCCCGGCACCAGCGCACCCGGCAGCCCCTTGCCCGCCGATGATGCCGCACCCATCGATCTGTTCTGATGTATGAGGCGCGGAGCAGGTAAGCCCTGCGCTAATGCTGATGCCCAGCCCAATAAAAAGCCCCGCACTTAGCGGGGCTTTTTATTGGGTCACTGCGGTTAGCCGTTGAACACGTCTTCAACCGAAGTCAGCGGGTAGTGCTTCGGATACGGCAGGGTTGCCACACCGCTTTCAATCGCAGCTTTAGCCACGGCGTCTGCCACCACGGTGATCAGGCGTGCATCCATTGGCTTCGGAATGATGTACTGGCGACCGAACGACAGCTCAACGCCACCGTACGCATCACATACTTCCTTAGGCACCGGCAGCTTGGCCAATTCGCGCAAGGCAACCGCGGCAGCGATTTTCATCTCTTCATTAATGCGGGTCGCACGAACATCAAGTGCGCCACGGAAAATGAACGGGAAGCCCAACACGTTGTTCACTTGGTTCGGGTAATCCGAACGACCGGTCGCCATGATCACGTCGTCACGGGTGGCGTGCGCCAGCTCCGGCGAGATTTCAGGATCAGGGTTGGAGCAGGCGAAAACGATAGGGTCAGCCGCCATACGCTTCAGGTTTTCGGCGGTCAGCAGATTGGCGCCCGACAGGCCCACGAACACATCCGCACCGTCCAACGCGTCCGACAGCGAGCGTTTCGGGGTTTCGTGAGCGAACACTGCTTTGTACTGGTTCAGGTCGTCGCGACCGGCGTGAATTACGCCTTTGCGGTCGACCATAAAGATGTTTTCGATCTTGGCGCCCATGCTGACCAGCAGCTTCATGCACGAGATGGCGGCAGCGCCAGCGCCCAGGCAAACGATCTTGGCATCGGACAGGGTTTTGCCAACAATTTCCAACGCATTGAGCATGCCGGCAGCCGTTACGATCGCGGTGCCGTGCTGGTCATCGTGGAAAACCGGAATGTCGCATTGCTCAATCAACGCGCGTTCAATTTCAAAGCACTCAGGTGCTTTGATGTCTTCGAGGTTGATACCACCGAAGGTGATGGAGATGCGCTTAACGGTGTCGATGAAGGCTTGCGGGCTTTCAGAATCGACTTCGATATCGAACACGTCGATGCCGGCGAAACGCTTGAACAACACACCCTTACCTTCCATTACTGGCTTGGATGCCAGCGGGCCGAGGTCGCCCAGACCGAGGATGGCGGTGCCATCGGAAATTACTGCAACCAGGTTGCCTTTGCCGGTGTACTTGTAGGCCAGCTCCGGGTCACGGGCAATTTCCCGTACCGGCTCGGCCACGCCCGGGCTGTACGCCAAAGAAAGGTCACGTGCGGTAGAAGTGGGCTTGGTCAGCTCGACACTCAGCTTTCCCGGACGTGGATGGGCGTGGTACTCAAGAGCGGCAGTTTTCAGATCAGACATGGTGGCATTTCCGCATTTTTATGCTGTTAATCAGACAAGGCAGCGAGGATACGCAAGATGCCGAACCCGAACAAGACTGATCAGTCACGTCTGTCAAGCGCTCTAACGTACGACTTTAAGCCAATCCCCAGGACGGGGCTCGCCACTTGGGTATAGATGATTGAGTAGGCGCAGACGGGACTCGGCGTCACCGGGCAGCGTACTGCCCTGAGCTAGCTTGGTCATGGTTTGCGCGCTTGTGGCACGCACCAGTTGCAGCCGGAGAGGTTGCGCTAGCTTACGCTCGTCCGCCCTCAGAGGTCGAAAACTATTGATCACTTTCAGGAAATTTTCGTCTTCGGTTTGCAACGAGGCCGGCGTCTTGACGCTCGCAATAAAGACGTATGCCGAGTCGCCTTTGTAGATGACAGCCACACGCTTGGCCGGTCGCCCCGGAATAATTGCGGTGTAACCCTGCAGCCCGGCTTGCTGCAACTCGCGCTCCTCGGCGAGGCTCCCTGACACTTTCGAACGGATGAACTGCTGGGGCGTTTGCCCCGGCTTGGTCTTCTCCAACACCACGGCAATAAAGGCGTCCTGTTCGGGAGTGGCGGCAATCACCGCATCGGGGCGATTGATCAGTTCCCAGTGCGGCGGCGCGCTGAACGTGAAACCGAGATCTGCGTGGTAAAACTGCTGGCCGCGACGAATCCCGGTTGATTCAGAATCGCCGTAGGGCAGCCCATCGATATGCCGCAAAAAGACGTCGCGCCCAACCTCTTGTTGGCCGGTCGCCAATGCCCGCGCCGGACCGACGACCTGCTGAAGACGCTGATCATTCCCAGGGTGGGTATCAAACACGCCGTGGTAGCTCGACGTTGGCTCCGCTTTCCCGGCTTTTCTGGCCTCGTCGCGGGCGTAGTCGTCCTGGCTTTTCAACACCTCAACCACCTCGATCATCGCCTGCGGGTCATAGCCGGCGCGGGCAAGGTATTGCGCGCCGAGCCCGTCGGCCTGTAGCTCCATATCACGCCCGTAGCCGCGCACGAACGCCGAACCCAACGCGCTGGTGACATCTGCCGCCGCGCCCACGCCTGTGCCTATCGCCACCGCCTGGCCGAGAATGCCCCAGGCTTGCGACTGGCTTTGCTGCTGCACGCTGTGGCGCGCCGTGACATGACCCACCTCATGGCCGAGCACCGCCGCCAGCTCAGCCTCAGAACTCAGGTACGCCAGCAAGCCGCGATGGATGTAGATGTAGCCGCCGGGCAACGCGAACGCATTGATGTCTGGACTATCGATCACGGTGAAGTGGTAAGTCAGGTTGCTGCGGTGGCTGTGCTTGGCCACCCGCTCGCCCACCTGCTGCACATAGGCCTGCAGCTTCTCGTCGGGGTAACGCGGGTATTGCTTAGCAATTTCCTGGCTATAGCTTTGGCCGAGCTCAAGCTCCTGGCGCTCACTCATCATCACGAAATTACTCTCGCCGGTAGCCGGATTCTGCGCGCAGCCCTGCAGCAACATGAGCAGCGTCAGCAGGCCAAACAACCGCATTCTCATGGCAGAACCTCCAACATTCCCGGATGGGTCAGGGGCAACATCCAGCGCGCCTCGCCTGACTGCTGATTACCACGGCGCGAACGATCAATGACCCAGCCACGCACTTCAACCCATCGCCCTTGCAATGAGCGTAGCGTTTTTAGCTCGAACGTTGGGAGCGCCTTTTCGGCGACATGGACGACCAGCGGGCCATCCATTTGCAACCAGATTCCGCCTCGATTCTGCTCAACCTTGACGACCTTGCCGTGAATCAAGGCGAAGCCGCTGGCGCTGAGCTGCTCTGCGGTAAGCATCAGCGATTGCTGCCAAACCCCAAGTCGTGCGGAACGGGCCTGACGCTCTGCCGCTTGTTGGCACGCCAGTAACGCCACATTCGGCGCGATAGCGACCTGCAATCCCAGCCCTTCGGCCAACAGCTGTGCTTCGATGTTTTGCCCGCTGCCGTTATAGACATGGGCGAGCGTGCGACCGTAGCGGTCTTTCGCTTGCTGTCCGACCTGCACAGCCACGCGCCCAGAACTTTCCGCAACCAATGCCTGAAGACGCCGCTTGGCCTGCTCGGCAAATGGCTCAGCGGGGCGGCGATTATGAGCAACTTCCGGCGCATTAATGCCGATCAGACGCACGCTGCGTCCGTCGACCAAACGCAGCGTGTCGCCATCGACCACTTTCTGCACAGCGACGATGGGCAACCCCTCCGGCGCCGAGCAAAACGCAGCAACGGGGGATAGATAAATCGCAGAAACGAAAAAGGCGCCCACAAGGGACGCCTTTTTCAACAACATCGAAAAGCCCATCAGGCCCTCCGAAGCAACAAGACCAATTAGGCCTTGGAGCCGAACACACCGAAACGCTGCTTGAAGCGATCAACACGGCCGCCAACGTCCAGCACTTTTTGCTTGCCGGTGTAGAACGGGTGGCACTCGTTGCACACGTCCAGGCTCAGTGGCTTGGCCAGGGTGGAGCGAGTTTGGATCACGTTACCGCAGCTGCAGGTAGCGGTTACGGCTTCGTAAACTGGATGGATATCAGCTTTCATGGTGTATTCCTCAGGTCTATCGCGCCGCCACCCAACACTATTGTCGAGTACCGCACGGAATTAGGCCGCGCATCTTATCAGAGTGCGGCGCTGACGCAAGACCGATCGTCAGCCATGTGCATGCTAAGATCGCGCCTCGTTTTTCAGGACATAACCGCGTGCCCGCCGTCATTTTGCGCCTCGCTCTGCCCTCTCCCCTGCGCCGCCTGTTCGACTATCTGCCGCCCAATGGCGTGTCAGGCAGCGACTTGCAGCCGGGCATGCGGCTGCGAGTGCCGTTTGGAAAACGGGAAATAATCGGCATCTTGGTCGAGCTCAGCGACCACAGCGACGTGCCGGCCGATAAGCTCAAACCCGCCATCGCGCTCATCGACGCGCAGTCGCCCGTGCCGCCCGCGTTCTTCAAGCTGTGCCTGTGGACTGCTCAATATTACCAGCACAGCCTTGGCGACACCTTTAGCTGGGCACTGCCCACATTGTTGCGCCAAGGCGAACCGGCCGAAGCGCGGCAGGAACGCTTTTGGCAGGTCACCGAAGGAGCGTCCCAGGACGACCCCCGCCTCGCCCGAGCCCCGCGCCAGCGCGAGGCCCTGAAAATCATCGCACAGCATCCCCACGGCGTAGCGCATCGGTTGCTCAGTCAGCTGCAGCTCAACAAAGACAGCCTCGAACTGCTGCGCGAGAAAGGCCTTGTGACCGTTGAGGCTCGCCGCCATGCCGCCATCGAGCGCCACGGCAATTGGCTTGCCCAACCCGAACTGCCGCTCAATCCGGAACAGCGCGCCGCCACCGAGGCCATCCGCAGCGGTTTCGATACCTTTAATGCGTTTTTGCTGGCGGGCGTAACCGGCAGTGGCAAAACCGAAGTGTATTTGCAGCTGATCCGCGAAACGCTCGAGGCCGGCAAGCAGTCGCTGGTGCTGATTCCTGAAATCAACCTGGGCCCGCAGACACTGGCGCGCTTCGAGCGTCGCTTCAATGCGCGCATCGCCTTGCTGCACTCGGCCGTCAACGACCGCGAGCGCCTGGACGCCTGGCTCGCCGCTCGCGACGGTGAGGCAGACATCATTATCGGTACGCGCTCCGCGCTGTTCACGCCGATGAAAAACCCAGGCCTGATCATCATTGATGAAGAGCACGACGCCTCTTATAAGCAGCAGGAGGGCTTGCGTTACCACGCGCGCGACTTGGCGTTGGTGCGAGCGCGCCAGGAAAACATTCCCATCGTGCTGGGCTCGGCTACGCCCTCCCTCGAAAGTTTGCAAAACGCCCACGCCGGCCGCTATGGCCTGCTGCGGCTGAACCAGCGCGCCGGCGGCGCTCAGCAACCGCGTTTTCTGCGCCTGGACATAAAAAGCCGGCCGCTCGATAGCGGCATCTCGGGCCCCATGCAGCAAGCCATGGGCCAAACCCTGGCGGCAGGCCAACAGGTGCTGGTGTTTCTCAACCGTCGCGGCTTTGCCCCTACGTTGTTGTGCCACGACTGTGGCTGGCTGTCGGAATGCCCCCGCTGCGACGCGCGCATGACGGTGCATCAGCGCTCACGCGAACTGCGTTGCCACCACTGCGGCCACGTCGAGCGTCAGCCGAGCAATTGTCCGAAATGCGCACAAGTTGACCTGCGTCCGGTCGGCGCCGGCACCGAGCGCGCCGAAGATCGCCTCGCTACCTTGTTCCCCGATGTGCCCGTGCTGCGCGTCGACCGCGAAAGCACCTCGCGCAAAGACGCCATGCAGAACCTGTTCAACACCATAAACAAAGGCGAGCCGTGCATCCTCATCGGCACGCAGATGCTGGCCAAGGGGCACCACTTCCCGAGGGTCACGCTGGTTTCCATTTTGGATGCCGACGGCGGCCTGTTCTCCGCCGACTTCCGCGCCAGCGAGCGCATGGCGCAGTTGATTGTGCAGGTGGCTGGCCGCGCGGGCCGGGCGGAAGAGCCGGGCAAAGTGATTATCCAGACCCATCTCGCCGATCACCCGCTGCTGGTGCAACTGACCGAACAAGGTTATTTCGCCTTTGCCGAGCAAGCCCTGAGCGAGCGCCGCGCGGCGGGCCTGCCGCCGTTCTGTCATCTGGCATTGCTGCGCGCCGAAGCACACAAACCCGGCCAAGCCGAGGGCTTCCTGGACGAGGCCTGTACCGAAGCAGAACACCTGTTGGGTGAGCTAAGCCTCACCGGCATTGAACTCCTCGGCCCGGTGCCGGCCCCCATGGAACGCCGCGCCGGCCGCTACCGCGCTCAATTGCTGGTGCAAGCCAACGCCCGTGCGCCGCTGCACAAGCTGCTCAACTACTGGCTGACGGCGCTGGAAAAGATGCCCAGCGGCCGAGCCGTTCGCTGGTCGCTGGACGTTGATCCGATTGACCTGTTTTAGCCAGGCGTAACTTTAAACCGCCGGTTCGATCCGTTTTTCGTACACCCTGTCAGCCTCCATCGCAGCCCCACCGATGACCGGTGCGGTTGGCAATGCCGTCATCGCCACGGATAATGGCCCATTTTCCACCCGCTTCCCGGCGCCCTGGCGCCCCGATGGCCGCACGAGCAGACCATGAAAGACACCATTCGCCAGCTGATCCAGCAAGCCCTCACCCGCCTCGTCAGCGACGGCGTACTGCCCGAAGGCCTTACGCCAGTGATCCAGGTCGAGAACACCAAAGACAAAAGCCACGGCGATTTCGCCAGCAACATCGCCATGATGTTGGCAAAACCGGCTGCCATGAAGCCGCGCGACCTGGCTGAAAAAATCATCACTGCCCTGCCGGTCGACCCGCAAATCCGCAAGGTCGAAATCGCCGGCCCCGGTTTCCTGAATTTCTACCAAGACACCCAGGCCCTCGCCGAACGCCTTGAGTTGGCCCTGGCCGACGCCAAACTCGCCGTGCGCAAAGGCGCTCCTGCCCAGCGCGTGGTGGTCGACTTGTCGTCGCCCAACCTGGCGAAAGAAATGCACGTCGGCCACCTGCGCTCCACCATCATTGGCGACGGCGTGTCGCGGGTGCTGGAGTTCCTTGGCGATACCGTCATTCGGCAAAACCATGTGGGCGATTGGGGCACCCAGTTCGGCATGCTGCTGGCCTACCTGCAGGAAAATCCGGCGACCAGCGAAACAGAATTGTCAGACCTCGAGGGTTTTTATCGCGCGGCCAAGCAGCGCTTCGATGAATCCCCAGAATTCGCTGACCGCGCCCGCGAACTCGTGGTGCTGCTGCAAGCCGGTGAACCGGAGTGCATGCGCCTGTGGCATAGCTTTAATGCCATTTCCCTGGCGCACTGCCAGAAAGCCTACGACCGCCTCAACGTGAAACTCACACCCGCCGACGTAAAAGGCGAGAGCGCCTATAACGACGACCTGGCCAATGTGGTCGCCGACCTTAAAAGCGCCGGCCTGCTGGTCGAAAGCAACGGCGCACAATGCGTGTTCCTTGATGAGTTCAAAAACGCCGAAGGCAACCCGCTGCCGGTGATCGTGCAAAAGGCTGGCGGCGGTTACCTCTATGCCACCACCGACTTGGCCGCCATGCGCTACCGCAGCCAGGTGTTGAAGGCTGATCGCGTGCTGTATTTCGTCGACCAGCGCCAGGCGCTGCATTTCCAGCAGGTATTCGAAGTGGCGCGCCGCGCAGGCTTCGTGCACCCCGGCATGCAGCTTGAGCACATGGGTTTTGGCACCATGAACGGTGCCGATGGCAAACCTTTCAAAACCCGCGACGGTGGCACCGTTAAGCTGATTGACCTGCTCGATGAAGCGCAGGAGCGAGCCTACGCCCTGGTTAAAGAAAAGAACCCGGACGTGAGCGAAGACGAGTTGCGCACCATTGCCCGTGTGGTGGGCATCGGCTCGGTGAAATATGCCGACCTGAGCAAACACCGCACCAGCGACTACAGCTTCAACTTCGAACAGATGCTCAGCTTTGAAGGCAACACCGCGCCGTATTTGCTCTACGCCTACACCCGCGTGGCGAGCATTTTCCGCAAGCTGGGCAAGGGTTACGACGAAGTGGAAGGCCAGATCCGTCTGGACGCCGCACAAGAGCAAGACCTTGCCGCCAAGCTCGCGCAGTTCGGTGAAGTGCTGAGCAACGTGGCCGAGAAAGGCACGCCGCATACGTTGTGCACCTACCTCTACGAGCTCGCCGGCCTGTTCTCCAGTTTCTATGAACACTGCCCAATTCTTGCTGCCGAAGACCCGGCTACTCAGCAAAGCCGTTTGCGCCTGGCGGCCCTGACCGGTCGCACCCTCAAGCAGGGTCTGGAATTGCTGGGCCTGGAAACTCTGGAGCGTATGTAAGTTGGCGGCTAAGAAAAAACCTGCACCCAAGCGCGGCGCAAGCCGCTATCAAGCGCCTGCGAAGCGTCCCGTGCCGGGCTGGATCTGGCTGGCGTGCGGCTTGGCCATCGGCGCGTTCATTGTGCTGCTGATGAAGCTTGAACCGGGACGCAAAGAAATCCAGCGCGACAAGCCGGACGACAAGAACACCAAAACCACCGTGGTGCCGAAAACCCCGGCGAACCCCAACACGCCGACGCCCAGCGGTCCGGTCAAGCCCAAGTACGACTTCTATACCTTGCTGCCCGAGTCGGAAGTTATCGTGCCGCCGGAAGCCGTGCCGGAGAAAACGCCGCCACCTGCCACCCCGGCCGAGCTGGCCAAAGCCGACGCCGCGCGCGCGGAAGCGGCACTCAAGGGCGAAACCCCGCCGCCATTGCCCACGGCGGTTAAAGCGGCAGTGACCCAATATTTCTTGCAGGCCGGCTCGTTCCGCAAGCAAGACGACGCCGACAAAGTACGCGCGCAGATCATTCTGCTGGGGCAGGACGTCCAGGTGGAGTCGGGCATGGTGCGCGAGGAGACCTGGTACCGCGTGCTGGTGGGTCCGTTTAGCAACCGTGAGCAACTCACGGCCGCGCAGAAGAAGCTGGCCGGCAGCGGTTTCAGCAACTTGCTGCTGCAACAGCGACAAGGGCGTTAAGCCACCGCGCGCCGCAAAGTTGCCCCCCTGGCCTTGGGCAGCTTCCTACATAGGCGCCATACCCCCGAGCGGCATAGTCGAAGCCGCTCGGGCTAAGCGTGAAAAAAGCTACGCCAACGCCCTATCCGCCCGAGCGTCCTCTCCTAATGAAAAGGTCGCTTCGTATGCATAAGTCATCCCTTCCTTCGCCTTTACGTCATCTGCCACTTCTAGCTGCGATGAGTCTGGCCGGGCTTACAGCTCAGCAGGTATCGGCCCACGGTTATGTGGAACAACCCAAATCGCGTGCTGTCCTGTGCACGGCCTCGGCCGGCAACCTGAACAGCAACTGCGGCAGCGTGGCGTACGAACCTCAAAGCCTGGAATACAGCCCCTCGGTCAACCACCACTTCAACGGCGCGTACTGTGCCGGCGACTTCACTCAATGCGGCCCGGCCAACGAAACCATCGCCGCCGCGGGCATGGCGGCGTTCGGTCAGTTGAACGAGCAATCCGCCACGCGCTGGGCAAAGAACCCGATCAAGCCCGGCCCAAACACCTTCAAATGGCACTACACCGCTGGCCACGCCACCTCGTACTACCAGTTCTACATCACCAAGAAAGACTGGAATCCCAACCAACCGCTGACGCGTGACTCATTCGAACTGACGCCGCTGCTGCATGAAGACGCCTACGGTGCGCGCCCCGCAAACGGCGACAGCAGCGACCATACGGTGAATATTCCGAACGACCACACTGGCTACCACGTCATCTTGGCCACGTGGAAAATTGCCGACACCGCCGCCACGTTCTACCAAGTCATCGACGTCAACATCAGCGGCACCGGCGCCAGCGCTCCAGGTACAGCCACACCGCCAGTTACCGTACCGGCCGCTGCCTGGAGAAATATCGGCACCGTGCAGCCGCAAGACCTGCAAGTGGGCGACACGGTAAAAACCCGCGTATTCACTGCCCAAGGCGAACAAGCCGACCGCCAAACCACGCTGACCATCGAAACGGCCGATCAGGCCCAAGCCAACATTTGGCCGTTCCTGCTGGCGCAAAAGGTGGCGAAAGCTAACGCCGGTTACTTGATGGGCGAGCTCAACACGCGCAACGAAGTGGTGCCCAACTACGGGCAAAACAGCGTGTACAGCAAGGCCGACAGCGATGTCGTGCGGGTCGAAGTCCAGAAGATTCAAGGCGCACCCATCACGGCGGGCAGCCTTGAGCTAAACGGCCTGCAAGACACCTACCGGGTCGAAGGCGGCAAAGCACAGCTGCATTTCAACGCCCTCACCCAAGGCGGCGCATACACCGTCAGCGCCACAATCTTCAACGCCGCAGGCGAAAGCGTGGCGTATCAACAGAGCGCTGCGGGCGTGACCTCGCCACACCTAATGTTCACCTTGGATAACCCGGCGGGCGGCAGCTACGACCTGGTGGTGGTGGCGAAGCCGGAACAAGGCGAGCCGCTGCAAAAAACCCACCGTTTCACTATCGACGCGCCAAGCGTCAGCGCCCATGACTACGTGTTCCCCAATGGCCTGAAGAGCTACAAAGCCGGCACGAAAGTGTTGGCCCGCGACGGCAACACTTACGTCTGCAAGCCGTTCCCCTACAGCGGCTACTGCGTGCAGTGGAGCACCAGCGCAACCCAATACGAGCCGGGCACCGGTTCGCATTGGCAAATGGCCTGGACCCGCGAATAACCTGAGGAGTTACTAGCGTTCGGTTGAAACAGCGAGGCGCCTGCCTCGCTGTTTCTTAAGCGTCGCCACGCTGACACACACTGACGTAAACGTTGATCCCACCCCATTGCCCGGCAGCGGTTGAAATGCCCGGCACCCTCCCCCATATGAGTTTCCACTAGGGCACTTTCGCCCCCAGCGTGGAGACTTTCCCCTTGACCACCATCGTTTCAGTTCGTCGCCACGGCAAAGTCGTCATGGGCGGCGACGGCCAGGTTTCTCTCGGCAACACCGTGATGAAAGGCAATGCGAAAAAAGTCCGTCGCCTGTACCACGGCCAGGTAATTGCCGGTTTCGCCGGTGCAACCGCCGACGCCTTCACCCTGTTCGAGCGCTTCGAAGGGCAACTGGAAAAACACCAGGGCCACCTGGTTCGTGCAGCCGTCGAGTTGGCCAAAGAATGGCGCACCGACCGCTCCCTCAGCCGGTTGGAAGCCATGCTCGCCGTGGCGAATAAAGACGCCTCGTTGATCATCACCGGCAACGGTGACGTCGTTGAGCCCGAAGACGGCCTGATTGCCATGGGCTCCGGCGGGCCTTACGCCCAGGCCGCTGCCCGCGCGCTGCTGATGCACAGTGAACTCAGTGCCCGCGAAGTGGCCGAAACTGCATTGGGTATCGCCGGCGATATCTGCGTGTTCACCAATCACAATCTGACTATCGAGGAGCTGGACCTCGCTGTCTGAGGCCCGACCATTCCATGCCCATGACGCCCCGCGAAATTGTTCACGAACTGAGCCGTCACATCATCGGCCAGGACGAAGCCAAGCGTGCCGTAGCCATCGCGCTGCGCAACCGCTGGCGCCGCATGCAGCTGCCTGCCGAATTGCGTGCTGAAGTAACGCCGAAGAACATTCTGATGATCGGCCCGACCGGCGTCGGTAAAACCGAAATCGCCCGCCGCCTGGCCAAGCTAGCCAACGCACCATTCCTGAAAGTGGAAGCGACCAAATTCACCGAGGTCGGCTACGTCGGTCGCGATGTGGAATCGATCATCCGTGACCTCGCAGACGCCGCGATCAAAATGCTGCGCGAACAGGAGATGGTCAAAGTCCGTCACCGCGCGGAAGACGCCGCGGAGGAACGCATCCTCGACGCTCTGTTGCCGCCGGCCCGCGTTGGCTTCAATGAAGACCAGACGCCAAGTCACGACTCCAACACTCGCCAACTGTTCCGCAAGCGTCTGCGCGAAGGGCAACTGGACGATAAAGACATCGAGATCGAAGTGGCGGACGCGCCCGGCGGCGTGGAAATCATGGCCCCGCCCGGCATGGAAGAAATGACTAACCAGCTGCAAAGCCTGTTCTCCAATATGGGCAAGGGCAAAAAGAAAGCCCGCAAGCTCAAGGTGAAAGAGGCACTCAAGCTGGTGCGCGACGAAGAAGCGGCGCGCCTGGTCAACGAAGAGGAATTGAAGGCCCAAGCGCTGGAAGCCGTCGAGCAACACGGCATCGTGTTTATCGATGAAATCGACAAAGTGGCCAAGCGCGGCAATGTCGGCGGGGCCGATGTGTCCCGCGAAGGTGTGCAGCGCGACTTGCTGCCGCTGATCGAAGGCTGCACGGTGAACACCAAGCTGGGCATGGTCAAAACCGACCACATCCTGTTTATCGCCTCCGGCGCGTTCCACCTGAGTAAGCCAAGCGATTTGGTGCCCGAGCTGCAAGGCCGCTTGCCGATTCGCGTTGAGTTGAAGGCCCTGACGCCGAATGACTTCGAGCGCATTCTCACCGAGCCGCACGCCTCGCTCACCGAGCAATACCGCGAGCTGTTGCTGACCGAGGGCCTGAGCATCAACTTCGCCCCGGACGGTATCAAGCGTCTGGCCGAAATTGCCTGGCAGGTAAACGAGAAGACCGAAAACATCGGCGCGCGCCGCTTGCACACGTTGCTTGAGCGTTTGCTGGAAGAGGTGTCGTTCAGCGCCGGTGACCTGGCCAGCAGCCAGGACGGCACGGCCATCAGCATCGACGCCGAGTACGTCAACAGCCACCTGGGCGAACTGGCGCAAGACGAAGATTTGTCGCGCTATATTCTTTAACGCGTTCTTCTTTTCGTAGGAGCCAGCTTGCTGGCGAACCCTGAAAACCTCGTTTCCAGGGTTCGCCAGCAAGCTGGCTCCTACGATTCAACATCCTGTTTTCCAAGCGAGCAGCACCATGCGTATTCCCACCGCCATCGAGCTGCACAAAGCCTCAAAAACCCTGACGCTGAAATACGGCGAGCACGAAACCTACACCCTGCCCGCTGAATTTCTGCGGGTGCATTCGCCCTCGGCGGAGGTGCAGGGCCATGGCAAACCGATTCTGCAGGTTGGCAAATTAGGCGTCGGCTTGAGCCGTATCGAACCGGCTGGGCAGTACGCACTAAAGTTGTGCTTCGACGACGGGCATGACAGCGGATTGTTCACCTGGGACTATCTGGAGCAACTGGCGCAACGTCAGGAAGAACTCTGGGCTGATTATCTTCAAGAGCTCGCGCGCGCCGGAAAGTCGCGTGACCCGGCGGTGTCCGTGGTCAAGCTGATGCTCTAATCCGACCCTTCCGACAGGTTAGGGCGAACTTTCTAAACCCCCTCGGCATACTCCCCTACGCGCTTGGCCAAGTGACTGGCCTGCTTGCGCAAACGCTGAAACTCGGGTAACCAATTACCTGGCAGGTTCCGTGCATTTGACTGTGTCAGATGCAATGAATGAAGCGGAGCTAGCTCCGCCCCCGGTAACCCGAGCAGTACTAGGCGCCAACGCCCTGTGTCCGTGCACAGCAGCATGCCGGTATCAGCCTCAGGACAATGGAGCGTCGTTGATGAGCAACAAAAATAATGAAGACCTGCAACGCCAGGCCTCGGACAACACCCTAGGGCTCAATCCTGTCATTGGCCTGCGCGGCAAAGACATTCTCGCTTCTGCCCGCATGATCCTTGCACAGGCTTACAAACAACCGCTGCACAGTGCCAAGCACATCGCCCACCTGGGCATCGAATTGAAAAACGTCCTGCTCGGCAGCTCCGAACTGGACGCCGACGCCGGCGATAAACGTTTCGCCGATCCCGCCTGGAGTCAAAACCCTCTGTACAAGCGCTACCTGCAAAGCTACCTGGCCTGGCGCAAAGAACTGCACAGCTGGGTCGAGCACAGCAACCTGTCAGAGACCGACATCAGCCGGGGCCACTTCGTGATCAATCTGCTCACCGAAGCCATGGCGCCAAGCAACAGCATGGCCAACCCGGCCGCGCTCAAACGCTTCTTCGAAACCGGCGGCAAGAGTTTGCTAGACGGCCTCGGCCACCTGGCCAAAGATTTGGTCAATAACGGCGGCATGCCGAGCCAAGTCAATATGGACGCCTTCGAGGTCGGCAAAAACCTGGCCCTCAGCGAAGGCTCGGTGGTGTTTCGCAACAACCTGCTGGAGCTGATTCAGTACAAGCCCACCACCGAGCAAGTGCACGAACGCCCGTTGCTGGTGGTGCCGCCGCAAATCAACAAATTCTATGTATTCGACCTGTCGCAGGAAAAAAGCCTGGCGCGTTTCTGCCTGCGCAACGGCGTGCAGACGTTCATCGTCAGCTGGCGCAACCCGACCAAGGCGCAGCGTGAATGGGGCCTGTCGACGTACATCGAAGCGCTGAAAGAAGCCATTGAAGTGATCCTTTCGATCACCGGCGCCAAAGACGTCAACATGCTTGGCGCCTGCTCCGGCGGCATCACCACCGCCGCCCTGCTCGGCCACTACCAGGCCATTGGCGAGAAGAAGGTGAATGCCCTGACCCTGCTGGTCAGCGTGCTCGATACCAAACTCGACACCCAGGTGGCGCTGTTCGTTAACGAGCAAACCCTGGAAGCCGCCAAGCGTCGTTCGTATCAGGCCGGCGTTCTGGAAGGCAGCGACATGGCCAAGGTGTTCGCCTGGATGCGCCCCAACGACCTGATCTGGAATTACTGGGTCAACAACTACCTGCTCGGCAATGAACCGCCGGTGTTCGACATTCTGTATTGGAACAACGACACCACGCGCTTGCCGGCCGCCTTCCACGGCGACCTGATCGAGCTGTTCAAAACCAACCCGCTGACCCGCGCCGACGCGCTGGAAGTGTGCGGCACGCCTATCGACCTGAAAAAAGTCACCGCCGACATCTTCAGCCTCGCCGGCACCAACGACCACATCACGCCATGGGAAGCCTGCTACCGCTCGGCGCGGCTGTTCGGCGGCAAGATTGAATTCGTGTTGTCCAACAGCGGCCATATCCAGAGCATTCTCAACCCGCCGGGTAATCCGAAAGCGCGCTTCTCCACCAGCGAAGGCGACCTGCCGGATTGCCCGAAAGCCTGGCAGGAAGACGCCACCAAACACACCGATTCCTGGTGGCTGCACTGGCAAAAATGGCTAGCCGATCGCTCTGGCAAATTGAAAAAGGCACCTGTGGTGCTGGGCAACAAACAGTACACGCCAGGCGAAGCATCGCCCGGCACCTATGTACACGAGCGGTAAGGGCGAGCGGCTGATTGCAATGCGCGCGGCCGAAGCTACTGAGCGGCACCACAAACAGATTGACTGCATACACTGCCCGCGGCACCCGGATGTGCCGCCCACTGCTGGCCTGACACGCCGGTCGTGGACACGAAGCCAGCAAGGACGCCGGTTTCGTTATTCTGGACAGGCGCGCGGGACGGCGCCGCCAGAGCTTCGTAGGGTCACCCATAGGGCTAGCGCATGCCGTTACCATTTGTTTTCCGCACCATCGACCTCGATGGGCAAACCATTCGCACGGCGGTCCGACCAGGTAAGCCGCACCTGACGCCGTTGCTCATTTTCAATGGCATCGGCGCCAACCTCGAATTGGTTTTCCCCTTCGTTGCCGCCCTGGACCCTGACCTCGAAGTCATCGCCTTCGACGTCCCGGGCGTAGGCGGCTCGTCGACGCCCAATCGGCCTTACCGCTTTCCCGGCCTGGCCAAACTGGCGGCGCGCATGCTCGACTACCTGGACATCGGCCAGGTCAACGCCATCGGCGTGTCGTGGGGCGGCGCGCTGGCCCAGCAGTTTGCTCATGACTACCCGGAGCGCTGTAAAAAGCTGGTGCTCGCGGCCACCTCAGCGGGCGCCGTGATGGTGCCGGGCAAACCAAAAGTGCTGTGGCGCATGGCCAGTCCTCGGCGCTACGTACAGCCGTCTTACGGCGTGCAGATCGCCCCGGATATTTACGGCGGAGCGTTCCGTCGCGACCCCAACCTGGCGATGGCCCACGCCAGCAAAGTGCGCTCTTCCGGCAAGCTCGGTTACTACTGGCAATTGTTCGCCGGCATGGGCTGGACCAGCGTGCACTGGCTGCACAAAATTACCCAACCCACCCTGGTACTTGCAGGCGATGACGACCCGTTGATCCCCCTGATCAACATGCGTCTGCTAGCCTGGAGAATTCCGAATTCGGAACTGCATGTGATCGACGACGGCCACCTCTTCCTCATTACGCGGGCAGAAGCGGTTGCGCCAATCATCATGAAATTCTTACAAGAGGAACGCCAACGTGCGGTGATGCACCCACAGCCGACACCTTCGCCGGCTCGCGATCACTGACCCAACAACAAGCAGCCCAGCGGTGCGCACCGATTCAGTTCGAGCAGTGCGCGCCTGACCCAATAGGGCGCTGGGCGCCCCACCTGCTGTTCTTTGCGCGGTTGTCTGGAATGCACCTCCGGCGCGCCTTGGTACAAGCCTTGCTCTGTACCAATTGACGTTGAGTCCCTTGCTGGTTTGACGACGGAGTGTTGCCCCATGCGAGACAAATCTGTGACCACCCCGGTGACGACTGCACCGGCCAATGCAATGAATGCGCAGAACGCTGTCATGGGTTTGCGCGGCCGCGACCTGCTCAGCACCATGCGCACCGTGGCACTTCAAGGCCTGCGCCGGCCGGTGTACAGCGCCAAGCACGCCCTGGCGCTGGGCGGGCAGCTAGGCCGCGTGCTCATCGGCGATACGCTGCACAAACCCAACCCCAACGACGTGCGCTTTGCCGACCCCACTTGGCACCTCAACCCCTTCTACCGCCGCAGCTTGCAGGCCTATCTCGCCTGGCAGCAGCAACTGAACCGCTGGATCGAAGAAAGCGACCTGCCTGACGACGACCGCACCCGCGCGAGATTCATTGCCACCTTGCTCGGCGATGCCCTGTCGCCGTCCAACAGCGTGCTCAACCCGCTGGCCATTAAAGAACTGCTCAACAGCGGCGGCACCAGCCTGTTCAAGGGCGTGCGCCACCTCTATGACGACCTGCTGCACAACAGCGGCCTGCCCCGGCAGGTAAACAAAACCGCCTTTGAAGTCGGCCGCAACCTGGCGACCACGCCGGGAAGCGTGGTGTTTCGCAACGAGATGCTGGAGCTGATCCAGTACAAACCGATGAGCGAAAAACAGTTCGCCAAACCGCTGGTGATCGTGCCGCCGCAAATCAACAAGTTCTATATTTTCGACCTCAGCCCGGAGAAGAGCTTCGTCCAGTACTGCCTGAAGAACGGCCTGCAAGTGTTCATGGTGAGCTGGCGCAACCCCGATGCACGTCACCGCGAATGGGGCTTGTCGAGTTACGTACAAGCGCTGGAAGCCGCGACCGACGTGGCCCGCGCGATCACCGGCAGCAAAGACGTCAATCTGATCGGCGCCTGCGCAGGCGGCCTGACCATCGCTGCCATGCAAGGTCATTTGTTGGCGAAACGGCAACTGCGCCGCGTCAGCAGCGCCAGTTATTTGGTGAGTCTGCTCGACAGCCAGATCGAGAGTCCGGCCATGTTGTTCGCCGACGAGAAAACCCTCGAAGCCGCCAAACGCCGGTCTTACCAGAACGGTGTGCTGGATGGTCGCGACATGGCGCGCGTGTTCGCCTGGATGCGCCCCAACGACCTGATCTGGAATTACTGGGTCAACAACTACCTGCTCGGCAAACAGCCGCCGGCCTTCGACATTCTCTACTGGAACAACGACAACACGCGTCTGCCAGCAGCGTTTCATGGCGACTTGTTGGACTTCTTCAAACACAACCCACTGACCCGCCCTGGCGCCATGGAAGTGTGCGGCACGCCTATCGATCTGCAAAAAGTGAACGTCGACAGTTTTAGCGTGGCGGGCATCAACGACCACATTACGCCGTGGGATGCGGTGTACCGCTCCACCCTCCTAATGGGCGGCGACCGGCGTTTTATTTTGTCCAACAGCGGCCACATCCAAAGCATCCTTAATCCGCCGGGCAATCCGAAAGCCAACTTCTTCGAGAACGCCAAGCTCACCTCCGACCCGCGCGCCTGGTATTACGACGCCAAGCAGCACACGGGCAGTTGGTGGCCCGTGTGGATGGAATGGATTCAAGCGCGCTCCGGTGAACAGCGCGAAACGCTACTGGCCATCGGCAACCAAAACTACCCGCCGATGCAAGCCGCGCCCGGCACCTACGTGCACGAGGTGTAAAGCGCAACAACACTGGCCAGGCGGCGTCTGGCCAGTTAACGTCGGCCAATGGATCGTCTGACATAAGAAGAATGGATGAAAACCCGCGACCGAATCCTCGAATGTGCCTTGGTGTTATTCAACCAGCAGGGCGAACCCAACGTCTCCACCCTGGAAATTGCTAACGAGCTGGAAATAAGCCCAGGCAATCTCTATTACCACTTCCACGGCAAAGAGCCGCTGGTGATGGAGCTGTTCGAACGCTTCGAAACCGACATGGCGCCGCTGCTCGACCCACCGGCCGGTGCGCGCTTGAACGTGGAGGATTACTGGCTGTTCCTGCACCTGATCGTCGAGCGCCTGGCGCACTATCGTTTCCTGTTCCAAGACCTTTCCAATCTGGCCGGCCGCTTGCCAAAACTGGCACGCGGTATTCGCCTGTGGCTCAACTCGCTGAAGCGCACCCTGGCGGCATTGCTGGCGGGTTTGAAAGCGGACGGGCATGTCACCAGCAACACCCAGGCGCTGGGATTGTTGGTGGAACAAATCACCCTGACGCTGCTGTTCTCCCTCGACTACCAACGCATTCTGGGCAACGTCGGCGAGCTTCGGTTGGTGGTGTTTCAGGTGATGATGCTGGTGACGCCGCATTTGCGCGAAGACTCGCGCGGCACGGCTGAACTCTTGGCGCAGCGCTACCTGCAAGCGTGACCATGAGCTGCGGTCCCGTTTAATTTGAGTTGCCCATAAAAAAACCCGGCCATCTGGCCGGGTTTTTCAATTACCGCACATCCACTCAGGACGACGTGCTTGGCGTCGTCGGTGCAGCTGGCGTTGCAGCCGGCGTGGTTGCAGCGGTAGCTGCTGGCGCTGGCGTTGGTGCGGGTGTCGCCGGTTTGGCAGCAGCGGCCGCCGGCTTCGGTGCAGCAGGCTTGGCAGCAGCCGGCTTCGGTGCAGGTTTTACCGCAGGCTTGGCAGCCGGCTTAGCGGCAGCGGGTTTCGCGGCTGGCTTGGCGGCTGGTTTTGCAGCGGGCTTGGCTGCGGCTTTCGCGGCTGGTTTAGCAGCCGGTTTGGCAGCGGCTTTAACAGCCGGCTTGGCGGCCGGTTTCGCGGCAGGCTTGGCGGCAGCTTTGGCGGCTGGTTTAGCAGCCGGTTTAGCAGCGGCTTTAACCAAAGGCTTGGCCGCTGGTTTTGCGGCAGCTTTGGCAGCCGGTTTAGCGGCGGCTTTTGCTGCTGGTTTGGCTGCAGGTTTGGCCGCCGCTTTTGCTGCGGGCTTGGCTGCAGGTTTAGCAGCGGCCTTGGCAGCCGGTTTAGCGGCGGGTTTGGCAGCGGCTTTCGGTGCTGGTTTAGCGGCCACTGTTTTGGCAGAAATGCCAGTCAGTTTTTCCAGCTGCTTGGTCAATACATCAACTTTGCTGTTCAGGTCTTTCACTTCATTGCGGCTCGGAACGCCGAGACGCGAAATGGCACTGTTCAGACGTTTGTCGAAGGCTTCTTCCAACTCGCCCCATTTACCAATCGCCAGGCCGCGAACTTCCTCGACCTTGGATTTTGCCGACTTGGCAGATGTTTTAGCGGACGTTTTCACGGCGCCAACTTGCTTCTCGACTTCGGTCTTGGCCAACTTTTCGGCTTTCTCGCCATCGGTTACCAGCGTGTCGAACAGCTTGGTGCCGTCCTTGCTGATTTTCGAATAGGCGCCCAACCCAGCCAGCCAGATTTGGCGCGAGTATTTTTCAACTTCGCCAACCCACGAGCTGCTTTGTTTTTCGACTTTCTTTTTAGCAACCATCCCGCTCTCCTTATTGAGTCTTAGCGACACGTGCAACCAACGCATTCAGCACGTCCAGCTTAGCAGAGAGCGCATCAACATCCTGGCGCGAAGGGATACCGACACGATTTAACGCGCTGGCGACCCGACGATCGAAAAGTTTTTCGATTTTGTCGAACTGCACTTCAACTTTGCTTTTAACGCTGGAGACATTGCTGCTGACTGATTGTTTAACCGAGTCGAGCTGGCTATTCGCCGCTTCGACCTGCGTTGTGACCAGTTTTTTGCCTTGTCGTTCGATGCCTTCGCCTTCGCTAACCAGGCCTTTGATATAGCCCGCACCTTCTTTGCCAACCTTGGCGTAGGCACCCAAACCGGCCAGCCAGATTTGGCGGCTGTAATGTTTAACATCGGTCAGCAGGGACGCTTGGATTTCGTCTTTTTTTACGACGACTTTTTTAGCTGCAACTTTGGCCATGGTGCACCTCACAAAGAGAAGGAAAAAACCGCCTGCTCTTTGCAGGCCTGCACCGAAATTAGCCGGGAAAATTAGAATTCACATACTAGGTATGCACGGGCTCAACTAAGGGACTCGTCCAAGCCTTTTTCAATTTCGCGTTTTATCGTGCCGCTCATGGCCGATAACAGCAGGCCCAACTTGAGCTCGACGCGCACGTTGTCTTCGCCCACTTCAATGGTGCCGTCAGCGCCACTGAGTTTGAATTCCAACACGTCGCCCTTCCACTGATAACGCACCGAATACTCTTCGGCCAGGCGCTCGGCCAGCGCCTCGGCTTTGGCGCGCGCGCCTTGCGTGCCAAGAGTGTGTGAACGTTCGACGGTAATGCGGGCCATAGTTGATAACTCATGCGACCAAAAGTCGCGCGACTATAACGCGAGCGCCACGCCAAGGGCAGTCGCCCCGTAACCGCCACCGCACGCCTTGCCAAGACAAAGCCGGTGACCGCGATTAGAATGGCCGGCACTTTCTTCCGGTGACCGCATATGAACGATCCGCGCAAAGGCAGTGATGCCGAACCGACTACCCACTTCGGCTACCAAAGCGTGCCGGAAAGCCAAAAGGCCGACAAAGTCGCCGAGGTTTTCCACTCTGTAGCCGCCAAATATGACTTGATGAACGACCTCATGTCCGGGGGCGTTCACCGTCTCTGGAAGCGCTTCACCATCGAGCTTTCCGGCGTGCGCACGGGCAATCGGGTGTTGGATATCGCCGGCGGCACGGGCGATCTGACCCGTCAGTTTTCCCGCTTGGTCGGCCCCACCGGTGAAGTGGTCCTGGCCGACATCAACGCCTCGATGCTCAAAGTGGGCCGCGACAAACTGCTCGACAGCGGCGTGGCCAACAATGTGCAGTTCGTACAGGCCGACGCGGAAAAGCTGCCCTTCCCGGACAACCACTTCGACTGCGTAACCATCGCCTTTGGCTTGCGCAACGTCACCCATAAAGATGAAGCGATCCGCTCCATGCTGCGCGTGCTCAAGCCAGGCGGCCGCTTGCTGATTCTGGAATTCTCCAAGCCCACCAGCAACCTGCTGTCCAAGGCCTACGACGCCTACTCGTTCAGCCTGCTGCCGCTGATGGGCAAGCTGATCACCAACGATTCGGAAAGCTACCGCTACCTGGCCGAATCGATCCGCATGCACCCGGACCAAGAAACCCTGAAAGCCATGATGATCGAGGCCGGTTTCGAGCGCGCCACGTACCACAACATGACCGGCGGCATCGTCGCCTTGCACCGCGGTATCAAACCCTGATGTTGACCCAGGCGCTTCTGGCTGCGGCCGAGACCGGCATCAACCGCGTGCTGCGCCTCGACGCGACCGCCTTGCCGCGTCTCGCGCACCTCGCCGGCAAAGTGATTGCCGTGGAATGCAGCTCGCCGGCCGTGAAGGCATTCGTGCTGGCCGACGGTGCCGGTCTGCGTCTGGCTTCCCAGTGGGAAGGCGACATCGCGTGCCGCCTGCGCGCGCCGGCCAGTAGCTTGGTGCGTTTGGGCGTCAGCAAAGACAAAACCGCTGTGTTGCACAGCCCCGAGGTCGAGCTGGATGGCGACAGCGCCGTACTGCTCGACTTGGCCGGCGTGCTGCAAGACCTCGAACTGGACTGGGAATACGAAATTGGCCGCTGGCTCGGGCCGATAGGCAGCCAGTTGCTCAGCAGTCATTTGAAAAGCCGCGCGCGCTGGACCAGTCAGAACCTCGACAGCCTGCGCCAGAACGTGGCGGATTATCTCAGCGAAGAGTCGCGCACCCTGGTGGGCGAGAACGAAGCACAAGCGCGTTTTGCCGAGCTGGATGATCTCAAGCTTGCCCTTGATCGGCTCGACGCCCGCGTCGAGCGCCTGGCCCTGACCCTCAACTCCAAACCTAGCGAACCCGAATGAAGCTGCTTGCCGTCCGCCGTTTGTTGCGCATCCAGCGCGTGGTCATTCGCTACCGTCTCGATGATCTGATTCTTGAGCTGCCGCTGCCATGGTGGCTGCGCAGCGTCAGCTACTTTCTGCCGTGGCGCTGGCTGCCGCGTCGCAAGCTGGCGCTGAGCCGCGGCGAACGCGTACGCCTGGCGCTTCAGGATCTGGGGCCGATCTTTATTAAATTCGGCCAGCTCCTGTCTACGCGCCGCGACCTGCTGCCGCTGGACATGGCCGACGAGCTGGCGTTCCTACAAGACCAGGTTCCGCCGTTCGACCCGGCGCATTCAGTGGCGCTGATTGAAGCGCAACTGGGTGCCAAGGTCGGCGACGTGTTCGCCCGTTTCGACACCCAGCCACTGGCTTCCGCGTCGGTGGCGCAGGTGCACGCCGCGCAACTGCGCAGTGGTGAAGAAGTGGTGGTGAAAGTGGTTCGCCCCGGTTTGAAACCCGTTATCCGCGCCGACATCGCCTGGCTGTTTTTGCTGGCCAAACTGGCCGAGCGCGTGTCTGGCGAAGCGCGCCGTCTGCACCCGGTTGAAGTGGTCAGCGACTACGAGAAAACCATCTACGACGAACTTGACCTGCTGCGCGAGGCGGCCAACGCCAGCCAGCTGCGCCGCAACTTCGAAGGTTCGCCGCTGCTGTACGTGCCGCAGGTGTATTGGGACTGGTGCCGCCCGCAAGTGCTGGTGATGGAGCGCATCTACGGCGTGCAGGTCACCGACCTCGCTACCCTCGCCGACCAGCGCACCGACCTGAAAGTGCTCGCCGAGCGCGGCGTCGAAATCTTCTTCACCCAGGTGTTTCGCGACAGCTTCTTCCACGCCGACATGCACCCCGGCAATATCTTCGTCAGCACCCGCACGCCGTGGAGCCCGCAGTACATCGCTATCGACTGCGGCATCATCGGCAGCCTGACCCCGGAAGATCAGGACTACCTGGCACGCAACCTCGTGGCCTTTTTCAAGCGGGACTACCGCAAGGTCGCCCAGTTGCACATCGACTCCGGTTGGGTGCCTGCAGAAACCAAAGTGAACGACTTCGAAGCGGCGATTCGCACGGTGTGCGAACCGATTTTCGAGCGACCGCTGAAAGACATTTCTTTCGGGCTGCTGCTGATGCGCCTGTTCCAGACCGCGCGGCGCTTCAACATGGAAATTCAGCCGCAACTGGTGCTGCTGCAAAAAACCTTGCTGAACATTGAAGGCTTGGGTCGCCAGCTGTATCCGGACCTGGACCTGTGGGCCACCGCACAGCCGTACCTGGAACGCTGGATGCGTGAACGCGTCAGCCCGAAAAACCTGCTGCAGAACCTGCAATCGCAAGTCGAACAAGTGCCGCACTTGGCGCACATGACCCGCGAGTTGCTCGAACGCATGGCGCAGCCGCATCTGTATAACCCGCCCCTGCAACAGCAACCGGGCGGCGGCGATAAATGGACGCTGCGCTTGCTGGGCACCGCGCTGTTGGGTGGCGGCATTACCCTGGCGTTGGCAGCCGCGAGCCTGACGGCAGCGACCACTTGGCCGGCATGGCTGATGGCGGCGAGCGGGCTGTACCTGATTTTGCGCCGATAGCCAGTAGCGGCCTCAACTGGCAAACTCGCCCGACGATGTGCCCGCCCGAACGACGGAATTGCAATGAACGATTGGCTAGATGAAATCAACTGGAACAGTGACGGCCTGGTGCCGGCCATTGCCCAGGACTACAAAACCGGGCGCGTACTGATGATGGCCTGGATGAACCGTGAGGCCCTGAGCCTCACCGCCGCCGAGCAGCGCGCCATTTACTGGTCGCGCTCGCGTGGCAAACTCTGGCGCAAAGGCGAAGAGTCCGGACACGTGCAAAAGCTGCACGAAATGCGCCTGGACTGCGACGAAGACGTCATCATTTTGATGGTTGAGCAACTCGGCGGCATCGCCTGCCACACCGGTCGTGAAAGCTGCTTCTATCGCGTGTACGAAGACGGCGCCTGGAAGGCAGTCGACCCGGTGCTCAAGGACCCCCACGCGATCTATGCCGGCGGGCACAACCATGAGTAACCCAGGCATGAATAACGCAGGCATGAACGACACCCTCGCCCGCCTTGCCCAGGTGCTTGAAGAGCGCAAAGGCGCTGCGCCCGACAGCTCGTACGTGGCCAGCCTGTATCACAAGGGTTTGAATAAAATTCTGGAAAAAGTCGGTGAAGAATCGGTCGAAACCATTCTTGCCGCCAAAGATGCTGCCGTCAGTGGTGATTGCAGCGACGTGATCTACGAAACCGCCGACTTATGGTTCCACAGCCTGGTGATGCTTGCCGCGCTGGGCCAGCACCCACAAGCGGTACTGGACGAACTGGACCGGCGTTTTGGCTTATCGGGCCACGCAGAGAAAGCTGCTCGCGAGCCGTCCTGACTTATCCGTTTTAACGCGTTACTCGCAGCCTGCGCTGCGTAACCCACCATCTCGAGAGGAACCGTTCCATGGGTATTTTTGACTGGAAACACTGGGTCGTCATTCTGATCGTGGTCGTGTTGGTCTTCGGTACCAAGAAGCTCAAGGGCCTGGGCAGCGATGTTGGCGAGGCCATCAAGGGCTTTCGCAAAGCCATGAATGACGATGAGAAGCCGAGCGAGCAGCCCGCTCCGGCGCAGCCGACCCAAGCGCAAAACGCGCCGCTGAACCAACCGCACACCATCGATGCGCACGCCCAGAAAGTCGAAGAGCCTGCGCGCAAGGACTGACCCATGTTTGGCATTAGCTTCGGCGAATTGCTGCTGGTGGGCCTGGTGGCCCTGCTGGTGCTCGGCCCTGAACGCCTGCCCGGTGCCGCGCGCACCGCAGGCCTGTGGATTGGGCGCCTGAAACGCAGCTTCAATGCGATCAAACAGGAAGTGGAACGCGAAATCGGCGCCGATGAAATTCGTCGGCAGCTGCACAACGAACACATTCTGGCGCTGGAACAGGAAGCCCGAAACGCCATCGCCCCGCCGCAGGTGCCGGCTGCCGCGCCGATTGCCGAGGCCACACCCGTCGCCCCGCCGGTTACCCAGCCCGCGGTGGCGGCCGCCGAAGTGCCAGCACCGGCGCCGGCTCCTGAGCCTGAACCCAGCCCGCCCGAGCAGCAGCAAACCCAGCTGGAACTGCCTGTCAGCCCCCAACCGCCGCGAGCCCCATGAGCGCAGACACCCCGGAAAACGACCAGCAAATGCCGTTGGTCTCGCACCTCACCGAACTGCGCTCGCGCTTGCTGCGCTGCGTCGCGGCCACCTTTCTGATTTTCGCCAGCCTGTTCTACTTCGCGCGCGACATCTACACCCTGGCCTCTGAGCCGCTGCGCCGCTTTTTGCCCGAAGGCGCAACGATGATCGCCATCGACCCGGCTTCGGCATTTCTGGCACCGCTGAAACTGACCATGGTGGTGGCGCTGTTTGCCAGCATGCCGGTCATTCTCTACCAGGCCTGGGGCTTTATTGCGCCCGGCCTGTACAAGCATGAAAAACGCGTCGCCGTGCCGCTGCTGACCTCCAGCGTGGTGCTGTTCTACGGCGGCATGGCGTTCGCCTACTTCCTCGTGCTGCCGCTGATTTACCACTTCCTGCTGGGCTCGGCGCCGGTCGGCGTAACGCCCATGACCGACATCAACACCTACCTCGACTCCGTGCTGACGCTGCTGTTCGCGTTTGGTGTGGCGTTCGAGATTCCCGTGGCCGTGGTGCTGCTGGTGATTATCGGCGTGGTCGACGTGGCGTACCTGCGCAAGATTCGCCCCTACGTAATCATCGGCTGCTTCGTGGTCGGCATGATCCTTACGCCGCCGGACCCGCTGTCGCAAACCCTGCTGGCCGTGCCGATGTGGATGCTGTTCGAAATTGGCGTGTTCTTCGGCGCCATGGTGCGCAAACGCCCGCGTGAAGAAGCGGCCAGCGACGACGCGCAACCGCCCGCCACCCAACCGTGAACCTGCTGCTTCTGGAAGACGCCGACTTCATCGGCGCCGACCGCGTGATCCTGCGCGACCGCCGCCTCACCCACTTACAAGAGGTGCATCGCGCCGAGTCGGGCGACAGCCTGCGCGTCGGCCGAGTCGGCGGGTTGATGGGCACGGCGCAAATCCTGCGCCTGGAAAGCGCCGAAGCCGAGCTGCAGATCAGCCTCGACCAGCCGCCGCCGGCAAAACTGCCGCTGACCCTGCTGCTCGCCTTGCCACGCCCGAAGATGCTGCGGCGTGTGCTGCAAACCGTCGCCAGCCTGGGCGTACCGCGCCTGATTCTGCTCAACAGTTACCGCGTCGAAAAAAGCTTCTGGCAGACACCGTTTCTCGAACCGGCGGCCATTCGCGAGCAGTTGATTCTGGGGCTGGAGCAATCCCGCGATACGGTCCTGCCCGAGGTGCGCATCGAAAAGCGCTTCAAACCGTTTGTGGAAGATCACTTGGCCCAACTTTGCGCTGGCACCCAGGGCCTGGTCGGCCATCCCGGCCAATTCCCGGCCTGTCCTCGCGCAGTAGACGGCCCGGTGACACTGGCCATCGGCCCGGAGGGCGGTTGGATTCCCTACGAAGTGGATAAGCTCGCCGAGGCGGGTTTGCAGCCGGTGCAACTGGGCGAGCGGATTTTGCGGGTTGAAACCGCGGTGACGGCGCTGATAGCGCGGCTGTTCTAGCCTACGCGGCGCTCTCAGACGTGACGAATACCCTGTAGGAGCGAGCTTGCTCGCGAAAGCATCCTTGAATCCGAGCAGTAAAAGCTTCGCCAGCAAGCTGGCTCCTACAAGAGCGATAACGTCGTCTGATCAGCCTTTGCGGTGCCAGTGCGCCGGTAACAACTTCCCTTCTAACTCTGGCGCTTCGCGCAGGCTCATGTCCCGCGCCTGCAACGGTTCGCCGCACTCCGAACACACCAGCACGCCGCGCACCTCGTGGCCGCAGCGTTTGTGCACGTGGCGAATCGGTTGGCCGATGTCGCCGCTCATGTGCCGGTCGCCCCAGTTCACCAGCGCGAGCACGGCCGGGTAAAGGTCGTGGCCCTTCTCGGTCAACCTATACTCCTCGCGCAACGGGCGTTGCTGGTAGGCACTTTTCACCAGCACGCCATGCTCGGTCAGGCGTTTCAGGCGCTCGGCCAACACATGGCGGGTGATGCCCATGCGCTTTTCAAAGTCGTCGAAACGGCGCACGCCCATAAAACATTCGCGAAGCACCAGCAGGGTCCAACGGTCACCGACTACCGATAACGTGCGTGACAGCGAGCAGGGCTGATCGCCCAGTTCTTCCCAGCGCATGACGATTCTCCAGAACGTTCTGCTGGCTACTCTAGCTTGACAGGTTCCAAAAAGGAACTGACTATCTAGCTCAGTTCCAAAAAGGAACTAACTCACGCAAACGACGAGAGAACAACAATGAGCGAACGCAAAGCAGTGTTAGTGGTGGGAGCCGGCGATGCCACCGGCGGCGCGATAGCCAAGCGCTTTGCCCGAGAGGGTTACGTTGCCTGCGTGGCGCGGCGTAATGCCGAGAAACTCGAACCATTGGTTGCCGAAATCACTGCGGCGGGTGGCCAGGCCCGCGCTTTCGGTTGCGATGCGCGGCTGGAGGAGCAGGTGGTGGAGATGTTCGCCACCATCGAACGCGAGATCGGGCCGCTGGAAGTGGTGGTGTTTAACATCGGCGCCAACGTGCACTTCTCCATCACCGACACCACCGAGCGCGTGTACCGCAAAGTCTGGGAAATGGCCGCCCTCGCCGGTTTTCTCACCGGTCGTGAGGCCGCGCGGGTCATGCTGCCCCGTGCACGCGGCACCATCATTTTTACCGGCGCCACGGCATCGTTACGCGGCGGCAAAGGCTTCGCAGCGTTTGCCAGCGCCAAGTTCGCCTTGCGCGCCACCGCCCAGAGCATGGCGCGCGAACTAGGGCCGTTGGGCATTCATGTGGCCCACCCGATCATCGACGGCGCGATCGACACGGCGTTTATCCGCGACAACTTTCCAGAGCGCTACGCCATGAAAGAGCAGGACGGGATTTTGAATCCGGACCATATTGCCGATTCGTATTGGCAGATTCATACGCAGCCACGCGACTCGTGGACCCACGAACTCGATCTACGCCCCTGGCTAGAACCGTTCTAGTCCATGGACGGTTTCCGGGTCGTCGGCCTTGCTGCGTTGCGTCCTCGCTTTAAATGCTCACGTACCTAAGTACGCTGCGCTTTAAAGCTGCGGGGCGCCTTGCAATGCCTTAGCCCCGAAAACCTCGAACTCGGTAACGGCACCTTCCGATAATCAACAAAAACAGCGGATCAAAACATGAGTAAAACCCTGGAATTCTTCTTCGACTTCGGCAGCCCCACCACCTACCTGGCGTGGACTCAACTGCCGAAAATTGCCGCCGATGCCGGCGTGGAAATCACCTGGAAACCGATGCTGCTTGGCGGCGTGTTCAAGGCCACGGGCAACCAGTCGCCCGTGGCGATTCCGGCCAAGGCCAAGTACACCTTTGGCGACCTGGCGCGCTTCGCCACCCGCTACGGCGTGCCGATGGCGTTCAATCCGTTTTTTCCGATCAACACCTTGGTCCTTATGCGCGGCGCGGCCGGTTATTTGGGTAGCGCGAATTTCCATCCGTACGTGAAGGCGGTGTTCACCGCGATGTGGGTTGAGCAGAAAAACATGGGCGATCCGGCAGTGGTCGCGCAGGTGCTTAGCGCAGCCGGGCTGGAGCCGGCGGAGTTCGAGCGGCTGGTGAATGACGAAACGGTGAAGCAGCGTTTGAAAGACATCACCGAAGACGCGATCAAACGCGGCGCCTTTGGTGCGCCGACGTTCTTTGTCGATGGAGAAATGCATTTCGGCCAGGATCGGCTGGATTTCGTGGCCGAAGCGTTGAATCGCTAATCAGGTTTCCAGCAGAAACGTCACCGGTCCGTCATTCACCAGCGACACCTGCATATCCGCACCAAAACGCCCGGTGGCAACCACCGGGTGCTTTACCCGCGCCTGTTCAACCAGATAGTCGAACAGCTCGGCGCCCAACGCTGGCGGCGCTGCAGTGGAAAAGCTCGGGCGCAGGCCGCTTTTGGTGTCGGCAGCCAGGGTGAATTGCGAGACCAGCAGCAACCCGCCCGCCACCTCAGTCAGCGACACATTCATCTTGCCGGCGGCATCGCTGAATACCCGGTAGTTGAGCAATTTATGCAGCAGCTTGTCGGCGCTGGCTTTGCTGTCTTGCGGTTCAACGCCGACCAGCACCAGGAGCCCTTGATCGATGGCGCCAACGGTTTCGCCCGGCACATCGACACGCGCCTGAGTGACGCGTTGAATCAGTCCCTTCATGCTTCGTCCGGTGCCAGATTAAGCAGGCGGCGGGCGATTTGCTCCGCGGCGCGCACCAATGCATCCGTGATGCCCGGCTCGGCAGCGGCATGGCCGGCGTCGCGAATAATCTGCAACTCGCTGTTGGGCCAGGCTTGATGCAGTTCCCAGGCGTTGTCCAGCGGGCAGATCATGTCGTAGCGCCCGTGCACGATGATGCCGGGCAGGTGGGCAATCTTGTGCATGTCGCGAATCAGCTGGTCCGGTTCAAGGAACGCGTTGTGCATAAAGTAATGGCACTCCACCCGGGCAATCGACAGTGCCCGCTGTGGCTCGCTGAAGCGTTCCACCACCTGCGTGTTTGGGCGCAGCGTGGCGGTGCGGCCTTCCCACGTCGACCAGGCTTTGGCGGCATGCATTTGCGCAATCTGGTCGCTGCCGCTCAGGCGTTTATGGAAGGCCGAAACCAAGTCGTGACGCTCTTCCGGCGGAATCGGCGCCACATAATCCTGCCAATAATCGGGGAACAGGCGACTGGCGCCCTCCTGGTAAAACCAGCGAATTTCCTGAGGACGGCACAGAAAAATGCCGCGAAGAATCAGGGCGTGCACACGTTCAGGATGGGTTTGCGCGTAGGCCAACGCCAAGGTCGAGCCCCACGAGCCGCCAAACAGCACCCATTTGTCGATGCCCAGATGCTGGCGAATCACTTCGAGGTCGGCGACCAGATCCCAGGTGGTGTTGTTTTCCAGGCTGGCGTGGGGCGTGGAGCGCCCGCAGCCGCGCTGGTCGAAGGTGATGATTCGGTATTGGTTAGGATCGAAATAACGGCGGCTGGCGCCGTCGCAACCGGCGCCAGGGCCGCCATGCAGAAAGACCACGGGAAGACCTTCCGGCGTGCCGCTTTCATCGACATACAGCACGTGCGGCGCCTGCACGGCCAATTCGTGGCGCGCGTAAGGCTTAATCTCCGGATACAAAGTCTGCATGCTGCACTCCCTTGTTAATTAAGACGCTGCCACGCGCAATCCCTGAAGGTCGGGTACATTTTCCCGGCAAGGCGCCTGAGCTCTGCCGGGCATCATAACCATGAAAACGGAGTTGAGCATGCCAGACCGGATAATTCCCTTTGCCCGCTTGTGGTTTATCGCCTTGGCGCTGACCGTGCTTGCCGGTTGCTCAAACAGTGATCCCAAGGCCTCACTGGAAGCCGCCGTGCAGCAGTTACAAGACAACCTTGAAGCCAAGCGCAGCAGCGACGTCATGGAACAGCTGCACCCCGAGTTTCGCGCCCAGCAGCAGTACGACAGCGAGTGGGCCAAGCGCACCATGCTCGGCCTGTTTCTGCGCTACAAAAACGTACGGGTGATTGCCCTGAGCAAAACCAGCACCCTCGACCCCGCCTCGTCCAGCAAGGGTTACACCGAGGCGCAAGTGGCGGTTACTGGCGCCGAAGGTTTGATACCCGACAACGCCAACCACTACAGCGTGAAACTGGAGTGGTGGTTGGAAGGCAAGGAATGGAAGTTGGCGCGCATCAATTGGGAGTAAGAATCAGAGGGCGTCGGCTTCGCCGGCGTAATGCGTCTGCGCCCACGCCAGGTAGGTTCGCAACAATCCACGCAGTACCACTTGCGCGTCCTCGGCCAGTTCCGGCCGGAAGGTGAACGGCGCTTGTTCATCCATATAAATGCACTGGCCAATCTCCAGCTGCACTGCCTGCACCCGCTCAGCCGGACGCCCGTAATGACGGGTAATGTGCCCGCCCTTGAAGCGACCATTAAGCACATGGCTGTAGCGCGGTGACCGCGCGCACACCTGCACCAATAGCTCCGCCAGCTCGGCAGCACAACTGGCGCCGTCGTTGGTGCCCAGGTTGAAGTCGGGCAATTTGCCGTCGAACAGACGTGGTACTCGCGAACAAATCGAGTGTGCGTCGAACAACAGCGCATAACCAAACTGCGCTTTGAGCCGCGCCAATTCGTCGTTCAGCGCGCGGTGATAGGGCGTCCAGATTTCCTGCAAATAGCGCTCACGTTCCAATGCCGACGGTACGCCGCCTTCGATAAACAGCGGTGCGCCGTCGAATAAGGTGTCGGGGAAAAGGCCAGTGGTTGCGCTGGCATATAACGGACGGTCGTCGGCTGGACGGTTGAGGTCCACCACATAGCGCGAATAGTTCGCGGCCAAGGTGCTGGCGCCCAGGTCGGCAGCGAACGCGTAGAGCGTCGGAATATGCCAGTCGGTGTCCGGCAAGCCTTGCGCCTGGGGCACCAAACCGGCTTGCACGGCGGGCGTCAGTTGCAGGCCGGCGTGGGGCATGCTGATCAGCAGCGGCACCGTGCCCTGGGCGAGTTCGTAAGGACGTTCGATCAAGTCAGACATCAATCAGCTCCCGGCCATGGCGGATCACCCGCTTGTTCAAATCGCCGCCCAGCCAGTAACTGAGTTCCGCAGGCTGGGCGATTTCCCAGGCGACGAAATCGGCCACCTTGCCCATTTCAAGACTGCCATGACTGGCGCCCAAACCCAGCGCTTTTGCCGCGTTGAGTGTGACGCCAGCCAAGGCTTCTTCCGGGGTGAGACGGAACAAGGTGCACGCCATATTCAGCATCAGCCGCAGCGACAAAACGGGCGAGGTGCCGGGGTTCAGGTCGCTGGCAATCGCCATGGTCACGCCCTGTTCACGCAACAGCGAAATGGGCGGTAACTGGGTTTCACGCAGGAAATAAAACGCGCCGGGCAATAACACCGCGACGGTGCCGGCGGCGGCCATGGCCTTGGCGTCGTCGGCCGTCATGAATTCCAAATGATCCGCCGACAACGCCTGATACCGGGCCGCCAGGCTCGAGCCCGCCAGCGAAGAAAGTTGCTCGGCGTGCAACTTCACCGGCAAGCCCAAGGCCTGCGCGGCGACAAAGACTCGCTCCACCTGGGCTGGGGAAAACGCCAAGTGCTCGCAGAAGGCGTCGACCGCATCGACCAAATTTTCCGCTGCCAGCGCGGGAAGCATTCGTGTGCACACGTGGTCGATGTAATCATCGCTGCGCCCGGCAAATTCGGGCGGCAACGCATGCGCCGCCAGGCAGGTGCTGCGCACCGTCACTGGCAACGTGTCGCCCAGACGCCGGATGACCCGCAGCATTTTTCGTTCGTTGGCCAGATCCAGGCCGTAGCCAGACTTGATTTCAAGGGTGGTCACGCCATCACGCAGCAGCGCGCGGACGCGTTGGGTGGCGCTGGCGAGTAATTCATCTTCACTGGCCGCGCGGGTGGCGCGCACGGTACTGGCAATGCCGCCGCCGGCTGCAGCGATTTCGGCATAGCTCACACCTTGCAAGCGCTGCTCGAACTCGGCGCTGCGGTTACCGCCGAATACCGCGTGGGTGTGGCAGTCGATCAGGCCGGGCGTAACCCAGGCGCCGTGTAAGTCATGGCGCTGGGCGTAGTCGGCGGAGGGCACCTCGGCGTAGGGGCCAATCCATTGGATCAGCCCCTTGGCCGTGACGATGGCGGCGTTCTCGATGTTCGAATACGCGCCGCCGGCCAGGGTGGCGGCGTGGCAGTTGAACCAAAGGTGCTGCATGGAGCCTCCGAGCCAGTGAAGCGTTTACGTTCAGTTCCCTCTCCCGCTTCCGGGAGAGGGGAGCAAAGCATTACCGCGTGATCATCGGCAGGTTCAAGCCCTGCTCCTCGGCACAATCAATCGCGATCTGATACCCGGCATCGGCGTGGCGCATCACGCCGGTCGCCGGGTCGTTGTGCAGTACACGGGCGATACGCGCTGCGGCTTCATCGGTGCCGTCGCAGACAATCACCATGCCCGAGTGCTGGGAAAAGCCCATGCCTACGCCGCCGCCGTGGTGCAGCGACACCCAGGTGGCGCCGCTCGCGGTGTTCAGCAATGCGTTGAGCAGCGGCCAGTCGGACACTGCATCCGACCCATCGCGCATGGCTTCGGTTTCACGGTTCGGGCTGGCCACCGATCCGGAATCGAGGTGGTCGCGGCCGATGACGATAGGCGCCGACAGCTCGCCACTGCGCACCATTTCGTTGAACGCCAAGCCCAGTTTGGCGCGCTGACCCAAGCCAACCCAGCAGATGCGCGCCGGCAAACCTTGGAAGGCAATGCGCTCGCGGGCCATGTCGAGCCAGCGGTGCAGGTGGGCATCGTCGGCGATCAGCTCTTTGACCTTGGCGTCGGTTTTGTAGATGTCTTCAGCGTTGCCCGACAGCGCGGCCCAGCGGAATGGGCCGACGCCACGGCAGAACAGCGGGCGGATATAGGCTGGCACGAAGCCGGGGAAATCGAAGGCGTTGGCTACGCCTTCGTCTTTGGCCATTTGGCGGATGTTGTTGCCGTAGTCGAAGGTCGGCACGCCCATTTTCTGGAACGCCAACATGGCTTCAACGTGCACGGCCATTGATTGCTTGGCCGCTTTCACCACCTCGGCCGGCTGGGTTTGCGCTTTGGCGCGGTAGTCGTCCCAGGTCCAGCCGCTGGGCAGGTAGCCGTTCAGCGGGTCGTGGGCGCTGGTTTGGTCGGTGACCATATCGGGGCGAACGCCACGGCGCACCAGCTCCGGCAGAATGTCGGCGGCGTTGCCGCACAGGGCGATGGATACCGCTTTGCCTTCGCCGGTGTAACGGGCGATACGCGCCAGGGCATCGTCGAGGTCGTCGGCTTGTTCGTCGACGTAGCGGGTTTTCAGGCGGAAATCGATGCGGCTTTGCTGGCATTCAATGTTCAGCGAACAGGCGCCGGCCATGCCCGCTGCCAATGGTTGCGCGCCGCCCATACCGCCCAGGCCGGCGGTGAGCACCCACTTGCCGGTGAGGTTGCCGTTGTAATGCTGGCGGCCCGCTTCGACGAAAGTTTCGTAGGTGCCTTGCACGATGCCCTGGCTGCCGATGTAGATCCAACTGCCGGCGGTCATTTGGCCGTACATGGCCAGGCCCTTGGCATCCAGTTCGTTGAAATGTTCCCAGGTGGCCCAGTGCGGTACCAGGTTGGAGTTGGCGATCAACACGCGCGGCGCATTGCTGTGGGTTTTGAACACGCCAACCGGTTTGCCCGACTGCACCAGCAAGGTTTCGTCGTCTTCCAGGGCGATGAGCGCTTTAACGATGGCGTCGTAGCATTCCCAGTCTCGCGCGGCGCGCCCGATGCCGCCGTACACCACCAGCTCGTTCGGGTTCTCGGCCACTTCCGGGTCGAGGTTGTTCATCAACATGCGCAGCGGCGCTTCGGTCATCCAGCTTTTGGCGCTGAGTTGTGTGCCACGGGCGGCGCGCACGACGGTGTCACGGTAACGACTAGATGTGCTCATGAAAGGCTCCCAGACGCCCGCAGGCGGAAGATAAGACAACTCGTACGAACTTGTATGTACAAGTAAAGCACGCAGTCAGCCGCGCTGAAAAGCCCAGGCCTGCAAAAACACTAAAAGGAAGGAAATCGCGCAGGGCGAGCGCCTGCGCGTTTGGAGCATCAAGCGCTCTGGCGCAACGGTTTGCGCAGCCGCTGGCCCATCCACACACCGGCCAACGCCAGGCTACCGCCGACCAAATGGTGCCAGCCTAGGGTTTCGCCCAGCAGCCACATGGCGGCTACGGCGACGGTGATTGGCATCAAATTCATATACAGACTGGCCCGCGCCGGCCCCAGGGTTTGAATGCCTTTGATCCACAACCACGGCGCGCCGATGGATGCCAACGTGCCGGCATACAGCACCAGCGGCAAGTTCTCGCGGGTTAAGGGCGACGGCGTGCTGAGCAAAAACCAGGGCGTGAGGAACACCAGCGCACAGGCGATTTGCACATACAGTTGCAGCCAGCGGCTGAGGTCGAAATTCCAGCGCCGCAGCAACACGCCATACAAGGCGTTGGCCATCACCGCCAACAGCATCAGCGCATCGCCGTGGCTGAGCTGAAAATGCAGCAACGCTTGCGGCTGTCCGCCGCTGATCAACCACAGCACACCGGCAAACGACACCACGCCGCCGGCCAACGCGCCCTGCGTCAAGCGCTCATCGGTCAGCACGCTGGAAAACAGCGAGGACAACAGCGGCGACAAGGCGATCAAAATGCCCATATTGGTCGCGCTGGTACTGGCCGCCGCGAAGTACGCCAGGCCCTGATACACCAGCATGCCCAACAACCCAAGCACCCACAATTTGGGCAGCAAGCCGAGCAACTGGCGGCGCGCACGCCAGGCGCTCGGCAGCATAAACAGCGAGAGCAACAGGAACGCCAGCGCCCAGCGATAAAACGTGATCGACGCCGGCGCTATCAGCCCGGACGACAGCTTGGTCACCAACGTATTGCCGCTCCAGATCATCACCGTGACCAGCGGAAACAGGTGGTGCCAGCCCTGCTCTTGGGCGGGTTCAGTCATGCCTACACCTTCAATAGCAGCAGCGCGCCGCAAATGACCAGGAACACACAAAACAGCGAACGCAGCACGCGCTCGGGCAACGCATGGGCCAGACGCACGCCCCAACTGATGCTGAGCAAGCCGCCGACGGCCAAGGGAATGCCCATCGCCCAATTCACATGGTCGTGCAGGGCGTAGGTCACCAGGGTGATGCCGGTGGAAGGTGCCGCCAATGCCAGCGCCAACCCCTGCGCCACCACTTGTGTGGCGCCGAACAGGCTGGTCAGCACCGGCGTAGCCACCACGCCGCCGCCGACACCGAACAACCCGCCGGTCATGCCCGACAACGCGCCCAACAGCCATAGCCGGTTCTCATGGCGCAATTGCCGTTCGCCGCCAGGTTTTTGCCAAAACATCTGGCCGACGTTGAACAGCACCAGCAGCAACAGAAAGCCGACAAAGGCGATGCGCATTACCTGTGGGTCGAGGCGTACGGCAAACAAAGACGTTAGCCAGGCGAGGAAGAAGCTCGGCACAATCAGCATCAGCGCGTTGCGCGGCACGATGCGGTTGCGTTGGTTATAGCGCCACAGCGCCAGCAGCACGTTGGGCAGCACCATCAACAGCGCGGTGCCTTGGGCCAGTTGCTGATCGAGGTTGAACAGCACGCCCAGGATTGGAATGGTCACCAGCCCGCCGCCGATGCCGAACAGACCGCCCATGGTGCCCATGGCCATACCGAGTAAAACAAAACTCACAACGTCCAACACCAGAGCATCCTCGCCAACAAAGCTCGGCAGTATAGCCGCGCCGCTCAAGCGCGCGGGTTAGACATAGGACCCAGAACGCCGCTCGCAGCTTTAGTCGTCGCGCGTCAGCACTTCCAGCAATTCGATTTCAAAGCGCAGATTGGCATTCGCCGGCACCCGTGAACCCATGCCACGCTCGGCATAGGCCAGGTGCGCCGGCACCCGCAACATCCGTTTTCCGCCAACGCGCATGCCCATCAGGCCTTGATCCCATCCTTTGATCACCCGGCCAGTACCGATCACGCACTGGAAAGGTTTGCCGCGTTCAAACGAAGAATCGAATTCGCTGCCGTCGTCGAGAAAGCCGCGGTAATGCGTGGTGATCAACGCGCCCTTCACCGCCGCTTTGCCCTCGCCCAGGGTCAGGTCTTCTATCTGCAGTTCGTCGCTCATGATTTGCTCCAGGCCCAATGAAGGCGTGAAGTTTACTGCACAACGAAAAAGGCCCGACAGTCGCCTGCCGGGCCCCTCTTCCACCCGCTACTACTTACACAAACGGCTGGCTGCCGAAACCACGGGGTAGTCGGTTGTGGCCCGGCAACGCGCCAATCTGCTCGCGCCATCCTGCGCGCCAGTCAAGAGAACTGTGGGTGGCCTTCTTTGCGTGCCGCACGACGCGCCGCATTGCGGGTGTCTTTGCGCGCGCTTTTGAACGCCTCGGAGTTTCGACAGGTACGGCATTTCACCCGCGCCAATTCCGTGGTCGCAGCGAGTTGGCCGGTTTCCCGACCGCACGCCAAATGACCAGCGGTTTTGTAATGGATCACAGGAGTCGCCATGGGGTGTTTCTCCTTTTTAGCAAAAGGGGCGCAATAAGCGCCCCAGGGTTTTCTGCTATGTCAGCAGAGCAATCAAAATGATGATTGGAATTGGGATACCGAGGAACCACAGCAGTAATGAACGCATTGGTGTTCTCCTTTCGAAAACGTAGTGACCGGCTAATTAACGGAGGGTAGTGGCGGTGCGACGGTCGTCGACAATCACCACCGCGTCACGGCTACGGCCACCGAAAATGGCAGCGAAGCTGGCCACAAAGGCGCCGATCAACAGGGCAACGAACATCCACAGGGTGGCGTGGGTCGCGGCTTTCTTGGCCGCATCGGCCGCTACTTTCAGCTCTTGCACCGCTTGGTGCGCCTGGCCGTAAACAGCGTCTACGCGGGCTTGGGCATCGGCTTGGCTGAGGTCGGTGCGCTGGGCGACCAACTGCGCCAGGTACGCACGGTCGTCGGCGTTCAGCGCGCCGTCGTCAGAGGCCAGATTGCGGGCGAAAATACGCGCGGCTACATCGTGGGCAGCGTCCTGAGTAACCGGCGCACCACGGCTGTCGCGGAACAGCACGTCAATGAAATAGCTGTCGCTGTTATCAGCGTTGGCCATGTCTTGCGTGGCCGGGCTAGTGCTCAGCGTGGCGCCTACTTGCGCGGTGCCGCCGATCAAGGTGCTAACCGAGCCCACCACCAACGTCGCCGTCAGCAGGGTGGCCACCGACCAGGCCAGGAAGCCGTGAGCGGTGTCGCGGAAATACACTTCGTCGTCGTGCAGCGTCGCCCAGCGTTTACGCAAACGGCCCGCCAGGTAACCACCCATAGCGGCCGCCACTAACTGGGTGAACGCCAGCCAGATAATCGCCGAAATGCCCAACCCTTCTGCACTGATGCCCTTGTCGGCCCACGGCGAAATAGCCGAAAAGCCAAGGCCGGAGCCCAGCAACAGCAGGATCAGCGACAGTGCTGCAGCCGCAACAGCGCCTGCAAATACTGCCGCCCACGAAACGCCAGAGGCGGTTGAAGATTCATCCAAGGCAGCAACATAAGCATCTGAATTCAACATTATTTTTTTCCTCACGCATTGCGCTTTATGGCCCCGCGATTCCTACGTGGGGCCTATAAAACTTGAGTGTGAGGTCTGGCAAATGGTTCAGGCTTTAATCGAGACGGCGTCGCCGCTTAACCGCGCGCCCAGCCTAGGCTGGCCAATAGCGCCGGTACCTGATCGAGGGTGGAAACCGTCGCGTCGGGCCGATAGTCAGGCAGCAACTGGCGGCCGGTGCCGCGGTCAACCCACACGCAACGAAAGCCCATGTCCCGCGCGGCGGCGTGATCCAGGTGCGGGCTGGCGCAGATGTGCACCACCTCGTCGCGGCCCACACCCAACTGCTCATGGGCGAACTCAAACAGGCGCGGCGCCGGCTTGTAAGCGCCGGCTTGCTGGGCGGTGATGACGCGGTCGATATGGCCGCCGAGCTGGGCGACATTGCCGGCGATGATGTCGTCATCCGTATTGGAAACAATGCACAGCTTGAAGCCCATCGCTTTCAACTGTGCGAGCGCAGCGGGCACTTCAGGAAACGGCGGCATCGCGCTGATGCTGTCGGCCAGCAACTCGCCATCGGCCGGGCTGGACGGCAGCCCGAGTTGCTCCATGGCCAGACGCAGCCCTTCGCGCGTCACATGGCGAAACGAGCGGTGCGGCGGCGTTTGCTCCAGCGCGTGCTCGTGCCGGTCATACACCTCGATAAACCGCGCCGGCTCAATGGCATGGCCCGGCCGCTGGCTGAGCATTTTGCCGACAGCGGCCAACAACCCTTCGTCCCACTGAATCAGCGTGCCGTAGCAATCAAAGGTCAGCCACAACGGCTGAGGGGTGTGTTCAAGGGACATGGGCCCGCTCCTGAAAGAGATGAGCGGCCAGCATAGAAGCGCTTTTGCATAGTGTTAAATTAAATTAACCTCTTCCCCTCAGTGGACTATCAACTAAGCAGGTGCGCCGTTTGCTCGATCTCGAACTGCTGAAAACCCTGGTGTGCGTGGTCGATGAAGGTAGCTTCACGCGCGCCGGTGAACGGGTGCACCGCACGCAATCGACCGTCAGCCAACAGGTTCGGCGGCTTGAAGAAACCGTGGGCCATTGCCTGCTGGTGCGCGACCGCAGCGGCAACCAAGTCACGCCCACCGCGCAAGGCGAACTGCTGGCGCACTACGCCCGTCGCTTGCTCAGCCTGGCGCAGGAAGCCGAAGAAGCCCTGGCCAGCGATGGCACGCTATTGCCCCTGCGCCTGGGTGTGCCGGAAGATTTCGATGCCCAACGCATGACCGCCCTGCTCGCCGGTTTCACACTGGCGCGGCCAGAGGCGCGGCTGGAAACGGTCAGCGGCATGAGCACCGACCTGCGGGAAAAACTGGCAAACGGCGAGCTGGATATCGCCCTGATCAAACGCGAGCGCGGCAGCGGCGACTGCCTGGCCAGTTGGCCGGAAGACTTGGTCTGGGTGAAAAGTCCGCGCCTGCAGTTGAGCGATCAGCCGGTGCCGCTGGCGCTGTTTCCGCAAGGCTGCCTCTACCGCCAACGCGCTATCGGCAGCCTGGACAAAGCCAAACGACCGTGGCGCCTGGCATTCGCCAGCCATAGCCTGACCGGCATCCAGGCAGCCGTGGCATCGGGGCTTGGCCTATCGGTATTGCCCACCAGCGCCGTGCTTGCCGAGCACCACGTGTGCGCAGGAATGCCGGCATTAGCGCCTAGCGAATTGGCCCTGGTCAGCGGTGGCGGCGTGGTGACCGCCCTGCAACGCGAGCTGCTCGCGCTGCTGCACGAGCAGGTGATGACGGCTTAAGCGTCGGGCAGCGTGTCGGCACCGTCGCCCAGACGGCGCTGCATCAGCACGGTGTCCACCCAGCGGCCATGCTTGAAGCCCACCGACTCGAACACGCCCACCAGGCGAAACCCCATGCGTGTGTGCAAGGCGATGGAGCCGTGGTTTTCGCTGTTGCCGATCACCGCCACCATCTGCCGACGGCCGTTGGCGATGCAGCGATCGATCACCTCGCCCAGCAGCGCCTGGCCAATGCCGCGCCCGCCCATGCCGTCTTTCACGTACACCGAATCTTCCACCGTGTTGCCGTAAGCCGGGCGCGGACGGTAGAGCGTGGCATAGCCGTAGCCGACCACTTCGCCGGCAAGCTCGGCCACCAGATACGGCAAACCATTGCTCAGCACATCACCGCGACGGCGGTGCATTTCCTCCAGACTCGGCGCTTGCAGTTCAAAGCTGGCGATGCCGGTGAGCACATGCTGGGCATAGATGGCTTGCACCGCCGGCATGTCGTCGTCGCGGGCGTCTCGGATGATGGGTTGGCGGGTCATCATTCTGGAATGGTCAGGCCTTTGATCACGGCCGGACGCTCAAGGAAGGTGTTCAGCACGCGGGTGACCTCGGGGAAGTTATCGATGCCCACCAGATCGCCTGCATCGTAGAAGCCGATGAGATTGCGTACCCACGGAAAGGTGGCGATATCAGCGATGCTGTAGGCGCTGCCCATGATCCAGTCGCGGCCTTGCAAGCGCTGGTCGAGCACGCCAAGCAGGCGCTTGCTCTCAGCGACATAGCGGTCGCGCGGGCGTTTGTCTTCGTAGTCTTTGCCGGCAAATTTGTTGAAGAAACCCAACTGGCCAAACATCGGCCCGACGCCGCCCATTTGCCACATCAGCCATTGGATAGTCTGGTAACGGTCAGCCGCATCGTTAGGGATAAACGCGCCGGCCTTGTCCGCCAGGTACAGCAGAATCGCACCGGACTCGAACAACATCAGCGGCTTACCGTCCGGGCCGTTGGGGTCGAGAATCGCCGGAATCTTGTTGTTCGGGTTGAGCGACAAGAACTCCGCCGACAACTGATCGTTCTGATCAAAGCGCACCTTGTGCGGCTCGTATGCCAGCCCGGTTTCCTCCAGCAGAATCGACACTTTCACGCCGTTGGGCGTGGGCAACGAATACAGCTGAATGCGCTCAGGGTGCTGCGCCGGCCATTTAGCGGTGATGGGAAACGCGGACAAGTCAGACATGCGAAGCTCCTTTACGGGAATGCAAGCGAGGCAGCTTAGGGGTTTTGCGCGTCCGGCGCAGGCGCATTTTGCCCGTCGCCGACCTGGCGAAACACCAGGGCTTTGAGTCCGCCGTGCTCGTGCACATCGGCGAACTCGGGTGGGTTGTCCAAGCGCTGTTCAAAGCGCAGCGCCGGGGCGTGTTCGGCCATGCTGGTGATCAGAAAGTCGGGGCCAATATGGGGATCGTTCACGCAGGCCAACACCACGCCGCCGGGGTTCAGTAGATCGGGAAGACGGCGCAGAATTTTGCCGTAATCCTGGGTCAGGGCGAAGCTGCCTTTCTGGAACGTGGGCGGGTCGATGATGATCATGTCGTACGGCGCGTGGCGCTTCACCGCGCTCCACGACTTGAACAGTTCGTGACCGAGAAAGCTCACGCGACTGAGGTCTTGCCCGTTCAAGCGATGATTGTCGCGGCCACGATTGAGGGCGCCTTTGGCCATATCCAGATTCACCACCTGGCGAGCGCCACCGGCCAGCGCCGCCACCGAGAACCCGCACGTGTAGGCGAACAGATTGAGCACGCGTTTGCCGTCGGCCTGCGCGCGCACCCAGCGCCGGCCGTAGCGCATGTCCAGAAACAGACCAGTGTTCTGCTTCTGGCCGAGGTCCAGCTCAAAGCGCAGGCCGTCTTCGCTGATGATCCACTGTTCATGCGGCCCACCCACAATCCATTCGGCGCGGCTACGCTGAAGCTCACCTTGCGCGTTATCGCCTTCTTTGTAGCGGTGTTGCAGCAGCAGGCTGTGCGCCTGAGCACGTTGCCATTCGGGGCTATGCGTTAGGTTCGACAACGTTGCCGTCAGCGCCGCCAACTCGTCATCACTGGGTTGGCGGAACAGCCATACCAACACCACGCCTTGCAGCCAGTCGACCGTGATTTCCTCCAGCCCAGGCCACCGCAGGCCACGGCCGTGAAACAACCGGCGCGCATGGCTGAGGTCGCCGGCCAGTTCGGTCAGCAGGTGGGTGTGAAGAGCGGCTAGAGCGGGACTGTGCATGACGGTTTATCGCGGCGGGTAAAGCGGCGCAGTGTAAACGCAAATGTTTGCCAACTCATGTTCGCGCGGTGTTTGACGATATAGCCCTATAAGGCCCGTAACACGGAGCAGCCAGACGCTCCGACTCCTAACACAATGAGGTGTTTTGCCATGCTGTTACGTCGTTTGAAGATTGCGCCGAGGGCTATTTTCAGCTTTTCCCTGGTGGCGCTGCTGGTGGTGCTTCTCGGACTTTTTGCCCTGGGCAAAATGAAGGACATCCGCGCCACCACCGTCGATCTCAACGACAACGGCATGCCCAGCTACGCCGCGCTAGGCGTCATCAATGAAAAAATGCTGCGCCTGCGCATCCTCGCCTTTCGCTTCGTGGTCGAGCGCAGCGACACGCAACTGCCGGCCGTCATCAGTCGCCAGCAAGAGCTGACCCAGCAGCTGCATCAGGCTCAGGCCGCGTATGAACCGCTGATCAACAGCACCGCCGAGCGCGACCAGTACCAAGCCTTCAAGGCCATGCTCGACAGCTACTACCAAGCCAACAGCAAGCTCGCCGCCCTTTCCAGCCAGGACAAGGTCGACGAAATGAAAGCCTTCCTTGCCAGCGAGTACAAAACCTACTCCGACGGCCTCGGCGCGCAGTTGGAAAAGCTTATGGAAATTAACCGTCTGGGCGCGGACGAAGAGGCCAAACAGTCGGCCCGCAACTACGACGATGCGGTGATGGTGGTGGTGGCCTTTATGTTGGTGGCCGCTGCACTGACCGGTCTGCTCGCGGTGCTGCTCACGCGCAGCATTGTCACGCCGTTGAACGAGGCCATGGAGGTAGCAGCCACCGTGGCCAAGGGCAATCTGTCCACCACCATTCAGGTCAACGGCACCGACGAGCCTGCCCTGCTACTCGGCTCATTGCGCGCCATGCAACAGAGTTTGAAAGACACCATTCACCATATCGCCCAGTCGTCCGACCAGCTCGCCTCCGCCGCCGAAGAACTCAATGCCGTCACGGAAGATTCGAGCCGTGGCTTGCACCAGCAGAACAACGAAATTGAACAGGCCGCCACTGCGGTCAACCAAATGACCGCCGCCGTGGACGAAGTGGCGCGCAACGCCGTGGCCACCTCCGAAGCCTCGAATGCCTCCGACCGCACCGCCCGGCTTGGCCAGGAGCAGGTGAACAAAACCGTCAACTCCATCAGCGACCTGGCGGGCGACGTGTCCACCACCTCCGAGCACGTGGAACAACTAGCGACCAAGGTGCGCGACATCAGCAAGGTGCTCGATGTCATTCGCTCCATCGCCGAGCAAACCAACTTGCTGGCCCTGAACGCGGCCATCGAAGCCGCGCGCGCCGGTGATGCCGGTCGCGGCTTTGCCGTGGTGGCGGACGAAGTGCGCGCCCTGGCGCACCGCACCCAGCAATCAACCCAGGAAATCGAGCAAATGATCGGCGGCATCCAGCACGGCACCGATCAGGCCATGAATGCCATGCAAAGCAGCACCGAGCGCGCCAACAGCACCCTCGAACTGGCCCGTGCGGCTGGCGCTGCCCTGAGCGAAATCACCCAGGCCATCAGTCATATCAGTGAACGAAATCTGGTGATCGCCAGCGCCTCGGAAGAGCAGGCGCAAGTCGCGCGGGAAGTGGACCGAAACCTGGTCAACATTCGCGACCTGGCGCAACAGACCTCGGCTGGCGCGCACGAAACCAGTGCGGCCAGCCAAGACCTTTCGCGCCTGGCGGTAGACCTCAACGGTCTGGTCAACCGCTTTACGCTGTGACGTCTTCGGCCAGAACCTTTCGCGCCGCTGTCCAAAACGCGGCGCGACCGTCATATCCATTCAGGCCGCCATTGATACGCAACGTAATTGCCTTGAAATCGCCCGCATCGGCCAGCGCATTCAAACCGTGTTTTGACCAAAACCATGCAGCGGTCAAACAGGCGTAACGCGGCTGTTCAAGCAGCTCGGGCGAGGTCTCCAAATCCACGTTCAGATCCGCTCCGGCCTGGTGGTAATTACTGCGGCCGGTCAGCTGAATCAAACCCCGGCCCCGAAAGCGCCAGCCATCCCCGGACTCTGGCGGACCGTTTCCAAGACGGTTGGCATACACCGAATTGGCAATCGCCTCAGAGTGACCGCCCAGCTGTTGCGCCAGTGCATTGGGTTTGCCGTCCGGCCCGCAGAAACGGTTGGGCCACAGCGCGGCCAGGCGCTCGGTGCTGTAGCCGAGCATTTCGACCAGGTGGGTGAACTGCGCGCTTTCGAAACCTACCTGGGCAATAAACGCAGCAACGCGCGCTGGCGTGTTGATTTCGTATACCTGCATGGCGTCGTTCAAGTCCGGCACAAACGCGCCTACAACGCCCTGCCCCTTGGGAAATACCTGCTGCAGTTGTGCTTCGGTGATCAACATGGCGTGGGTACTCAGCAGTATTTTTCGACAAGTGCCGCCAGAACGGCCGCCGTTTCCACGTCCAGCACCCCGCTGTAGTTGCTCGGCCGGTAGTGCATCTGGAAGGCGCGCAACAAGGCTTTGATACCGTCGGCGTCGCTCGCCACCGAAATGTCGTAGCCCAGTTGACCGAGCTTTTTCACCACGTCCCGTGCATCCACCCCAGCCTTCGCGTACTGCTGCAAGAAGCGCGCTTTAGCCTCCTCCTCGTACCACGCACCGATACCGGCTTCGTACAGTTCGTACCAAGGGAACAACGGCCCCGGATCGCTTTTACGTGTGGGCGCAATATCGGAATGGCCCACAACATTGAGCGGGGTGATGGTCGGATAGCGCCGCAGAATGTCCGCCGCCAGCTCTTTAACCGCCTGGATTTGCTCACGGTTGTAGGGCACGAAGATGATTTCGCCGTGCTCACCGTCGTGCGCCGTGTTGACGATTTCGATGCCGATGCTGGTGTCGTTCAGGTTGCTGCGGCCGCGCCAGTTGCTTACACCGGCATGGCGCGCGCGGTACTGCTCATCCACCAGATTGAAGATACGCACGCCGGAAAACCCGGCCGCCAGGTAACTGGGATCGGTGGGATCCGGCACGATGTATTGCACGCTGACCGACTGCGGTGCAGTGAGCTCGGCTACTGACCGCGCGAAGTCACCCACGGTGTAGTGCATCACCAGAAAACAGACCCGGCTATCAAAAGACTTCGAGCGGTAAGTGGTGTTGTCGATGTTCATCGCGGCCTCCTCAAGGCGATCACTTTTTATTCGCGACAGCGAGCAAGTTGAGGATGGAGGCGAACGAAACTTCGGAAGTCCCGATCTTGCTCATCTGGTCTTCCGACAAGTAGCTGAGCTTCAAATAAATCAGATCACCCTGGGACTCGCCTTGCTCGCGATTGAAGCGTTCCAACACTGACAACAGCTCCTTGGCATCGCCCGGCAGCCCGGCGGCGTCGACAAAGGCTGGAACCTTGAGATCAGCCACATTGGGGAAGAATTTGGCTAACTGGCCGAACAGCTGAATGCCGAAGTCGTGAGCGGGAAACAACCCGCGAAAACGTTCGCCCTTTTTGTATGGCGTTACACCCATGTAGATGTCGGGCAGGGCTGCAATCTTGTTCACGACTTTTTTGTCTTTCTTGCCGATCAGGTAGGCGGCTATTTCCATGCGCGTGCCAATAATGGCCAGCGGCTGTACGCCCGGCCCGACTTCGCTAAACAGGTAGTTTGAGTTGCTATCGGCAATGGCTTTTTTCAGCACACCGCGATCTTCAATAACACTTGAATACTTGCCTTCTTTAACAACCGGCGCAGGCACGCGCCACAGTGCAATTTCATAGCTCATATCAATTCTCTAACGGGTGACAAGAGCAGCGCAAATAAGCGCTGCGAATGGACAATATCAGCGAGCTGCCAGCATAAGTTTGGCGCGCAATCCGGCGAGCGACTTCGTGCTGTTCGCAATTAACTGACTGTAGATTTCAACACTGGACTGATACTGCTCGGCGGTAATTTTGTCCGCCGCCAGCTGATCAAGAAAACCATGGACTTTCTGCGTAAACGTGGCGATTTGATCCTCGTAAAGTCGGGTCAGCTCCATCTTCGCTTGTGTTTGCGCTTCACCTACCGAGTACTTCACTTCATAGATGTACAAGTATTGGTAGATCTGCTGGTTCTCGAAAAAGCTGGTCGATTTGTAGGAATCGCAAACCACCGTAGCAAAAAGATGCATGCCGTTGCCGAGCGGTTGGCTCTTGTAGGAAGAGTTAAACGACACCGAGCTCGCACTGCCGAAGCTCTCGACGATGCCGCCCAATACTTCAAAGCATTTGCCAGCTACATAGCTTTGAAGATTGGTTAAATTGGAAACCGATTTACCGAGATCAATGGATTTATTGACTTCTACCCCCGAAGGCACTTTGCCTTCACCGCCCAATACGGCCTTGGCAATGGATTCGATTATTTTCTGGACATTACCGAGCGACCAATCAGACGCCTGCATAAAGTCGGAGTTACGGCCGGAGATAAAGTCGGTTTTATCGTAATCGTTGTCTTTGTAGAAACTGTCGATCTTCGCTTGCATCTCATCGCTATGTTTCTTTGCTTTTTCCTCAAGTTCATTTTCGATCTTGTTTATATACGCCCGGTACTCATCTTCTTTGGCTTGCATTTCCGCTATTGATTGCGAGCGACCCATGAACTTCTCCTGACTGAAAAACCATTAAGAAACTTGCGACACGCGCTTTGGCTGCCGGGGAAACAAGGTAATAAGGGTTCTTGTGCAAACACATCGCCCACGTCCGAAGCGCGACTCGGACAGTTCTTTCCAGCAGGTAGATAACGCCACGAAAAGCGCTGCGGTTCGCTGGCTTCGTAGGATATGTGCGGGCAACTGGCGGGCAAAAAAAAAGCAGCTCGATAAAAGAGCTGCTTAATGGGCCGGAAGCGGGGAAGGTTCCGACCTGGAGAAGGCGCTCAGACTACTGTATATCCAGACAGCACCGCAAGCACGATTCTGCCTGTCCTGTTCTGAAAGCGACAAAACAGAACACAAACGCGCCCGCGCTAGGAAAAACAGCGGAAAAATGCACCAATACGGCGCATTGAATAAGCGCACTGGGAAGCGGAGCAGGCGGTTAACCCCATGGCCACGCGGTTTGCGCGATTTGGCACGGATGCTGCCATTGCTTTGACGCGCAGCCGGGCTTCACGCAACTACCCGCTGTGGCTAGAGATTGGTGCCTTAGAGACAAGCGCACCCACTGATAAAAACCATCTGCCTTCCACCAGTGATGTGCACGGACCGCCCAGGAGCTTCCCCCGATGAAACGCCGCCCGTTCCTCAAAGCTACCCTCGCTGCCAGTACCCTGCTGCTCAGCGGCCTGTTCCCTTACACCCTGCAAGCTGCCGAGACCATCAAGGTCGGCATTCTGCATTCGCTGTCCGGCACCATGGCCATTTCGGAAACGTCGCTCAAAGACATGGCGTTGATGACCATCGATGAAATCAACGCCAAAGGTGGTGTGCTCGGCAAAAAGCTTGAGCCGGTTGTGGTCGACCCTGCTTCCAACTGGCCGTTGTTCGCTGAAAAAGCCCGCCAGTTGCTGACTCAGGACAAAGTCGCCGTGACCTTCGGTTGCTGGACCTCGGTGTCGCGTAAATCGGTGCTGCCGGTGTACGAAGAACTCAACGGCCTGCTGTTCTACCCCGTGCAATACGAAGGCGAAGAAATGTCGCCGAACGTGTTCTACACCGGCGCTGCGCCAAACCAACAGGCGATTCCGGCCGTTGAATACCTGATGAGCGAAGACGGCGGCGCCGCCAAGCGCTTCTTCCTACTGGGCACGGACTACGTGTACCCGCGGACCACCAACAAAATTCTGCGTTCCTTCCTACACAGCAAAGGCGTAGCCGACAAAGACATCGAAGAGGTCTACACCCCGTTCGGCCACAGCGACTACCAAACCATCGTTGCCAACATCAAGAAATTCTCCGCTGGCGGCAAAACCGCTGTGATCTCCACTGTTAACGGCGACTCCAACGTGCCGTTCTACAAAGAGCTGGGTAACCAGGGCATCGAAGCGACCGAAACGCCGGTGGTGGCGTTCTCGGTAGGTGAAGAAGAACTGCGCGGCATCGACACCAAACCGCTGGTGGGCCAACTGGCCGCCTGGAACTACTTCCAGTCGGTGGATAACCCCACCAACAAGAAATTCGTCGACAGCTGGAAGGCCTACGCCAAGGCGAAGAACCTGCCGAACTACCAGACCGCGGTCACCAACGACCCGATGGAAGCCACGTATGTCGGCATCAACATGTGGGCGCAAGCCGTCAACAAAGCCGGCACCACCGACGTCGACAAAGTGCGCGAAGCCATGGCGGGCCAGGAATTCGTATCGCCTGACGGCTACACCATGGTCATGGACAAAACCAACCACCACCTGCACAAACCGGTGATGATCGGTGAGGTTCAGGAAGACGGGCAGTTCAACGTGGTCTGGCAAACCGAAGGCCCGGTACGCGCCCAACCGTGGAGCCCGTACATCCCAGGGAACGACAAGAAGCCGGATTACGCGGTTAAGTCGAAGTAAGACGGTTCCGCTCGAAAAGACAAAACCCTCTCCCCAGCCCTCTCCCACTGCGTGGGCAGAGGGGGCCTGAGCGGCGCACAGTTTGAAACCTGCGCTGCCTGGCTTGTCTCCCCTCGCCCGCTTGCGGGAGAGGGGCTGGGGGAGAGGGCTGCGGCTAACGCACCCTGCACCCTTCGTCCGGCACCACCCTCAAGGACGCTTCCATGCTCACTGCCCTGCTCCGCCCCCCATTATTTTTTCTGCTGTTGCTGACCCTGCTGGCGCCTGCCGTGCAGGCTGGCGATGCAGCCGACTTCGTTGCCGCTAACGCCGCCAAACAGGCGACGCTGCTGGAAACCTGGTCCGCGCAACCAGACGCCAATCGCCTGCCGCTGATCGAGGCGCTGCAACAAGGCCGCTTGGCGAGCGACAGCAATAAAGCCCCGTTCCTGCAAACCGACACCGGCTGGCAAGCCGCTGAAGGTGGCGAGGCGCAACCGGCGTCGACGCCGAAGAAAATCCCGCTCAACAACCGCCTGCGCGGTTTGATCGGCACCGCGCAAGCCAGTCACCAGTTGCTCGACAAAGACCCGACCGTGCGCCTGAACGCCGCCCAGCAACTGCAAAAAAGCGCCAAGCCGGCGCAGTTGGCGTTGCTCAATGCCCGGGTCGCCAGCGAAGACGACGACACCGTGCGCGACGCCTTGTCGTTGGCCCTGGCCAACTTGCAGCTGATCGACCCCAACCCGGCCATTCGCCTGGCCGCCGTGCGCCTGCTGGGCGACACCGGCGAGCCGCTGGCGCGCACGCGGCTGGAAACCTTGCTCGACCCGGCGGTTGAAACCGACGCCGGCGTGCGCACCGCTGCCGAAACCAGTCTGGCGCAAGTGAAGCGTCGACTGCTGTTCGGCGAGCTGCTGGGCCAAGCCTTTAGCGGCTTGTCGCTTGGCTCGATTCTGCTGCTCGCGGCCCTTGGCTTGGCGATCACCTTTGGCTTGCTGGGCGTGATCAACATGGCCCACGGCGAAATGCTGATGCTCGGCGCCTACTCCACGTACATGGTGCAAATCCTCTTTCAGCGCTTCGCCCCCGATGCGCTGGCGTTGTATCCGCTGGTGGCGCTGCCGGTGGCGTTTTTCGTCACGGCGGCCATCGGCATGGCGCTGGAGCGCACGGTAATTCGTCACTTGTATGGCCGCCCACTGGAAACCCTGCTGGCGACCTGGGGCATCAGCCTGATTCTTATCCAACTGGTGCGCGTGCTGTTTGGCGCGCAAAACGTGGAAGTGGCCAACCCGGCGTGGTTGTCCGGCGGCGTGCAGGTATTGCCCAATCTCGTGCTGCCTTACAGCCGCATGGTGATCATCGGTTTCGCCTTGTTTGTGGTGCTGCTCACCTGGCTGCTGCTGAACAAGACCCGCCTGGGTCTCAACGTTCGCGCCGTCACCCAGAACCGCAACATGGCCGCCTGCTGCGGCGTACCAACCGGGCGCGTAGACATGCTCGCCTTCGGCCTCGGCTCCGGCATTGCCGGCCTCGGTGGCGTGGCGCTGAGCCAGATCGGCAACGTCGGCCCGGACCTCGGCCAGAGCTACATCATCGACTCGTTTCTGGTGGTGGTACTCGGCGGCGTCGGGCAACTGGCGGGCAGTGTCATGGCCGCCTTCGGCTTGGGCATCGCCAACAAAATTCTGGAACCGCAGATCGGCGCCGTACTGGGCAAGATCCTTATCCTCGCGTTGATCATTCTGTTTATTCAGAAGCGTCCGCAGGGCCTCTTTGCACTGAAAGGTCGGGTGATCGATTGAACCAGCCAATAAGCCTTACGCTGGCGCAAAAAGCCGGCCCCAAATTGACCCTCGCCGTGGGCGCCGTGGTGCTCGCCATTCTGGTGATTCTGCCGCTGCTGCACCTGCTGCCGGCCGACAACCCACTGCAGGTGTCGGCCTACACGCTGACGCTGGTGGGCAAGATTCTCTGCTACGCCATCGTCGCCCTGGCGCTCGACCTGGTGTGGGGTTACGCCGGTTTGCTGTCGCTGGGCCACGGCCTGTTCTTTGCCCTCGGCGGTTATGCCATGGGCATGTACCTGATGCGCGAAAGTGCCGGCGACGGCCTGCCGGCATTCATGGTGTTTCTGTCATGGACCGAATTGCCGTGGTACTGGACCGGCACTCAGCATTTCCTCTGGGCCATGTGCCTGGTGGTGCTAGCGCCCGGTTTGCTGGCGCTGGTGTTCGGTTTCTTCGCCTTCCGCTCGCGGATCAAGGGCGTGTATTTCTCGATCATGACCCAGGCCCTGACCTTCGCCGGCATGCTGCTGTTCTTCCGCAACGAAACCGGTTTCGGCGGCAACAACGGCTTCACCAACTTCCGCACCATTCTGGGTTTCGACATCACCGCCCAAGGCACCCGCACGGTGTTATTCCTGGCAATTGTCGCGCTGCTCACCGCCAGCCTGTTGCTGGGCTGGCGGTTGGCGAAAAGCAAATTCGGCCGGGTGCTCACTGCCCTGCGCGATGCGGAAAACCGCCTGATGTTCTGCGGCTACGACCCGCGCGGTTACAAGCTCTTCATCTGGGTGCTGAGCGCCGTGCTGTGCGGCCTGGCCGGGGCGTTGTATGTGCCGCTGGTGGGCATCATCAACCCCAGCGAAATGTCGCCGACCAACTCCATCGAAGCGGCCGTGTGGGTGGCGCTTGGCGGTCGCGGCAGCCTCGTCGGCCCGCTGCTCGGCGCCGGGCTGGTGAATGGCATGAAGAGTTGGTTCACCGTGGCCTTTCCCGAGTATTGGCTGTTCGCCTTGGGGGCCTTGTTTATCTTGGTGACGCTGTATCTGCCCAAGGGCGTGATCGGCTTGCTGCGTAAAAAGGGGGAACAGTAAATGCGCGCCACGCCCGTACCCGAATTCATGCTCGAACCGGCTTACGATCCGGCGAACCAGAACCCCAACAGCGACGCCGGCACCAGCCGCGACTCCCTGGGTTTGGGCCGTGCCGCCGGGCCAGGCCTGGACGTGCGCCACGGCACCATCCTGACCCTGGAAGACATCAACGTCAGCTTCGACGGCTTCAAGGCATTAACCAACCTGAGCCTGTACATCGGCGTGGGTGAATTGCGCTGCATCATCGGCCCGAACGGCGCCGGCAAGACCACGATGATGGACGTGATCACCGGCAAAACCCGGCCCGACAATGGCAAAGCCTACTTCGGCGAAACCCTCGACCTGACGCGCATGAGCGAAGTGCAAATCGCCCAGTCCGGCATTGGTCGCAAGTTCCAGAAACCTACGGTATTCGAAGCCCTCAGCGTGTTTGAAAACCTGGAGCTGGCACTTAAAACCAACAAGTCGGTGTGGGCCAGCCTGCGCGCCAAACTGAGCGGCGAGCAGCGCGACCGCATTGACGAAGTGCTGACCACCATTCGCCTCGACAGCTCGCGGCAGCGCCCCGCCGGTTTGCTGTCCCACGGGCAGAAACAGTTCCTGGAAATCGGCATGTTGCTGATGCAAGACCCGCAACTGCTACTGCTCGACGAACCGGTGGCGGGCATGACCGACGCCGAAACCGAGTTCACCGCCGAGCTGTTCAAGTCACTGGCGCGCAAGCACTCGCTGATGGTGGTGGAGCACGACATGGGCTTTGTCGGCTCCATTGCCGACCACGTCACGGTGTTGCACCAAGGCAGCGTGCTGGCCGAAGGCTCGCTGGCCGATGTGCAGGCGGATGAACGGGTGATTGAGGTTTATTTGGGGCGGTAGGAAAACCCTCTCCCTAACCCTCTCCCACTTCGTGGGCAGAGGGGACTGATCGCGCTTTGTTTTGCTCCCCTCGCCCGCCTGCGGGAGAGGGGCCGGGGGAGAGGGGCCGTTGCCCTTGCCCCACCAGACCAGGGACACATACATGCTTCAAGTCGAAAAACTCCACCAGTTCTACGGCGGCAGCCACATTCTTCGCGGCTTGTCGTTCGAGGCCAAGGTTGGCGAAGTCACCTGCCTGCTGGGCCGCAACGGCGTGGGCAAAACCACGTTACTCAAGTGCCTGATGGGTCTTATCCCGTCCAAAGAAGGCGCAGTGCAATGGGAAGGCAAGCCCATCACCGAGTTCAAACCGCACCAGCGCGTGCACGCCGGAATCGCCTATGTGCCCCAGGGCCGGGAAATTTTCGGGCGCCTGACAGTGGAAGAAAACCTGCTAATGGGCCTGTCGCGTTTCCCCGGTTCACAGGCCAAGGAAGTGCCGGCGTTTATCTACGAGCTGTTCCCGGTACTCAAGGAAATGAAACAGCGTCGCGGCGGCGACTTGTCTGGCGGCCAGCAACAGCAGCTGGCGATTGGCCGCGCCCTAGCGAGCAACCCGCGCCTGCTGATTCTCGACGAGCCCACCGAAGGCATTCAGCCCTCGGTGATCAAGGAAATCGGCGCAGTAATCAAAAAGCTCGCCGCCCGGGGCGACATGGCGATTTTGCTGGTGGAGCAGTTTTACGATTTCGCCGCAGAGCTGGCCGATCAGTACCTGGTGATGTCACGCGGCGAGATCGTGCAGCAGGGACGCGGCGAGAGCATGGAAGCGGATGGCGTGCGCGGGTTGGTGGCTATCTAGCCCCCCACCGCAACCGTGTGGAAGCGGCTTTAGCCGCGATGCGTTTAACCAGCATCGCGCGCCCCAATCAAACGCTGTACTCGGGCTCGCGCTTGGCCAACTGCCGCTTCACGCTATCCAAATGCAGCCGCGCACTCTCGGCGTTGCCGATCAGCATCTGCTTGCTCGCCGCGCTGGCAATTTCATGGGACACGGGTTTTAACGGGCGGCCGCTGCTCATGGCTTTGAGCTGCACCTCGGCGGCGCGTTCAAGGTAGTAAAGGTCGTCCCAGGCCTCGGCAATGCTCGGCCCCAGCACCAGCGGGCCATGGTTTTTCAGCATCACCACATCAGCATTGCCGGCCGCGCGGGCGATGCGCTCGCCTTCGGCGTTGTCCAGCGCCAGGCCGTTGTAATGCTCGTCCACGGCCAGGCGCTGATAAAACTTCAGCGCCGTTTGCCCGGCCCATACAAACGGCTCCCCTTCGAGCATGCACAGCGCCGTGGCGTTGGGCATGTGGGTGTGGAAGGCCGCCGTGGCGCGCGGGTTCAAACGGTGCAATTGGGCGTGGATAAAAAACGCCGTGGCCTCGGGCTTGCCGTCACCCAGCACCACCCGCCCCTCGAAATCGCAGATCAGCAACGACGACGCCGTCACTTCGGCAAACGCCAAGCCATACGGATTGACCAGAAACAACTGCGGATGGCCGGGCAACACCACCGAGAAGTGATTACAGATGCCCTCGCCCATGCCCAGGTGCGCGGCCATGCGAAAGCACGCCGCCAGGTCGACTCGCGCCTCGCGGATGGCGGGGGTATTGAGGTCGGCGGCAAGCACCTCGGCGGCGGGGGCGCGGTTGAGTTCGAAGGCGTGGGCCATGGCAGGCTCCTGGTGAAGTGGGATGGGGTAAGACTAGCGGGGCTGGCTGGATTGGATAGGGGCAGATGGGCTGCTGCGATGGGCCAGATGGAATTGCGGTGAATTCGGCCCTCACCCCCGGCCCCTCTCCCGCAAGCGGGCGAGGGGAGACCAGCAGCGTACGCGGTTAGATTCCCCTCGCCCGCTTGCGGGAGAGGGGCTAGGGGAGAGGGCAACCTGCAAACGAAAAATCCCCTGACCCACCCTTTCCCCCCATCTGGCCCTACGACCCCGCCAGCGTTTATTCCTAAGGTGGCGCCATTCCCCGTCCAGCTCGCGAGGTCCGCCATGAGCACCGAGATTTCCAACGCCTACGTCCACGCCCTCGATCGCCAATTCGTGTTCCACTCCTGGTCGATCCAGAGCGCCCTCAATCCGTTGGTGATCGCCGGCGGCCAGGGTTGCACGCTGTGGGATTACGACGGCAATCAGTACCTGGATTTCAGCAGCCAGTTGGTCAACACCAACATTGGCCACCAACACCCGAAAGTGATCGCCGCCATTCAAGAACAGGCCGGCTCGCTGGTGACGGTCGCGCCCGCCACCGCCAACCTGATGCGCGGCGAAGCGGCCAAGCGCATCCTGTCCCACGCACCGGCCAATTTCAGCAAAGTGTTCTTCACCAACGCCGGTGCCGACGCCAACGAAAACGCCATGCGCATGGCCCGCCAATTCACCGGGCGCGACAAAATTCTCTCGGCCTATCGCTCGTACCACGGCAGCACCGGCTCGGCGATTGCCGCCACCGGCGACTTGCGCCGCGTGCCGAATGAATTCGCCCGAGGCCATGTGCATTTTTTCAATCCGTACCTGTACCGCACCGAGTTCTACGCCGGCAGTGAAGAGCAGGAATGCGAGCGCGCGTTGCAGCACCTGCGCCGAATTATCGAATGCGAAGGGCCGAATTCGGTGGCGGCGATTCTGCTCGAAAGCGTGCCTGGCACCGCCGGCATTCTGGTGCCGCCCAAGGGCTACATGAAAGGCGTGCGGGCGCTGGCTGACGAGTTCGGCATTGTGCTGATTCTCGACGAAGTGATGGCCGGTTTCGGCCGCACCGGCGCCTGGCTGGCGATGGATAATTTCGACGTGGTGCCCGACCTGATCTGCTTCGCCAAAGGCGTGAACTCAGGCTACGTGCCGGCCGGTGGCGTGATGATTTCGCAGCCGATTGCCGAGTTCTACGAGAACCGTTTTTTCCCCGGTGGCCTGACCTATTCCGGGCATCCGCTGGCGATGGCCGCGATCGTTGCCACGCTGGATGTGATGGCTGAAGAAGGCATCGTCGACAACGCCCGCATGATCGGCCAGGAATACCTCGGCCCCGGCCTTAAAGCGCTGGCCGCCAAACACGCTCTGATCGGCGAAGCCCGTGGCATTGGCCTGTTCTGGGCGCTGGAACTGGTCAGCGACCGGCAGAAGAAAACGCCGCTGGCGCCGCCGGTGATGGCGCAGATGAAAGCAGCGTTTCAGGCGCGGGGGTTGCTGACCTTTATCGTCGAAAACCGCATTCACGTAGTGCCGCCGTGCATCGTGAACCCGGAGCAGGTCGCGCAGGCGTTGGCGATTTTTGACGAAGTAATCGGCGAGTTTTCAGCGAAACACGCCGGCTGAAAAAAGCTCGCGGCCAAAGCGGATCGCCGCCCGGCCGCTCCCACAATTGAACGCGACATTTACCAATAATTCTCCACCGCCACCGCGCCTGGCCGGCGGGTCAGGCTCAGTTGCATGTCGCGGGTCTTCAGCACGGCGCGGCAGTCGTCGATCATTTGCGGATTGCCGCACAGCATCACCCGTGAATGCTCTGGCGTCAGCGCAAGGCCGGCCGCCTTTTCCAGCTCGCCACTGGCGATCAAACCGGTGACCCGGCCATGCAAGGCGCCGGGCACTTCTTCACGGGTAACGATGGGCACGTAGACAAACTTGTCGGCGTATTCGGCCAGGTAATCGCGCTGCATCAGGCCGGCAATCATGTCCTGATAAGCCAGCTCGCTTCTGCTGCGAGCGCTGTACACCAGCACCACGCGTTCGAAGCGCTGCCACACTTCGAAATCTTGCAGAATCGACAGAAACGGCGCCAAGCCGGTGCCCGTGCCGATCAACCACAAGTCGCGGCCATCAACGAAGCGGTCCAGGGTCAGATAGCCCACCGCCTGACGCTCCACCAGCAATTCGTCGCCGACCTGCAAGCGGCTCAGCTCGCTGGTGAATTCCCCGCCTGGCACCACGATGGAGAAAAACTCCAAGTGTTCATCATGGGGCGCCGACAGCATCGAATACGCGCGCCACACCACGCTGCCGTCGGCCTTTTGCACGCCCAGGCGCGCGAACTGCCCGGCGCGGAAGCGAAAGCCGGCGTCGCGGGTGCAACGCAGGCTGAACAGGGTGGGCGACCAGGGCCGCACGTCCAGCAAGGTTTCGCGGGTGAATTTGTCGTCGCTAGCGGTCATACGCACACATCCTTTCAAAGCCGATGGCCCAAGTGTCGCGCAAAGTGCGGCGCGGCAATACCTGCAAAGCATGGGGTTTTAGCCAGCCAAACGGCGCGCCCGGCTCGCGCCACTTTGCAGCATCGAGCACATCCGCCATCATTGCCGCCCTTGCTCTTCAGCGGTTCGCACCATGCCTGTTTTCACCACGCCCTTCGCTTCTCTCGACCTGTTCCGCCAGCCGCCCCAGCGCGACGACCCGTTGCAGGCGTTCGATGCGGCGGACGAATACCTGCTCAACCATCTGGCCGAACAGGGTCTGGCGCCCGAGGCGCGCGTGCTGCTGCTTAATGACAGCTTTGGCGCATTGGCGGCGAGCCTGGCGGGCAAGGCGCAGATTATCAGCAGCGGCGACTCGCACCTCGGTGCGTTGGCGCTGCGCAATAACCTGGCGTGTAACGGATTGCCGGCCGACAGCGTGCCATTCGTGCCGGCCAGCCAAACCGTGCAAGGGCCGTTCGATTGGGTGTTGATCCGCATCCCCAAAACCCTGGCACTGCTGGAAGAACAACTGATTCGCCTGCACGGCCAACTGGCGCCCGGCGCACGGGTGGTGGCGGCCGGCATGGTCAAGCACTTGCCACGCAGCGCTGGCGATTTGCTGGAGCAATACGTCGGCCCGGTACAGGCCTCGCTGGCCGTGAAAAAAGCCCGCCTGCTGCTGGTGACGCCGACCGATAAAGCCCCGGTCGCATCGCCCTACCCCAGCCGTTATCTGCTCGATTCGCCGCGCCTGGAGCTGCTCAACCACGCCAACGTGTTCTGCCGCGAAGGCCTCGACATCGGCACCCGCGCCTTCCTCCCGCACCTGCCAAAAAACATCGGCAGCGCCCGCGTGGCTGACCTGGGCTGCGGCAACGGCGTGCTGGGCATCGCCTGCGCCCTGGGCAATCCGGATGCGCAGCTGACGCTGGTGGACGAGTCGTACATGGCCGTGCAATCGGCCGCCGAGAATTGGCAGGCGGCGCTGGGCGAGCGGGCGGTGACGATTCGTGCCGATGATGGTTTGGCCGAACAAGAAGAGGATTCGCTGGATATCGTGCTGTGCAATCCGCCGTTTCATCAGCAGCAAGTGGTGGGGGATTTTCTCGCGTGGCGCATGTTTCAGCAGGCGCGGGCGGCGTTGGTGACGGGGGGGGAATTGTGGATTGTGGGGAATCGGCACCTGGGGTATCACGCCAAGTTGAAGCGGCTGTTTCGGGGGGTTGAACAGGTGGCGGCTAATCCGAAGTTTGTGGTGTTGAAGGGGGTTAAGTAGGTCGTAGGTTGGTTCCAAATGCCGAGACCGAGTTCGACGCCGCATTCTGGATTCCCGCCTTCGCGGGAATGACGGGTGTTAAGTTCGCGGGAGTGTTTGAGTAGACAGCCAGCCCAAACCTCCACCGTCATTCCCGCGAAGGCGGCGGTCCGACGATTCGGAATCCAGAGTCGTCAGCCGAGCACCAAACTCGAATCAAACCTCAACACCCTCCCCACCCTCAAAAATCCACCGTAGCCGACACCTTCACCGTCCTCGGCGCGCCCTGGGTCAAGTACCCGCCATTGGCCGACTCCCAATAATCCTTATTCGCCACGTTCTCCATCCCGGCGCGCAAGGTGATATCGCGCTCATCCAGCTTGAAGGCATACCGGGCGCCCAGGTCGATGCGGGTCCAGGCGGGAATGCTCAGGTCGTTGGCCGAGTCGTAGTATTGCCCGCCAGTGCGCAGCAACAGGCCATTGACGGCCAGGCCTTGCACGCCCGGCACGTCCCAGTCGGCGCTCAGGTTGTATTGGAAGTTGGGTACGCCCACGGCACGATTGCCGTCGTTCACGCCGCGCACGGTGCGTGCCGGGGTGCCGACGCTGGCCACCGTGCCGCGCAGTTCGGTGTCCACCCACGTACCGCCGGCCAACAGGCGCAGGCCCGGCAGCGGTTCGCCGAACACGCTCACTTCAATGCCGCGGTTGCGCTGCTCGGCGTCCACGCTGGAGACGTTGTTGACGGTAACCAGCTGCGGCTGCTCGATGCGGTACACGCCAAAACTGGCGCCGAAGGTTTGCCAGTCGAGCTTCACGCCCGCTTCGATTTGCTTCGAACGATACGGCGGGAACATCTCGCCACGGTTTCCCGCTGCCGTGCTCACCTGCCCCGGCGAGAGTCCTTCGATGCGGTTCGCGTAGAACGACAGGTACTCCGTGGGCTTGATCACCAGGCCATACACGGGCGTGTTGATGCTTTGGTCGTAGTCCGAGCTGCGCACACCGGTGCGGGCGTTCCAGGCGCTGGTGACGATCTGCTGACGACGAATGCCAAGGGTGAACAACACGCGCTCGTCAAAGAAACCCAAGGTGTCGGAAATGGCGGCGCTGCGGGCGATTGAGGATCCGGTCTTGCGCGGGTCATGGATATCGCCGTTGATAGTGGCGCGTGGTATGGGACTGTCGAAAGGGTCGTAGAGATTGCCCGGCAAGCGATTGGCTTCAGACGTCGACTCATTCGCGCTACGCCATTCCCGCCAGTTGCCGCTCAAGCCGAAGTTGAGTTTATGGCTGACCGGCCCGGTATCGAACGTGCCGCGCAAACCGCCAAGGGCGCTGCGGCTTTCTTCATCGCGCGGGGCGTACAAGCGCCCGACGCGTCCGCTGCCATCCAGGCTGCTGACGTACAGCGACGAGTACACGCCGTTCTCGCGGGTGTACTTGCCGCCAGCGGCGCCGTAGAGGGTCCAATTGTCGTTGAGGTCGAATTCGACAGTGGCCATGCCGAAGGTGTCTTCCATCTGCGAATACGCCCAAGGCTGGGAGTAGTTGTGGTCGGCGTCTGGCACTTTCGGGGTTTTGCTTAGCGAGGCGGGCGTGAGGTAAACCACCGAGCGGCCTTCGTTGACCCGCTGTTTCTGATAGCCAAAGTCGGTCGATACACGCAGGCGCTCGCCCCGGTAGTCCAAGCCGAACGCCACCAGGCTGAAGTGCTGGTGCTCGTCGTCCACCGCCGTTTCGCCATCGCGTTTGGCCATGTTCACGCGCACGCCGAATTTATTGTCTTCGCCGAAACGCTGGCCCAGATCGAAGCTGCCGCCGACGCGGTCGCTGCTGCTGTAATCCAGCGTGGCGCTGCGGGTGGGCGTGTCTTCTGCGTGCTTGGAGACGATGTTGATACCGCCGCCCACGCCGCTACCGCCGGGCGACACGCCGTTGAGAAAGGCGTTCGAGCCCTTGAACACTTCCACCCGTTCCACCGCTTCAGTGGAAATGATCTGGCGCGGCAGAACGCCGTACAAACCGTTCAGCGAAATGTCGTCGGAATACAGCTGCAGGCCACGGATCACGAACACCTGCGAGAAGTTGCCGAAGCCGTAGGACTGACGCACCGCCGGGTCGCTGTCCATCACCTCGCCCAGGCTTTGCGCTTGGCGGTTTTCGATCAGTTGGCTGGTGTAGCTCGACACGCTGAAGGGCACGTCTTGCATATCTTGGTTGCCCAGCACACCGACGCGCGCGCCACGGGCCACGTCGCCGCCAGCGTAGGTTTCCGGCAGGTCGCGACGGCCATCGGCCACGCTGTTGACGTTGGTTACGTCCAGCTCGACCGCGCCGGTTTCTGCCGGAATCGGCTGCACGCTCACGGTGCCGTCGGCGTCGATGCGGTAAGTCAGGCCAGAACCTTGCAGCAAGCGCTGCAGACCGTCTGCCACCGAGTAATCACCCTGTAGCGCCGGTGCCTGCTGACTGCGGGTCAGGCCGGCGTCGTAGAGCAGGCGCACGTTGGCCTGTTCAGCGAAATCGGTCAGCGCCGCTTCCAGGCTTTGCGCGGGCACGTTCAGTTCGACGGCCGACGCCGCCAGACTGGCGCAGGCCAATGGAATGGCCAGGAAAGAGTGAAAAACGCGCGGTGGCTTGCGGCCCATGGTGATGTCCTGTTCTGCCGGGTCTGTTGCTTCTGTTCTCTTTTGCGAGAACTTCGCATTTGCAGAAACAGAAGACGTAAGCGCGCGAGCTTTCTGAACCGACGCCGCCATTTTTTTTCGATTATTTTTCGCGCCGCCGCGCAGGCCCCGAATTTACTGGGCCGCCGGCTCGCGTGAAGAAACCAGCAACAGCCCCGGCAGACGCGTGAGGCGCACCGGCAAATTGCTTTCGATGGCACGCAGCAGCGCGTTCGGGTCGGCGCTGGCAAATACCCCGGTCACTTGCAGGCGCCGCGCCGCCTCGTCCAGAAACAGCACGCGCTTGCCTTGCACCCGTTGCAGTTGGGCGAACACCTCCACCAGCGGCTGCGAACGGAACACCAGACGCCCGCGCTGCCAGGCCAGACGTTGTGCTTCGTCCAGCGGTTCGAGGGTTTGCAGTGCGCCGTTGCGCCAGGCGATCTGCTGGTGCGCGTTCACAAACTGCGCGGGCTGGTTGCCGTCGCTGACGTGCACCTGGCCCTGACTGACGGCCAGTTGAACCTGCTGGTCGCCGCTGTAGTGGACGTCGAACCGGGTGCCGGTGACGCGAATCTGCGCCGGGCCGGCGAGCACGAAGAACGGCTGGGTGGCGTCGTGAGCGACCTGAAAATACGCTTCGCCGCGATACAACTTCACCTCGCGGCGGCCCTCGCTTACCGACCAATCCAGCGCCGTGTCACCGTTGAGCGTGAGCACCGAGCCATCGCTCAAGCGCACCTCGCGCACCTCGCCAGGCTGGGTGTGGTAATCGGCGTACAGGCCAACCCAGGTGCCTTGGGGCAGCCACACCGCCAGCAGCAACGCGGCGGCTGCGGCCAGCGGCAAACCCCAGCGCGCCGCGCGACGGGCCCGCCTCACCTTGACCACGTTTGCGGCCGGCGCTGGGCGCGACACTTCGCCGAGCAGCGACCACAGATTTTCCACCTGCTGCATCGCCTCGGCGTTCTGCTGCGACGCCGCCCGCCAGGCATCAAGCCGCGCATGGTCCGCCGCCGTCGCGCGCCCGGAATGCAGCAGCACCTGCCATTCGCGCGCTTGCGCCAAGGGCAGGTCGGTGGCGGGTTGGGTGTGTGTCATTGGCCGGCGTCCATGTGCTGCTGACAGGTTTCGAGGGCCTTGAGGATATAGCGTCCGGCCATGCTTTCCGAGACACCGAGGCGCTCGCCGATTTCACGCTGGGTCAAGCCGTCGAGCCGATTCCACAACAGCGCCTGGCGCAAGTGCTCGGGCAAACCATCGAGCACGTCCTGCAAGCGACTCACGCCTTGCGCGCCGCTGGCAATGCGCTCGGGACCGGGCAGCTCGGATTCCAGCTGATCGTCCATGGCTTCTTGGGTAGGGCGAGCTTCCTGCTGACGGTGATGGTCAATGATCAGATTGCGCGCGATGCGGTACAAAAACGCCCGCAGGTTGCCGATTTCCTCAGTGGGTTCCCGGCGGCTGAAACGCAACCACGCTTCCTGGCGCAAATCGGCCGCCAACTCGGCGCACTTCAACTGCCGCTGGAAAAAACGCAGCAGCTCGCCGGCATGGCGCTGGAACGGGTCGTCCGCAGAGTGAGGGTCGAGAGGCGAAGGCACGGCGGCTTCCGGCTGAAACGAGGGAAGCGCAACATACCTTTGTTGAGAATTGATTTCAAATGCGAGTGATGGCGAGGAGGCGGGGCGGCGATGGAGATCAAACGCTCGAGGCTAAAGCCTCTCCTACAGGGGATGCGTTTGTTTAACGCCGGCCTCGCCCTACGGCGTACTCATGCCCGCGGCCTGCATAAACAGGCGCAGCAAATACGACACCACGCCCAAGGCCAGCACGCTGGCGGTCCAGATGAGGACCAGCCAGCCGAGGCGTTTCCAGAAGGGTTGTTTGTCGCTGGTTTCCATCGCCGCGCCCCTAGTGATAGCCCTGATCCGGTGTCACCTTGCCGCGGAACACGTAGTAGCTCCACGCGGTGTACATCAGGATGAACGGGATGATGAACAGCGCCCCGACCAGAATGAAGCCTTGGCTCGACGGCGGCGACGCGGCCTGCCAGATGCTCACTGACGGCGGAATGATGTTCGGCCACAAGCTGATGCCCAAGCCGCTGTAGCCGAGGAAAATCAGCACCAGCGTCAGCAGGAACGGCACGTAGTTGCGGTTGCGCTCCACGGCGCGCAGCAGGGCGACGAAGGTCACCAGCACCAGCACGGGAACCGGCAGGAAATAGAACAGGTTTGGCAGGCTGAACCAGCGTTCGGCGATTTCGCTATGGGCCAAGGGTGTCCACAAGCTGACCACGCCGGTCACGCCCAGCAGCACAAACGCCAAGGGCCGCGCCATGTCGTGCATCTGCTTTTGCAAACGGCCTTCGGTTTTCATGATCAGCCAGGTGCAGCCCAGCAGCGCGTAGGCGGCAATCAATGCCACGCCGCAGAACAACGGGAACGGCGCGAGCCAATCCAGCGAGCCGCCGGCATACGTGCGGTTAACCACAGGCAAGCCGTCGATATACGCCCCCAGCGCCACGCCCTGAAAGAAGGTCGCGGTCAGCGAGCCGCCGATAAAGGCTTTGTCCCACAGATGGCGCTTGTGCTCTTTGGCCTTGAAGCGGAACTCGAAGGCCACGCCGCGAAAGATCAGGCCCAGCAGCATAAAAATCAGCGGCAGATACAAGGCGCTGAGCACCACCGAATAGGCCAACGGAAAGGCGCCGAACAGGCCCGCGCCGCCCAGCACTAGCCAGGTTTCGTTACCGTCCCAGACCGGCGCCACGGTGTTCATCATGATGTCCCGTTCGCCGTCGTCTTTCACAAACGGGAAGAGGATGCCGATGCCCAGGTCGAAGCCGTCCATGACCACGTACATCATGATGCCGAAGACGATGATGACCGCCCAGATCAACGAAAGATCGATACCGCCCATACTCAGTTACCTCTGCCCAGGTTCTGGTCAGTTTCCAGGCCTTCACCCGGCGCTGACAACGGCCGCGCCGGTGTCCGTTTGGTCCCCGGCCCGCCTTCGCGTGGCTCGCGGCCTTCGTCGGTAATCGGGCCCTTGCGCACCAGGCGCATCATGTAGCCGAACCCCGCGCCAAACAGGGCGAAGTACACCACCACGAAGAGAATCAGGGTCAGGCTCATTTGCGCGAAGCTGTGGTTGGACGACGCATCGGCCGTGCGCATCAGGCCGTACACCACCCACGGCTGGCGGCCGACTTCCGTAGTAAACCAGCCGGCAAGAATGGCAATGACGCCGGAAGGCCCCATCCACAACGCCAGGTACAGAAACGGCTTGGACTCATACAGCCGACCGCGAAACCGCAGCCACAGGCTCCACACGCCGGTCAGCAACATCAGCATGCCGAGCGCGACCATGATGCGGAACGTCCAGAACACGATGGTGGAGTTGGGCCGGTCTTCAGCCTTGAACTCCTTCAGCGCCGGCACTTGTTTGTCCAGGCTGTGGGTCAGAATCAGGCTGCCCATGTATGGAATTTCCACGGCGAAACGGGTTTTCTCCGCCTTCATGTCGGGCCAGCCAAACAGGATCAACGGCGTCGGTTCGTTGCCGACGTTTTCCCAATGGCCTTCGATGGCAGCGATTTTCGCCGGCTGGTGTTTAAGCGTGTTCAGGCCATGGAAATCGCCGACCACCATCTGAATGGGCGCCACGATCAACGCCATCCACATGGCCATCGACAACATGCGCCGAATGGCCGGGTTACCGCGACCGCGCAGCAAGTGCCAGGCCGCCGACGAGCCGACAAAAAACGCCGTGGCCAGGAAGGCCGCGATGGACATATGAATCAGGCGATACGGGAACGACGGGTTGAAAATCACCGCGAACCAATCCAACGGCACCACGCGCCCGTCAACAATGTCGAAGCCTTGCGGGGTGTGCATCCAGCTATTGGACGCGAGAATCCAGAAGGTGGAAATCAACGTACCGATGGCCACCATAACGGTGGAGAAAAAGTGCAAACCGGGGCCCACGCGGTTCCAGCCAAACAGCATCACACCGAGGAACCCGGCTTCGAGGAAGAACGCCGTGAGCACCTCGTAGGTGAGCAGCGGCCCCGTGATGGCGCCGGCGAAATCGGAAAATCCGCTCCAGTTGGTGCCGAATTGGTAGGCCATCACCAAGCCCGAGACCACGCCCATGCCGAAGTTGACGGCGAAGATTTTCGACCAGAAGTGGTACAGGTCGCGGTAGGTTTCGTCGCGGGTCTTCAGCCACAGCCCTTCGAGCACAGCCAGGTAACTGGCCAGGCCGATGGTGATGGCGGGGAAGATGATGTGAAAGGAAATGGTGAACGCGAACTGCATTCGGGCCAGATCCAGCGCCTCTAAGCCAAACATGGATATTCCTCGTCAGAAATCTGTTATCGCGCGTTCGTGGGGCATTTGGTTTAGCCCTGAAAATTTGCGATCGGTTCAGGAAATTATTGTTAGGGCGGCGTGTTACGGGATGGGCGGCTTGGCCCTGCACGCCAAGCGTGATGGCGTGTTGATGTAGGTCAAAGCCTAACGCTTTTGCGGGTTGAGGGCTGATGTGGTGGATTGTCGCGCGAAGGTTTTCCGGCGTTTAGACGACACCGAAACGTCAGCTCGGGTTAGCTCACCGTCATCCCCGCGCAGGCGGGGATCCAGAATCTCGAGTCGTACGCCCAAACCATCCATGGCCCGATATTCGCTTCGCGGCTCCCGGCCGCTCAACCTACGCGACGACTCCACTCGGCCTGCGATGAATGGGGCAGGTAGATCACGAGCCAGATCAAAAGCGTCGATCAACCGCCCCTCTCCCCAACCCTCTCCCGCAAGCGGGAGAGGGGGTTAAATGCGTCAGCCCGGCGGACGAGGTACGTCTCCCCTCGCCCGCTCGCGGGAGAGGGGCTGGGGGAGAGGGGCCGTTGCTTCACCAATCCGCCAAAAAAACGGGCGATCACTGGCCGCTTCCGAGCCGTGGCGCCCTCCCACCATGCTAGCCTCTGCCCTCCCCGCCCCACTCCCCAGATGAACTATGTCCACCACCACGCCCCAGCTGCTGCGTCATCACGTTCCGTTTCTCACGTTCTGGCTCGCCCGCGTATTCACGGCCAGCGGTTTTCAGATGCTGACGGTGGCGATCGGTTGGCATATGTATCAGCTCACCGGCAGCGTCATGGACCTGGGTTGGGTCGGCTTGGTGGAGTTCTTGCCGCGTGTGCTGTTTATGTTGCACACCGGCCACGTCGCAGACCGCTATGACCGGCGCAAGGTGGCGGCGTTTTGTCAGGGCTGTCAGGCGGTGATCGCCTTCGCGTTGGTGCTCGGTAGCACCAGCGGCGATGTCACCCGCGAGATGATTTTTGTGCTGGCCTTCTTGCTCGGCAGTACCCGCGCCTTCGAGATGCCGGCCACACAAGCGCTGTTGCCGAGCCTGGTGCCGGCGGCGTTGTTTCCGGCGGCCATTGCGGCGTCTTCCTCGGCGATTCAAACGGCCACCATCGTCGCCCCGGCGCTGGGCGGTTTTCTTTATGCGTTTGGCAGTATCTGGGTGTATGCCCCGACCACGGCGCTGTATGTGCTGGCGTGCGGGTTGATGCTGAGCCTGCCGAAGAACCAGGCCAAGCTCAGCCAGGAGCGGCCGTCAGTGCATTCGCTGTTGGCGGGTATCCGTTTTATTCGCAGCCGGCCGGATATTTTCGGCGCCATTTCGCTGGATTTATTCGCGGTTCTGCTGGGCGGCGCTACGGCGCTGTTGCCAGTATTCGCTAAAGACATTCTGCTCACCGGCCCGTGGGGCCTGGGCATGCTGCGTTCGGCGCCGGCGGTGGGCGCGCTGTTGATGGCGTTCTGGATTGCGCGCTTTCCGATCAAGCGCAAGGTGGGCCGCGTGATGTTTATTGCGGTCGGCGTGTTCGGCGTGGCGACCATCGCCTTTGGGTTGTCGACCTCGTTGTGGTTCTCGCTGCTGGTGTTGGTGATTCTCGGCGCGGCCGACATGATCAGCATGGTCATTCGCGGCGCGTTCGTGCAGCTGGAAACGCCCGATGCCATGCGCGGCCGCGTTAGTGCGGTGAATGGCTTGTTTATCGGCGCGTCCAATCAGCTCGGCGAGTTCGAGTCCGGCCTCACCGCCCATTGGTTCGGCACGGTTAACGCGGTGGTCATGGGCGGGGTCGGCACGCTGTTGATTACCGGCACTTGGTACAAGCTGTTCCCCACCCTGGCCAACCGCGAAACCCTCAGCGCGCCGGAACCGGCCGCGCCTACAACACCTTCTCCACCGTAATCGGGAATTCCCGAATGCGCTTGCCGGTGGCGTGGTACACGGCGTTGGCAATCGCCGCGCCGACGCCCACCAGGCCAATTTCCCCGACACCTTTCGAGCCTAGGGCGTTGACGATGGTGTCGGGCTCGTCGACAAAAATCACATCGATATCGCCCATGTCGGCATGCACCGGCACGTGGTATTCGGCCAGGTTGTGGTTCATGTAGCGGCCCAGGTTGTGGTCGACTTGCGTCTCTTCCTGCAACGCCATGCCAATGCCCCACACCACGCCGCCGAGAATCTGGCTGCGTGCGGTTTTCGGATTCACCACGCGCCCGGCGGCAATGGCGCTGACCACACGGCTGACGCGCACCTTGCCCAGCGCTTCGTCGACGCGCACTTCCACGAACACCGCCGAATGCGTGGCGGTGGCGTAGGGGTCGCGTTTCTCTTGGTCCGGTTCAGCGTCGACGTGGGCCTCGATATGCCCGCTGCCACTGCAGCGCACAATTTCGCCAAGGGCTACTTGCTGGCTCGGGTCGGCCTTCAGACGCAACGCGCCATCAGCGAATTCCACCTGCTCGCGGGTGGCCTCGGCGAAGGGCGAATCATCGAGCTGTTGCGCCGCTTCCAGCAGTTGTTTTTGCAAGGCGGCGCAGGCTTGCTGCACGGCGCTGCCAACCGAGGAAATGGTGAACGAGCCGCCTTGCAGCGGCGAGGTGGGCAGGCTGGAGTCGCCGATCAGCACTGCCACGTCATCGGTGTCCAGCCCCATGGCGGCGGCTGCAATTTGCGTAAGCGCGGTGTAGGTGCCGGTGCCGATGTCGGTTACGGCGCTGCTGACGTGCAGGCGCCCGTAAACGTCGAGAACCACGCGGGCGCTGGCTTTCTGCTGCATGGCTTCCCACACGCCAGTGGCCACGCCCCAGCCCAGCAGGTCGTTGCCGTCGCGCATGCTGCGCGGCTCGGGCGAACGTCTGGCCCAGCCGAAGCGTTCGGCGCCTTCGCTGTAGCACTCGCGCAAGGCCTTGCTTGAGTAGGGTTTGTCTTCGTTCTGGTTGCGGTCGCTGTAGTTTTCGATGCGCAACTTCAACGGGCAGACGTTGGCGGCGTACGCCAATTCGTCGATAGCGCATTCCAGTGCCAACACGCCCGTGGCGGCGCCCGGCGCGCGCATGTCCAGCGGTGTGTACACATCCAGCGGCACCAGGTGGTAGTCGAGCGCCACGTTATCGCAGTGATAAAGCATGCCGGACCACTCGACCAGGTGTTCGGTGAAGTCTTCGAAACTCGCGGTTTGCGCGATGGCTTCATGGCGAATGGCTTGCAGCTTGCCGTTGGCATCGGCGCCCAAACTCAAGCGCTGAATGGTGCGCGGCCGATAGCCAAACGTGAACATTTGCTGGCGGGTGAGTGCCACACGCACTGAGCGCTTGAGCTTCAGCGCGGCCATCACGGCCAAGGTCAATTGGTATTGCGGACGCAGGCCGGAACCAAAGGCGCCGCCCACGTAATGCGCCACCACCCGCACGCTGCCCGGCTCCAGGCCGAACACTTGCTCGACAAAGGTGCGGCAGTTTTGCGTGCCTTGGGTTTTGTCGTAAATCAGCAGGCCACCATCGGGTTGCACCACCACGGTGGAGGCGTGAGGCTCCATGGGGTTGTGGTGCTCGATCGGCGTCTCGTATTCCACGTCGACGCGGGCGGTGGAGCGCGCCAGCGCCGCGTCGACATCGCCGCGCGGTTCGGGCAATTCGGCAGGGGCTTTGTGGCTGTTGCCCAACTGCTCACGCAGATCGGTGTGATGGGGCTCGCTGCGGTATTCAACGTGCACCTGGGCGGCAGCCATGCGCGCCTGTTCCAGCGTCTTCGCCACCACCAGCGCCACCGGCTGGCCGCTGTAGAGAATGCGATCGTTGTAGAACGGACGGAACGGCGAACCATCGCCCGCATCGGCGTCCATATACGCCTCGTCGTAGCTGGCCAACTCCGGCCGGTTCAAGTGGCTGAGCACCAGCAGCACGCCGGGCAAGGCCAAGGCGGCGCGGGCGTCGATATCGACAATGCGGCCATGGGCGATAGGGCTGGACACCACCCAACCGTAGGTCAACTCGGCCGTGTGAAAATCCGCTGCGTAGCGCGCTTCGCCGGTGACTTTGGCGTAGCCGTCGACGCGGTCCAGTGGCACGCCCATGGGCGCTTCAAGCGGCGTGTGAAGGGCTGTAACGGTGGCGCTCATGCGGCCTCCCCTGCTTTCGCGGCATCGTTGAGGGCACGCACCACAGCCTGGCGCGCCAGTTCAATTTTGAAAGTGTTGCGGCCCAATCCGTTGGCCCCGTCGAGAAGCAAATCGGCGGCCAGGCGGAAATTCGCGGGCGTCGCCGGTTTGCCCACCAGCGCCGCTTCGGCGTCCGGGTTGCGCCACGGTTTGTGCGCCACGCCGCCCAGGGCAATACGCGCCTCGCGAATCACATGGCCGTCGATATCCAGCGCCGCCGCCACCGACACCAAGGCGAAGGCATACGACTCACGGTCGCGCACTTTCAGGTAGTGGCTGTGGGCGGCAAACCCGGCGGCGGGCAGTTCGATGGCGGTAATCAGCTCGTCCTGCGCCAGCACGTTGTCGCGTTGCGGCTCATCGCCTGGCAGGCGATGAAAATCCGCGAACGCAATCACCCGAGCGCCTTGCGGCCCGGCCACATGCACCTTGGCCTGCAAGGCAGCGAGGGCAACGCACATGTCCGAGGGATGGGTCGCCACGCAGTGTTCACTCGCGCCCAGAATGGCGTGGTTACGGTTCAAGCCCTTTAGCGCGCTGCAACCGGAACCCGGCTCGCGCTTATTGCATGGCGTGGCGGTGTCGTAGAAATACAGGCAGCGCGTGCGTTGCAGCAGGTTGCCGCCGGTGGACGCCATGTTGCGCAACTGCGGTGAGGCCCCGGCCAGAATCGCCTGCGCCAGCAACGGGTAATCGCGCTCCACGCGAGGGTGCCAGGCGAGGTCGCTGTTGCTGACCAAGGCGCCGATCAGCAGGCCGCCGTCCACCGTATCGGTGAGTTCGTGTAGCGGCAGGCCGGTGATATCGATCAAGCGTTGGGGACGCTCGACGTTCTCTTTCATCAAATCGAGCAGATTGGTGCCACCGGCAATAAAGCGCGCATGTGGCCCGGCCAACCGCAGGGCTTCATCCAGCGCCGTGGGCCGCGCATAAGCAAAGGGACTCATGCCGCGTCCCCCTTCTTGATCAGCGCCGGCGCGCTGGTTTCAAGCTCACCGCGACACACCGGCAACGCTTCTTCGATGGCCGCCAGAATGTTGTTATAGGCACCGCAACGGCACAGGTTGCCGCTCATTTGCTCGCGAATTTCGTCGCTGCTGTGGGCGCGGTTTTCACCGGCCATCGCCAACGCCGAGCAGATTTGCCCCGGCGTACAAAAGCCGCATTGAAAGGCATCGTGCTTGATAAACGCGCGCTGCAACGGATGCAGCTCTTCGCCGTTGGCCACGCCTTCGATGGTCGTCAGTTCCGCCCCATCGTGCATCACCGCCAGGGTCAGGCAGCTGTTGATACGCTTGCCATCGAGCAACACCGTGCACGCACCACACTGGCCGTGGTCGCAGCCTTTCTTGGTGCCAGTGAGTTGCAGTTGCTCACGCAGCATGTCCAACAACGTGGTCCAGGCCGGCACCTGAACCCGGCGCTGCTCGCCATTGATGGTGAAACGCAGGGTGTGCAGCGCGAACAGATCGTCGCGCTCATTTTCCAGGCCTTCGCCAGTCAGAGTCGTACTCATAGAAGCCTCACGGTAATCGGCGGGCCGCGCATGGGCGGCGGCGCAGTTGGCTGCGTCTATGGGTTACGACTGCTCCCTTTGGAAGGGGGTTCAGGGTTTATGCCAAGCGGTGGCTGCCTCGTTCGTTCACCGTGCCCCAGCGGGCCGTTGCTCGCATTTGAGGCCCCATTCGCCCACCTTCTGTTGGCAAGATTGACCAGCACCTAGCTGCTGAGCCGTTGAGAACTGCACGTTGCGTATTGCCACAAAGCAAACGATCAGAACCGCCACCAACGCCCAGCCAAATGTGGCTTTGCGCCGCTGCCAAAAGTCCCGCAGCGCGTCCATGCGGCCACTGGTGGGCGCATCGCTGCGCAGGTTTTGCAGCGCGTACGCCACGGCTCCCAACCCCACCGCGCTGCCGAAGAGCGGAGCGTAGGGGCCCAAACCGCTGGCCCAACCGCCGTACACGGCACCGAGCAACGCGCAAGGCACACCGTGGCGCAGTAGCAGAAAACCGGCCCCGTCATTCGCCACGAAGCGAGGCAACAGGCGCTCGCTGATCCAGGCGTCTGTGCCTGCCAGGAGCCGCGCGATGCGGTCCACACCTCGGCCCACCCATCGGACCAGCAGCATCGTGATAACCCCGGCGCCAACCGTGGCCACCGCCTTGGCGCCGAGATCGTCCGGCAGTGGCGCGCCGCCCATGATCTTGACCCACCCAGGCGCGGCGGTGGCCAGCATCACCAGCAGCATCAACCACAGGTTCAGCCAAACCCCTTCGGCGCGTGCCAACCATTTGCGCCAGTTTTGAATACCCTGCTCACGCAGTGCCGGGACCAGCTCCGGGACCTCATGGCGCATCTCGAACTCCAGAGTTGCGCAGGCCTCCCAGACATCCGGCGCCACCGCATCGCTCAGACGCCGCCCTTCGCTGGCGCTCATGTCTTTGAACAGCAGCCATGCCGCCTGCTCCTCGTGGCGCACCGGCCAGGTCATGGCCAGTTGCTTGCGCAGTCGTCGCAGCACCGCCTGTTTGGCCAAGTAGTGGTGCAAGTGGGTCAGTGCCCAATGTTGGCGGTACTCGCGGGCTTGTTTGTCGTCGATGCCCAGCAAATCAAACAAACGCTCGACCATCGCAGGGGTGCGGTTTTCGTCGCTGGCCAACCACTCCAGCAGCGCCTCGCGGGCCTGCGCCTGGCGGTCCACGCTTTCCAGCCAGGGGCTGCGCAACAGGGCGGTTAGCCCGTCGAATGCGCGGCTTTCCTGCCCCTCTGCCAACCACTGGGCGAGTTCAGCGATTCGCACGTTCAGCAGTTGCACGGCCAATTGCTCGGTCTGTTTGTGGACCAGCGCTGGCGACTGCCACGGCGTTAACCAGCGCAGCGCGTCCACCGCCCACTGCACGCACGCAATGGCGTCATTCCCGGCAGCCAGACAGTGGGTCAGCAAACGTGCTTCAAACAGTGGCTGACAGTCGCGCTCACGTGCCTGGAGCAGGTGAGCATCGAGTTGCGCCACGCTCAGCTCGGCGAAAATCTCGTTTAGCCAGGGGTTGTGATCGGACCAGGCCGCAGGTTCCGACGGCGCTTGCACCGCTTCAATTTCCAACGCGACGACCTGCAACGTCGCGTGTATATCCGACCGGCGAGCCTGTTGCAGCGCGGTTTCATAAGCCTCGCGCAGACGCTGAAAGGCCTGCGGGTCGTCGTCCGGGCGGGTGACTTTGAGCAGTTGGGCATAACGACGTTTGATGGTGCCGCTATCACTCTCATCGCTTAAGCCCAGCACCTGCCAGCAACTCTGGTTCATAGCCCGTTAAACCCTTTTTCCAATGCTTCCAGGCGTTGGCCAATTTCCACGCGACCGACGCGTATCTGCCGTTCGTCCTGAGTTTCAAGCAGTTGCTGAAACTGCTGCGCCAAGGTGCCGACGTATTGGCGCTGCTCCCCGAGGCTTTCCTGATACAAGCGCTCGAGCCGCGCCACCAACACGCTGTTGACCTGTTGTTCGCGTGGATGAATTTTCAGGTCTTGCAGCTGCTTCAGGCGCTCGGCAATTTCATCGGCTGTCATCGCGCCCGGACTGTTTTCGATCACCAGGCTGTGGCTTTCCTGGGTGAGCGCAATGGTCACGAAGGCTTCCAGCAGGCCGTTGATGTCGTAGGTAAACCGCACGTCGAGGTCGAGCAGGCTGTCGGTTTGCGGCGGCACCTCGATCTGCAGCTCGCCAAGGAAAATGTTGTCTTTCACCAGGCGGCTCTCGCCCTGAAATACTTTGACGTGCACCTGACGCTGCTGGGGATGGGTGGTGTGCACCCGCTCCACGCGGCTGACCGGCACCACGCTGTTGCGCTCGATGATGGGCAGGTAATGGCCGTGCTCATTGCCCACCGCACTTTGGTTCGTCACTTCGATGCCCAAGCTGTAAGGGCACACATCGGTCAACACCACTTCCTCCAGCGCCGCGTGCCGCGCTTTGAGCGCTGCCTGCACAGCCGCGCCCAACGCCACTACTTCATCAGGATTGAGGTGCATGGAAGGAATTCGCCCAAACAGGCCGGCGGTCAATTTGCGCAGCAGTGGCATGCGGGTGGTGCCGCCCACCAACAGCACTTCGTCGAGATCGGCCGCACGAATGCTGGCATCACGCAGCGCTCGCTCGATGGGCGCACGCAAACGATCGAGCAGCGGCATGGCCGCTTCGTGCAAATGCTCGGCGGTGAACCGCTCGGACCATTGCTGATCGTTCAAGCGCAGGCTAAATACGCTCTCTTCGCGGCTGCCCAGCTCGTGACGAACGCGTTGCGCTTCGCGGCGCAAACGGTTGCGGATAGCGGGCTGGTTGGCGTCCGGAAAGCCCGGCGTCTTGCCTTGCAGTTTCACGAAGCGCTGCACCAGCACATCGTCGAAGTCTTCACCGCCGAGGAAGTTATCGCCAGCGCTGGCGCGCACTTCCATGACGCCGTCGAACAGTTCCAGAATCGACACATCGAACGTGCCGCCGCCCAGATCGAAGACCAGAAACGAGCTTTCTTCCTTACGGTGCAGGCCATAGGAAAGCGCGGCGGCGGTGGGTTCGTTGATGAGTTTTTCCACCGTAAGCCCGGCCAGCTCGCCCGCCGTGCGCGTGGCTTTGCGCTGAGCGTCGCTGAAATAGGCCGGCACGCTGATCACCGCCTCTGTTACCGGCTCGCCGTAGGCGCGCTCCACGTCCGCCATCAGGCTTTTGAGCACCAGCGCGGAGAGCTCTTCCGGGCGGAAGGTGCGCTTTCCCAACTGAATGTCGCGCTTGCTGCCCATGTAGCGTTTGAACAACGACGTGGTGAGGTGCGGGTGGGTTTGCAGGCGTTCGCGCGCCACTTCACCAACCAGAACCTGGCCGAGGTCATCGAGCCCGACCACGCTGGGCGTGAGAAAACCGCCGAGGGCATTGGCAACCAGGCAGGGTTTATCGTCCTGCCAAACCGCGACGAGACTGTTGGTGGTGCCTAAATCGATGCCGACAATCATGCTGACGCCGCTCCTTGCCAAAACGAGAAAATAAAAATGATTAACGCGGCGTGCTGAACCACAGCATCCAGCCCAAGCCCAGCAAGCCGCCTATCCACATGGCGTGCGCGAGCAGTCCTTCGAGGTTGGCGTTCAGCCATAGGCTCAGACGGGGCGCACGCAGGCCGGGACGGAAAAACTGCAACAACGAATAGGCCCCCGCGAGCCCACTCGCCAGCAGCCCGAAAGCAAACACCAGCAAGGGCGACAGATCCGTGGTGCTGGCCAGCAGAGCGCCGACCACCACCCCGAGCCCGATGCAGGGCACGCCGTTGCGTAACGGCAGCAGGCCTGCACCGCCACAGAAAACAGAGGCCGGCACACACAACCTGCCGAGCGCAAAGTCGACGACGGTCAATCGCCGCGCCAGCCAACTCCATGTGCCATGCACACCGCTAAGCAGCAAGGCCGCGAACGCACCATTTACGCAGCTTTGGATGACCAACCAGGCCGGGGCGCCGGGCGTCTGGCCACGCACCCCCGGCAACGAATGCGGCAGGCTGTTGATCAGGGCGAAGGTCGCGATGCACAACACCACCAGCCAGGCATAAGCGCCCGGCCACCGTTGGCCGGCGCGGTAGCGCTGCCAATCAAACGGCTCCGCATCGCCGTCAGGATCGGCAGACGGCCACAGGTGCTTCGGCTGGCTGTTGGCGATGCGCTGCATTTGCTCGCAGGCGGCCCAGTCAAGCTTGATGAAATCATCAGCCAAGCGTCGCCGCTGGGCAGCGCCGAGCGGTTTGAACAGCATCCAGGCCGCCGATTCCTCAGTGTTACGCGGTTCTTTTACGGCCAATAGCCGGTTGATTTTCCTGCTGAACCAACGCTCGTCCTGACGCTTGAGCAGAACGTCGCGCTGCCAATGGGCAATCGGCATCCGTTCAGTGTTCTCACCCCAGCCGAACAACTTCGCGGTCTTCAGAAAAAAGTCGAGCGTGACGGCGTCGTTTTCCACCTGCCAGTTCACCAGCGCCTGCGAATAGCTAAGCGTGTGATCCACCGACTGCATCCAGGGCTGGGCATAGAACCGCTGCACGCAGGCAATGGCCTGTGCCCAGTCATCGGCGTCCACCAGACTGTTCAACTCAGCCCAATGCCGGCGCAACAGGTGCTGCGCCAGCATGTCGAGCTGCGCCTGGGGCAGATCCGCACTTTGCCAGGGCGTCAGCCATTGCAAGTGGGTGAGCGCCCACGCCGTCCAGGCCGGCGCCTCAGGGCGTGGCGAAACACAGTGCGCGAGTAACGCGCGCTCGAACAAGGCCTGGCCGCCATGGGTGCGGGCGGTGTGCAGGGCGTTATCGAGGGCATCGAGCGTGAGGGTAGCCATCAGCGCGTGCAGCCATTGTGCATCGGCGCCTGGCGACGGCGAGGCCGGTGGCGTATCGGCCTGAACCGAAGCATCGCCCTTCTCAAGCCGCGCCATGAACAGTGCGTGGTCGTACGCTTCACGCAGGCGTTGAAAGCCTACGGGGTCAGCATCCGGGCGGAACACTTTGACCAGCTCGGCATAGCGACGCTTGATCGCACGCGCATCACTTTCAGCGTCGAGGCCGAGCACTTCCCAGCAGCTCACGGTGCGGTTTTCCAGCGATGCGGCGCGGCGAAAACAGAAATGGCGGGGACGAACATGGCGGGCCTGCGCTCCTTGCAATGGCGGGGGCTGGCGAAGACCTCCGTCTTCGGGCGCGCATTAGAACCAGCGCCGAGGACGACGTAAAGCGCGAGCCGGCGAAAGGCCATACGTTGCGACAAATAGCATCGCTTGCGCACCTTTCATCGGCAAAAAGCCGGTACTGGCCAAGCGCCGCTCGACGCTCGTCAGCGCCCGCCGTTGCGGCGCTTCGCTGGGAGGCGGACAACGCGGGCACAGCCCCCGCCAGCCTGGCCAGGCCGTGCTTGACGCTTCGCCGCGGAATCATTGAAGCCAATTGCAGTCGGAACTTTGTCCCGCCAACTCGCTTAGCTCGCTTAGCAATTTCGTTGGCAACCCGATTACAGCGAGGAGCCCTCAGTGACTTTCAGCATCCCAAACGCAGCAACCGGTAAGCGCAAACGACTGCGCCATTCCCTCACCACCATGGCGGCGCTGGTGTCGTTAATGGCTGCCGGACAGCTCTGGGCGTTCAACCTGGACGACGTGGCGCAGAAAGCTAAAGACCTGGCGGCGCAAAAGTATGTGGTGCCCAAAAGCAACCTGCCGGCCGAGTTCAGTGAGATGAAGTTTGCGGATTATCAGAAGATCCGCTTCCGCCCCGAAAAAGCCGAGTGGCAAGACCTGAAGACGCCGTTCAAGTTGTCGTTTTATCACCAGGGTATGCACTTCAATACGCCGGTGAAAATCAACGAAGTCACCGCCACCACGGTGAGCGAAATCAAGTACGACCCCAGCCGTTTCGATTTCGGCGACCTCAAGTTCGACGCCAAGGCCACCGAACAATTGGGTTACGCCGGCTTTCGTGTGCTCTATCCGATCAACAAAGCCGACAAGCAGGACGAGATCATGACCCTGCTCGGCGCGAGTTATTTCCGCGTGGTGGGCAAAGGCCAGACCTATGGCTTGTCGGCGCGCGGCATGGCGATTGATACGGCGTTGCCCTCGGGCGAAGAATTTCCGCATTTCACCGAGTTCTGGATCGAGCGGCCCAAGGCCGGCGAGAAGCAGTTGGTGATTTACGCCCTGCTGGACTCGCCACGCGCCACCGGCGCTTATCGCCTGGTGCTGCGCCCGGGCACCGACTCGGTGGTGGATGTGAAAACCCGCATGTACCTGCGCGAAAACGTGGCGCAGTTGGGCGTTGCGCCGCTGACGAGCATGTACCTGTTCGGCGCCAATCAGCCGCCGAAAACCCTGAACTACCGCCGCGAGTTGCATGACTCCAACGGCCTGTCGATTCACACCGGCAACGATGAGTGGATCTGGCGCCCGCTGAACAATCCCAAGCACTTGGGCGTGAGCAGCTTTGCCGTGGAAAACCCGAAAGGCTTCGGCCTGCTGCAACGCGGTCGCGACTTCTCCCACTACGAAGACCTCGACGACCGCTACGACCAACGCCCGAGCGCGTGGATCGAGCCGCAGGGTGAGTGGGGCAAAGGCACCGTCAACCTGGTGGAAATTCCCACCGCCGATGAAACCAACGACAACATCGTGGCCTTCTGGAAACCCGAGTCGCTGCCCGAGGCCGGTCAGCCGATTGACTTCAGCTACCGCTTGCACTGGAGCAGCGATGAAAAAGCGCTGGGCTCGCAGGAGCTGGCCTCGGTTAAACAAACGCTGCGCTCCACGGGCGACGTGAAGCAGTCGAACCTGATTCGCGAGCCTGATGGCAGCATCGCCTTTTTGGTCGACTTCGAAGGCCCGGCCCTCAAAGCCCTGCTGGAAGACGCGCCAGTGCGCAGCCAGATCAGCCTGGACGACAACGCCAAGCTGATGGAAAACAACGTGCGCTACAACCCGGAAACCAAGGGCTGGCGCCTGACCTTGCGGTTCAAAGTGGTCGACCCGAACAAGCCGGTGGAAATGCGCGCGGCCTTGGTGCGCGATCTGCCTGTTGAGGTGCCGGCGGCGGTGGATGAAGACCAGGCGCCAGCGCCAGCGCCAGCGGCACCAGCAGCAGCTCCAGCAGCACCCGCCACTGCGGCCACCGCCCCAGCGCCAGGCAATGGCAGCGCCGCCGCACCGACACCCGCTGCCGCCCCGGCACCTACCGCGCCCGCGAACGACGTGCCGCCCGCCCCGCCAGCCGTGCAGGTGCTGACGGAAACCTGGAGCAACCAGTTGCCTGCCGATGAATAAGCCAGCCGCCCAAACCGTGCGCGAGTACCTGGCGCACCTGCCGCTGAGCGAAGCGCAACGCGCCGCGCTCAGCGACAGTGCCTCGCTGCAGGACGTGCATCAGCGCCTCGCCGCGCAGCCTGTCGAGAATAACGAGGCGGCGGTGCATGCCTCCGTGGCGCAGCGGCTGACCTTGCTCAGCACCGATACGCAACTGCTCGACGCCGATGCCGAAGGCCGCGTGCGCCTGAAGGCGACGCCGCCGATCAAACGCACGCGGGTGATTCCCGAGCCCTGGCGAACCAATGTGTTGGTACGCGCCTGGCGCACCCTTCGCGGCCGCGAAAATCCGCCGCGCGCGCCCAAGCGTGAACTGCCGTCCGCGCGCTGGCGGCATGTGGGTTCTGTTCGCCGCTACATTCTGTTGGTGCTGATGTTGGGGCAAACGCTGGTCGCCGGTTGGTACATGAAAGGCATCATGCCGTACCAGGGCTGGGCGTTTTTTGAATGGGAAGAAGTGCGCCAGCAAACCATTCTGCAAACGGTCACCCAGGTGCTGCCGTATTTCTTGCAGGGCAGCATTTTGCTGCTGTTCGGCATTTTGTTCTGTTGGGTGTCGGCCGGGTTCTGGACCGCGCTGATGGGCTTTCTGGAATTGCTCACCGGGCGCGACAAGTACCGCATTTCCGGCGCCAGCGCCGGCAACGAACCCATACCTGCCGAGGCGCGCACGGCCATCGTCATGCCGATCTGCAACGAAGACGTGGCGCGGGTATTTGCCGGGTTGCGGGCTACGTATGAGTCGGTGGTGGCCACGGGCGAAGTGGCGCACTTCGACTTCTTCGTGCTCAGCGACAGCAACGACGCGGACATCGCCGTCGCCGAGCAACAGGCCTGGCTCGACCTGTGCCGCGAAACCCAAGGGTTCGGACGGATCTTCTACCGCCGTCGCCGCCGCCGGGTTAAACGCAAAAGCGGCAACCTCGACGACTTCTGCCGGCGCTGGGGCAGCGACTACCGCTACATGGTGGTGCTTGATGCCGACAGCGTGATGAGCGGCGAATGCCTGACCAGCCTGGTGCGTTTGATGGAGGCCACGCCGGACGCCGGCATCATCCAGACCGCCCCGCGCGCGTCGGGCATGAACAGTTTGTATGCGCGCATTCAACAGTTCGCCACCCGTGTGTATGGGCCGCTTTTCACCGCGGGCCTGCACTTCTGGCAGCTCGGCGAATCGCACTACTGGGGCCATAACGCGATCATCCGCATGAAGCCCTTTATCGAACACTGCGCGTTGGCGCCGCTGCCGGGCAAGGGCGCGTTTGCGGGGGCGATTCTGTCCCACGACTTCGTTGAAGCCGCGCTGATGCGCCGTGCCGGTTGGGGCGTATGGATCGCCTACGACCTGCCAGGCAGCTACGAAGAGCTGCCGCCCAATCTGCTTGATGAGCTCAAGCGTGACCGCCGCTGGTGCCACGGCAACCTAATGAACTTCCGCCTGTTTATGGTCAAGGGCATGCACCCGGTGCACCGCGCGGTGTTTCTAACCGGCGTGATGTCGTACCTGTCGGCGCCGTTGTGGTTCTTCTTCTTGCTGCTGTCCACCGCGCTGCTGGCGACCAATACGCTGATGGAACCGCAGTACTTTATGGAGCCGCGCCAGCTGTATCCGCTGTGGCCGCAATGGCATCCGGAAAAGGCCATCGCCTTGTTCTCCACCACCGTGGTGCTGCTGTTCTTGCCCAAGCTGCTGAGCGTGGTGCTGGTCTGGGCCAAGGGCGCCAAAGCCTACGGCGGCAGGCTGCGAGTAACCGTGTCGATGCTGCTGGAAATGCTTTTCTCCATTCTGCTGGCGCCCGTGCGCATGCTGTTTCACACGCGTTTTGTGCTGGCAGCGTTTCTCGGTTGGGAAGCGGTGTGGCATTCACCGAGCCGCGACGACGGTTCCACCACCTGGCGCGAAGCCGCGCTGCGCCATGGGCCGCAGACCGCGCTCGGTGTGGTGTGGACGGCCTTGGTGGCGTGGCTGAACCCGAGCTTTCTGTGGTGGCTGGCGCCGATTGTGGGGTCGCTGATGCTGTCGATTCCGCTGTCAGTGTTGTCCAGCCGCGTGGGCCTGGGGTTGAAGGCTAAAGACGAGCAACTGTTCCTGATTCCCGAGGAATACCAACCGCCGCGCGAGCTGGTGGCCACCGATGAGTACAACCACGAAAACAACTGGCACGCGCTGCACAACGGCTTCGTGCATGCCGTAGTTGACCCGAAACAAAACGCCCTCGCCTACGCGCTGGCCACCGCCCGCCATCGCCAGGCCGAACCGCTGGAATGGCAGCGCACGGAGCAGGTGCGCCATGCGTTGAAGGTTGGGCCGAAGCAACTGGACGGCGCAGCGCGCATGGCCCTGCTGAGCGACCCGGTGGCCTTGGCGCGGCTGCATGCTGCCGTTTGGGAAAACCAGCCGAGCGAGTGGATTGAGAGTTGGCGGGAGACGATTGCCAAGGATCCGCATGCACCGTTGCTGCCCTTGCCGGCGGTGGGGAATGTGGTGTTAGCGTGATCGCGCGCGGTCAGGCTCCCCTCGCCCGCTCGCGGGAGAGGGGCTGGGGGAGAGGGCTGCGGTCAGCCGCTCAAGCTTCATCTCCTGAACGAGCCTGGATCCCCGCGTGCGCGAGGATGACGGTGGGTTTGTGCATCGACTTGCGGAGGTCTTAAGAAAAACTTCCGTCATCCTCGTGAAGGCGCGCTTGACGGAGCTTTGCGCGTCGTCTTGCGCAAGTCTTAAAAAAACCTCCGTCATCCTCGCGCACGCGGGGATCCAGAATGTCGGATGTGTCGCCGATTTTCGCACGACTCAAACCTCTGCCCCCCCGAATCGTCGGACCGTCTCCCTCCCCTACACCAACGCCGACAACCGCACATCCGCCCCCAGCACCCGCTGCAATTGCCCGTTAGCGGTAAACACTGGCACCGAAACAGTGAAGCAAAACGCATCGGTGGCGCTGGAGCGGTACACGGGGGTGATGTGGCTGCTCAGCTGTTCAGCCACCGCACGGAACCAGGGCCGTTGCGACCAGTTGCGGCCCTTGCAGCTGTCGCCTTTATCCAGCCCCTGGGCAAACACGTTTTCGCTCAGTTGCGTGCCGTCGCTGCCAACCAGGTAGAACAATTCAAAGCGCGGATCCCGCCGCAACGTGTCGCGCAGAAAGTCTTCAGCGCGGGCGACGTCGCCGTGCAGCGCCGCTTCCATGGCCAGGCGCTCGACACTGGCTTGCACGTCTTTGTGAATCTGCAAGCGAAACGCACCGAGGCCATCGAGCAGTTGGTCACCGCTGCGGCGCACGGCTTGGCTGTGGGTGGACACCTGGCCGGCTTTGCTGAGCAGCTCGGCCGCCACCCCGGCAATGTTTTGCACGTCGCCATTGATGGCGTGCACCGCGATGCCGATCTGTTCGGTGCCGGCGGCAATATGGCCGACGCGCTGGTCGAGCTGGTCCATGGCCGCGCGGGTGTTGCGCAGGTCTTCGCCCATGCGGGTCATGCCGTCGCGGCCATCGGCAACGGCGCTGTGCATGTGCTGGCCGGCCGTGCCGAGCTGGGCCATGCCGTCGCGAAAGCGTTCGAGAATCTGGCTGACTTTGCCAGTGGCCTCGGTGGTGTGCCCGGCCAGGCGCCGCACTTCATCGGCGACCACGGCGAAACCTCGACCATGCTCGCCAGCGCGCGCGGCTTCGATGGCGGCGTTCAGGGCCAGCAGGTTGGTTTGCTGGGAAATGCTGGCGATCACGCCGAGCACTTGGCTGACTTCTTCCAGTTGCCCGACCAGTTGGCCGATCACGCCTTCGAGCTGCGCTTCGCTGGCGTCGATCGCATCCACTTGGCGCAGCACGGCGTCGCCGGTTTGCTGGCAGCTGCGCAAGGTTGCCGACACGTCGGCCGCCAGCTTCGCCACGTGCGCGGCACCCGGCACCAGCTCGCTGTCCAGGGTGGTGCTGACTTCTTCGCTGGCGCTGGCGATCAGCTCCGAGGCTTGCGCCAGGCGCTGGCCGCTGGCTTCGGTTTCGCTGGCGATGCGCGCCAGTTCCGGGGCGTGGGCGGCAATATCGACAGACGCGGCGAGGCTGTCGCCCAAGCGTTTATGCAGGGTCTGGGCGAAGTGGTTGAGGCGAGTATTGATGGGCTGCACGGTGGACAACTGACTGGTCAGGTCAAGGTGGTCCACCAGCAAGCTCAAGGCGCCGTCGTCTTCGGCTCGACGGGCTTTGGTGCGCAGTAGCAACATAGTTGTGTTCTCCCTGTTAGACACAGGGTCGTGCAAGCACAGTGCCACTACGCTAACGCCGAATTCTTTCGCTTACGCTCAAGCACGGGCCTTGCGCCTGCTCCGTTTTAAAACTAACGCTGAAAACGGGGCTCCTTTTGGTGCGAACGGTTACGCCGGCAGGCGCCGAAAACCGACATAGGCCAACAGCGCCGACGCCGCTTCATAACCCAGGGCGTAGAAGTTGAAGGTCTGGCCAATCAGCCCGTCGAGGTACAAACCGGCGATGCGACCCAGTGCAAGCGCGGCGAACAGCAGCGTCAGCAGGCTCAGCGCCGGGCGCCAGTAAGCCGGGCGAAAGGCGGCAGACAACAGAAATACGCCGAGCCCCAGCTGCAAGGCGCCGTAGTAGGCGCGCACATCCACCACCGCCGCGGTTTGCATCAGCAGCATGCCGGTGAGATTGGCCATCTCTTGCGGGTACACGAAATACGCCACGCCAAAGCCGCCCAACACCAGGGCCTGAAGCAGCAGAAACACACGGGCAAACAGCATCGGAACGCTCCAGCGTTTGGGAAAGGCTGCAGGATAGTCGTTCTGCCGGAAGGAAACGTAGGCGCCTTGCTGTCCTTCTGACATATCTATAAACAGCGACCCACTTAGGCGCCCCATGACCAGCGGCTATGCTGCACGGCATCTTTAACCGTGGAGTTACCGCCATGCGCCGTTTTGCTCTCGCTTCTCTTTTGTTCGCCGGCACCCTGCAGGCCGCCGAGCCCATCGCCATTGATGTTCACCGCGACGCCAATTGCGGTTGCTGCAAAGCCTGGATCAGCCATTTGGAAACCAACGGCTTCAAAGTGAACGACCATGTGGAAACCGACATGAGCGCGGTGAAAACCCGCCTCGGCGTTCCCCACAAGCTCGGCAGCTGTCACACCGGCGTGATCGACGGCAAATTTGTCGAAGGCCATGTACCCGCCAGTGACATCCTCAAACTGCGTGCTCGCGCCGATTTGATCGGCGCCGCAGCGCCCGGTATGCCAATGGGATCACCAGGGATGGAACATGGCGACGTTCGTGATGCCTATGATGTGATCGGTGTGCAGAGTAATGGCGCCGAGCAGGTGCTGACCCACTACGACGGCAAGTGATGTAACAGACCGTCGGCCTGGCGCGAGCACCTTTAACTGGCAACACTCAAGCGCCACACAAAGGAGAAACACCATGCTCTGGAAGAAAGGCCGACGCAGCGACAACGTAGTGGATGCCCGCGACAGCGGCGGTGGTGGCGGCGGTATGCGCATCGGCGGCGGCAAAGGCCTGAGCCTGGGTGCCGTGGCGATCATCGTGGTGTTTGGGCTGGTTACCGGCCAAGACCCGATGCAAATTCTCGGGCAACTGGCCAACCAGGCTGGCGTCTCCACCGCCCCCAGCCAAACCGAAGGCCACGCGCCGCCGGCCAACGATGAACAAGCCGAGTTCGTGCGCTCCGTACTCGGCGACACCGAAGACACTTGGCGCGCCATTTTCCAACAAGCCGGCAAGCAGTATCAGGACCCCACCCTGGTGCTGTTTCGCGGCGGCGTGAATTCCGCCTGCGGCTTCGCCGACTCAGCCACCGGGCCGTTTTATTGCCCAGGCGACCATCAGGTCTATCTCGACCTCGACTTCTTCAAAGAAATGGCTCAACGCTTCTCCGCCGCTGGCGATTTCGCGCAGGCTTACGTGATCGCTCACGAGGTCGGCCACCATGTGCAAACACTGTTGGGCGTGTCGGCCAAGGTCGACAGCGCGAGGCAGAGCGGCGCCAAGATGGAAGGTGCCAACGGTCTGCTGGTGCGCCAGGAGCTGCAAGCCGACTGCCTGGCCGGGGTGTGGGCGTTTCATGCACAGCAACGCTTGAACTGGCTGGAGCCGGGTGACCTTGAGGAAGCCTTGAATGCGGCGAACGCGATTGGCGATGACCGTTTACAACAGCAGTCGCGTGGGCGAGTGGTGCCGGACTCTTTCACCCACGGCACGTCGCAGCAGCGCGTGCGTTGGTTTAAGGCGGGCTATGAAGGCGGCAAGGTGAGTGGGTGCGATACGTTTAAGGCGACGACGCTGTAGATCACGCAGCAGATCAACATCTCGCGGCTAAAGCCGCTCCTACAGAAATCGTGCACCCTGTGGGAGCGGCTTCAGCCGCGATGTTCTACCATCCGCCACCCCTGTTCTCGCGGATATTCAGGTATGAAAATCGCTCTGCTGCCGGCCGCTCTGGCCTTGTTCTGTGTGCTGGCCCATGCCGACGGTGAAGCCGAAACAACACCCGAAGCGCCACCCAAAGCGCTGACCATCCAGGTCGAACACTTGGTGGCCGCACTCAGCGACAGTTTCGCCACCGGCTACCCCGAAGCAACCCTGGCGCAAGACCTTGACCTGGGCAGCCACAATTACCTGACGCTGGCCGTGTTCACCGTGGAAGGCTTTTCCATGGGCAACAGCTACAACCAGTACCTGGCGGTGTTCGAGCCCGATGCCAACGAGGCCGGCGACCCGCATTACCGCTTGATCGATGTGATGCAAATCGGCGGTGACATGCGTCGCTCAATTGATGACCTCAAGGCTACCGCCAGTCGCGACGAAACCAGCGGCGCCGTCACGTTTAACATCCCCGCCATGGCCAACACCGAAGACGATCCACCCAATTTTCCAAGCCTGCCGGTGGTGATCACCTTGCGCTTGGAAAATGACCGTATGGTCGAGGTAAAACCCTGAAAACCGACGCCAGCAAAACGCCGCTAGCAAGCGCAACGAAAGCAGCTAATATGCCTGATCGTCGTAGCTGTCCGGGGTGTTCAAGCATGCGTCTTGCCGAGTTTATCGTCGCCACCGTTGACCGCATCGTCGATGAATGGGAGGCCTTTGCCATGACCATTCGTCCCGCTGCCGACAGCATGAATAAGGTCGAACTGCGCGACCATGCCAAGGCCATTCTGCTGGCCGCCGCGCGCGACATGAACACCGCGCAAACGCGCATGGAAAGCGCGGCCAAAGCCATGGGCGAAGGCCCTGAGAAAACCCCAAGTCTTGACGTGGCTGCCGCCAGCCACGGCGAGCTGCGCCATCAGGTCGGCTTTGACCTGGTGCAAATGACTTCCGAATTCCGCCATCTGCGCGCCAGTGTTATCCGCTTGTGGACCGACAGCCTGGTGCAGATGGAACTGGTGCACATGCGCGACCTGATCCGCTTCAACGAAGCGATCGACGAAGCGCTGGCAGAATCCACGGCGGCCTACGCCGAGCAGGTCAATCACTCCCGCGATATTTTCCTGGCCATTCTCGGCCACGACCTGCGCGCGCCGTTGCAGGCGGTGAGCATGTCCAGCGAATTGCTGGCCAGCAAGCCGGGCCTGGACGACAAAGCCCGCAGCCATGTGCAGCGCATCCGCAACAGCACCCGGCACATGAGCGGCATGGTTAACGACCTGTTGGAATTCGTGCGCAGCCGGCTGGGCAACACCCTGCCCATCGTGCGCTCGCCTGTGAACATGAGCCTGCTCTGCCAGGCCGCTATCGACGAAGCCAGCGCCGGCCAGCCGCTGAGCGATCTGCGCTTTGAAGTGAGCGGCGACACCGAGGGCGAGTGGGATCAGGGCCGTATCGAACAGCTGCTGCAAAACCTGATCGGCAACGCCCTGCAACACGGCGCCAGCAACCTGCCGATCACCGTGCGCCTGCTCGGTGAAACCGACAGCGTGACCCTGGTGGTGCACAACCAGGGCGAGCCCATTCTGGAAAGTGCCATCTCCACCATCTTCTTCCCGCTCGTGCGCAGCACCAGCGACCGCGCCGGCGAAACCAGCCTGGGCCTGGGCTTGTTTATCGTCAACGAAGTGGTGCTCGCCCACGGCGGCACCGTCAACGTGAGTTCCAACCACGAAGACGGCACCACATTCACCGTGATGTTGCCCAAGCGTTAAGCACTTACGGCGCAACCACCGGCGCGCCATAGCCGGCGGAAAACAGCAGGCCCAACACCACGGGCATAACCGCCGCACTGCCCAGATTGCCGATCAATACCATCGACGCCACTTTGTGCGGGTCGCGGTGGTATTGCTCGGCGAGCATGTAGTTGAGTACCGCTGGTGGCAGCGCAGCGAACACCCACAAGCAGGCCAGTTGCAGGCCTTGCAGGTCGAGCAGTTGGATAAGTGGCCAGGCGAGAATCAAGCCGCTCGCAGGGCAGGCAATCGCGCCGAGCAGGCCGATTTTCCAGGCGCTGAAGTCGACATCGAGCATGCGTACACCAAGGGCGAAGAGCATTAGCGGAACGCTGGTGGTGCCCAGCATGGTCGCCGACTCGAGTAGCCAATGCGGCAGGTGCAGACCGCTCAGGTTGATGGCCAAGCCAGCGATAGTCGCCAGCACCACGGGAATCCGGTACAGGCGCCACAGCGGCGTGGCCGGGTCGAGCATGCGCAGGCCGACGGTGAAGTGCAGCAGCATTTCCACGATAAACAGCACCACGGCTGCCGGCAGCGCTTTCTCGCCGAATGCCAGGGCCATCAGTGGCAAGCCCATGTTGCCGGTGTTGCTGAACATCATCGGCGGCAAAAAGGTGCGCAGGTCGAGCTTCAACCAGCGCGCAAACGGCCACAGCACCAGCCCCGAGCCCAACACAATCCCCGCCCCGGCGAGCGCCAGGCTGGCGTAGTCCTGCAGCGCCGCCTTGCTGTCGGCCAGCACGGCGAATACCAGCAATGGCACCAGCAATTCCATGTTGAGGGTATTGAGGCCACGCATGTCCGGTTTGCGTAGATGGCCGTACAGCGCCCCGCAACCTGTGATCAAAAACACCGGCATGAGGGTTGAGAGAATCTGGGAAAACATCACCGCTCCAGACGACAGAAGAAAACGCGAGATCGTTAGCGTGGCAAGCATCCTGCCGGGGCGATTGGACTGACACAACCCCTACTAGCGTCTTGGTAGCGTCTAGCCAGCGCCTTTGCGCCTGGGTAATGGCCTTTTCGACAGCCCGTCGATTTTTCCGCGTCCATCGACGAATGGCGGCCCATTGTCGGCGCATGGCGGTACTCTCGGACCGCTCTAGCCTGCGGTTCCGCGCGAGAAAAAGCTCCACAGAGAGCCCACCGCAGGCGACAAAACACGGGTAACGCCAGCGTGCCAACCGCTGTCGTTACAGGCTGAGCGCCCCTGCCAGCGTGCAAGCCACTCCTTACTCAACATCTGGAGTGAACATTGATGACCTCGTTAAAAGCCACATTGCTGGCCGCCACACTGTTTGCCTGCGCCGCCGCCCACGGCCAGGTGATGGAACGCGAATTGGGCCCCTACGATTTGCAACTGGGCACCACGCCCACCCGCAGCATGGCGCAGGGTTTGGTGCAGCCGGCGCAGAACGGCACCTTTCAAGGCGGCCTCGACCTGACCCACGAGAGCGGCTGGTACCTGGGCCAATGGTCGCCGAGCATGGGCATCGCCCGTGACAGCCAGCTAGAGCTCGATTCCTACAGCGGCTTCAAGCGCCCGTTCAACAACCGCTTCGGCTATGAAATGGGCTTGATCCGCTACAGCCATCCCGGCTTCAGCGCCAACGACAGCAACGAGTATTACGCCGGCCTGACCCTGCTCGACAGCCGCTTCGGCGCCGCCTTCAGCCAGGCGCCGGGGCGCGCCGACAGTACGTTGTTAATGGACTTGGCGCTGAATCCGCCGTTGGCCATGAACCTGTCAATGAAGTACGCCAATCACACGCTGGACGACGCGGTGACCTACGGCGATGGCGGGGTGGTGCGGGTGTTCAACGATTGGTCGCTGAACCTGTCGCGCCCGTGGGCAGGCATCGACCTGAACCTGTCGTACAGCGGCTCCACGTTGAGCGGGCCGCAATGCGTGGCGTATTCGGGGCACAACGGCTACTGCGAGGATTACTTCATGTTCAAGGCAGAGCGGTCGCTGTTCTGACGGCGGCGCTACTCGCTGAGAAAACGGCCAAGCTGGCTTTTCAGCTGACGGTTTTCCCGGCGCACCTGCTCCAGGTCGTCGAGCAGCTGCAAGGCCAGGGCGATGCCCGACCATTCCATCTCCAACTCGCGCTGTAGCCGTGCGGCGCGGCGGCAGGTGATCAGCGCGTGCTGATCGAACTGCCAGCTGTCCGGGCCGCGACCGGCCGGATCGATGATGCCGTGCTCGACGATTTCCATCAGCAGTGAGCTGGGAATCGCCACGGTCTGACAAAGTTCTTGCATGCCTAATGGGTCGCTCATGCTCATTTGCTCCATTCGCTGCGGGGATCGAAGTCGACTTTCTGCGCCAGTTTCTCCCAGAGTTTGCGCGCATCGTCGCTGGTGGTTTTTGGCATCACAACTTTGAGCTGCGCATACAAATCGCCGCGCTCTCCGGCTTTGGTGCCCAAGCCTCGGCCTTTAATGCGCAGACGCTGGCCGCTCTGGCTGTTGGCCGGAATGGTCAGGGTGATACGGCCGTTTAGCGTCGGCGCCTCGACTTTTGTACCCAGCGCAGCTTCCCAGGGCGCCAACGGCACGGTGAGCACCAAGTCGCTGCCCTGAACATCAAACAACGGATGGGGTGCGAAGCGAACATTCAGGTACAGATCGCCCGGCTGCCCGCCGGCACTGCCGGGACCGCCCTGCCCTTTCAGGCGAATGCGCTCGCCGTCGGTGACACCGAAGGGAATCTTCACGTTGAGGCTTTTGCTTTGCGCCGCCTGGCCGCTGGCGGCGGGGAGCTGGAAGGATATTTTCTTCGCCTCGCCGGTCAGGGTTTCTTCAAGAAACACCGGCAGATCCATTTCCACATCCTGGCCTTTGCGAGCACGGTTGCGCGCCTGCTCGGCGCCACCGCCACGGCGAAAGATCGACTCGAAAAAGTCGGAATAATCGCCACCGTAGGCATCGGTAAACGCACCGGCACCCGGCTGCCGACCGCGCGGGTGCTCGAACGGCCGGCCATGCTGGCCGTACTTGCGCAGGTCATCGAACTCGGCGCGTTTGTCGGCGTCCTTGAGCACGTCATAGGCCTCGGCCACTTCTTTGAAGTGGACTTCCGCATCCTTTTCCTTACTCACGTCAGGGTGGTATTTGCGCGCGAGCTTGCGGTAGGCGGCTTTGATCGCCTTCTCGTCTGCCGTGGGCTCGACGCCCAGAATTTTGTAGTAGTCCTTAAAGTCCATCGTCACTCCGGTAAAAAACTACTGCGCTCGGTTAAGCGGCGTTGAAAGGTGGATTCAAAAATGCTCATTGGCTACAGCCAACTCCGCTTTTTTCACCACCTTTCGCCTTGCTTTCCCTTCGCTCGCTACGTTTTTACAGTCGGCGGGAAAGCGGCGGCAATTGCCTGATCAGTAGTTGTTCAACGGAGTTGGCTGTCTTTGCTGCCGCGACGGTTATACCCGGCGCTGGCCGAGTTTGCCTTGTCGTGTTCAGCCTGGCAGGCGACACACAGGCGTACGCCGGGAATGGCTTGGCGCCGCGCCTCGGGGATGGCGGCGTCGCATTCTTCGCAGTGTTTCAGGCTTTCGCCCTTGGGCAGATTGCTGCGTGCACGCGCGATGGCGTCTTCGATGCTGCTGTCTATCTGCTCTTGTACGGCTCCATCACTTGCCCAACCGCCGGCCATGATCTGTCTCCCGCTCGTTTGCGTTAGAGAAAGATATGGGCGCGCGGGTGTTTTTTTACAAGCTCAAGCGGCATAGAGCTGCATGAACGGTCGGATTATTCCTTCACTTCCATAAACTCTTTCGCCCAGAGCAAATAGTCTTCCGGGTGCGTGTATTTGTGCGAAAGCTCCGAAGCGCTGAGGTCAGTGGCAACCACTTGGCGCTGTTCGCGCAGGCAATCGTAGGTGGCTTTGATGGCGGCAAAATAGGCGGCGTGGCCGTCAACCACGATGCGCACGCCCAGGCTGGCCAAGCGCGCATCGTCGCGCAGCGACGGATTGCCGTAAGTGACCAACATGATCGGCACGGTGAGGTGCTCGGCGATGCGTTCCAGGTGTTCGAAGTCGGTGATACCGACCATGCAGATGCCGTCTGCACCGGCGGCTTGATAGGCCAGGGTGCGGCTGATGACTTCATCCACCGACAGCACGCCGGCATTGGTGCGGGCGATGATCGCCAACGCCGCATCCACACGGGCTTCCAGCGCTGCGCGAATCTTGCCGACGCCCTCTTCCACCGGAATCAGGTCGGTGGATTTGCGCCCGAACTGCGCCGGCAGCAGGGTGTCCTCCAGCGTCAGCGCGGCGACACCGGCGCGCTCGAGTTCCTTCACGGTGCGCATTACGTTCAGCGCGTTGCCGTAGCCGTGGTCGGCATCGGCAATCACCGGAAGGTTGGCGACGCGGCCAATACGGGTGGCTTGTTCGACGAATTCGCTCAGGGTGATCAGCGCGAAGTCCGGCGCTGCCAGTACCTGCAAGGAGGCAACCGAACCGCCGAGAATGCCGACTTCGAAACCGAGGTCGCCGGCAATGCGCGCGGACATGGGATCGAACACCGACGCGGTGTGGTAGCAGAATTCGGATGACAGCAACGCACGGAAGGTGCCGCGCAGCGCATGGTGGGAGGCTCTGGGCATAGGGGTTCCAACAGCTGTTTTTATTGGTGGTATGAGTCGTTACCTAACCTTAGCAAGACACATACCCGCTGCCAGCTTAACCCGCGGCCCCTTTCTAGAGGCTTTCGACGGCGTGTTGCTGGCTGAGGGTGGCGAATTTACGCCGCCGCCGGCCATGTAGGGGCGGCAAACCGCCACTACCTGATAAATGGTTCCTGAACCGCGGTTCCCCTCTCGGCCACGCTACCGCGTTTCCCTTGTAGGAGCGGCTTCAGCCGCGATGCTCCTAAAGCAACGTTCCGAAAACCTCACCTGCAAACGCCGCTCGAAACCCCATTAAATTAATCCCACGCCAGAGCGCACCATTACGGCGCACGGCAACCTCGCGCGCACCAAATAAAACCTGACCAGTGCCCCAGTTTTTACCCCGCCCCGGTTGCTACGGGCGCTGGCAGGTTTGGCACCGCCCTTGCTCTGCAACCGGTATTGAATCTGCCGGTACACCGTTATGTTGGTCATCCATTCCCGTATCCAGCCACAGCAGAGCTGGGACGCCGAATTGCACTTGAGCTTTGCCGCACGCAGTAAAAGTCGCCTGCGCTGCTTTACGGTCTCCGGCGAAGACGTCGGCTTGTTACTGGAACGTGGCCAGCCGGCGCTGCACGATGGCGAGTTTCTTCAGGCGCAAGACGGGCGCGTCGTTCGTGTCAGCGCCAGCCCTGAACGCTTGCTACACGTCACCTGCGCCAATGCCTTCGAACTCACCCGCGCCGCTTACCACCTCGGCAATCGCCATGTCGCCCTGCAATTGGGTGACGGCTGGCTGCGCTTGCCGGAAGACTACGTGCTGCAAGCGATGCTTGAGCAGCTAGGCGCGACCGTCGAACTCATTGACGCCCCGTATCAACCCGAGCAAGGCGCATACGGCGGCGGGCACCACCATTCCCACGCTGGCGACGAGGAGTTCAGCTATGCGCCGCGCCTGCACCAATTTGGCGTGCGCACGTGAGCATTGGCCCCTTCAGTCCGGCATGGGCGTTGATGCGCCTGGCCAGCCCGCAGTTGCCAATTGGCGGCTACAGCTATTCACAGGGGCTGGAAATGGCGGTCGAGCGCGCCCTGGTGTGCGACTCGGACAGCGCTCAGCGCTGGATCGCCGATCAACTGCTGCTCAACCTCGCCCGCTTCGAAGCCCCCTTATTGAGGGCCCATTGCACCGCTGCGCTGGCCGGCGACTGGTCCGCGCTGGCCACGCTTAGCGAACAACACCGTGCCAGTCGGGAAACCCGTGAGCTGCAGCAGGAAAGCCGGCAGATGGGTTATTCGCTCAAACAATTACTTGAAGGCTTGCCTGAACTGGACGACGACACCCGTAGCTTCCTCGCACAACAATCCGAGCCTGGTCTGGCCGTGATGTGGGCATTGGCCGCACGCGCCTGGGCCATCAGCGCTGACGACGCGCTGGCCGCATGGCTCTGGGGCTGGCTGGAAAACCAGCTGGCGGTGCTGATGAAAACCCTGCCGTTGGGTCAGCAAGCCGCGCAGCGCCTGACGTCGCAGCTTCTGCCATTGCTGCAGCAAGCCCACATGCAAGCGCAACACTGCGCACCCGAACAACGAGGCAGCGCCGCCTTTGGCCTGGCGCTGGCCAGCATGGCGCACGAGCGCCAATACAGCCGCCTCTTCCGCTCTTGATCGCCAAAAGGAACAGACACACATGAACAGCCAACCTCTACGCGTCGGTATCGGTGGCCCGGTAGGCTCCGGCAAAACCGCACTGACCCTCGCCCTGTGCCTGGCGCTGCGCGAACGCTACAACCTGGCCGTGGTGACCAACGACATTTACACCCAGGAAGACGCGCAATTTCTTGTACGAAACGAAGCACTGGCGCCGGAACGCATCATCGGCGTGGAAACGGGCGGCTGCCCGCACACCGCGATCCGTGAAGATGCCTCCATCAACCTGGAAGCCGTCGACCAGCTCAACCGTCGCTTTCCTGGCCTGGACCTGATCATCGTCGAGTCGGGCGGCGACAACCTTTCGGCCACGTTCAGTCCGGAACTGTCCGACCTGACCTTGTACGTAATCGACGTTTCAGCGGGCGACAAGCTACCGCGCAAGGGCGGCCCCGGCATCTGCAAGTCCGACCTGCTGGTGATCAACAAAGTTGACCTGGCGCCGATGGTTGGTGCGTCGCTGGAAGTGATGGAGCGCGACACCAAGAAGATGCGCGGCGACAAGCCCTTCGTGTTCAGCAACCAGAAAGTTGGCCAGGGTCTGGACGAAATCATCGCCTTTATCGAGAAACAGGGCTTGCTTACCGCTGCCTGAAACGTCTGTCGTCTTAACAAAAAAGGAGCTCACATGAACGTGCGTAAAGCCCTATTTAGCCTCGCCCTGTTTCTTTCTCCCGCCGTTGCATTTGCCCACCCAGGCCATGACAGCAGCGGCCTGCTCGCCGGCATCGCTCACCCGGTCTCGGGCCTCGACCATTTACTCGCCATGCTGGCGGTCGGGCTGTGGGCGGCACAACAGAAAGGCCTGGCGCGCTGGGCCCTGCCGATGACCTTCGTCGGCACCATGCTGCTAGGCGGCGTACTGGGATTCGAAGGGCTGCAGTTGCCGTTTATGGAAACGGGTATTGCCGCTTCCGTGTTGGCGCTGGGCTTGCTGGTGGCTGTAGCCGTGCGGCCTCCAGTGGCCGTGGCTATGGCGCTGACGGCATTGTTCGCACTGGCCCATGGCGTGGCGCATGGCCTGGAATTGCCTGAAGTGGCGAGCCCGTGGGGTTACGCGGCCGGCCTCGTAGCGGCGACTGCGGCGTTGCATGCGGCCGGCTATGGCTTGGTTCGCGTATTGCCGTCTGCTGCCGCGCCGCTGGTGCGGATTGCTGGCGCGATATCGGCTGGGGCTGGCGCCTGGTTGCTGGTGAGCTAAGTCGACGAGGCTGACGTTACGGAGCCCTCTCCCGCACGACCGTTGTCCTGTGGGAGAGGCTTCAGCCTCGATGACGCCAGCACCGGTTAAACGTGTACCGCCACTCGCAACGCTTCGTAGGAACCTGCCGCAGCAATGCCCACCGCTGCGGCCAATTCTAGAACCCGCTCAAGATCGGTGGTGTACACCAACACTGCTTGCATCTCGTCATCAAGCGGCTGACTGAAGTCCACCAACACGTAGCCCTTGGTCTCCGGGCTCAAAGCGCTGAGCTGCACCTGAATCCGGTTCATCGCCGTCAGCGGTTCGGTTTTCTGCAGTTGTTTGGGCTTGATGTTGAACGTCACTTCTTTGCCAAACGAGTCGATGATCTGTTGCAGCAGGTCGGGGTAACTGTCTGCCTGGAACAGCACCGTTTCCGGCAGGCTCCCCACCACTACCCATTCGCCGAGTGGGATGGGGAATGTATCGTCGTAGTTGATATCCGGATTAGCCGCCAGAAAGGCAGCCGGATCGGCGTAGGCTTGCGCCGCTTCGTCCGCGATTTTGTCGATTTCCTCGGCGCCCATGCACCCCGAACTTATTTTGCTGATCAGTTCTACGAGTTGGTCTTTCATGGGGAGCGGGTCCTGGCTGAGTTGAGGGCGCCAAGGATATCGCGAAGGTGCGAGCCCTGCTATTTGGCGAACAGTTGGCCGATATCTTTGAAGGCCTTGAACTCAAGCGCGTTACCGCATGGGTCGAACAGGAACATGGTGGCTTGCTCGCCAACCTGACCTTGGAACCGGATGTGCGGCTCAATAACAAACATCAGGCCTTTTTCCTGAAGGCGTTTGGACAACGCTTCCCACTCTTGCCACCCCAACACCACGCCGAAATGCGGCACCGGTACGTCGTGACCATCCACCTCGTTGGTCATCACCTGTTCCTGGGAAGAGGTTTTCGGGTGTTCGTGAATCACCAATTGGTGGCCGAAGAAATTGAAATCGACCCACTTCTCGCTGGAGCGGCCCTCTGCCAATCCAAAGGTCTCACCGTAAAACTGGCGCGCGGCAGGAAGATCGAACACAGGGATAGCTAAATGAAAGGGGGAAAGACTCATACGAAATGCCTCAACAAAACGTGGGAATAACTGCTCGGGTTTGAGTCTAGCCTTGTAGTTATGAATTGAAAGACGGTATTTTTTGCACCGAGCACAAATTATTTCGATCAATCCCACAGACGAGCCGAGCGAATGCTGCGCGAACTAAAGACGTTTCTCGCCGTAGCGCGGTACGGCACCTTTGCGGCGGCAGGCATGCACATCGGCCTCACGCAGTCGGCGGTCAGCGCGCAAATACGCAACTTGGAGCGAGCCCTCAATCAGTCATTGTTTGATCGCACCGGACGGCAAGCGGTGCTCAATGCGGCCGGCAAACGTGCGCTGCCCATGGCCGGCGAAATGCTGGACCTTTTTGGCCGGATGGCCACTGTGGACAGCTCGGGAGAATGCAGCGGCGAGTTGCGAATTGGCGCAATTGCCAGCGTGCAGACCGGCTTATTGCCTAGCGCACTGCTGCGATTACGACAGGCTGCGCCGAGGGTAGAACCGAAGCTGGTTCCGGGCGTTTCGCTCAACTTACTGAGTCAGGTGGATGCCGGCGAACTGGATGTGGCCATTTTGATTCGCCCGCCTTTCCCGCTGCCCAAGGAGTTGCACACTCAGTTGCTTCGCCAGGAACCGTTCGTGCTTGTGGTGCCGGAGGGCGTTAGTGGCGACGATCCGTTGCAGATCTTGAGCGAGCACCCGCTGGTGCGTTATGACCGGACCTCGTTTGGAGGACGGTTAGTGAGCCGCTTTTTACGTGAGCAGCGTTTGGATGTTCAGGTGGCGCTAGAGCTGGATGAGTTGGACGGGATTGTGAAGATGGTGGAATGCGGCCTGGGCGTTACGCTGATTCCTCTGGCGGGGCTGTGGCTTGAGTTGGGCGCCAAGGTAAGAATCATCGAATTGGGCGAGCTGACGTTTCACCGCGAGCTGATCATGTTGCTGCGACATAGCCAACGAAACTTACCAATTCTGCAGCTCTTTAATGAGTGCATCCAAAGGCACTAATTACCCACCGATAAAAAAACCCGGCTTGGTTGGCCGGGCTTTTCAGGTGAGGTAACGCGAACCATCAAACCACACGGTTGGCACCGGTACGATCAGCGCCACCTTCAGCTACGCGGTTGGCACCGGTACGGTCTGCACCACCTTCAGCTACGCGGTTGGCGCCGGTGCGGTCTGCACCACCTTCGGCTACGCGGTTGGCGCCGGTGCGGTCTGCACCACCTTCGGCTACACGGTTGGCGCCGGTGCGGTCTGCACCACCTTCAGCTACGCGGTTGGCACCAGTACGGTCTGCACCACCTTCGGCTACGCGGTTGGCACCGGTGCGGTCTGCACCACCTTCGGCTACGCGGTTGGCACCGGAACGATCAGCACCACCCTCTGCAATCATGGACGAGCGAACGAACTGTCCGTCGAAAGTGAACTGCGGTTGATCGGATGGCAGGGCAAATACACTAGCGGAAAGGCTGGCCAGGATCAGGCTGGCGAATACTTGGCTTTTCATTTTGCGGCTCCTTTTGGGGGCTGGTAAGTGGGTACGGAGCCTATGGTACTCACCAAGATTTTTCGCAGAAGTGAAAGGGCCCAATAGTGACCATCGATACGAATGATTGCTGATTTTTCCTTTCTAAATCAGGTAGATAAAAGGGCTAAACATAGGCAGAAACGAATTTATGTCGCCTACTTCTAGTAGCTCTAACGCCTCAGCCGCGCTCCTTTTCCAGCAATTTCCGCTTGCGTTCGATACCCCAGCGATAACCTGAAAGGCCGCCATCGTTGCGCACGACGCGATGACAGGGAATGGCAACAGCCAAAGAATTGGCCGCGCAGGCACCGGCAACCGCGCGAACCGCGAGAGGAGCTCCAATAGCTTCGGCAATGTCGCGATAGCTGGCGGTCTTTCCTGCTGGAATTGTTTGCAGCGCTTGCCACACCCGCTGCTGAAACACCGTACCGCGTATATCCAAGGGTAACGCCAGCCCTTGGCCGGGCGCTTCGACAAACGCGATGACTTTAGCGAGCGTCTGGCTGAATGCCTGGTCAGCAGGCTCGATGCGAGCGTTGGGAAATCGTCGACGAAGATCCGCTTCGAGCGCTGGCCCGTCGTCATCAAACAGGATCGCGCAAATGCCACGCTCACTTTGCGCCACCAGCATGGTACCGAGCGAACAGTCGCCCACGGCATAGCGGATACGTACGTTGGCACCGCCAGACTTGTAGGCTTTCGGGGTCATGCCTAGGATTTGGTTGGCGACGGAATAGAAGCGTCCGCTGGAGTTGAAGCCGGCTTCGTATAGAGCGTCGGTTACAGATTCGTTCTTATTAAGTTGGTCACGAACGCGGTTCGCTCGATGCGCACTGGCATAGGCTTTTGGCGTGACGCCGGTAATGGATTTGAATAGGCGATGGAAGTGATAGGGGCTCAGCCCAACCTCGGCCGCGAGTGTGTTTAATGCCGGCGGCGTTTCAGCTTGTTCTATCGCGTGACAGGCGCGTTCGATCAAAGCGCGCTGCTGTTCCTCAAGCGAATTTTGGTTCGGCTTACAGCGAAGACACGCACGGAATCCAGCAGCTTCAGCTGCGGAGCAGTCGTTATGGAATTGAACATTCTCGGGCAAGGCCTGACGGGCGGCGCAGGAAGGGCGGCAATAGATACCCGTAGATCGCACTGCGTAGACGAACTGACCATCCGCCGTTTTGTCTCGCGCTTGCACGGCAAGCCAGCGCGAGTCGTTTAGCGTTTGCGCGATGCGGGTCTGTTTATTGGGGTCGGAACTCATCGAATAGCTCACGATTGGACGCTGAGCGTACGGTATCAGGGGATGCATTGGCGGGGCATGCTGAATCTTGCTATCAAATTCAGGTTTCCCAGGAGCGTGAAGCTGCCTGCAGGCTCGCTAGGTGGAGGCGGACACCGAGTCGGCAAGGCCGGAGGACGTGCTTGCGCAAGCTGCCATCTTCCAAAGCGAGGCCGCTGCTCTTGCCTCACTTTTCTTCAACGCAAAAACAAACTCCCTACCCGTTTTCACGAGTAGGGGGTTTGGAATTTAAGCTTGACGATGACCTACTCTCACATGGGGAGACCCCACACTACCATCGGCGATGCGTCGTTTCACTACTGAGTTCGGGATGGGATCAGGTGGTTCCAACGCTCTATGGTCGTCAAGCAATTCGGGTGGAGCGTCGCGTTAGCGCAGCTCCAAATTGGGTATGTGATGGTGTGTTGCGGTAATTTGTGTGTTTGCCGAATTTTCGGTTTGAATCGTCTTCACACCGTCAATTTGCGCTAAGCAAATTGCTTGGGTGTTATATGGTCAAGCCTCACGGGCAATTAGTATGGGTTAGCTCAACGCCT